>DATNGG010000100.1:0-20964 GCA_035605975.1 Allostellaceae bacterium | reverse complement strand
GAATTCCTTGGCTTCGACCGGCGACATGAACTTGTCGCGCTCGACCGCGGCGGCGATCGTCTCGAGCGGCTGGCCGGTATGCTTAACGTACATTTCGTTGAGCCGCGCCCGCAGTTGCAGGATTTCGCGCGCCTGGATCTCGATATCCGTGGCCTGGCCCTGGGCGCCGCCGGATGGTTGATGAATCATGATTCGCGAATTGGGCAGCGAGATGCGCTTGCCCTTGGTGCCGGCGCAGAGCAGCAGCGAGCCCATCGAGGCGGCCTGGCCGATGCACACCGTCGCCACCGGCGAGCGGATATATTGCATGGTGTCGTAAATCGCCAACCCCGAAGTGACGATGCCTCCTGGAGAGTTAATGTAGAAGGAGATGTCCTTATTGGGGTTCTCCGACTCCAAAAAGAGCAGCTGCGCGCACATGAGGCTCGACACCATGTCGTTAACCGGCCCCACCAGGAAGATGATGCGCTCCTTCAACAGGCGCGAATAAATGTCGTAGGCGCGCTCGCCGCGGTTGGTCTGCTCGACCACCATCGGAACGAGGTTGTTCATATAAATCTCAAGGGGATCCATCGCTCTCTGCCTTTGCTGATCCTGTCGTCACGCGGTCCGGCGGGCGCCCGGCTCCTTCAGCTTTTGCCCGCTTCCTCCGCGCCCTTCCCATCCGCCTCCGCTTCGGCCGCGAGGAGCTCGCTGAGCGGCACCGCCCGCTCGCTCACCTGCGCCAATTCGAGGATGAAATCGATGATCTTGTCCTCGTAGATCGGCGCGCGCAGCCCGTCGATCGCGCCCGGGTTGTTGCGGTAATATTCGATCACGTGGCGCTCCTGGCCGGGAAAGCGCCGCGCTTCCTCGGCCATGGCGCGGTTGATCTCGTCCTGCGTCACCGTGATGTTGTTCTTGCCGCCGACTTCTGCAAGCACCAGGCCCAGCCGGACGCGGCGCTCGGCGATGTCCTTATATTCCGCCTTGACGCTCGCCTCGTCTTTCTCGGGCTCGGGCTCGGCCTCGGGGGCGCCCTCGCCGCCGGTCTGCTTCGCGCGCTCGCGCTGCGCCTGGTATTGCCGCCAAATGGTTTCGAGCTCGATATCGATCATGCCCTGCGGCACCGCGAAATTGTGGCGCTCGGCGAGCCGGTCGAGCAGCGCGGTCTTCAGCTTCTGCCGCGCCATGCCCTGATAATCGCGCTCGATCCGCTCGCGCACGACCTGGCGGAGCGCCGCGAGATTCTCCATTCCGATCGCGCTCGCAAGCGAATCATCGATCGGCTGGGGTGCGATCGCCTTCACCGATTTGGCAGTCACCTTGAAGGACGCGGCCTTGCCGGCGAGTTCCTCATTGCCGTAATCGGCGGGAAAGGTGATCTCGACATTCCGCTCTTCGCCGGCCTTGATGCCGACCAGCTGGTCCTCGAAGCCGGGAACGAAGCTGCCGGTGCCGAGCTCCAAGGCGTAATCCTTGGCGCTGCCGCCCGGGAACTCGACGCCGCCGACCGAGCCGACGAAATCCATCACGACGATATCGCCCGTCGCCGCGGCGCGGTCGACCACCTCGCTCTTGCGCTGCTGCTTGGCGATGCGCTCGAGCGCGCGGTCGATCTCCTCCTCCGGCACCTCGGGCTTCAGCCGCTCGAGCTGCAGCTCGGCGAAATTGCCGAGATCGATCTGCGGCAGCACCTCGACGGCGAGCTTGTATTGGAGATCCTGGCCTTCGTTGAAGGAGACGATCTCGACCTTGGGCTGGAGCGCGGGGCGAAGATTGCGCTCGCGCATCGCCTCGTTGGAGCTGTCCGAGACCGTGCGCTCCAGCACTTCGCCGACAACGGAAGGACCATAGCGCTTGCGCAGGACGTTCAGCGGCACTTTGCCGGGCCGAAACCCGGGCAACCGAATGCTGCGTCCGATTTCATTGAGCCGGTCGGTGACGCGCCGTTCGATATCGGCGGCCTCGACCACGACGGTCATTTCGTGCTTGAGCCCTTCGGCGGTGGTCTCGGTGACTTGCATAATGTGTGAAAACTCGTTTCCTCGGCTGGCTCGGCATGGTGCGGGCGGAGGGATTTGAACCCCCACGACTTGCGTCGCTGGAACCTAAATCCAGTGCGTCTACCAATTCCGCCACGCCCGCCCAAATCGTGCTCGCAGGCACGGCGCGGCGGCCCGGATGCAAGTGCCGCCCGCCGCCAATGAAGCCGGGTTCATAGCACAGCACCTTTCCGAGTGGAAGGCGAGCGCGCGGCGGCAGCCGGCGCGCGCCGCGCGGACCCTTCCGCAGGCCCGCGGTTCATCGCCGAGGCTGTGGATCGATCTCGAATGAGCGCCGATCGGCCTTGCGGTTTCGAGACTTGCTCAGGTTTTCAACAGCCGCGTAATCGCGGGAGAAGCGGCGACGCGGCCTTCGCCCGTATAGGCCTCGTGGTTCTCCTCGATATCCGACAGGCGGTAGAGGTAATTGATCATGATGCCGGCGGATTGCTGGATACCCTTGGGCGAGAGATCGCCCAGCCAATTGATGCGCTCGACCCGCGCGCCATTGCTCAAATGGAAATGGGCGACGCCGTCGGCGGCCCGGCCGCGCCGGTTCTTCTCGACCAGGAGGTAGCGCGCGGCGAGCCGCATCAGCGGCGCCTTGACCGCCGCGGCGACGGCGGCGTTGTCGTACCAGAGGGGATTGGCGAGCAGCGCCGCGAGCGAATGATCCTCGGCGCCCGGCAAAGTCTCGAGCCCGCGGCGCTCGGTCGGCGTCAGCAGATCCTCGCCCTCCTCGACCGCGCGCGCATCGAGCCAGGCGCGGAAGCCGGGCATGGGCGAGAGCGTCGCATAATGCGAGAGATGGGGAAACTCGGCGGCAAGCCGGTCGGCGACGCGCTTGATGAGGAAGGCGCCGAAGCTGATCCCCGAAAGACCGCGCTGGCAGTTCGAGATCGAGTAGAAAATCGCGGAATCCGCGCTGGCCGGGTCGCCGACCGGCGCCGCTTCGTCGAGCAGCGACTGGACATTGTCGGCCATGCCTTTCACCAGCGCGACCTCGACGAAGATCAGCGGCTCGTCCGGCATGCGCGGATGGAAATAGGCAAAGCAGCGGCGATCCGCCTCGAGCCGGTTCTTGAGGTCGGACCAGCCGCGGATTTCGTGAACCGCCTCGTAGATCATCAGCTTTTCGAGAAGCGCCGCGGGCGCGTCCCAGGTGATCTGCCGGATTTCGAGAAAACCCTCGTCGAACCAGTTGGCAAGGAGGCTGCGCAGATCGTGCTCCAGCGCATTGAGGGCCTCGCTGTGATGCGCCAGCTTCATCAACTCGGCGCGCATATCGACGAGAAACTTGACGCCGCTCGGCAGGGCGTTGAACTGGGTCAGCAGGCGAAGCCGCGGCGGCTCGAGCGCCTGGCGCAGCGCGCGCTCGATGCGGCGCTTTTCATCGTCGCCGCGCGCATGGGCAAGGCGCTGACACGCGGCATCGACGGCCTCGTGGTCGATGTCGAAATCGCTCGCCAAAATCTGCAGGAAGCGCTCGCGTCCCGGGGCAGACAGAGCGAGATAGGCTTGGCCGAGCCCGGCCGCGCGCGCCCGCGCGGAGACTTCGCCGCCGCGGGCATCGAGACATTCCTGCATTTGCTCGCGCAGGCGATCTGCCGCGTCGTCCGTCAATACTGCCGGCGCGGCGCTACGCGCGGCGCCCGCGAGGTCGCGCCACCGCGCCCGCAGGCTGCGCAGCGTGCGCAGATTGTTTCGCGTGAAGTCGTAGACTCCGTCGAGGAATCCGGTGCGGTCGGTCATGATTCTCCCGGTTGCGCAGTTGTTTCAGCAAGCGCCTTCAGACGGCGCAAGACCTTTGGCACGGCATCGATCAGGTCGTCGGCGATGAGCCCCGGCCCGATCGCCTGCGCCGCCTCGCCATGCAGCCAACAGGCGGCGCAGGCGGCGGCGAAGGCGTCCATTCCCTGGGCGAGCAGCCCTGCGATCAAGCCGGCGAGCACGTCGCCCGTGCCGCCGCTCGCGAGATCGGGCGGCGCGTTGGCGTTGATCGCGGCGCGCCCCTCCGGCGCCGCGATCACGGTATCCGCGCCTTTGAGGAGAATGACGGCGCCGGCGCGCTTGGCCGCAGCGCGCGCACGCGCGAGCTTATCGCCCTCGCGGCTGAAAAGGCGCGCGAACTCGCCCTCATGCGGCGTCAGCACGGTCGGCGCCTTGATTGCCTCGAACAGAGCCTCGGGCGCGTCGCCGAAGACCGACAGCGCATCGGCATCGATGACGCTTGCGCGCCCGCTGGCGAGCGCCGCGAGCGCGAAGCCGCGCGTCTCGGGCGAGACGCCGGCGCCGGGTCCGACCAGAACAGCGCGGATGCGCGGATCGCCGATAAGCGCAGTGAAATCTGCCGACGCGCGCATCGGGCGGACGATGACGCTCATCAAGGATGCGGCGTAAACCGGCCAGGCTGCTTCGGGCGCGGCGAGCGTCACCAGCCCCGCCCCGGCGCGGGCGCCGGCGCGCGCGGCGAGCCGCGCCGCCCCGGTCAGCACGCCGCCACCCAGCACGACGAGATGGCCGCGGCTGTATTTGTGGTCGCCGAAGCCGGGCCAAGGATAGGCGTCGAGCCATAGCGCGGGGCCATTCTCGAAACAGCGCGGCGCGATCGCGGCAAGGCAGGCATCGGGGATGCCAATCGGCGCAAGGGTGACGCTGCCGCAGCGCGCGCGCCCAGGAAACAGCAGATGGCCCGGCTTCTTGCGAAAGAACGTCACCGTCGCCGCGGCTTGCGGCGCGACGCCGCGGATTTCGCCGCTCGCGCCGTCAACGCCGCTGGGCACGTCGATGGCGAGCACCGGGAGACGGCGCGCCGCCAGCGCTTCGATCATCGCCGCCGCGCCGCCCTCCAGCGGCCGCGACAGGCCGGCGCCGAAGAGCGCATCGATCGCGAGCGCCGCGCCATCGAGGATCGCCGGCGCGAGCGGCTCGACCGTACCGCGAAACCGCGCCGCGTGCTCGGCAGCGGCGCCCTTGAGCCGGTCGCGCTCGCCAAGGAGGCCCAGCCGGACGGGCCAGCCGGCGGCCGCCAGGTGGCGTGCCGCAGCGAAGCCGTCGCCGCCATTGTTGCCGGGGCCGCACAGCACCGCGACGGGCCGTTTCGACCAGCGGCGCTCAACCGCCGCAGCGACTGCGCGGCCGGCATTGTCCATCAGCACGGACTCGCCGATCCCGGCCGCAATCGCAGCCTGGTCGGCCAGAGCCATTTCGGTCGGCGTCAGAAGGGCGCTATCGAAGAGCCGCATGGCAATGCTTATCGAGGCTCGAGCACGAGAGAACGCCCCGATCCTATCGCCGCTTCGTGGCAGGCGGAAGGCGAAGCGCGCGGCTTGACCTCGGCGAGCGTGCGGATTACCACCCCGGCGGATGGCGGGTGTAGCTCAGTTGGTTAGAGCGCCAGATTGTGGATCTGGATGTCGCCGGTTCGAGCCCGGTCACTCGCCCCATTTTCCATGCTCTCGCGCGAGGCGCGGTCATTAACCCTAACCGGGGCGCCGCACTTCACCCCAAGGCGTCGGTCAAGGGGAGCGGCTGCTCCGCGGCGATCATTTGCGCCAGCAGGCGGCGTGCCGCGAGCGGCGCGGCATCGACCTTGATCGAGATCGCGGGCGCGTTCGGCCGCAGCTCCATCATCCGCTGCTGCGCCTCGAGGACGGCCACGTCCTCGCGAAAGACATTGACGAAATCGACGTTGAAAACCTTATCGAGCGCCGGATCGCCCAGGCCGAATTTGCGCGGGAAGGCGAAGAAGTAATGCGTCGTGCGCTCGGTCTCGGGCGTCGGCGCGCTCAGCGCCATCAGCTCGATGCCGTTTGCGCGCTGGCCGTGCGGCGCGCCGGTCCCCGCATCGGCGCAGCCCGCGAAATTCACCGAGAAGCAGGGCGGAACATGCTCGACGATCTGCCAGCGGTCGACATTGCCCTTGAACTTGCCTGCCGCCTGATAGATCGGCGGCGCCGGGCGATCGAGAATCCAGCGCGTCAGGCGCACGAGGTTGCCGTCGCGCTCGGTCGTCGCCGGAAAGTCGTTGATCGATTTGTTGCCGATCGAGCTGGCATGGACGTAAACGAGGTGGGTGACATCGAGCACGTTGTCGTTGACGAGCTGGTAGTTGCATTTGACCGGGATCATATCGGGCTTGGCGCAGGCCCAATCGGGATGATCGGCCCACCACCAATTGGGAATGAGCCCCGGATCGGCGCGGGCGGGATCGCCCATCCAAATCCACACCCAGTTGAACCGCTCGATCAGCGGATAGGCGCGGATGCGCGCATCGGCGGGCACCCGGTCCTGTCCCGGAATCTCGACGCAGGTGCCGCTCGAGGCAAAGCGCAGCCCGTGATAATGGCAGCGCAGCGTGTCGCCTTCGACCTCGCCCATCGACAGAGGCAGGTGACGATGGCAGCAGCGATCCTCGAGCGCGACGGGCGCACCGCCGGCGCCGCGATAGAGGACGATCGGCTCACCGAGGATCATGCGCGCCAGGGGACGGCGCGTGACCTCCCGGTCCCAGGCGGCGACGTACCAGCAGTTCCGAAGATACATTGGCGTTCCCCCGCCCGGCACGCGAGCTGCTCGAAAGTGCCTTGCCTAAATTTTGAGCATAGTGCTCAGTTTATAGACGATCCTCGCGATTTTCGGTATTTAACCGCGGAGCACGACTCTCGCAGAAGCGCGATTTCCAGGCTGGCATGCCTCGTGCTTGGTCGCCAATGGCGACCGGTGACCCATCGCCGGCTGTGGCGCAAATGCATAAGGCGGACATCCCATGAAGAAAGTCGAAGCGATCATCAAGCCGTTCAAACTCGACGAAGTCAAAGAAGCGCTCCACGAGGTCGGCATCCAAGGGATCACGGTGACCGAAGCCAAAGGCTTCGGGCGGCAGAAGGGCCACACCGAGCTTTACCGCGGCGCCGAATACGTGGTGGATTTTCTTCCCAAGGTGAAGATCGAGGTCGTGATGGACGACGCACTTTTGGAGCGCGCCATCGAGGCCATTCAACACGCGGCACGTACCGGCCGCATCGGCGACGGGAAAATCTTCGTCACGACCGTCGACGAAGCCATCCGCATCCGCACCGGCGAAAAAGGCGTCGACGCCGTCTAGCCGTCGCAACGCGAGTGGGGGGCATGTAACAACGAGACGAAGGTCCAGCAACGAAGGAAAGTTCCATGGCGGATGCCACAATCCAAAAAGTTCTCGATTTGATCAAGGAGCACGACGTCAAATACGTCGATTTCCGCTTCACCGATCCGCGCGGCAAGTGGCAGCACTTGTCGCATCACGTGCGAACGATCTCCGCCGACTTCCTCGCCGGCGGCGTGATGTTCGACGGCTCCTCGATCGCCGGATGGAAGGTGATCAACGAAAGCGACATGCTGCTGATGCCGGATTGCGCCACGGCCGTGCTCGATCCCTTCGCGGCGCAGACCCAGCTCATCATCTTCTGCGACACGCACGAGCCCGGCACCGGCCAGCCCTATGGCCGCGATCCGCGCTCGATCGCGAAAAAGGCGGAGAAATATCTCGCCGCCTCGGGGATCGGCGACGTCGCCTATTTCGGGCCGGAAGCCGAGTTCTTCGTGTTCGACGACGTGCGCTACAAGAACGCGATGAACACCTCGATGTACGAGATCGACAGCGAGGAAGGCCCTTACGCCTCGGACCGGAAATATCCCGACGGCAACACCGGACATCGTCCGCCGATCAAGGGCGGTTATTTTCCCGTCCCACCGGTGGACGGCGCCTCCGATCTGCGCGCCGAGATGCTCTCGACCATGTTCGAGATGGGCTTGGCCGTCGAGAAGCACCACCACGAGGTGGCGCCCTCGCAGCACGAGCTCGGCAGCGAGTTCCAGACGCTCACCAAGGGCGCCGACCACATGCAGATCTATAAGTACTGCGTGCACAACGTCGCGCATCAATACGGCAAGACGGCGACCTTCATGCCGAAACCGATCAAGGGCGACAACGGCTCGGGCATGCATGTGCATCAATCGATATGGAAGGGCGACAAGCCGCTTTTCGCCGGCAACGGTTATGCCGATCTCTCCGATTTCGCGCTCTACTACATCGGCGGGATCATCAAGCACGCCAAGGCGATCAACGCGCTCACCAACCCGACGACGAACAGCTACAAGCGGCTGATCCCGGGCTTCGAGGCGCCCGTGCTGCTCGCCTATTCGGCGCGCAACCGCTCGGCCTCGTGCCGCATTCCGATCGTCTCGAGCCCCAAGGGCAAGCGCGTCGAGGTTCGCTTCCCGGACCCCGCCGCCAATCCCTATCTCGGCTTCGCGGCGATGCTGATGGCCGGCATCGACGGCGTGCAGAACCGCATCCATCCGGGCGACCCGATGGACAAGAATCTCTATGACCTGCCGCCCGAGGAGCTGAAGGACGTCCCGACGGTGTGCGGCTCGCTGCGCGAAGCGATCGCCAATCTCCAGGCCGACCACGCCTTCCTGACCAAAGGCGACGTCTTCACCAAGGATTTCCTCGACGCATATTGCGAGCTCAAATGGGAGGAAATCTACAAATTCGAGCACACGCCGCACCCGATCGAGTTCGAGATGTATTACTCGGTCTGACCGGCGCGTCTCATTCGGGTTGCTTCAAAGACGGCGGCGCCCCTTCCGAGCGATCGGAAGGGGCGTTCGCTTTGAGTGGCGGCGAGAGAGCGGGCCGACGCGGCCTAACCATCCGCCGATGCCGCCGCCAACGGATCCTTGCGCAAACGCAATGCCGCCCACAGCGATATCAGCAGCAGCGATGTCGCGCCGACGCCGCCGGCAGCGGAAGCGACAGATGCGCCCGAGCGGCTTTGCGCCGCGCGATCGCCGGCATTGGCATCGGCGATCACCGGCGCGCTGTGCTGGACCGGCTTCACCACCTCGATGCGAACGGGCGCCACGCCTTCCTTGAGCATGCCGAGACGCTGTGCCGCGGCCTTCGACAGGTCGATGACGCGGCCGCGCACATAGGGCCCACGATCGTTGATGAGAACCGTAACCGATTTCGCATTCTCGAGATTGGTGACGCGAACGCGCGTGTTGAGCGGCAGGCTGCGATGCGCCGCCGTCAGGCGATGTTGATCAAAGCGCGTGCCGCTGGCGGTCTTGCGGCCTTGCCAGTGCCGGCCATACCACGAGGCCGTGCCGGCGAGCGCATCGGCCGGAGCGGCGAAGGCGGACGAGACGAGAGGCAAGCCGGCGAACTCGCTGCCGCCGCCATAGAGAGCGAGCGCGAACACGGCTGCGGCACAGGCCGATAAAAACTTTCGAGCTGGCAAGACGGTCTCCGAAGCGGCATTTGCGACGCCGCCTTTTTATCTGGCCGTCGAATGGGGCTTCCCGGGGGACGAAAGGCGGCGATTGCGCGGCGAATTGCGGCAGCACCGCCACGATAGATTGCGTATAAAATCGCGGCGCGGCCGTTCAGCTCTTCAGATGCTCCGCGAAAAACGTCTTGCTGCGGTCCCAGGCGAGCGCCGCGGCCGGAGCGTCGTAACGCGCCGTGGTGTTGTCGAAGAAGGCGTGGTTGGCGCCGTCATAGGTATAGCTCATGAATTCGATGCGGGCCGCTTTGAGCGCCGCCTCGTAACCCGGCCGCGTCGCGCCGACGCGCTGATCGAGTCCGGCATAATGCAGCAGCATAGCCGCTTTGATGTTCGGCACCTGATCGAGGGGCGGCGCGACGCCATAGAAGGCGACGCCCGCCTTGAACTCGGGCGCGACTTCGACGAGACGGTTCACCATGCCGCCGCCCCAGCAGAAGCCGATCACGCCGAGCCGCCCATTGACGTCGGAGCGCGCATTCAGGAACGCGACGGCCTGCACCAGCTCGGCTATCGCCTCCTCGCGCTTCAGCTTGCTGAACGCAGTCATCGCCGCATCTTCATCGGCCGGCGTGCCGCCGAGCACCGACAGGCAATCGACGCCGACCGCGACATAGTTCTCGAGCGCGATGCGGCGCGTCACGTCTTCGATATGCGGATTGAGGCCGCGGTTCTGATGAATGACGATGATGCCAGGCAGCTTCGCGTCGCCCTTGGGCCGCGCGAGGTAGGCTTTCACCGCGCCGGCCGAGCCCGGCATGACGACGCGTATCGTCGCGAGCCGCGCGTCATTGGCCGCAACGGTTTCGGCCAAGGCATAGTTCGAGCGCAACGCGGCCATCAGCGTCGCCGCGACTGCGCTCGATCCGACAAGCTGCGCCAACCGCTCGAGAAAGAGGCGCCGGTCGAGATGGCGATGGGTGAAGTCGTCGTAGAGGTCGATGATCCTTTGATCCATCAGCGCCCGCTCCTTGCCGGCGCTCAGCATGGCAGGAGTTGTCGCGCGGACGGCGTCACGGCTGCGTGAGGCGGATCAGGTTTTTCCCGGCAGCGGCCGCGGCTTGCGGTCCGGACCGATCGCGACATAGGTGAAGGTGCCCTCCGTCACCTTGACGCACTCGCCGGTCATGCCGCGGCGAACCCAGCTTTCGACCTTCACCGTGATCGAGGTTCGGCCGGTCTTGACGATCTCGGCATAGCAGCTGACCTCGTCGCCGACGAAGACGGGCAGGTGAAAGGTCATGCCGGTCAGAGCGACGGTCGCGCATCGCCCCTGGGCATAGCGGTGAGCGACGCTGCCGCCGGCCAGGTCCATCTGGGCGAGCACCCAGCCGCCGAAGATATCGCCGGCGGGATTGGCGTCGGCGGGCATGGCGATCGATCGTAGGGCGGGCTCGCGCCGTGCTTCGGCTTGGCTGGTTTCGTCCATCGATGCCTCCGTTTGCTCGCTATATATGGTGGGCTCCGCGGAACGGAAACGCTCTATCTTGCTTGTCCCCGCTGCCTCGGTTTCTTATAGTCCGGCCATGGCCGATCTCTTCGACGACAACGCCGCCCGCAAAAACGCTTCCGCCTATTCCGCCAAGGATATCGAGGTCCTCGAAGGGCTCGAACCGGTGCGCCGCCGCCCCGGCATGTATATCGGCGGAACCGACGAGCGTGCGCTTCATCATCTCGTTGCCGAGGTGCTCGACAATGCGATGGACGAGGCCGTGGCCGGCCATGCGAGCCGCATCGAGCTCGAGCTGCATGCCGATGGCAATGTCGTCGTCCGCGACAATGGCCGCGGCATTCCGGTCGATCCGCATCCCAAATTTCCCAAGACCTCGGCGCTCGAAGTCATCCTCACCATGCTGCATTCGGGCGGCAAGTTCGGCGGCGACGCTTACAAGACATCGGGCGGGCTGCATGGCGTCGGCGTCTCGGTGGTGAACGCGCTGAGCGACAAGCTCACGGTCGAAGTCGCACGCGACCGCAAGCTCTATACGCAAGAATACAGCCGCGGAAAACCCAAGACCAAGCTCAAGGAAGCCGGCGCGACGCAGAACAAGCGCGGCACCGCGATCCGCTTCCATCCCGATTCCGAAATCTTCGGCGCGCTTCATTTCAAACCCGCGCCGATCTATCGCATGGCGCGCGGCAAAGCCTATCTTTTCCGCGGCGTCGAGATCCGCTGGTGGTGCGATCCCGCTTTGCCGCGGCCCGATGATGTGCCGCAGGAAGAGCGTCTCCATTTTCCCGGCGGCTTGGCCGACTACCTGCAAGCGACGCTCGATGGCCGCGAGACGCTCACGCCGCGCGCATTCGACGGCGAGGCCGATCTCAATGGCAGCGGGCGGGTCGAATGGGCGATTGCCTGGCCGGTCGATCACGAAGGCTCGACCGCGTCGTTCTGCAACACGGTGCCGACGCCTGAAGGCGGAACCCATGAGGCGGGGCTGCGCGCCGCCTTGACGCGCAGCCTCAAAGCTTATGGCGAGCTCACCGGCAACCGGCGCGCCCAGCAAATCGCCGCCGAAGACGTGATGGAAGGCGCGGCGGTGATCCTCTCGCTCTTCATCCGCGATCCGCAATTCCAGGGTCAGACCAAGGAGCGCCTCTCCTCGCCCGAGGCGGCACGGCTCGTCGAAGGCGCGCTCAAGGACCGGTTCGATCATTGGCTGAGCGATGACCCGGCGAGCGCGCGCCTCCTGCTCGATGCCGTGATCGAGCGCGCCGAGGACCGCGCGCGGCGCCGCCAGGAGCGCGAGCTCGAGCGCAAGACGGCGACGCGCAAGCTGCGTCTGCCCGGCAAGCTCGCCGATTGCAGCCGCTCCAGCGCCGACGGCACGGAGATTTTCCTCGTCGAGGGCGACAGCGCCGGCGGCTCGGCCAAGCAGGCGCGCGAGCGCGAGACCCAGGCGATCCTGCCCTTGCGCGGCAAGATCTTGAACGTCGCCTCGGCCTCGAGCGACCGGCTGCGCGCCAACCAGGAGCTCTCCGATCTCGTCCTGGCGCTCGGCGCCGGCTCGGGCGAGCGCTATCAGCCCGAGAAGCTGCGCTATGAGCGCATCATCATCATGACCGATGCGGATGTCGACGGCGCGCATATCGCCTCGCTGCTGATGACATTCTTCTTCCGCGAGATGCCCGACCTCGTCGCCACGGGCCATTTGTTTCTCGCCGTGCCGCCGCTTTATCGGCTGAGCCAGGGCGAAGCGACGCGCTACGCGCGCGACGACGCGCACAAGGACGAGCTGCTGAAATCCGCCTTTCCCCCGAACAAGGGGAAGATCGAGATCAGCCGCTTCAAGGGCCTTGGCGAGATGCCGGCGCGCTATCTGCGCGACACGACCATGGACCCGAAGAAACGCACGCTGCTGCGCGTCAAGCTGCCGCCGCCCAAGGAGCGCAGCTACAAGGAGACGGTCGGGCTGGTCGAAAGCCTGATGGGCCGCAAGCCCGAATTGCGCTTCGAGTTCATCCAGAAGAACGCGAAATTCGCGCGCGATCTCGACGTGTAACGGGATGCGCGCATCCACCGCGCGTGCTAAGCATGGCAATTGGGGGAAGCATCATGCGCTATTGCGTTATCGGAATCGCGGCCTTGTTGAGCGTGGCGCTTGCCGTGCCGGCGACGGCCGATCCTTTGACCATCCGCACCGGCTGGGTGGTCGCGACCTCCGGTTATTCGCCGCTCGTGCTCGAGAAGAAGGAACTCCTCAAGCATCTCGGCAAATCCTACATCCTCGAGCCGCAGCATTTTCGCGGCACCGCGCCGCAGCTCACCGCCTTCGCTGGCGGCCAGCTCGATATCGCGACCATCGCTTACTCGACCCTTGCCCTCGCCGTGCTCAACGCGAAGCTCGCCGATATCCGCATCGTCGCCGACGGCTTTCAGGACGGCGTCGAGGACCATCTCAGCACGCCCTACATGGTGCGCAACGACAGCGGCATCAAAACCGTCGATGATTTGAAGGGCAAGGTCATCGCCAGCAACGGTTTCGGCGGCGCCTATGACGTGGCGATGCGCTCGATGCTGCGTCAGCATCACCTCGAGGACAAGCGCGACTATTCGGTGATCGAATCGGATTTCGCGCATATGAGCGCGATGCTGCTCGAGCGCAAAGCCGATCTCGTCATCGGCTCGATGCCCTATGCGATCGAGCCCGACATGCGGGAAAACGCCCATGTCCTCTTCCGGGAGCGCGATGCCGTCGGCCGCACGCAGATGATCATGATGGTCGCGCGGGCGGAGTTCCTTGCCAAGAATCGCGCGGCGCTCGAGGATTTCTTCGAGGACATGCTGGCGAGCCTGCGCTGGTTCCACAATCCCGCCAACCGCACCGAGGCCATCGCGACGGTCGCGCGGGTAACGAAGCAGCCGGTCGAGCGGCTCAGCGCCTATCTCTATTCGTCGAACGACTTCTACTACGACCTCGACGGCAAGCCGGACCTTGCCGCGCTCCAGCACAATATCGACACCCTGCGCGAGCTCGGCATGATCAAGTCCGACATCAATGTAAAGCAATATGTCGATCTGAGCTTTGTCGAAGAAGCGGCACGGCGCCTCAAATGACCGGCTCCGGCCCCAAACCGCGCGGAGGCAAGATGACCACTCGAAAATTCCTGGTTGCTCTCGCGACCGCCCTGCCGCTCGCCATCGGCAGCGCCCAAGCCGAGCCGCTCAAAATCCGCGCCGGATGGAGCAACACCCCGACGGCCATGGCGCCGCTCATCTTCAGCAAGAAAGAGCTCTTGAAGCATTACGGCCAGAGCTACACCATGGAGCCGATCCACTTCAAAGGCTCGGCACCCGAAATCACGGCGCTCGCCTCCGGCGATCTCGACATCGCGACCCTCGCCGCCTCGTCTTTCGCCTCGATGATCGAGAACGCGAAGATCACCGATGTGCGCGTCATCGGCGACGAAAACCAGGACGGGGTCGATGGCTGGTACTCGAGCCAGTTCTTCGTCTTGAAGGACAGCCCGATCAAGACCGTCGAGGATTTGAAGGGCAAGGTGCTCGCCTCGAACGCGATCGGCGGCGGCCTCGACGTGGCGATCCGGGCGATGCTGCGCAAGCACCACATCAACGACCGGCGCGACGTGACGATCATCGAGGGCCCGTTCTCCGGCATGGTGCCGATGCTCGAAGAGAAGAAGGCGGATCTCGTCAGCGCCGTGCCGCCCTTCAGCTTCGTCGGCGAGGCGAAAGGCACTGTGCGCACCCTCTTCACAGCGAAGGACGCCGTCGGGACGACCGAGTTCATCTTCGATGCGGCGCGCAAGGGCTTCATCGACAAGAACCGCGCGGCCTTGGTCGATTTCACCGAGGATTGGATCCGCGCGCTGCGCTGGTTCTTGGAGCCGAAGAATCACGACGAGGTGGTGAAGATCATTTCCGATTTCACCAAAATCCCGCCGCAAGGCCTCTCGGGCTGGGTCTTTACCCACAAGGACCTCTACCGCGATCCCGATCACCGTCCCAATCTCGCGGCCTTGCAGAGCAACCTCAACATCCAGCAGGAGCTGGGATTTCAGAAAACCCATATCGACGTCGCGCAGTATGCCGATACGAGCCTCGTCGACGAGGCGGTGAAGCGAATCCACTAACGAGAGAGTGGTGCGGACTCAGTCCGTCAGCCATTGGCGCAGGAAGACGCTCACCTCCCAAGGCCGCTCCATGGTCGAGAGATGCCCGCATTCCTCGACGATGGCGAGGCGGGAGCCCGGGATCAGTCCGGCGATCTCCTCGCTGAGCGCGAGCGGGGTGAGCTGATCCTCCCGCCCGCACAGGACGAGGGTGGAGCAGCCGATCGCGGGAAGGCTCGGCCGGCTGTCGGCCCGGCTCATGATCGCCTGCTGCTGGCGCAGGAACGCCTCCTTGCCGACCCGCCCGGCCATCGCCTGGACGGCATCCGTCAGGGGCTTGTCCTCGAGCCGCTTGGGATGGAGGAAGACCGGGAGCAGCCGCGGCGTCACACCGTGAAACTCCCCTTTCTCGGCGAGGGCGATGAGGTCCCGCCGGCGCTGGGTCTGCTCCGGCGTATCGGGGCGGGCGGTGGTATCGAGCAGCGCCAGGCGCGAGACCCGCTCCGGGGCCTGGCGCACGATTTCCTGCGCCACATAGCCGCCCATCGACAGCCCGGCCAGGGCGAAGCGCGGCGGCGCCTCGCCCAGCACCCGCCGCGCCATATCCGTCATCGACGCGTCACGCGTGAGGTCGGCGATCCAGGGCTCGGCAATATCGGCGAGCTCCTCGACCTGGCCGCGCCAAAGGGCCGCATCGCAGAGGAGGCCGGGAAGGAAAACCAGGGGCATCTTGTTAACCATGGCTTAATCATACTCCGCGACCCTGCGGGAACTACCGCCGTCATGGCGGCCATGCGCCGCCCGAGCCGAAATCATTTGACTTTGGCTTGGCCGCACCCAATTAAAGTCAAGTCAATTTCCAACAACGAACGAGAAAAGTACGACAACGGATGAGTTTTGAAGATTTGGGCCTCTCCTCGGAGGTTTTGCAGGCGGTCGGCGATGCCGGATATACGGCCCCCACCCCCATCCAGGAACAGGCCATACCCTACGTGCTGATGGCGCGCGACGTCCTCGGATGCGCCCAGACCGGCACCGGCAAAACCGCCTCCTTCACCCTTCCCATGATCGACATTCTCGCCGCCGGGCGGGCCCGCGCGCGAATGCCGCGCTCGCTCATTTTGGAGCCGACGCGCGAGCTTGCGGCGCAGGTCGCCGAAGCCTTCGAGGTCTATGGGAAGTACCACAAGCTCGAGAAGGCGCTGCTCATCGGCGGCGAGAGCTTTACCGACCAGGAACGCAAGCTCGACCGCGGCGTCGATGTCCTTATCGCGACGCCGGGCCGGCTGATCGATCTCTACGAGCGCGGCAAGATCCTGCTCTCGGACGTCAAGATCCTCGTCATCGACGAAGCGGACCGCATGCTCGATATGGGCTTCATCCCGGATGTCGAGCGCATCGTCGGGCTCTTGTCGAAGATTCGGCAAACCCTGTTCTTCTCGGCGACCATGCCGCCCGAGATCAGGCGCCTCGCTGATAGTTTCCTGATGAACCCCAAGGAAATCTCGGTGGCGCCGCCCGCCTCGCCGGCTGCGACCGTGACCCAAGGCCTGGCCGTGGTCGCGCCGACCGGCAAGCGCGACGCGCTGCGCCGGCTCATCCGCAGCGAGGACGTCAAGAACGCGATCATCTTCTGCAACCGCAAGCGCGACGTCGACATCCTCCACCGTTCCTTGAAGAAATACGGCTTCGATGCCGCCGCGCTGCATGGCGACATGCCGCAATCGAAGCGCAGCGAGACGCTCGAGCGCTTCCGCAACGGCGAGGTGAAGCTGCTGGTGGCGAGCGACGTCGCGGCGCGCGGCCTCGACATTCAGGGCATGTCGCATGTGTTCAATTTCGACGTGCCGATCCACGCCGAAGACTATGTCCATCGCATCGGCCGTACCGGCCGCGCCGGCCGCGAGGGCCGAGCCTTCACTTTAGCGACACCCGAGGACGGGCGCTTCGTCGACGCGATCCAGCACCTCATCGGCAAGCCCATCCCGCCCATCACAATCCCCGGCGTCGAGCGGCAAGAGGCAACCGAGGAGGAGGCGCACCGGCCGGCTCATGACAGCGAGGGCCGCGGCCGCAAATCGCGCCATCGCCGCCCCGCGCGCGACGATGCCGCGCCCGAGCGTGCGGCGCAGGAACGCCCGGCGGAGCCTCGGCCCGCAGCCAAGCCGCGCGAGCGTCAACGCCAGCCGCGGGAGCCTGCTTTCGCGCCGGTGACGATGAATCCCGCGGCGGAGCTCGCCGGCAATGTCACGAAGCTGCCGCGCCGGGACGCACCCCCGCGCGACGAGCGCGACGATGATCGGCGTGTCGTCGGCTTCGGCGACCACATGCCGGCTTTCCTCGGCCGCTCGCGCGCCCGCCCGCTCTGATCGCCAGGGACTGGCGCAGGCCCGGCGCCGCATTATGATGGCGCTGAGGGCAGCGAGGGCGGCGTCATGAAGACGATTTTCGTGATGATGAAATGCGATCTTGGCAAGGCCTATAAGGTTGCCGAAGCGGCGGTTGAGACCGTCGAGTACGTGTCGGAAGTCTATTCCGTCTCCGGCCAATACGATCTGCTCGTCAAATGCTATCTCCCCGACGACATGGACACCGGCCATTTCGTCGTCGAGCATTTGCAAAAGCTCGCCGGGGTGCGCGACACCTTCACCATCACCGCCTATAAGGCGTTCTCGCAGGACAAGGCTTGAACACCAGCACCTTGTCGAAGCCGCATGTCGTGATCGTCGGCGCCGGCCATGCCGGCGGCCGCGCCGCCGAGGCTTTGCGCGGCGCGGGCTTTGCGGGCCGGGTGACGCTGATCGGCAGCGAGGCTTATCCGCCTTATGAGCGCCCGCCGCTGTCGAAAGAATTGCTGGCCGGCGCGATCCCGCACGAG
Source organism: Allostellaceae bacterium (assembly GCA_035605975.1). GTDB lineage: Bacteria > Pseudomonadota > Alphaproteobacteria > ATCC43930 > CGMCC-115725 > CAIKMD01. The sequence goes on along the minus strand of DATNGG010000100.1, from coordinate 3,154 downwards.
AAGACATTTCTGCGGCCCGCCGCCTATTACGCCGAAGCCGAAATCGATTTGAAGCTCGGCACCACCGTCACGGCGATCGATCGCGCCGCGCAAAGGCTCGAGCTCGAGGCGGGTGGCTCGATGCCTTACGACACGCTCCTGCTCACCACCGGCGCCCGGGCGAGGCTCGTTCCGCTGCCCGGGGGCAAGGGCCCGCGCATCTTCTATCTGCGCGACATCGATGATTCGCTGGCTTTGCGCGAGCGCCTTCAAGACGGCGTCCGGCTCGCGGTGATCGGCGCCGGCTTCATCGGTCTCGAAGTGGCGGCGACGGCCCGCAAGCGCGGCGCCGAGGTCGTGGTGCTGGAGTTGGCGCCGCAGCCTCTCGGACGCGTCGCCGCTCCGGAAATCGGTGCATTTCTCGGAACGCTCCATCGTCAGAAAGGCGTCGAGATCCGCACCGGCGTCAAGGTGACCGCGATCGAAGATTTAGGCGACCGGCTGCGCCTTGCGATCGAGGGCGGCGAGCCGGTCTTCGTCGATTGCGCGGCGATCGGCATTGGCGCGCAACCCAATACCGAGCTTGCCGCGGCGGCCGGCGTCGAGACGCGGGACGGCATCGTGGTCGACGCTTTCGGGCGCAGCAGCGATCCGGCGATCTATGCTGCGGGCGACGTGACGCGGCATCTCAATCCGCTGCTCGGCCGGCATATCCGGCTCGAAGCCTGGCAGAATGCCCAGAATCAGGCGATCGCCGTCGCCAAGGTGATCGGCGGCGGCAGCGACGCCTTCGCCGAGGTGCCGTGGTTCTGGACCGACCAATACGACATGAACCTGCAAATGGCGGGGGCACCGGATCGCTGGGACCGACTCGTCTGGCGCGGCGAGCCGACCGATCCCGGCTTCACCGTGTTCCATCTTCTCGACGGCAAGGTGGTCGCGGCCGTCACGGTCAACAACGCGCGCGACATGCGCTTTGCGCGGATGCTGATCCAGCGTGGCACCACGGTCGATCCGGCAGTGCTCGCCGACAAGGCGGCAAAGCTTCAGGACCTGCTGCGCTGAGCCTTGCCAAGGCCGCTGCAGCACGCCAAATTGCCCGCGCGATTTGAGAAACTGCGAGGATGAGCGATGGCGGAGTCGGATAACGGCGGATGGGTCACGGTCGCCGAAGGCGGGGCAATCCCCGAAGGCGAGATGAAGGGCGTCACCGTCGGCAGCCAGGAAGTCGCTCTCTACAACATCAAGGGCGAGATTTACGCCACCGACAATCTCTGCACCCACGCCTTCGCGTTTTTAACGGATGGCTGGCTCGACGGCGAGGAGGTCGAATGCCCGCTCCACGCCGGCCGCTTCGAGATCAAGACCGGCAAGGGCCTCGGCCCACCCATTCCCTGCGACATCAAAACCTTCCCGGTGCGAATCGAAAACGGCCAGGTCCAGGTCAAGCTGGGCTGATCCGGCGCGCTTGAGCCCGCGCCTTCCCTTTCGCCTGCGAGTCGAATCGATAGCCGGTGAAGCATGTTCGCCTCCCGCGCCGTCGCGCCGACAAAATTTGCAAAAATTCTCTCGATCGGCTCGCGCATGCGCTGCGACTCCGCGCGGCGAGCCGCGGGCGCGACCGGCTGGGGCGCGCATGATGGCTTTTTGGCAACGAGTCGCGCGCATGATTGTCCTCGAGACCGCAATTTAGCGCGAGTCGGCACAATCGAGATGGCAGAAAGCCTTATAATTTGCTAGTTTCTCGCGTGCCCGACTGGTTCGTTGGGACCATATGCGAACGGAGAAAGATAATCATGGCCGCTAAAAAGACGGGAAAGACACCCTCGACCGTCACCTTGAAACACCTCGCAGCTGCTATCGCCGAAGATCACGAAATGGCCAAGAAAACCGCCGAGGGCATACTCGGGGACACCGTTGGGCTGATCGTCAAGCACCTGAAAGGCGGACAGCGCATCCGTCTTGGCGGGCTCGGCATTCTGGTGGTGCGCAAGCGCGCGGCGCGCATGGGCCGCAACCCTGCGACCGGCGAAGCCATCAAGATCAAAGCCAGCAAGCGCGTCGCGTTCCGCGCCGCCAAAGAACTCAAGGAAGCCATCTAAGGCGAGATTCGAAACGCGCCCTCCTGGTGTCGGACGGCGCGTTTCGATTTGCCTTTCCCGCTTAACGCGGGACGCGGCGGATCGCCGCCCAAAGCCGGCTTGGCGTTGCCGGCAAATTGAAATCCTCCACTCCGGCGCGGCGCAGCGCATCCGCAACCGCGTTCATACAGGTTGGCAGCGCGCCGACCGCGCCTGATTCGCCTACGCCCTTGGCACCGAGGAAATTGTTGGGACTGGGGACACCGCCGTCGAAGGCGCGCAGGCCGCGCAGCAAATCCGCCCGCGGCATGATGTAATCCATGAAGCTGCCGGCCAGCATCTGGCCGCTTTCCGCGTCGTAGCGGCAATCCTCGCCGAAGACATGCCCGGCACTGTGCACGATGCCGCCATGAAGCTGGCCTTCCGCCAGCTGGTGATTGATGAGATTGCCGCAGTCATCGACCGCGGTGTAGGCGACGACTTGCGCGACGCCGGTCTCGGCGTCGATCTCGACCTCGGCAACATGCGCGCCGCTCGGGAAGGCCCGCGCGGCGGGGACCTCGGAGATCGTATCGAGCGGATGAGTGGCGGCGCCGGCATGGCGCAGCACCAGCTCCGACAGGGCGATCGTCTTGTCGGTGCCCTTGACGGCATAACGCCCGTCCCGGAACTCGACATCGAGCGGCGAGGCCTCGAGCGCCTCCGATGCCAAGGCCAAGCCTTTCTTCACCACCTCCTCGGCGGCGACCTTGAAGCCGCTGCCGGCCGTCATCCCGGTGCGCGACCCGATCGCCGCGCCGCCCATCAACGCAGGCCCATCGGGATCGCTGGCGCGAACCTCCATGCGGTCCGGATCGAGGCCGGTGATCGCGGCAACCAGATCCGGAAAGACGGTCTCGTAGCCTTGGCCGCTCGCCGTTGCCGTCAGATAGAGCTTGGCGACGCCCTTGGCATCGAACTGGATCGCCACCTGGTCCTTCGGGACACCGCCGCCGCCCGACGGCTCGATGAAGACCGCGCAGCCGATGCCGCGCAGCTTGCCGCTTTTCGCCGCGCTCGCGTGCCGCTCGGGGAATTCCCGCCAGCCGGATTCG
>DATNGG010000099.1:0-17863 GCA_035605975.1 Allostellaceae bacterium | reverse complement strand
GGCGCCCGGAATGTGGCGCGCGGCATAGGCTTCCTCGGCCGTTGGCTTGGCGCCCGGCAGGGTGAAGGAGCCGTCGACGAGGCGCAGCTCCGGCTCCTGCAGATGGGCGGCGAGCCAGTCGGTCGAGATGAGATCTTCGGGATGTGCGTAGGACGCTGCCATGGCGGGACTTCGAGCCTCTCCGCTGGTTTCGGGCGAGGCAGCTTAGCACGCGGCGCGGCCGCCGCCATGGCAGCCGGCAATCCGCTCCGGCTTAGCGCTCGCGGAGCGGGAGGGCGGTTCGTCGCGGAATTGCACGCCATCGCGCGGCCGCTGACGAAAGGGGGTGCTCGCCGGCGGCGCCTATCGGCTTAAGGCTTGCCGTCGAGCCATTTCGGCACGGGCAGGTGTTTCTCGCGCAGGAAGGCGGGGTTGAAGAGCTTCGACTGATAGCGCGTGCCGTAATCGGCGAGGATGGTGACGATGGTGTGGCCCGGCCCCAGCTCCTTCGCCGCCTTCATCGCGCCGAGGATGTTGATTCCGGTCGAGCCGCCGAGAATGAGGCCCTCCTCGGTGACAAGATCGAACAGCACCGGCAGCATTTCCTCGTCGGTCACCTGGAACCAGCCATCCAAGGGCGCGCCTTCGAGGTTCTTGGTGATGCGGCCCTGGCCGATGCCTTCGGTGATCGAATTGCCTTCGGCCTTCAACACGCCGCGCGCGTAGTGGCTGTAGAGCGCCGAGCCCATCGGATCGGCGAGATAGCAGTGGACGGATTTGTTGCGCTCTTTGAGCGCCATCGCCGTGCCGGCGAGCGTGCCGCCGGTGCCGACCGAAGCGACGAAGCCATCGACTTTGCCTTCGGTCTGCTCCCAGATCTCGGGGCCGGTGGTCTCGTAATGCGCGCGCCGATTGGCGAGATTGTCGAATTGATTGGCCCAGATCGCGCCCTTCTTCGAGCCGGCGGCGACCTCCTTGGCGAGGGTCTCGGAATAGCGCACATAATTCATCGGATTGGCGTAGGGCACCGCGGGTACGAGCCGGAGATCGGCGCCGCAGAGCCGCAGCATGTCCTTCTTTTCCTGGCTTTGCGTCTCGGGCATGACGATGACCGATTTGTAGCCGAGCGCATTGCCGACAAGCGCGAGGCCGATGCCGGTATTGCCCGCCGTGCCCTCGACGATGACGCCGCCGGGCTGGAGGAGCCCGCGCTCCTCCGCATCCTTGACGATGTAGAGCGCGGCGCGATCCTTGACCGACCCGCCGGGATTGAGGAACTCCGCTTTGCCGAGAATCTCGCAGCCGGTCTCCTCCGAGGCGCGGCGCAATTTGATGAGCGGTGTGTTGCCGATGGTGCCAATGAAGCCGTCGCGAATCATGATAACGAAAGAGTAGGAGCGCCGCCCCGCGCGATCAACAACGCCGCCGCGATGGTGCGCGAGCGACGCGACAGGCGCACAGCGCGGCGTGTCCGTGGCCGCGCAATGGCTCGCGCGGGAGACCATGCCTCCCATGCTTCGCCGAGCCGATTGCGGCCGCCGGCATGGGGGCAGGGCAAGGAGCCTCGCGGCGCGTCCTTCCGGCATGCGATTTTCCGTCGCAGCCGATTTTGACCCGGATTGGGGCCCCAGAAGATCATTGTTCGCCAGATACTTAGTTAGGTTGCGCCGGAAGCTGGGGTGGTCTGCGAATAAGTCGCATTAGCGTTTTTTCGAAAATCGTGTATTCTCTCCGCCGCCGCTTCGGAGACCCCGGTCATGTATGTCTGCCTCTGCAATGCTTTCACCGATCGCCATGTTCGCGAAGCGGCGTCGAGCGGCGACGGGTCGGCGCGCAGCATTTATCGCGCGCTGGGCTGCGCGCCGAAATGCGGTCGGTGCAAGCCGACGGTCGAGGAAATCCTGCGCGATTTGACCTGCGGGACGGATTCCGTCACGGTTTGAGATCGCTCGCGCGCGGGCGCGCGAGACGTATTTCAACCGGCAGGAGGGACCGCATGCGCGGCGACCCGACGGTGCTTCAGCACCTCAATACGATCCTCAAAAACGAGCTCACCGCCATCAATCAGTATTTCCTTCACGCGCGCATGCTGAAGAACTGGGGCGTCACCAAGCTGGGCGAGCACGAGCACCACGAATCGATCGACGAGATGAAGCACGCCGACCGCCTGATCGAGCGGATTTTGTTTCTCGACGGTTTGCCCAATCTGCAAGATCTCGAGAAGCTGTTGATCGGCGAGAATGTGCGCGAGATCATCGAGTGCGATCTGAAGCTCGAGCAAAAGGGGCTCGGCGATTTGCGCGCCGCCATCATCCACTGCGAATCGGTGCGCGATTTCGGTACGCGCGAGCTGCTGGCCGATATCCTGACCTCCGAGGAAGACGCGGTCGATTTGATCGAGACGCAGCTCGAGCTCATCGACCGGATCGGCATCGAGAATTACATCCAGCTGCAATCCGACAGCGCGCATTCCTGACGGGGTGCGCGGCGTGAGCGCAGGCGCCCCGTCGCCGCGCTGGCCCGGCGTTCCGGTGGCGCTCGCCTCGGCGGCGCTCTTCGGCGCGAGCACGCCGCTCGCCAAGCTGCTTTTGGGCGCGGTCTCGCCTTTCATGCTGGCGGGGCTGCTCTATCTCGGCGCCGGGCTGGGTCTCGCTGTGGTGCGGCTCGTGCGCGCCGCCGGCAACGGCAGGGCGCAGGAAGCACCGCTGCGCTGCGCCGATCTGCCTCGGCTCGCCGCGGTCATCCTGACGGGCGGCGTCTTGGGGCCGGGGCTGCTGATGCTCGGGCTTCTCGGCATCGAGGCCGCTGCGGCCTCGCTGCTGCTCAACCTCGAGAGCGTCTTCACCCTGCTGATCGCCTGGATCGTGTTTCGCGAGCATCTCGACCGGCGCATCGCCTTGGGCGCGGGTGCGATCGTGCTCGGCGCGCTGCTTCTTTCATCGCCGAGCCTCGGTGCACCGCGCCCAAGCCTCGCCGCGCTGGCGATCGCAGGCGCGTCTCTCGCCTGGGCGATCGACAACAATCTGACGCGCAAGCTTGCGCGCGCCGATCCGCTGGATATCGCGATGGTGAAAGGGCTCGCGGCGGGCTGCATCAATCTCGGCCTCGCCGCGCTCTGGGGCGGCACCTGGCCCGGGCCGGCGACGCTCTTCGCCGCCAGTATCCTCGGCTTTTTCGGCTATGGCGCCAGCCTCGCGCTCTTCGTTCTGGCGCTGCGCCATTTGGGGACGGCGCGCACCAGCGCCTATTTCGCCACGGCCCCTTTCCTTGGCGCGGCTTTGGGCTTCGCGATCTTCGGCAATCCGATCACGCTCGCCTTTGTCGCTGCGGCCGTGCTGATGGGTTTCGGCCTCTTCCTCCATCTCGCCGAGCATCATGCGCATGAGCATGTGCACGAACCGATGGTGCATGAGCATCGCCATCGTCACGATGCGCACCACCAGCATTCTCACCGGCCGACCGATCCGCCGGGCGAGCCGCATTCCCATCTTCATGCGCATGCGCGGCTGGTGCACCGTCACCCGCATTATCCCGATCTCCATCATGGCCACGCGCACACTCATGCCCATGAGATGGAGCAAGACTAATATGATAATAAGTCGCATTTGCATTTTCTTGCGATCGCGCTAGACTTCGGAGAGACTGCCCAGCGGCGGGTCCTCCGTCGTACCGATGCCGGCAGAGAAAGGATGCTCATGGACGATTTAGCGCCGAAGCCGGTTCCCCGGCCCGCCGAGGCAGAAGCCCGGCCGAGGCCGCCCCTCAGCGAAGCCGAGCTCGAGCGCCGGCGCGGCAAGCCCTGGACGTTGCAGGTGGTGGGCGCGGCCAACGTCGCGCCACGGATGCGGCGCGTTCAATTGACCGCCGATACGCTCGAGGGTTTCGAGCCGCGGCCGGGACAGGAGATCGTGCTGCAGATCGCGCAAGGCGCTGCCGAGCCGGCGCGGCGGCACTACACGATCCGCCGCTTCGATGCGCAGAAAAAGCTCATCGACGTCGATTTCGTCATCCATGGCGACAAGACGCCCGGCGTGCGTTGGGCGCTCGATGCGAAGCCCGGCGACCGCATCGATATTCGCGGACCGCGCGGCCGCATCGCGCTCTCGCCCGATGCCGATTGGCATCTCTTCAGTGGCGACGAGACTGCCATACCGGCGATCTTCGCCCTCATCGAGGCGCTTCCCAAAGGCGCCAAGGCTTTCGCTTTCATCGAGATCGGGAGCGAGGCCGACAAGGCGGCGCTCGCGGCCGAGGCCGATGTCACGCTGCGCTGGCTCTCGCGCAACGGCGCGCCGCCGGCGCCCAACCGGTTGCTTATCGAGGCGATCGAAGGCTTCGCCAAGCCGCCGGGGAAGGGCCACGCCATCATCATCGGCGAGACCAGCACAGTGCGCGCGCAGCGGCATTATCTCTTGGACCACGGCATGAGCCGCGATCAGATCTACGCCGAAGGCTATTGGCGCCCGGGCCGCGTCGGCGGTCACGATCACGTCGAGAACTAAGGACTCGCTGCCCGCGCCCGGTGCCGCGGTGTCGCCTCGATAGCGGTCAGGCGGATTTCTTGATCGGTCCCGAGGCGGGCTTTAGACTGGACGCGGGAAAAGGGAGAGCTGCGATGACGAGTTGGACAACGAGAGCCTTCGGGTCGGCCGAGACGCGTGGGCTCGCGGCGGCGCTGCCCGGCATGCTCGCCATCCTCATCGGCGCGTTTCTCGTGCTGGGCGCGGGCTTCTCGCCGATTTCGGCGATCCACAACGCAACGCACGACGCGCGGCACACCTTCTTCCCCTGCCACTGACGGGCATTCCCCGTGCTTTACCGGATTTTCTTCGTCGGCCTCGTTGCCGGGTGCCTTGCCGCCTTGGCGATGGCCGCGGTGCAGCAGGTGAAGATCATCCCGCTCATCGCCGCCGCCGAGGTTTACGAATCGGCCGCAGAGCCGCATGGGGCGGCGATGGAGCATGGCGCCGCGGCGCATGCGGCGCCGGAATGGGAGCCGAAGGCCGGCTTTCAGCGCGTTTCGCTCACCTTCCTTGCCGATCTCATCCTCGCCATCGGCTTCGCCCTTGCGTTGAGCGGCAGCTTTGCGATCCGGCAGGCTTTTTCCGGTCATGTGCCCGATGCGCGCGAAGGCTTGCTCTGGGGCATTGCGGGTTTCGCCGCTTTCGCGCTCGCGCCGGCGCTCGGCCTGCCGCCAGAGCCGCCGGGCATGATCTCGGCGGATATCTATGCGCGCCAGGGCTGGTGGCTCGGCACCGCATTCGCGACTTGCGCGGGGCTAGGCCTCGCGGTGTTTGCGCGCGCTTGGGCGTGGCGAATCGCGGGTCTGGTGCTGCTGGCGGTTCCGCATCTCATCGGTCCGCCGGCGCGGCCGCCGGGCAATGACGCGGTGACCGCCGCGATCGCCGCGCATTTCGTCGCCGCTTCGCTCGTCACCGCGGCGGTGTTCTGGGCGGTGCTCGGCCTTGCCGCCGGCTGGCTTTACGCGGCGATGGAAAAGCAGCGTGCAGCGCCTGCGCCCTCGCGCGCCGCGACCTGACGTAAGCCGGTCCGCGCGAGCATGCCGCCCCACAGCCTCGGACAGGCGACAGAGACGCGCGCCAAGCTGATCGCTCTCTATGCGCTCCTGGCCGGCGCCAATCTCGCCGCCTGGGGCTGGGCATTTTGGGCGTTCGATGCCAATCCGGTGCTGCTCGGCACCGCCTTTCTCGCCTACAGCTTCGGGCTGCGCCACGCGGTCGACGCCGATCACATCGCGGCGATCGACAATGTGACGCGCAAGCTGATGCAGCAGGGACAGCGTCCGGTCGCGGTCGGGTTCTTCTTCTCGCTGGGCCATGCGACGGTGGTGGCCTTGGCTGCCGCGGCGGTCGCCTTCGCGGCGGGTCTGATCGAGAACCGTTTCCCCGCGCTGCATGCGCTGGGCGGGGTGGTCGGCACCAGCGTCTCGGTGCTGTTCCTCTTCGCCGTGGCCGGGGCCAATCTCCTGGTGCTGGGCGCCGTCTTTCGCAGCTTTCAGAGCGTCAAGCGCGGCGGCGCGTTCATCGAGGAGGATCTCGAGAGCTTTCTGCGCCAGCGTGGCTTGCTCGCGCGGCTGCTGCGGCCGCTCTTCCGCCTCATCGGCAAGAGCTGGCACATGTTTCCGCTGGGCGTGCTGTTCGGCCTCGGCTTCGACACCGCGACCGAGATCGCGCTGCTGGCGATCGCCGCCGAGGCGACCAAGCTGACGCCGACCTGGCTCGTCATGGTTTATCCCGCGCTCTTTGCCGCGGGCATGACGCTCATCGACACGACCGACGGCGTGCTGATGGCCGGCGCTTATGGCTGGGCCTTCGTCAAGCCGGTGCGCAAGCTCTACTACAACCTCGTCGTCACCTTCGTCTCGGTGGTGGTGGCGGTGGTGATCGGCGGCATCGAGGCGCTGGGCCTGGCCGCGGACCGGCTGGGATTCGCCGGCCCGTTCTGGAATTGGGCGGCGCGGCTCAACGACAATTTCGGCAGCCTCGGCTACATCATCATCGGCGTCTTCGCCGCGAGCTGGGCGATCTCGGTGGCGGTCTATCGCTGGAAGGGTTATGACCGGCTCGACGCCGCCGCAAGCGCGGCGCCGCCGCCTTCGGTTTAGCTGCCTATTTGATTCCGCTTCGCACGACGGCCCGGCGCTTAGTTCGCGGCTCGCCTGTGCTGCGCACTAAAGCACCGTCGCGGTCTCGGGCTGCCTGTTCTGCACCGTGGTGCGGCGCATGTCGCGGCGATAGCGCTTGTCGTCGAACGGCGTGCCGCGATGCATGGTGCAGCGATTGTCCCAGATCACCATCTCGCCGACCGACCAGCGATGGACATGGACGAATTGCGGCTGGGTCGCGAACGCCGTCAGCTCTTTCAACAGCGCGCGGCCTTCTGCAAGCGGCAGACCGATGATCTGCGAGGCATGGGACGCAACCACCAGCGATTTGCGGCCGGTGCGCGGATGAACGCGCACCAGCGGCTGCACCGCGCCGGGCATCGCCGCCATCTCGTCGGCGCGGAAATTCTCCATCTTCGCGCCGGCGAGACAGCGCGAATACCAGATCGAATGCTCGCATTTGAGCTTGTCGATGCGCGTCTTCACCGAGTCCGGCAAGGCATCGTAGGCGGCGCGCATATCGGCGAATTGCGTATCGCCCCCTTCTGGGGGCACCTCGCGCGCGCATAGCAGCGAATAGGTCGTGTCGGCTGCAATGAAAGAGCGGTCGGTGTGCCACAGCCGGTCGCCCTCGCGCAGGATCCGCCGGCGATCGTCATCGGCGAGAATCCCGTCGCCCTCGTCGAGATTGGAGATATCGTAGAGCTCGTGCCGCAGCCGTGCGCTCTGGCCTTTGGCGCGCCCAGGGTTGAGCGCATAGGAAAGCTCGCCCAGCTGCAGGCTGAAGCGGATCTGCTCCTCGTCGCTCAAAAACTGGCCGCGCAGCACGCAGACCGCATAACGGTCCATCGCCTGCTCGACCGCTTCGATCGCGGCGAGAGCGAGATCGGATTTGGCATCGATGCCGGAAATTTCGCCGGCAAAGAACGGGCTTGCGGGATCGAGCGGTTTTGTCGTGATGGTCATGCGTCAGCCTCTGGCTTGCGCTGGCCCAGAGCTTTCACGAAGCGGCCCCGCCAAGTCAACGCCAGCTTTGTCGCAGCCTGTCGCGGTTGGCGGCGAGCCAGTAAAGCGCCAAGATCGTCAAGCCGTTGCCGATCTTGTCGGCGCTCACCAACTCCATCGCCGCGCGGTAGGAGAGCACCACCACCTTGATGTCCTCGTGCTCGTGCGCGAGGCCGTGGATGCCGCCGGCGCCTTCGGCGTTGACGCGGCCGCACAAAACGGCGACGCGCTCGGTGCAGGCACCGGGGCTCGGCATGAAATGATGCACCGGAACCGGCTCGCCGATGATCTCGATGCCGGCTTCTTCGCGCGCCTCGCGCCGCGCGAGATCGGCGGCGCTCTCGCCATCGTGATCGGTGATGCCGGCGACGATCTCGATCTCCCAGGCGGGAAAGCCGGCGAGATGAGCGGGGAGGCGGAACTGCTCGACCAGCACCACCTCGTCGCGCTGCGGGTCGTAGAGCAGCACGCCGACGGTGTGGCGGCGCTCGAACACCTCGCGCTCCATCTCCATGCTCCAGCCGCCGCCGTAAAGCCGGTGGCGCAGCCGGTAGCGGTCGAGACGGGCGAAGCCCCGATAGAGAATTTCGTGGGTGCTGATCTTCACGTCGTCGCCGCTCATCGCCGGCACTTTAGGCGGAGCGGCCAGCAGAGAACAACCGCGCGGTTAGCCGGCGGCGGCGCGCGGCCAGTAGAAGGCTTGGCGCACCGGATGGTCCGCTGGCACCTCGATGCTGCGCGTCAAGGTCCGGCCATTGCTCGTTGCCGACACCTTGTAGCGTCCGGGCGGCAGCTGCGCATAGAAGAACGGCCCGTCCGCCGTCGTGTCGAGCAAAGTCTTGCCTTTGGCGTTCTGCAAGGTGACACCGATATCGGCGAGATACTCGCCGCTCGGTCCCTGGACGAAGGTCAGGCGCAGATTGTAGCTGCGCTCGATCTGGCGCATCGCGTCCTGGCTGTTGTCGCCGACCCCGCCGACGATGAAATTGATGCCGCCTTGCGTCTGCGGTTGCGGCGCGCCGATCGTCGCGGGAGCGGCGGGCGCCGTCGGCTCGGCGGCGAGGGCGGCGCCGCCACCGATCAGTGCAACGGCAAAGGAAACAGCGATCAAGCCTCGCATGGCGACCTCCTCACGCGTGCCTCTCCGGAAAGTCGCAGCATCGCAGCCAAGGCGCGTTTTTTTTAGGGCGAGGGCGCGGCGATTTGGCGGCATCTGGCCTCGCGCCGCAGCGGCGATTATCATGGCTCCTATCATGACTGCCATGAACGCCGAGACAGGGCAGCGCTTCGTCGATCTCGCGCGCTTTGCCGCAACGCCGCTCGAGCGCGAGCCCTTCCCGCACATCCTCGTGCCGGGCTTCGTGCCCGAGGCGGCGCGCACGGCGCTCGCCGCCGCCTATCCGGCGATCGACCGGCCGGGCAGCTTCCCGACCGGCGATCTGCGCTTCGGCGCGGCCTTTGCCGATTTCCTTGCCGAGATCGAAGGGCCGGCGATGCGCGCCGCCTTTGCCGAGAAATTCGCGATCGATCTCGCGGGCCGGCCGACCATGGTGACGGTGCGTGGCCAGGCACAGCTCAAGGACGGCAGCATTCATACCGACACCGCCTCGAAGCTCATCACCGTGCTCATCTACATGAACGAATCCTGGGAGGCGCCGGGCGGCCGGCTGCGCCTGTTGCGCTCGCCCGATAATCTCGCGGACATGATCGTCGAAGTGCCGCCCGCGGCGGGGACGCTGCTCGCCTTTCGCGTGACGAAGAATTCCTGGCACGGCCACGCGCCGGCGAGCGGGCCGCGCCGCGTCATCCAGCTCAATTGGGTCGAGAGCGAGAAGGTGGTGCGGCGCGAGCGCTTGCGCCACGGCCTCTCTGCCCGGGTGAAGCGCCTGCTGCCGTTTTAGCGGCAACGCTTTCTTAACCCTGCCGCCCAGCCATAACGCAGCGGCAACCGCGCCGAGGCATAGTGGCGCGATCGGGTATTCTCATGAACGCGCCTTTTGCTGCTGCTCACCTTTACCTGCGCGCGCCGCGGCGGCCGCGGCATTTGCGCGTCCCGCGACGCCGCAAGCCGAAGCGGCGGCGTTTCCTTGGCTTGAGCGTGCGCCGCTGGGCGGCGATCGCGATGGGGATGGCGGGCTGGTGCCTCTTTCTTTACGCGTTTCACTGAAACGCGCGGCGCCGCTACTCGCTCGTGCCGGGCGGCAGATAATCCTGCGTCTTCCAGGAAATGAAGAACAGCACCGTCCAATCGGTCAGGTGCGAGAAGCCGTATTTCGGCCCCAGCGTGACGGCATAGGTGCCGTCATTCGCGCCATATCCCGTCGCAGCGACTTTCGCGACGCCGACCTGGCGCGCGCGCTTGAAGAGCGCGATCTCGGGCGTCTGGATTTGACCGGTCAAGGGAATCGGCAGGTTTAAGGAGGGCAGCCCGATCAGCAGCGAGTTCTGATCGATCGACTGCGCGCCGGAGCGGAGCTCGACCACCATATCGGCGGATTTGCGGTCGGCGACGAGATGCGCGCCCTCGCGCGCGAGCCGGTCGCGGATCGCGCTGACGGCGTATTTGTCGTCCGTCCCCTCGAAATATTGCGCGTCGACGAACACCTTGGCGCCGGGCGCGAAATGCGGCTGCAACGCCTCGGCCGCGCGGTCGGCCGCGGTCGAGATCAGCATCTCCTCGGTCGCGGTTCTGGGCGGCTGAGAGTCGCGCACGGTCGAGCAGCCGCCGAGCAGCAACGCTCCGAGCAGCGCGGCGAGGGGAAGGCGGCGTGCCGCGGTGTTCACTTCGTTTTTGTCGGTCATGTGATGGTTATTGAACCAATGAATGCGCATGCCTGTCTGTGACAAAACGCGGGTCGCGACACTCCGCGCTATTCGCGGTCGCGTCCGGCGATCTCCGCTTGCCATGGCGCGATGCGCCGCTCGGCCCAAAGGATCAGCGCGTTGAGGCCGATCGCCAGCACCATCAGCACGACAACCGGCACGAACATCGTCGCGGTGTCGAAATTGTTCGCCGATTGGATGATGATGCCGCCGAGGCCGGTGATCGCGGTGAAGAACTCCGCGATGATCATGCCGACCACGGCGCGCCCGACCGCGAGGCGAATGCCGGCCATGATATAGGGCAGGGTGGCGGGCAGGACGATGCGCCGCAGGATCACGGCGTTCGGCGCGACGAAGGATTTCCCGACCTCGATCAGGCTCACCGGCACGGCGTTGACGCCTGCCCAGGTGTTGATGCAGATGGGAAAGATCGACATGAGGAAAATGACCGCGACCTTCACCGCGAAGCCGAGGCCGAGCCACAGGATGAGGAGCGGCACCAGCGCGACGAGCGGCATCGCATAGCCGGCGGTGACGTAAATTCCAAGCGCCGCTTCGGCGGTGCGGAAGCGCCCGACCACGAGGCCCACGGGGATGCCGACGAGGATCGCGAGCGCGTAACCCAGCACGAAGGGCTGGAGACTCTGGAAGAGCGCGGCTTCGAGCTTGCCGGCGCGCGCCAAATCGTAGAACGCGGCGGCGATGGCGCTGGGATAGGAGCCGAAGACCGGATTGACGTCGCGGCCGAAGATTTCCCAGAGGCCGAGGAAGACGGCGAGCGAGAGCGTGGTGATCGCCCAGCGCGGCAGCGCGCGGCGCGCGGGAGCCGCCTCGGTCGTCGCCGCGACGTTGGGGTGCGCGTCATCCGTCACGTTGGCGATCACTCCTCGAGGAACGACAATTGCATTCCGCTGGACATCGACCGTGCGTCCCTCGACTTCGCTCGGGATGAGGCACATTTCTTAATGCCATCACCCAGTTCTCCTCACTCTGAGCGCGCGCAAAGCGCGCAGTCGAAGGGCGCGGAATGCTCCTGCAGCGATCATATGCGATTGCGCCACTCGTCATTGGAGCATCGCTTGCGGCGCGTGCAGCGCCTGCCAGATGTGATAGCGCGCCGCCGCGAATTCGGGCGTGCCGCGCAGCGCGCCGAGATCGCCGCGCGGCCGCGGCAATTCGATCTGCATCACCTCCTGCACGCGGCCCGCCCGCATGATGACGACGCGATCGGCCAGGAGCACCGCCTCGTCGAGATCATGCGTCACGAAGAGGATCGTCTTCTTCGTGCGCGCGTGAATCTCCAAGAGCTCGGCTTGCATGTTCTCGCGCGTCTGCGCATCGAGCGCGCCGAAAGGCTCGTCCATCAGCAGGACCTTCGGGTCGATGGCGAGGGCGCGGGCGATGCCGACGCGCTGCTTCATGCCGCCGGAGAGCTGATGCGGCCGGCGCTGCGCGGAATCGGCCAAGCCGACGAGAGCGAGATAGCGCAGCGCGGTCTCGCCGAGCGCCGGCCCCCGCATGCCCTTCATCTCGAGGCCGAACATCACGTTCTGGGCGGCGGTGAGCCAGGGCAGGAGCTCGGCATGCTGGAACACCATGCCGCGGTCATGGCCGCAGCCCTTGACCTCGCGGCCATCGACGGTGACGCGGCCGGCGCTCGCCTCGTCGAGCCCCATCGCGATGCGAAGCGCCGTGGTCTTGCCGCAGCCCGACGGGCCGATCAGCACGACGATCTCGGCATCGCGCACGGAAAAGCTCACCCGCTCGAGCGCCTGCACCTGTTGCAGGCCGGCCTCGGTCTTCAATGTGAAGCGCTTCGAGACCTCGATGAGGTTGACTTCACCCATGGCCGAAGCAGTTCCAGGCAAACCTCGTCATCGCGAGCGCGGCGAAGCGATCCAGAATCGGATGGCCGCTATTTGCTCGCGACGAGCTTCAGCGCCGCTTGCCGCGGGCCGGGATCGGCCACCTTCGACAAATCGGCGGGATGCGGCTGGTCGCCCGCTTTCACCTGCTGCTGCTGCATCCAATCGAGCTTGTCGACCGGCAGGTTGATGTCGGGATCGACGGCGTGGGTGCGGACCGCATCGTCATAGATATAGGCGGGGCGCGGATCGTCGGCCTTCAGGCCGGTGATCTCCTGGGTCAGCGCGATGGTCTCGGCGCGATGGCTCATCGCATAGTGCAGTGCCGCCATCTCGGCGGCGAGGAAGCGCACCAGATCGTCGTGCTTCGCTTTGATCACCGCGCCGGTGGTCATGATGCAGACGCGCATGTAATCGGGCAGCACGTCGCGGCCGGCGACCAGCATGTGCACGCCCGCCTTTTGCGCGATCGGCGTGTACTCGCCCGAGATCACCGCCGCGTCGGCGACGCCTGCGACCAGCGCCTTGTAGCGGTCATTATCGCCGCCGAGATTGGCGAATTTGACCTTATCGGCGGGGACGCCATCCTTGGCGAGAAGGGTGCGGACGAGCTCGTCGGGCATGGCGCCGGGCTGCGAGATGGCGACGGTCTTGCCGACGAGATCCTTCACCGACTTGATGCCGGAGCGCACGAAGATGCCATGCGGCAGGCCCGGCCATTGGCAGCCGACGACCTTCACATCGACGCCGCGGGACGCGGCAATCATGGCGCCGCCCGGTCCGCCCTCATAGGTGTCGAGCTCGCCGGCGAGCAGCGCCTTCAACGCGATCGTGTCGCTTTGCACCTGGGTGATGTCGAGCTTCAGCCCCTGCTTCTCGGCAAAGCCCTTCGTCACCATCATGACAATCCCGGCATCGCTCTTCGCCTTGACCATGGAATGGCGCCAGGAATGCTCCGCGGCGGCGTTGGCTGTGCCTGCAAGCACGGTTGCCGCGAGCGCGGCGACCGCAAGTCTCGTCCACATCGATTCATCCTCCCCGTCGATCGTGCCGCGCACTCTAGCGGTGTGCGCGCGGCGATGCAAAGCTGAGCCGCCCGCGCCGCGAGGCGGCAGAATCTGCCGCCTCGCAAGCGGCGATAGGGGATCATTCTGCCGCGCGGCGCCGGCCGTGAACGGTGCGACGACGTGATTCCGAAAGGCTTTGCCGCATCTTGCGCGTCTTAACCAAGCTGGCCCGGCTTTTGCGAAGCGGGCGGCGGCTTACCTTTCATCGACCGCGCAACGGATCCCGCATGGACCTCTTCATCGCTCTCGGCGCCGCCATCGACCGGCTCGACCCGGACATCACCGCCTTCCTCGATCATTTCAGCGACGGCCACATGCCGCTGCGCCTGTCGCTGGCGATCATCGGCGCGGCGCTTGTGCTGCTCGCCGTGCTGATCGCCTGGGGGGCAAGCGCCTGGCTGCGGATCGCGCGGCTGCGCCGCACGCTGCGCGCGCTCGGCACCGGCGGCGATTTTGCCCGCAATTTCCGGCGCATCGATGCGGCGCTCCAGCACTCGGTCTTCGCCGCGTCCTGGAGGGATTACCGCGAATGCCTCAAGACCGCCGAGGCTCGCGTGCTCTATGCCCGGCGCCCGGACGAGTATTTGGGCCTGCAGGCGATCCCGAGCTGGGCGTTCCCGACGCGGTTCTTCGCCGCGGCGCATGGCTATTTCGTCGGTATCGGCCTGCTCTTCACCTTCATCGGCCTGGTCGCGGCGCTGAAATTCGCCGCGTCCGGCGTCACCTCGACCGATGTCGCGACGGCGAAAGAAGCCTTGAACGGGCTGTTGAGCGCGGCCTCGTTCAAGTTCATGACCTCGATCGCGGGTCTCGGCTGCTCGCTTTTCCTCTCCGTCGCGGCGCGCAGCGTCACCTATGCCATCGAGGGCGCGGCGCAAGGTCTCTGCGCCGAGCTCGAGCGCAACATGGCGCCGCTCGTCAGCGAGTCGCTGGCCTATGACCAGCTGGCGGCGACACGCGAGCAATCGGCGCTGCTCACGAAAATCGGCGCGGGCCTCGGCGCGGTGCCGGCGGGAGCGGCGGTCCAAGCGCCGGCCGTCGATGCGGCCGTCGCGCAGGACGGGCTGAAGCAAGTGCTCGGTGATTTCCTCACCGAGATGCGCGGTACGGCGGGCGTCGAGATGAAGCAGCTTGCGGGCAAGCTTGCCGATGTCGGAACCGCCATCGCGCAGATGCAGACCCATATCGGCGCTTCGGGCCAAGTGTTCGCCGACCGGATGAGCCTAGCTGCGAACCATCTCGTCGGCGCCTCGGCGACGCTCGGCGAGGATGTCGAGGCACGCGTCGCGAAGCTCGGCGCGCGGATCGACGCTCTCGGCGAGAGCTTCGCGCGCGGCGAGGCGGTCTTCGCGGGCGCGGCCGAAAAGGCCTCGCGCGGCATGATGGATTCCTTGAAGAGCGCCGGCGATGAAGCGGCGCGCGGTGTCGGCCAGGCGACCAAGGCGCTGCTCCTCACCGCGGACGAGCTGGCACGCCGCCTCGGCGGCGTCATCGGCGGCTTCGATCAGGTGAATGGCGGCATCCGCGATCAGGCGGAGAGCATGCGCGACATCGTCGGCTCGCTCGAGGGCGCGAAGCGCGCGCTCGATCAGAGCGCCGAGAGCTGGATGCAATCGGCGGCGCCGATCGCCGCCTCGGTCGAGCAATCGAAGCAAGTCGCAAGCGAGTTGCGCGTGGTCGCCGACCGTGTCGGCGCGGCGCAGCGCGACATGGCCGAGATGGGCCGCGCCGTGGCGCAGCTTTCCGAGAAAGCCTCCTCGGTCTGGGACAATTACCGCAGCCGCTTCGAGAAGGTCGATAGCGAGCTCGAAGCGGTGTTCGAGCGCCTCCAGGGCGGAACGCGCGCCTTCGGCAAGGAAGTGATGGATTTCGTCGGCAAGCTCGACCGCAGCCTCGCCGAGGGCATGCAGGCGCTCTCGGTCGGCACCGAGGAGCTGCGCGAGGTCGCGGAGATGCTGGCGGGCGACACCAAGCGGAAGGCTGCCTGAGATGCGCCGCAGGGCGGCAGCGGCGGGACAGCACGGCGCACGCGCCGCGGGCGAGGGGGGCGACTACTTCGCCTCCATGACCGATCTGATGCTCGGCCTCATCTTCATCTTCATCATCATGCTGGTTGGGTTCGCGATGAATCTCCACAGCGCCGAGAGCCGCATGGAGACGCAATTGCGGCCGAGCGACACGGCGCTCGCGCGCCACCAAATGCTCTACGACGTGGCGCGGATCCTCAAAGGCGTGCTGCCGGTGACCATCGACGAAGAGAACGGCACGCTGCAATTGGGCGGCGACATCATCTTCCCGCAAGGCTCGGCCGACACCTATCGCGACGCGCTGCCGAAATTGAAGCTGCTCGCGCGGGCGCTCGATCTCGTCCTTCCCTGCTATGCCGTCGTTCCCGATGCGGGACCGCTCGCGCAATGCGCAGGCAAGGCCAAGGGCCGGCTCGACGCGGTTTATATCGAGGGCCATAGCGACGCGACGCCGATCCGCACCGAGCGCTTCAAGAACAATTGGGATTTGTCGGCGGCGCGCGCCACCGAGACCTTCAAACGTCTCGTCGGTTACGTGCCGGGCCTCGCAAAGCTCGCCAATGATCGCGGCGAAAGGCTGATCGGCGTTTCCGGCTATGGCGCGACGCGTCCGGTCGATGATGCGAAGAGCGCCGAAGCGATGCAGCGCAACCGCCGCATCGAGCTGCGCTTCATCATGGCGCGCTCGGAGACGCCGCAGCTCGACGCGATGACGGGGCTGATCGACGAGACAAGGAAACCCTGAGAAATGCTGCGCGAGGCCCTCAACCAATCCCTGCGCAGCGAGCCCGCGCTGCCTTTCACTGCGCCACAGGACATGCTGGGGCCGCTCGCGAAGCTGCTCGTCGAGCTCCATGGCGATGGCGGCGAGCCGCGGCGCTCGGCGCGCGAATTGGCGGCGCTGGTGCAGCGTCTGCGCCTCGCGCGCTTCGAGTGGGACAACATCGCGACCGCCGACCGGCTCGATATCGCCTGGGTGCTGTGGGACCGGCCCGAGCCGCCCGCCGAGCATGCGGAATTCCTCAACGCCTATCTCGATTGGATCGACCAGCCCTGGCGCCGCATCCAAGCCTGCCGCGTCGCCGCCGCTTGGGCGGCGTCGTTCGATCCGCGGCTGCCCTCGATTGCGCGGGTCGGCAAGTGGCTCGCCGCGCGCGCCGAGCGGCTCCTGCCGCCTTGGCCTGCGCTTGCCCAAGCCTTCGAGGTTTTCGCCGTGCCGCAGGCGCCCGGCAACATCGCCAAGGCCTTCCTCGCGAGCGAGGAGAGCGATGCGCAATTCTGCGAACGTTGGAAGCTTTCGGGCCGTGTCGCATCGGGCGGGCTGATGCTCGAGGCGCTGGGCGAGGCGGCGGCGTGCGCGGAGACGCAGCTCGCGCGGCGTCCCGCTCTCGCCGAGCGGCTCATCGCCCTGGCGCTGCATGAGAACGGGTTTCGCCCCAGCCAGGCCGCGGCGCGGTCGGGCCGCGCCCGCGCGGTCGCGCTGAATCTCGCCGAGACCTTGCTGCTGCCCTGGCAGGAAACCTCGCCGCCCGAGACGCTGAAGCGCAAAATTCTGCAATTCCTGCTCGATCATTACGGCGATGCGCGGGTCAAGACGGCGCTTTGGGAGAAGATGCGGCCGCAAGCCCTGAGGGTGATGCGGCGCTGGCTTTCCGAGGCGACGATCGAGGGCTTCTTCGGCCTTGCCGCCGCGGCCGAGCGCGATGCGCCGGAGCAGATTCGGCTGCGCCGCCATTTCTGGCTCTCCTATCTCGGCCGGATCGAGGATGCGCTCGTCGTCGGCGGCAGCGAGGCGATCGCGCGGCTTGGTCTCAGCCATCTCGGCCATGGCCGGCTGATCGGCGCCAAGCCCGATCACGCGGCGCTCATCCTGAGGATCGGCGGCCTAACCATCGTCGAGACCAGCCATTCGAGCCGCGAGCATCTTTGGTTGCCCGGCAACGAGCTCGCGCCGCGCATCCGCCACCGCGGCAACGAATTCTACCTGCCCGCCGGGCTCTCGACCGGCGCCGATTTCAGCTCGGCCTTCAGCCGCGACGAGGAGGATGATTGGCAGGGCCGTCTCGCCGACTTCATCGCGCGCCATGCGAGCCCCGCGTCCGCGACGCCGCGCCCCAAGGTGGCGTGAGCGCACTATGCGCGTCGGCGCTCGCCGCTCGACAGGCCCGCTATCGACCTAACTCCGCTTGATCCGCCTGGATCGGCAACTCCTGAGGACCCGCTCCGGCGGGGCTTTTCTTTGCGGCCGACGCGCAGGAAGATGGGCGCGGAGCGTTGCGACACCCAGGGGCAAATGATGCGGATGCTGATCTTCGCCGGACTTGCGCTCGTTGCGCTCACCGCTCCGGCCATGGCTCAACAACGCATTAAAATTCTCGCGCCGAGCGAGGATACTTGCTCCGCGCTTACCGCCGCGATGGATGCGGGCGATACGTCCAAAGTACTCAGCCTTGGCGGCTGGGCGCTGGGTTT
>DATNGG010000098.1:0-28050 GCA_035605975.1 Allostellaceae bacterium | reverse complement strand
GATACCCGCGCGCGCTTCAACAGCGGCTGGCTGCGCCTCGCGCTGATGGTGAGCGTGCCCTTGGTCCTCATCGGCATCGCCGCCTATCTCTATTTCTCCGCCGGGAGCTCGGCCTCGACCGACGATGCCTATGTCCAGGCCGACAAGCTCGCGATCAGCGCCGATATCAACGGCCGCGTCGTCGCGGTCGAGGTCAAGGACAATCAATGGGTCGCCAAAGGCGAGGTCCTCTTCCGCCTCGATGACGCGCCGTTCCGCATCGCGCTCGAGCATGCCAAGGCGCAGTTCGCCAGCGCCCGGCTTCAGGTCGATGGTCTGCGCGCCACCTATCATCAGCGCGTCGCCGATCTGAAAGCGGCGCAGGACACGCTCGCTTACATGCAGCGCGAGGCGGACCGGCAGAAGCAATTGCTCGCGACCCATGTGACGACGCAGGCGAAATTCGACGAGGCGCGCCACAATCTCGACAATGCGCGCCAGCAGGTCGCCGCGGTCGAGCAGCAGCTCAACAACGTCCTCGCCAGCCTCGGCGGCCATCCCGATCTGCCGACCGACCAGAACCCCGTGGTGATGCAGGCGCAGGCCCAGGTCGACAAGGCCGCGCTCGATCTCTCCTATGCGGTGGTGCGCGCGCCGGCCGATGGTTATGTGACGAAGGTGAACAATCTTCCGGTCGGGCAATATCTCTCTGCCGGAAGCCCGGCCTTCAACCTGGTCGAGACCGACCGCGCCTGGATCGAGGCCAATTTCAAGGAGACCGACCTGACCCGGATGCGGCCGGGCCAGTCCGCGACCTGCGACATCGACACCTATCCGAACAAGACCTTCAACGCGCGGGTCGACAGCATCAGCGCCGGAACCGGCTCGGAATTCTCGGTCCTGCCGCCGCAGAACGCGACCGGCAATTGGGTCAAGATCGTGCAGCGCGTGCCGGTGCGCATGGCGATCGAGAATCCCGATCTTGATCATCCGCTGCGCGCGGGCATGAGCGCCAGTTGCAGCGTCGATACGCGCAATTTGACGCCCTGGAGCCGGCCGGAGACCGCGTCGCGGCAATGAGCCAGCCCGGCGGCCATTTCACGGCGGTCAAGCATCACGGGCTGATCACCATCTCGATCATGGCGGCGACCATGATGCAGGCGCTCGATACGACGATCGCCAATGTCGCGCTGCCCTATATGCAGGGCACTTTCTCGGTCGCGCAGGACCAGGTCACCTGGGTGCTGACTTCCTACATCGTCGCGGCCGCGATCGCCACGCCGCTCACCGGCTGGCTCGCGACGAGCTTCGGCACCAAGCGCGTCTTCGTGCTCTCGATCGTCGGCTTCACCATCGCCTCCGCGCTGTGCGGCATCGCCGGCAGCATCTATCAGATCGTGTTCTATCGCCTGGTTCAGGGCATCTGCGGCGCGGCGCTCGTGCCCTTGGCGCAGTCCGTGCTGCTCGAGATCAACCCGCCGGCGCATCAAGGGCGGGCCATGGCGATCTGGGGCGTCGGGGTGATGCTCGGCCCGATCCTCGGGCCGACCCTTGGCGGCTGGCTCACCGAGCATTACTCCTGGCGCTACGTCTTCTACATCAACGTGCCGATCGGCATCCTCGCCACTTTCGGCCTCGCGCTGTTCCTTCATGAATCGAGGCAGAACCGGCGTAGCTTCGATTTCTTCGGTTTTGCCATGCTGAGCCTCGGCATCGGCGCGCTGCAGATGATGCTCGACCGCGGCGAGCTCAAGGACTGGTTCGGCTCGACCGAAATCCTCGTCGAGCTCGGCCTCGCCATTGCCGGATTCTGGATCTTCCTTGTCCATGCGGCGACGGCGAAGAATTCCTTCATCAATCTGCGCATCTTCAAGGATTGGAACTTCTCGGCCGGCCAGATCCTGATGTTCCTTATCGCGATGGTGCTCTATGCCTCCACCGCGCTGCTGCCGACGCTGCTGCAAGAGCTTTACAATTATCCGGTCGAGACCGCCGGCTGGCTGATGACGCCGCGCGGTATCGGCACCATGGGATCGATGATGATCGTCGGCCGGCTCACCACCCGCTACGACGCGCGGTTGCTGATGCTGGTGGGCTTCGCCATCGGTGCCTATGGTTTCTGGCTGCCGACGGGGTGGACGCTCGAGATGGGATGGTGGCCGATCGCCTGGGCCGGCATCGCCCAAGGTGTCGGCATGGGGCTGATCTTCGTGCCGCTCTCGCTGTCCTCTTTCGGCACGCTTGCCCCGCAGCTCCGCAACGAAGGCACGGCGATCTACAGCCTCGTGCGCAACATTGGCGGCAGCATCGGCATCTCGATCGCCGAAGCGTATCTCGCGAACTCGATCCAGGCGAACCATCAGACGCTGGCGACGCATGTCTCGCCCTTCAACAGCGCCTTGCGCATGCCCGATATCGCGGCGATCTGGAATCTCCATACCGCTTCCGGCCTCGGCGCGCTCAACGCCGAGGTCACGCGGCAGGCGACGATGATCGCCTACCTCGATGCCTTCATGATGATGACGGTGCTCACGGTCTGCGCGGTGCCGCTGCTGATGCTGCTGCGGCGTATCGATCCGCGGCGCGGGCGCGGCGGGCCCGCCGCCGCGGAATAGGCCGGTCTCAGGCGCGATCGAGAGCGGCGCGGAACTGGCGGGGATCGAAATCGGCGGCGCCGTCGGCGCCGCGGCGCGTCACGTTGAGATCGAGGCGGGCGGCCGCCAGCAGCGCGTTCTCGGTGAAGGTGCCGCCCGGCTCTTCGGGGTCGATCGCCAGGGCGGCGAGTGACGGGCTTTGCGCTAAGAGCCGATAGAGCGCGGTGACGCGTAGATAGAGCGTCAGCGTCGCCTGGACCCCGGTGCCCAATTCCTCGGCGAAGAGATCGAGCACGGCCCGTGTATCGATCGGCGGCGCTTCGTCCTCCGCCTCCTCATCGGGCGGAGGCGTTTCGGCGGCGAGCTGCTCGAGATATTCCCGAAAAAGAAAGATCGCCGATCCCAGGAGCTCGGGCTCGACCGGCGGCACGTGCGGTGGGAGGGGAGGGGGCGACGGCGGTAGATCGTCCATTGCCGATTCCTAGCGCGGCCGGCCGCCCCTGTCAGCGGCATGGTCCTGCGCCCCGGCGATGCGATATTCCGGCAACAGAGACGGCTTTTTTGCGAGCACCCTCCCAATAGGGCGGCGCAACGCGCTATGCCGGGCGTTATCCGACAAGGCCGGCGCGGACGGGCGCGCCGGGATGGAGCGATCGTGCGGGACAAATCCGTGACCGCGGCGGAAGGGCGCGTTGCGACGCTCGCCGAGCTTTCGGCGGCGGCGCTGGCGCTTGGCGTTGCCACCGGCCTCGCCGGCGTTGCGTTCCGCGCCGTGGTCGCCGCCATTCACGATTTCTTCTTCCTCGGCGAATTCTCGCTCTATTACGACCCGAACGTGCACACGCCGGCGAGCTGGCTGGGTCCGCTCGTGATTCTGTCGCCGCTGATCGGCGGCATGGCGGTGGTGTTCCTGACCCGCCTCGAGCCCGCCGACCGGCGCGGGCAGGGCGTCTCCGACATCATCGACGCGATCTATTACCGCGAGGGGCGGGTGCGCTCGGCTCCGGCCTTCGTCAAATCCCTTGCCGCCGGCATTCAGAGCGGCTCGGGCGGCTCGGTTGGCCGCGAAGCGGCGATCGTGCAGATCGGCGCGGCGCTAGCCTCGCGCCTGTCGCGGCTCATCAATTTGGCGCAGTGGCAGCGCATGACGCTCGTCGCGGCAGGCGGCGCCGCGGGGCTCGCCGCCGCCTTCAACGCGCCGCTCGGCTCGATCGTCTTCGCGGTCGAGCTGATGATGCCCGAGATCAGCCCGCGCACCTTGCTGCCGGTGACGATCGCGGCCGGCGCCGGCACCTTCGTCGCCCGCCTGTTCTACGGCTTGCAGCCGACCTTCCTGGTGCAGACGGTGATCGCGCCCGAGTTGCATATCTCGGGCGTCGCCGATCTGGTGCCTTACGTCGTCTTCGGCATCCTGCTCGGCTTTGCGTCCTGGTTCATGATCTGGGCGCTGGGAGCGACCGAGCGGCGCCTCTCGGCGCTCGTGCCCCATCCTTATCTGCGCCACGCCGCCGCGATGCTGGTCGTCGGGCTGATGATTTACGGAATGCTGCTCATTTCCGGCAATTACCAGCTGCAGGGGCCGAGCTACGCGGCGCTGCAGGATATCCTGCGCGGCGACGACACCGGCCTGGCCTTCCTGCTGCTGCTGTTCGCGGCGAAGTTCGTTGCGACCACCCTGACCTTGGGCTCGGGCGGCAGCGGCGGCGTCTTCTCGGCCTCGCTCATCATCGGCGCCTCGCTCGGCGGGGTCGTCGGCAATGTGACGCACCTGCTCGTGCCGCAGCTCAACGTCAATCTTCCGGATTACGCCGTCGTCGGTATGGCGGGCATGCTCGGCGGCACCACCGGCGCCGCCATGACGGCGATCGTCATGGTGTTCGAGCTCACCCGCGATTACAACGTGATCGTGCCGCTGATCATCGCGGTGACCTTGTCGCTCGCGGTGCGCCGCGCCGTCCTTCCGCAAAGCGTCTACACGCTGAAGCTCGCCGGCAAGGGCCATGAAGTGCCCGATTCACTTCAGGCGAATATGTATCGCATTCGCCTCGCCGGCCGCGCCATGTCGACCGATTTCGAGCTCCGCCCCGGCGATGCCAAGCTCTCCGACACGCTTGCCTCGCTGGTCGAGACCGGCCGGCCGCTTCACGTCATCATCGCCGACGGCAATCGCATCGCCGGCTATCTCCGTCTCGATCCCGGCTTCAAGCTATGGCAGCCGCGCGAGGAGGGGCTCACCCTCGGCGACGTCGCGCGCAATGATTTCGTGCTCGCGCGGCCGGGCGACACGATGTTCCAGGTGATCGGGCGGCTGGCGCGGCGCGGCGCGCGGCTCGTCATCGTCGTAGGCGGCACGCAGCGCATCCCGCGCGTCGGCAATGTTGCGGGCTTCATCGCGCTCGAGACGATGGGCGCCGCGGTGATCGAGAATGCGCGCGCCTACGCGCCCTCCGCGGCGCGCGATCCCTTTCCCTCGCTCTACCGCAAGCGCGTCATTTGGCGGCCTTTCCCGTTCCGGCGCGGCCGGCGCGGCGTCTGAGGCAGGTTCGGCCTAAACCTGCTCGCCCGTGTCGGCGGTGAGCCCCGCGGCCTTGATCCCCGCGACCGCGCAAGCTTCGTCGTTCTCCGAGGTGTCGCCCGAAATGCCGACGGCGCCGATAATTGCGCGCCCGCTATCGCGGATGAGAACGCCGCCGGCCGCCGGCACGACCTTGCCTTCCGATGCCACCATCAGCGCCGTCAGAAAAGCGGGGCCCGACTGCACCCGGCGGGCGAATTCGCGGCCGCCAAAGCCCATACCGAGCGTGCCCCAGGCTTTGCCCTGGGCGATCTGCGGCCGCATGATGCTCGCGCCGTCCTCGCGCTTGAAGGCCATGAGATGCCCGCCGGCATCGAGCACGGCGACGGCCAGCGGCTTGAATTTCGCCTGTCGTCCATGCTCGAGCGCCTTGTCGACGATGGTCGAAGCTTGGGCGAGGGTCAGTATCGTCATCGCAATCTCCTTCAAAAAGCCGAGGTGGCGGCAAAGCCTCGCGGGTGGCAATATCACGCCCGTGCCGCAAAGGGGATAGGAAATCGTCGATGTCGAAATTGCGTTTGTCGTTTTCATGCTGGGGCTATGACCGGACGCGCGCGCTTGTCGATGGCAGCGTCGCTCCCGAGGGGATCGATCTCAACTGCCTCACCAATGTGGTTGAGGAGACCTTTTTCCGCATGGCGCGGAACCGCGAGTTCGAGATCGCGGAAATGTCGCTCTCCTCCTATTGCGTGTCGCTGTCGCGGCCGGAGCGGCCCTTCATCGCGATCCCGGTCTTTCCCTCGCGCATGTTCCGCCACGGCTTCACCTTCGTCTCGGCCAAGAGCGGGATCAAGGAGCCGAAGGATTTGGCGGGCAAGCGCATCGGCACGCCCGAATATCAATTGACGGCGCCGGTGTGGATTCGCGGCATTCTTCAGGACGAGTATGGGGTCGATCCGGCGAGCCCCGACTATTTCACCGGCGGGTTGTTCGAGCCGGGACGAGAAGAGAAGATCACGCTGAACCTGCCCGAGAAATTCCGCGTCCGCACCATCCCGACGGAAAAGACGCTCTCCGGTATGATCGAGGCGGGCGAGATCGACGCCATTCAGGCGCCGCATCCCCCCTCGACCTTCTATAGCGCGCCGCAGGCGGTAAAGCGCCTGCACGAGAATTACGTCGAGGTCGAGCGCGCTTATTTTCGCAAGACGCGTATTTTTCCGATCATGCATACCGTGGCGATCCGGCGCGAGGTTTACGAAGCCAATCGCTGGATCGCGCAAGCGCTCTTCAAGGCTTTCGTTGCGGCGCAGCGCAAGGTCTATGACGGCTTCCACCATCACGAGGCCTACCAGACCATGCTGCCTTGGCAGATGGCCCAGGTGGAGGAGGCGCAACGCATCCTGGGCGATGATTGGTGGGCCTATGGCTTCGAGCCCAACCGCCATGTGCTTGACACTTTCCTGCGCTATCACCACGAGCAGGGGCTCTCGCCGCAGCGCCTCAAGCCCGAAGAGCTATTCGCGCCCGAGACATTCGAGAGCTTCAAGATCTGAGGAGATCTCGGAGGAGTCGATGCCACAGCAGCGGCTTGCGCGAAACGCCCTCGGACTTGCGCTGCTAGCGGCGCTGACGCTCGGTGCCGGCGGCGCGGTACGCGCCGCCGAGCCGTTTTATCAAGGCGCACAAGCCTTCGGCGGCGCGCTGCGCGACGCGCCGGGCGTCCGGCACAAGATCACGCTCGGCGATCTGCCGCCGCCCTTTGCACCGGCAGCGGTGCCAACGCCGCGCGACGAGCGGCGCGCCGAAAGCAACGGGCCGCAAGTGCTGCCCGGCTTCTCGGTCTCGGTCTTCGCGAGCGGCTTGCGCGAGCCGCGCCAGATGAAGCTCGCGCCCAATGGCGACATCTTTCTGTCGGAGAGCGGCGCCGGCCGCATCCGCGTCTTGCGCGCGGCCGAGGGCGCCGCCAAGGCGAGCGTCGAGACCTTCGCCGAGGTGCCGGCGCGTCCCTATGGCATCGCGTTTTATCCGCCCGGGCCCGATCCGCGCTTCGTCTATGTCGCATCGGAAGGCGAGGTGGTGCGCTTTCCTTATCAGCCGGGTGATACCAAGGCGCGCGGTCCGGCCGAAACCGTGATCCGCAACTTGCCCGATGGCGGCCACTGGACGCGCGACATTCTTATCACGCCGGACGGCAAGCATCTCCTGGTCGCGGTCGGCTCCTCCAGCAATATCGGCACGAGCAATGCGGAGCGCTTCCGCGCCAATATCCTTGAATATTCGATCGATGGCAGCGGCCGGCGCGTCTTTGCCTCCGGCCTGCGCAATCCGGTGACGATAGCGTTCAACCCCGTGGGCGGCGCGCTCTGGACCTCGGTCAATGAGCGGGACAGGCTCGGCGATAATTTGCCGCCGGATTTCGTCACCCATGTCGAGGAGGGGAAGTTCTACGGCTGGCCTTATTTCTATATCGGCAATCATCGCGACCCGCGCGTCGACGGCACGCCGCCCGTTCCCGGCGCTCAGGTGGTCGTGCCCGATGTCTTGATCCAGCCGCATTCGGCGCCGCTCGGCATCACCTTCTATACCGGCGCGCAGTTCCCGGCCGAATACCGCAACGATCTCTTCGTCGCGCTGCACGGCTCGTGGAACCGCGGCGAACCCACGGGCTACAAGGTCATTCGCGTCGAGATGAAGGATGGCCGCGCGACCGGCGTTTACGAGGATTTCATGACCGGCTTCGTCTCCGCCAAGGGCGCGGTGCGCGGCCGCCCGGTCGGCGTCGCGGTGGCAAAGGACGGCGCGCTCCTTGTCAGCGATGACGGCTCGGGCACGGTATGGCGCATTGCCTATTCGGGTAGCAGGACCGGCGGATGAACGAGAGCATTCCGCTCGCCGCGACGGTACTGGTGCTGCGCGACCGCGGCGACGGGATCGAGGTGCTGATGATCACCCGGCATGCCGAGGCGGTGTTCGCCGGCGGTGCGCTGGTCTTTCCCGGCGGACGGCTCGATCCCGGCGATGCCGGGGCGGCGTTGCTTGCGCGCTGCCGCGCCGTGCCGGGCGAGGGCATCCCGGAGCTTGCGCTGCGCGTCTGCGCCATCCGCGAGACCTTCGAGGAAGCGCGGCTCCTGCTCGCGCGTCCGGCGGGTGCCGCGGATCTGGTGAGCGGCGCGGCGCTCGCGGCGATCGAGGAGCAACTCAGGGCGAAATACGGACGCGCGCCCGATTTTGCCGAGTTGGTGATCGAAGGCGGGCTCGAGCTTGCGACCGATCTCCTCGTGCCCTTCGCGCATTGGATCACGCCCAAGCCGCGGCCGCGGCGGTTCGATACCTATTTCTATCTGGCGCCGGCGCCCGAGGCGCAGGAGGCGCTGCATGACGGCGCCGAGGCGGTGGATTCGATCTGGGTCGAGCCGGCGCGCGCCGCCGCTGACGGCACGGCCAAACGCGTCAAGATGATCTTCGCGACGCGCTTCAATCTTTTGAAGCTGGCGCGCAGCCGTAGCCGCGAGATCGCCTTTGCCGCGGCGCGGGCCGACCCCATCGTCGCTGTCTGCCCGGAGCATCGCGATACGCCCGAGGGCGCGATGTGGTGCATCCCGATCGAAGCGGGCTACGGCGTCGCGCAGATCCCAGTCGCCAATGAGGTGACGGCGTAGCCGTTACGATCGCCTGAAATCGGCGAAGCTTTTGCCTTCGCGCGCGAGGCGGACGAGCAGCGGCGAAGGCGCGAGCCCCTCATCGCCAAAGCGCCGCGCCGATTGTTGGAGCCGCTCGCAGATGGCGCCGAGACCGATCTCATCGGCATAGCGCATCGGCCCGCCCCGATAAGCGGGAAAGCCATAGCCATAGACCCAGATCACGTCGATATCGCCGGCACGCTCGGTGATGCCTTCCTCGAGAATGCGCGCACCCTCATTGATCATCGGATCGAGAAAGCGCGCGACGATCGCCTCGCGCGGCAGGTTCGCGCGCGCTGCCGAACCGCGTGCCGCATCGAGAATGCGCTGCGCCTCCGGATCGGGCATGGGCGCGCGGCTGCCTGCCTCGTAGCGGTAATAACCGGCACCGCTCTTCTGCCCAAGCCGACCTGCATCGACGATCGCATCGGCCAAAGGCCAGTGGCGGCCACGCTGCTTGCGCGCGCGGTAAGAGATGTCGAGCCCGGCGAGATCGCCGGCGGCGCAGGGGCCGATGGGAAAGCCGAAGGCGACCATCGCCTGATCGATCGCCTCGATCGTCGCCCCTTCCGCGAGCAGGCGCTCGAGCTCACGGCCGCGCTGGGTCAAGAGCCGATTGCCGACAAAGCCGTCGCAGGCCCCGACAACCACAGGAAGCTTTCTGATCTTGCGGCCGAGCGCCATCCCGGTCGCGAGCGCGGCGGCCGAGGTTTTCGCCGCGCGCACGACTTCCATGGCGCGCATGATGGTGGCGGGAGAGAAGAAGTGGAGGCCGAGCACGAGATCGGCCCGGCCTGTCGCGGCAGCGAGCTCGTCGAGATCGAGATAGGAGGTGTTGCTGGCAAGGATCGCGTCGGGCTTCGTGATTCGGTCGAGCGCGGTAAAAATCCTCTGCTTGAGGGACAGGTCCTCGGTCACGGCTTCGATCACGAGATCGGCGGCGCGGGCCTCTTCCAGCGCGGTCGTGCCGGCGATCGCGGAAAGCCGGTGCTCGATCTCGGCGGCGGCGAGGCCGCGCCTTGCGCTCGCCTCGTAGTGCCGGCGGAGCGCCGCCTGCGCCCGCCCGAGCGCTGCGCCGTCGCTCTCGATCAGCGTCACCGACAGGCCGGCATCGGCGCAGCAGATCGCAATCGCGCTGCCCATCGTGCCGCCGCCGATCACCGCCACGCGCTCGACCGCTCGAGCCGGCGTCCCCGCCGGGATCGCCGCGCTCCTGGCGCCGTCGCGCTCGGCGAAGAAGAGATGGCGCAGCGCCTTCGATTGGCTGCTCGTCACCGTCTCGGCGAAAATCGCGGCTTCCCGCGCAAGCCCCTCATCGAAGGGCAGCAGCGCCGCTTCGAGCGCATCGATCGCGCGCCGCGGCGCTTCGAGCGCCGGCTTGCGCCGCGCGAGATCGGCACGGGCGCGGGAAAAGAAATCCGCATCGGGCGGGGCAGGGGGCGCTCGATCGCGCACGCGCGTCAACGCCCGGCCCTCGCGCAGGATTTTTTCGGCAAAGGCGATCGCGCCGGCGCGCAGCTCGCCCGCGATGATCGCGTCGATGAGCCCTGCCTCGAGCGCAGCTTTGGCGCCGATGGGATCGCCGCCGGCGATCATCTCGAGGGCAAGCGGAAGCCCGACGAGGCGCGGCAGGCGCTGCGTGCCGCCCGCGCCGGGAATGAGCCCGATCTTCACCTCGGGCTGGCCGAGGCGCGCCTCTTGCGTTGCAACGCGGTAGTGAGATCCCATCGCCAGCTCGAGTCCGCCGCCGAGCGCGTGGCCGTGGATGGCGGCGATCACCGGAACGGCGCTTGCCTCCATGACGGCGATAATCGCCGGGTTGAGCGGAGCAAGGCGCGGGCGATCGAACTCCGCGATGTCGGCACCGGCAATGAAGCCGCGCCCGGCGCCGAGCAGCAGGACGGCCTTGGTTGGAGGCTCGGCAAGCGCCGCTTCGAGCGTGGCTTTGAGCGCGACGCGCAGCGCGTGGCTGGTGGCATTGACCGGCGGATTGTCGATCGTCAGGACGGCGATCCCGCCAACATCGTCTCTGCGAACCAGGAGTTTGCGATCGTCCATCGGCTGAAGCCCTGAGCTGCGGCGAGGAGGCTTGAAGCGGCGGCCGGTTTCTGTCAAGCAGAGGAGGCAACATGCTCGTCGTGATGAGCCAGATCGTTGAACAGGGGGGAAGGGCGCCGCGCATCGCCATCGCGCGCGGCTCGGCACGGTTATCCTCTCGCCCGCGCGCACGGGCAAAGCGCGCCGCATAGGGGCAAGCGCGGCGCCATGCTCTTCCTGCAACTCCTCGTCAACGGCGTGCTCTTGGGCGGTCTCTATGGCCTCATGGCGCTCGGCATGGCGCTGGTTTGGGGCGTGCTCAACATCGTCAATCTTGCGCATGGCGCGCTCATCATGCTGGGCGGCTATTGCGTCTATTTCCTTTTCACCGGCTTGGGAATCGATCCTTTCGCCGCGCTGCCGATCGCCATGGCGGTGATGTTCGTGCTCGGCTATGGGCTGCAGCGCTTCGTGCTCAATCTCATCATCCGCTCGGCTCTGCTCAACACGCTGCTGATCACCTTCGGGCTGGAGATCGTCTTGACCTATCTCGCCCAGCTCGCCTTCAGCGCCGATGTGCGCGCGATCAATCCGAGCTACGCCGGTGCGAACATGTCTTGGGGCGGGATCACCGTGCCGAGCGTGCGGCTGGCGGCGTTCCTCGTCGCGCTGCTGCTCGCGACGGCGCTGTGGCTGCTGCTGGAGCGGACGCGGCTCGGGCGCGCCATCCGCGCAACGTCGCAGAACCTCGTGGCGGCGCGGCTCTATGGCGTCGAGCCGGCGCGGCTCTACGCGATAACCTTCGGCATCGGTGCGGCGCTCGCGGGTGCGGCGGGTGGGCTCTTCGGCCTCGTCTCGCAGATCGATCCTTATATCGGCGCGGCGCTCACCGCCAAGTCCTTCGTCATCGCGATCATGGGTGGGCTCGAGAACCCCTTTGGCATTATCCTCGGCGGGCTCGTCATCGGCATCGCCGAGGCTCTCGCCGCGATCTATATCGGCCCGACCTTCACCGACGCAATCAGCTTCGGTCTCCTCGTACTGATCCTCGTCGCGCGCCCGGCGCGCAGCTTGCGCGGCGCGTGATGCTGCGCTTATCGCTCCTCGGCCTGGCTGTCGTTATCCTTGCTCTCGTGCCGCTGAGCGGCGATGCGGTCATCATTCAATACGGCATCGATGCGCTGCTTGCCGCGACCGTGGCGCAGGCCTGGAACATCCTCGGCGGGTATACGGGCTACGCCTCCTTTGGAAACTCGGCGTTCTACGGTCTCGGCACCTACGGCACGGCGATTGCCATGGTGAAGCTCGCCTTGCCGTTCTGGGTCGGGCTCGCGCTCGGAGCGGCGCTGGCGCTCGCCTGCGCCGTGGTGATCGGCTTGCCGATCCTGCGGCTGCGCGGCCATTTCTTCGCGATCGCGACGCTCGGCCTGTCGGCGACGCTCGCGGCGGTGATCGCCAATCTCGACATCGCTGGCCGAAATATCGGCCTCATCCTGCCGCTCACGCGCAACGACACGCTGTTCTATGAAGAGGCGCTCGCCCTCCTGGTCGCGGCGACGGCGACGGTCGCCTGGATCGCGCATAGCCGTTTCGGCATGGGATTGGTCGCCATTCGCGAGGACGAGGACGCGGCGCAGGTGATGGGCGTCAACACCACGCTCTATAAAGTCGTGGCTTTGATGCTCTCGGCCTTCTTCACCGCGATTGCCGGCGGCATCCATGCCTATTGGATCACTTTCGTCGATCCCGCGGGCGCCTTCGATCTGACCATCAATGTGCGCATGGTCATCATGGCGATGTTCGGCGGTCCCGGCACGGTGCTCGGCCCGGTGATCGGCTCGATCATCTTGAGCGCGCTCTACCAGATTCTGGCGAGCAGCATTTCGACCGCGGCGGCGCTGCTCTTCGGCCTCGTCATCGTGCTGGCGATCATCTTCATGCCGCGCGGCCTGATCGATCTCGCCGAGGGGCTGCGGCGCGTCGGCTGGCGCTATTTCCTCCAGAATATCCAGATGCACCGGCTATGAGCGTCGCTGCCGAAACGCCCCTCTTTGAAACGCGCGGCGTGACACGCCGCTTCCATGGCCTCGTCGCCCTGGGCGATGTGAGCTTCGCCTTGAGGCAGGGTGAGATTTTCGGCCTCATCGGCCCGAACGGCGCAGGCAAGACTACCCTCGTCAACGTCATCAGCGGTACGCTCCTGCCCAATGAGGGCGCGCTTTTTTTCGAGGGTACGCGCATCGACCGCTTGCCGCCGCAACGCCGCGCTCATCTCGGCATCGGCCGCACCTTCCAGGTGATGAAGCCTTTTCCGCGCCTGTCGGTCCTCGAAAACGTGACCGTGGGCGCGCTCTTCGGCTTCGCGGGCGGCGAGCGCAACCGGGCGATGGCGCGCGAGCAGGCGCGCGAGGTCCTCGAATTCACCGGGCTCCTGCACCGCATGGACCAGCACGCCGATCAGCTCGGCGGGCCCGACCGCAAGCGGCTGGAGCTCGCCAAGGCACTGGCGATGAAGCCCAAGCTCCTGCTGCTCGACGAGGTGATGGCGGGCCTGACGCATACCGAAATCGACGAGGTGGTGGCGATCATCAAGAAGATCCGCGCTTCGGGTGTGACCATCCTCGTCATCGAGCATGTGATGCGTGCCATCCGCAGCCTCAGCGACCGGGTCTTCGTCTTGCATCACGGCGAGCGCATCGCCGAGGGGCCGCCCGATGCCGTGCTGGCCGATCCGCGCGTGATCGAAGCCTATCTCGGCAAGCGGCGCCAATGAGCGAAACCCTGCTTGCGGTCTCGGGCCTCAGCGCCGGCTATGGCGCGGCGCCAGTGCTGTTCGGTCTCGATCTCGCCGTTTCGGCCGGCGAGATCGTCGCGCTGGTCGGCTCGAACGGCGCCGGCAAGACGACGCTGCTGCGCGCCGTGTCGCGCGTCATTGCCGCGCGCGGCTCGATCCGCTTCGCCGGCCGCGATCTTCTGCCGCTCTCGCCCGAGGAGGTCTTCACCCTCGGTCTCGTCCAGGTGCCGGAAGGCCGCCAGCTGTTTCAGCGCATGTCGGTCGAGGAAAATCTGCAGATGGGCGCGTTCCGCCGCCGCGATCCGGCTGGGATCGCGCGCAGCTTCGAGCGCGTCTATCAACTCTTCCCGATCCTTGCCGACCGGCGCCGCCAGATGGCGGGCAGCCTCTCCGGCGGCGAGCAGCAGATTTGCGCGCTGGCCAGGGCGCTGATGGCGGAGCCCAAGCTCCTGATGGTAGACGAGATGAGCCTCGGCCTCGCGCCGGTGATCGTCGATCAGCTCCTCGACGTATTGTCCGATATCCGCCGTTCCGGTGTTACTGTGCTGATCGTCGAGCAGGACGTTTTCGCCGCCTTCAGCATCGCCGATCGCGCCTATGTGATGGAGACCGGCCATATTGTTCGCGAGGGGCCGGTCAAAGAGCTCGAAAGCGACCCGGAATTGCGCCGCGCCTATCTCGGCATGGCCTGACGCGGCGCGAGACCTGGGCATCCGAGTCGAAGAACGCATTGAATCGAATTGGAAAACTGCTATCTAGGGGTTTGCCTCGTTCTCCCCTAAAATGGTTGTCGCAGAGCAAGGAGACCGGTTTTTATGAGCGCAGGCCCGGCGCGCCACCGTCGCGTCACTGTCTTGGGATCGACCGGCTCGATCGGCTGCAACACCGCTGAGCTCCTGGCCGCCGATCGCGCGAGCTACGCCGTCGAGGCTTTGGTCGCCTCGCGCAACGCGGAGCGCCTCGCCGCACAGGCGAAGGCGCTCGACGCCAAATTCGCCGTGGTCGCCGATGAAAGCCAATATCGCACGCTGAAGGATGCGCTCGCCGGCAGCGGCATCGAAGCGGGCGCCGGCACCGCGGCCGTGGTCGAGGCCGCCGCGCGCCCGGCCGATTGGGTGATGGCGGCGATCGTCGGCGCGGCGGGCCTCGCGCCGACCTTGGCGGCGGTGCGGCGCGGCGCGATCGTGGCGCTCGCCAATAAGGAGGTGCTGGTCTGTGCCGGCGAGCTCGTCACCAAAGAGGCTGCGGCGCATGGCGCCCGGCTTCTGCCAGTCGACAGCGAGCACAACGCGATCTTCCAGGTCTTCCAATCCGATCAGCGCAAGGCGATCGAGAAGATCGTCCTGACGGCGAGCGGCGGGCCGTTCCGCACGGCGTCGGTCGAGGCGATGGCGGCGGCAACGCCGGCCCAGGCGGTGGCGCATCCCAATTGGCGGATGGGCGCCAAAATCTCGGTCGATTCCGCGACCATGATGAACAAGGGCCTCGAAGTCATCGAGGCGCATCATCTGTTCGCTC
The DNA here is from genome assembly GCA_035605975.1 of Allostellaceae bacterium. Lineage (GTDB taxonomy): Bacteria > Pseudomonadota > Alphaproteobacteria > ATCC43930 > CGMCC-115725 > CAIKMD01. The sequence goes on along the minus strand of DATNGG010000098.1, from coordinate 12,930 downwards.
TGGAGAGCGAGCGCCTCGACATCGTCGTCCACCCGCAATCAGTGGTGCATGGCCTCGTCTATTACAGCGACGGCTCGGTGCTGGCGCAGCTAGGCTCGCCCGATATGCGCACGCCGATTGCCAACGCGTTGGGCTGGCCCGATCGGATTCCGGCGCCGAGCCCGCGGCTCGATCTCGCCAAGCTGGCGCAGCTCACTTTCGAGGCGCCCGATCCCCAGCGCTTCCCGGCGCTGCGCGTCGCGCGCACGGCGCTGCTCGCGGGTGGCGGCGCGCCGACCGTTCTCAACGCCGCCAACGAGGTCGCGGTCGCGGCGTTTCTCGACGGCCAGATCGGCTTCCTCGACATCGCGGCAGCGGTTGAGCAAACGCTCGAGCGCATGCCCGGCCGCCGCATTGCATCGCTCGATGATGTCTACGCGCTCGATCGCGAGGCGCGTGCCACCGCGCGCCAGCTCGCCGGCGGCAGCAATTCGCGCCGCGCCGCGCTCGGCTGATTCAGGTTCCTTTCCACTCGCTTCATGCCGCCATCATCCAGGCCAACGCTCGTCACCGGCGCTTCCGGATTCGTCGGCGCCGCGGTCGCGCGCGCGCTGCTCGCGCAAGGCCGCAAGGTCCGCGTGCTGCTGCGGCCGCAGAGCGACCGGCGCAACATCGACGGGCTCGATGTCGAGATACGGCTCGGCTCGCTCGAGAACACGGCCTCGCTCGCGGCCGCGCTCGAGGGCTGCGGCGCGCTCTATCACGTCGCCGCCGATTATCGGCTCTGGGTGCGCGATGAAGCGCCGATGATGCGGGCCAACGTCGAAGGCACGCGGCTGTTGATGCTCGCGGCGCTCGATGCCGGCATCGAGCGCATCGTCTACACCAGCAGCGTCGCGACTTTGGGGCTGTCGCCCGGCAGCATCGCCGACGAAACGACGCCCAGCACGCTTGGCGACATGATCGGCCCTTACAAGCGCTCGAAATTCCTCGCCGAGGAGGCGGTGCGTGCGCTCATCGCGGAGCGCCAATTGCCGGCGGTGATTGTCAATCCTTCGACGCCTGTCGGCCCACGCGACGTGAAGCCGACGCCGACCGGCCGCATGATTGTCGAGGCCGCGTCGGGCCGCATGCCGGCTTTCGTCGATACCGGCCTCAATATCGTCCATGTCGACGATGTCGCCGCGGGTCATCTCTTGGCGGAGGAGAGGGGTCGGGTCGGCGAGCGCTACATTCTGGGCGGCGAGAATCTGAGCCTCGCCGAAATCTTGCGCCGCATCGCCGCTCTCACCGGCCGCAAGCCGCCAAGCCTCAGCATCCCGATCCCGTTGATCTGGCCGATCGCCTTGGGCGCCGAAGCCTGGGGCCGTGTCAGCGGCAAAGAGCCGTTCGTCACCTGCGATGGGCTGCGCATGGCGCGCAAGACCATGTATTTCTCCTCGGCGAAGGCGGAAGGCGCGCTCGGCTATCGCGCGCGGCCGGCGCAGCAGGCCTTGGCCGATGCGGTCACTTGGTTTCGCCAGGCCGGCATGGTGGCGGCATGATCGCGCTCGCCCTGCTGACGCTCGCGATCTGGCTCTATCTCCTCTTCGGCCGCGGCTTTTTTTGGCTCGCGCGTGGGACAGACGAAGCTCGATCCGAGCGCCGAGCCGTCGTGCGAAGCGAAAATAAAGAATCTCTCCCCAGCGTCGTCGCCGTGATCCCTGCGCGCAACGAGGCTGCCGTGGTGGGCCGCGCCATCGCATCGCTTCTGGCGCAAGACTATGCGGGCGATTTCCGCATCGTGCTGGTCGACGATCACAGCAGCGACGGCACCGCCGATGCTGCACGCATGGCAGCCGGTGCGCAGAGCGATCGCATCGCGATCGTCGCCGCGCGTCCCTTGCCGGCGGGCTGGACCGGGAAGCTCTGGGCCTTGAGCGAAGGCGTGCGTCAAATCGCCGTGCCGCCGGCGCTCTATCTCTTCACCGATGCCGATATCGCGCATCATCCGAGCAATCTTTCGGAGCTGGTCGCACGGCTCGAGGGCGAGCGGCGCGACCTCGTCTCGCTGATGGTCAAGCTGCGCTGCGAGAGCCTCGCCGAGCGCTTTCTCATTCCGCCTTTCGTGTTCTTCTTCGCGATGCTCTATCCCTTCGCCTGGTCGAACGATTCCCGCCGCGCGACCGCGGCGGCGGCGGGCGGCTGCATCCTTCTCCGCCGCAGCGCCTATGAGCGCATCGGCGGCTGGGAATCCTTGAAAGGCGAGCTGATCGACGATTGCGCACTCGCCCGCAAGGTGAAGCGGGGCGGCGCGATCTGGCTTGGCCTGACCCAGCGCACCATCAGCCTGCGGGCTTATCCACGCATCGCCGATATCTGGAACATGGTGGCGCGCACGGCCTATACCCAGCTTGGCTATTCGCCGCTGCTGCTGGGCGGGACGGTTTTGGGCATGACCGCCACCTATTTCCTGCCGCTCGTTTTACTCCTTTCGGGCGGCGGCGCGGCGGTGATCGGCGCGCTATCCTGGGCGGCGATGGTCGTGGCCTATGCGCCGATGCTGCGCTTCTATGGGCTATCGCTTGCCTGGGCGCCATTGCTTCCCGCGGCGGCTTCGGTTTATCTCGCGGCGACGGTGGCATCGGCGTGGCGGCATTGGCGGGGGAGAGGCGGGGAGTGGAAGGGGCGCGTGCAATGGCAGAACCGCTGCTGAAAGCGGCGGTGGAGACGCCCTCGGGCAAGGACCGGGGCGACGAGAACTTTCCCGTCGGCTCGTTTCTCATCCGCCGCGATCTGCGCCCGCATGTGCATGCCTTCTATCGCTTCGCGCGCCAAGCGGACGACATTGCCGACAATCCCGACCTCGCCCCCGCCGACAAGGTGCGCCGCCTCGACCGGATGGAAGAGATCCTCGATGGCGCGCCGGGGGATGAGTCCCCGGCGGCTGCGGCGATGCGCGCCAGCCTTCTGCAAACCGGTACGAGCTTTCAGCATTGCCGCGACGTGCTGCGCGCCTTCCGGCTCGATGCGACCAAGCTGCGCTACGAGGATTGGCCCGACCTCATGGAATATTGCCGCTACTCGGCCTCGCCGGTCGGGCGGCAATTGCTCGATCTCCATGGCGAGGATCGTGCCTCCTGGCCGTCTTCCGATGCCCTCTGCAGCGCACTCCAGGTGTTGAACCATCTGCAAGATTGCGCGGCGGATCACCGCAATCTCGATCGCGTCTACCTGCCGCGCCAGGATCTCGATGCTTGCGGCGCGTGCATCGACGAGCTTCGGGCGCCGCAAGCAAGCAAAGGCTTGCGCTGCGTGCTCGATCGCCTCCTCGATCAGACCGAGGCGCTGATCGTCACGGCGAGCGCGCTCCCATCCTATGTGAAAAGCCCCGGGCTGCGAAGCGAATGCGCCGTCATCGTCAATCTCGCCGAAAGGCTCGCCCGCCGGCTGCGGTTCGGCGATCCGCTTGCGCGCCGCGTCAAGCTGACGAAGGGCGATTTCGCCGCCGCTCTCCTCATCGGCTTGTGGCGGGGCCGATGAGCGCGACGGCCGAAAACGACTTGCGCGCTGCCATTCGCGATCGCGTCGCGGCGGCGGGCACCTCGTTCTATTGGGCGATGCGCCTTCTGCCCGAGGCGCGGCGCGATGCGATGTATGCGATCTATGCCTTCTGCCGCGAGGTCGACGACATCGCTGACAATGATGCGAGCGAGAGGGACAAGCACATCGCGCTCGATGAATGGCGCGGCGAGATCGATGCGATTTTCGCCGGAACCAGCCAATCGACGCTTGGCCGCGTGCTTGCCGAGGACGCGGCGCGCTTCCATCTCCGGCGCGACGATTTCCGCGCGCTGATCGACGGCATGGAAATGGATGCGGGCGCGCCGATCCAGGCGCCGAGCCTCGCCGAGCTCGATCTCTATTGCGATCGCGTCGCGAGCGCGGTCGGACGCCTTTCGGTGCGCGCCTTCGGCGTCGCGAGCCCGGATGCGGACGAGGTCGCATTCCATCTCGGCCGCGCCTTGCAGCTCACCAATATCTTGCGCGATCTCGACGAGGACGAGACACGTGATCGCCTCTATCTGCCGCGCGAATTCCTGCTCGCCGCGGGCATCACCGCGACCCTGCCGCGCGAGGTGCTTCGCCATCCCGATCTCGGCCGTGCCTGCGACGCGTTGGCCGATCTCGCCGAACAGCACTTCATTGATGCGCATACCGCCATGGCGCGCTGCCCCAGACGACCGATGCGGCCGGCCCGCGCCATGGGCGCGGTCTATCATGCGCAGCTCACGCGGCTGCGCCGCCGCGGCTGGGTCGAGCGCACCGAGCCGGTCAAGGTTCCCAAGCCGATGAAGCTCTGGTTCGCTCTCCGCTACGGCTTCATATGATGCGTCCCAGCCGCGTGCATGTGGTGGGCGCCGGTCTTGCCGGCCTTGCCGCCGCGCTGGCGCTCGCCGAAGCGGGCGTCGGCGTCGTGCTGCACGAGGCGGCCCCGCATGCGGGCGGGCGCTGCCGCTCCTATTTCGATGCCGGGCTCGGCTGCCGCATCGACAATGGCAACCATTTGCTGATCGCCGGCAATCGCGCGGCGATGCGCTATCTGCGCGAGATCGGTGCGCGCCACAGCCTGACTGGGCCGGGCAAGGCGTTGTTTCCCTTTCTCGACCGCCGCACCGGCGAGCGCTGGACCTTGCGTCCCAATGCCGGGCCGTTGCCTTGGTGGGTGCTGGCGCCGGGCCGCCGCGTCAAAGGGACGGGGCCGCTCGACTATCTTCCGGCGCGGCGCCTCGCCGACGCGCCGGCCGAGATGACGGTAAGCCGCGCGCTCGATCCGAGCGCGGCGATTTTCCGGCGCCTGTGGCAGCCTTTGGCGGTTGCGGCGCTCAACACCGAGGTCGAATCCGCGTCGGCGCGGCTCTTCGGCACGATTCTCAACGAGACGCTCGGCGCCGGCGGCGGCGCCTGCGTGCCGCTCGTCCCGTGCGAGGGGTTGAGCGAAAGCCTGGTCGATCCCGCTCTCGTCAAACTCAAGGCGCTGGGCGCCGAGCTGCGCCTCGGCTCGCGGCTGCGCGCCGTGGCATTCGCGGGCGGCGCCCTCGCATCGCTCGATTTCGAGGGCTCGCTCGAGCCGCTCTCAGCGGGACAGGCGGCGATCCTCGCCGTTCCCGCGCCGATCGCCACGCGCCTCGTGCCGGAACTCAGCGCGCCCGACGAATTCCGCGCCATCGTCAATGCGCATTTCCGCGTCAGCCTGCGCGGCGACGCGCCCTGGTTCGTCGGCATCATCGGCGGTATGGCCGAATGGGTCTTCCGCAAGCCCGATGTGCTCTCCGTCACGGTCAGCGCCGCCGACCGGATGATCGACACGCCCGCGGACGAGCTGGCGCCCGCTTTGTGGCAGGACGTGGCCGCGGCCTATGGGCTTTCGGCCGAGCCGCTGCCGCCCTGGCAGATCGTCAAGGAAAAGCGCGCGACCTTCGCCGCAACGCCCGCGCAATTGGCGCGCCGGCCGGGTGCGGCGACACGGTGGGACAATCTCGTGCTTGCCGGCGATTGGATCGACACCGGCTTGCCGGCGACGATCGAGGGGGCGCTGCGCTCGGGCTTTTCGGCGGCCGAGCGGCTCCTCGCCCGGGCTGCTTCTTAGACGAATTCGAAACCGCTAGATTGGACCCATGCCCGATACCCAAGATTCTTCGCTGGAGCTCTCGATCGACCGCGCCGCCTGCGCCCTGATGGGCCGGCAGCGTGCGGACGGCCACTGGGTGTTCGAGCTCGAAGCCGATGCGACCATTCCAGCGGAATATCTCCTGCTGCAGCATTATCTCGATGAGATCGACGACAAGCTCCAGGCCGAGATCGCCGAGTTCCTGCGCGCCGAGCAGGCCGAGCATGGCGGCTGGCCGCTCTTCAAGGGCGGCGATCTCGATCTGAGCTGCAGCGTCAAAGCCTATTTCGCCTTGAAGGCCGTGGGCGATGCGGCGGACGCGCCGCACATGGTCCGGGCCCGCGAGGCGATCTTGGCGAAAGGCGGCGCCGCGCGCGCCAATGTCTTCACCCGCATTCAGCTGGCGTTGTTCGGCGAGCTGCCCTGGCATGCGGTGCCGGTGATGCCGGTCGAGATCATGCTGCTGCCGCGTTGGTTTCCGTTCCATGTGACCAAGGTCTCCTATTGGTCGCGCACGGTCATCGCGCCGCTGCTCGTGCTGATGGCGCTGAAGCCCAAAGCGCGCAACCCGCGCGGCATCACCGTACACGAGCTCTTCGCGCCGGGGACGAAAGCCAAGCCGCCGCGCGCCTCGGGCTCGATCTGGGCGGTGATTTTCAACCTCATCGATGATGCGCTGCGCGCCGCCGAGCCGTTTTTTCCGAAGCGCCGGCGCCAACGCGCGATCGCGGCGGCGGTCGATTTCGTTAGCGCGAGGCTCAACGGCGAGGACGGGCTCGGCGGCATCTATCCGGCGATGGCGAACAGCGTGATGATGTTCGACTGCTTGGGTGTGTCGAAGGATGACCCGCGCGCCGCCATTGCCCGCGCGGCCTTGCGCAAGTTGCTGGTGCGCGCGCCCGGCCGGACCTATTGCCAGCCCTGCTTGTCGCCGGTCTGGGATACCGGGCTTGCGGCGCATGCGCTGCTGGAGGCAGGCGGCGAGGCGGCGCAGGCCGCAGCGCAGCGCGGGCTCGCCTGGCTGCTGCGTTGCCAAGTGACGGATAGCGCGGGCGACTGGGCGGCAGTGCGGCCGGGTCTGCGCCCCGGCGGCTGGGCCTTTCAATACGCCAATCCCCACTATCCCGATCTCGACGATACGGCGATGGTCGCGCTGGCGCTCGATCGCGCGGATCGCGCCGCCTATCGCGAACCCGTCGCGCGCGCGGCGGAATGGCTTGCCGGCATGCGCAGCCGCAATGGCGGTTGGGCGTCGTTCGACGCCGACAACACCTACGATTATCTCAACTACATTCCCTTTGCCGATCACGGCGCGCTGCTCGATCCGCCGACCGTCGATGTTTCGGCGCGCTGCGTTGGCCTCTTCGCGCAGCTCGGCGGTTATGAGTCGGTACTCGAGGGCGGGATCGCCTATCTGCGGCGCGAGCAAGAAGCCGACGGATCCTGGTTCGGGCGCTGGGGCACGAACTACATTTATGGGACCTGGTCCGCGCTCGTCGCGCTCAACGCGACGAGCCTGCCGAAATCCGATCCGATGATCCGTCGCGCCGTCGCGTGGCTGCTCACAAAGCAGCGCGCCGATGGCGGATGGGGTGAGGATGGCCGCTCCTATTGGCCGGGACAGCCGCATGGCGAGGCGCGGGTCAGCACGGCATCGCAGACCGCCTGGGCCGTGCTGGCGCTGATGGCGGCGGGCGAAGTCGGTCACGCGGCGGTGCGGCGGGGCATCGCCTATCTGCTGGCAACGCAGCAGCCGCATGGACTCTGGGACGAGGCGGAATTCACCGCGGTCGGATTTCCGCGCGTGTTCTACCTCCGCTACCATGGCTACTGCGCCTATTTCCCGCTCTGGGCGCTGGCGCGCTACCGCAACCTCTCGCGCGGCATGTGCGCGGGCTATCCGCACGGGCTCTGATGGAGATCGCCGCGATCACCGGGCTCGAGGCCGAGGCGCGCATCGCGCGCCGCGCCGGCTTTGCGGCTCATGCCTCGGGCGGGATCGCTGTGCAAACCTTCGCGGCAGCCGAGTCTTATCTCGCCCAGGGCGTGCATACGCTGCTGAGCTTCGGCATTGCTGGCGCGCTCGCGCCGCATCTCCTGCCGGGCACGCTGCTTCTGCCGCGGGCGGTGGTGGAAGAGGGCGGCACACGGCGGATGGTGGATGCGGGCTGGCGCGCGCGTCTCGCCGACGCCCTCGCCGCGGCGGGGCTCCACGCGGAGCCGGGCGATCTGCTCGGCGCCGACGAAGCCGCAGCCTCGCGCGCCCGCAAAGCCGCGCTGTTCGCTGCAACAGGCGCGGTCGCGATCGATCTCGAGAGCCATATCGTTGCCCGCTCGGCTGCGCATGCGGGCGGCTCCTTCATCGTGCTGCGCGCCGTCGCCGATCCGGCCGAGCGCGATCTGCCGCGGGCTGCTCTCGAGGGCCTCGATCCCACGGGCATGCCCGCTATCGGTCGGGTGTTTCATTCCGTGCTGCGCCATCCTGGGCAAATCCTGCCCCTCATCCGCCTTGCCGGCGATACGCGCCGCGCCCTTTTGGCGCTACGCTCGGCGCTCGAGCAGCGCCCGAGCCCCTCGGCTGCGCCGAGCGGGAGCGTCGCGCGATGAAGCTCGTTCAATTCAAGACCCCGGGCACCGCCTCGGTGCTCGAGATCGTCGAGGTGCCGAAGCCCGCGCCCAAGCCGGGCGAGGTGCTGGTCCGTGCCGTTGCGATCGGCATCGGCATGCCCGACATCATGATCCGCCGCGGCGTCTACAATTGGATGCCGCCCTTGCCCGGCACGCCCGGCACGGAGATGAGCGGTATTGTCGAGGCGGTGGGGCCGGGCGTCGGCCGGTTCCATCCCGGCCAGCGCGTCGTCGTTTCGGCGCGCGACCGGCCGCATCGCGGCGGCTGTTATGCCGAGTACAATGCGACGCCCGAATCCTCGGTCTATGCGCTGCCCGACGGCGCCGATATGGATCAGGCGGCGGCGCTTGCGAACTATCAGGTCGCCTATCACCTGCTTTACAACTGCGTCGCGGTGAAACCGGGCCAGTGGGTCCTGATCCAAGGCGCGGCCGGCGGCACGGGAAGCGCGCTGGTCGATCTGGCGCGCCATGCGGGGCTGCGCAGCATCGGCACGGCGAGCGGTCCGAAGAAGCTCGGTTTCGTCCGGAGCCTCGGCGTCGAGCGCGCGGTCGACCGCCAGCACGACGATATCGCCGCCGCAGTCGCCGAGGCAACGGGCGGACGCGGCGTCGATGTCATTCTGGATTTCGCCGGCGGCGCGGCGTTCACCAAGAATTTCGCGATGCTCGCGCCCTATGGCACGGTGGTGAGCTACGGCCAACTCGCGGGCAAGCCGCCGGGCGATGTCTATGCCGCGCTCCGCGCCGCCTCAGCGAAGAACCTCGCGCTGCGCGTTTTCTCGATGCATGTCTACGATCACTGGCCCGAGCCGCGCCAAGCGGGCATGCGCTGGCTGATCGAGCGGCTTGGCCGCGGCGAGATTCGGCCGCGCATCGACCGCGCGCTCCCGCTCGCTGAGGCGCGCGCGGCGCATGAGCTATTCGAGAGCGGCGCGGTGATGGGCAAGCTCCTGCTGCGGCCCTAGCCGCCGCAGGGCCATATCGATTCTGGTCAATCCTCTTCTTTTTCCTCTTTTCGCTCGCGCTTGATCGAGCCAAGCAGCGGGTCTTCGCCGTGGCTGTGGCTCTTGCCTTCGTCTTCGGCGCGGCGCAGTGCGTCGCCCTCCTTGCCTTCAAGCGCCTCTTCGGCTTCGCGCGTCTTTTCCTCGACTTCGCCCTCGGCGACGAATTTCCGTTGCGCGGCGTCGTACGCGCGCGCCGCCGTGCGGTTGCCTTCGCCCTCATTGGCACCGGCGCTCTTCGCGCGGGCCGCTTTCGGTTTCTTCATGGATGCTTTGCGGGCTGTCATCAGATCATCCCTCCCGCTCAATCGCCGGTAATGGCGTGGCCGAGGAGGCCGCCGCCGATCGCGCCGCCGACCGTCGCGGCGGTTTTGCCGCTCCCCTTGCCGACTTGGTTGCCTGCATAGGCGCCGGCGCCGGCGCCGACCAGCGTTCCGCACGCGCCCAGCGCGAGCAGCATCGCGACGGCTACCACCAATCTCATGATCCCCTCCAGTCCTCGTCTTCAGGAGGATTCAATTCAGGGATGGTTCGGTGGTTCCGCGCAGAGCGGGGCGAGATCGTGTCGTGGATTTGGTGCAATTGCGGCGGCGGCGCGGATGCGCCGCCGCGGGCCAGAGAGCTCCGCTATTCCGCCGCTTCGCTGCCGAGCTTGCGGTTCTTGATTGTCTCGAGCGCGTTCTCGACGTGGCGCGAGAACACGAATTGCGCCGGCCGCTGCTTGTCGAGCGAAATCTCGGGCGCCATCTCGCCCTCGGTCCGAACCCCGCGCATCGCGACGCCCAGCGCCTTCAGCGGATGCTTCACCGCATCGACCACGGCCGTCGCCTCATAGCCGCTATGCACCATGCAATCGGCACATTTCTCGTAATTGCCGGTGCCGTAGCTGTCCCAGTCGGTGGTTTCCATCAGCTCCTTGAAGGTCTTCACATAGCCTTCGCCGACAAGGTAGCAGGGCCGCTGCCAGCCGAAATAGGTGCGCGTCGGATTGCCCCAGGGCGTGCAGTGATAGTTCTGATTCCCGGCGAGGAAATCGAGGAACAGGCCGGACTGCGAGAACGACCATTTGACACCGTTCTTCGCGCGGAAGATGCCGCGGAACAGCTCCTTGGTCTTGCGCCGGTTGAGGAAATGCGCCTGATCGGGCGCGCGCTCATAGGCATAGCCGGGCGAGACGGTGATGCCGTCGAGACCCAGCTCCATCACCGTGTCGAAGAAGCGCGCAACGCGCGTTGCATCGGCGCCGTCGAACAGCGTGCAGTTGATGTTGACGCGGAAGCCCTTGGACTTCGCGAGCCTGATCGCCGCGACGGCGCGGTCATAGACGCCGTCCTCGCAAACTGACTTGTCGTGCATCTCCTGGTCGCCGTCGAGATGGATCGACCAGACGAAATAGGGGCTGGGCTTGAAGCGGTCGATCCGCTTCTCGAGCAGCAGGGCGTTGGTGCAGAGATAGACGAATTTCTTGCGCGTGATGATGCCTTCGGCGATCTGCTCGATCTCGCGGTGGAGCAGGGGCTCGCCGCCGGCGATCGAGACCACCGGCGCGCCGCATTCATCGACCGCCTCGAGGCATTCGGCGACCGAGAGGCGCTGATTGAGGATGGGGTCCGGATAATCGATCTTGCCGCAGCCGGCGCAGGCGAGATTGCAGCGGAACAGCGGCTCGAGCATGAGAACGAGCGGGTAGCGCTCGACGCCTTTGAGGCGCTGCTTTGCCACATAGGCTCCGACACGGATCATTTGGTGCAACGGAACGGCCAACGCGAATTCCCTTCTTTACGGGGGGTGGAGGGCGCTCGATCGATCAGTCGACGGGATCGGCGAGCTTGGCGGGCATGCGGAAGCGCACATTCTCGGTGATGCCGGGCAGCGTCTCGAGCTCGATCTCGTCGATCGTCGCCAGGCGGTCGATCAGCGCTTGAACCAGGTCCTCGGGTGCCGAGGCGCCGGCAGTGATGCCGACCGCGCGTGCGCCCCTGATCCAGGCGGGATCGAGCGCCGCGGCGTCGGCGATGAGATAGGCGGGAACACCCTCCTCGGCGGCGATCTCCTTGAGCCGGTTCGAGTTGGAGCTGTTCGCAGCGCCGACCACGAGCACCACATCGACGCGCGTCGCAAGTTCGCGCGCCGCATGCTGGCGGTTCTGCGTGGCGTAGCAGATATCCTTGGTATCGGGCCCGACGATCGCGGGAAAGCGCACGCGCAACGCGTCGATCACCGCCTTGGTGTCGTCGACGCTGAGCGTCGTCTGGGTGATATAGGCGAGCTTGTTGGGATCGCCCACCTGGAGATTGACGACCTCCTCGGCCTTGGAGATGAGGTGCACCTTGCCGTTGATGCGCCCCATCGTGCCCTCGATCTCGGGATGCCCGGCATGGCCGATGAGCACGATCTCGCGCCCCTGATTGGCATAGCGCTGACCCTCGGAATGGACCTTCGAGACCAGCGGACAGGTGGCGTCGATGACCGGGAGGTCGCGGTCTTCGGCCTCGACCTCGACCGCGCTCGCAACGCCATGGGCGCTGAAGATGGTGACGCCGCCCGGCGGGATTTCGGCGAGCTCGTCGACGAATTGGGCGCCCTTGGCGCGCAGGCGCTCGACCACGTGCCGATTGTGCACGATTTCGTGGCGGACATAGATCGGAGGCCCATATTTCTCGAGTGCCCGTTCGACAATCTCGATCGCCCGCTCGACGCCGGCGCAGAAGCCTCTCGGTTGGGCCAAAACGACCCGCATGCGGTCGATTCCTTGCTCTCGGCCGGGTCCCGGCCGGCCCGGTTACCCTATGATGCGGCGCATTATACGCGGAACGACGCCCCCGGCCAGGGGCGTTTTGTCTCAAAATCAAGGTGTTGCTCGGGCTGCAACACCTTGCATACACGCACTAAATTGTTAAGCTCGGCAGGGTGTGTCAAGATGTTCCACTCCGCCGGGCGTATCGAAACCGACAGAAGGCCGGAAAGGGATGAGCCTGTGGCAATGACTCCGAAACCGACAGCCCAAGCCGATACCGTGTCGCACCGCAGCAATGTCTCGCCGCTGCTCGACCAGGTCGATCTTCCCGCTGATCTCCGCAAGCTGCCCGAATCCGATTTGAAGCAGCTGGCCGAGGAGCTCCGCCAGGAGCTGATCGATGCCGTCTCGGTCACCGGCGGCCATCTGGGCGCCGGGCTGGGCGTCGTCGAGCTGACCGTTGCGCTCCACTATATTTTCGACACGCCGCGCGACCGGCTCATCTGGGATGTCGGCCATCAGGCCTATCCGCACAAAATCCTCACCGGCCGCCGTGGCCGTATCCGCACCCTGCGCCAGGGCGGCGGGCTCTCCGGCTTCACCAAGCGCTCGGAAAGCGATTACGACCCGTTCGGCGCGGCGCACAGCTCGACCTCGATCTCGTCCGCGCTCGGCATGGCTATCGGCCGCGACTTCAAGGGCGAGAAAAACAACGTCATCGCCGTCATTGGCGACGGCGCGATGAGCGCCGGCATGGCCTATGAGGCGATGAACAACGCGGGCTCGATGGATTCGCGCCTCATCGTCATCTTGAACGACAACGACATGTCGATCGCACCGCCGGTCGGCGCGATGAGCGCCTATTTGTCGCGGCTTTTGTCGTCGAAGCCCTATATGAGCCTGCGCCATCTGGGGGCAGCCATGGCGCGGCG
>DATNGG010000097.1:0-6087 GCA_035605975.1 Allostellaceae bacterium | reverse complement strand
TCGAACTGGATCGCCACCTGGTCCTTCGGGACACCGCCGCCGCCCGACGGCTCGATGAAGACCGCGCAGCCGATGCCGCGCAGCTTGCCGCTTTTCGCCGCGCTCGCGTGCCGCTCGGGGAATTCCCGCCAGCCGGATTCGCGCTCCGCCCGGTCGACCAGCGCGCGGAAATCCCCGCTCTCGAAGACGGTGTTGGTGTGCGTCTTGTAGGGCATCTTCTCACGCGCAATGAGATTGCGCCGCCGCACCTCCAAGGGATCGAGCTTCAGCACCTGTGCGGCCTTGTCGACCAGATGCTCGATGATCAGCGCCGCCTCCGGGCGGCCCGCGCCGCGGAAAGCGCTGGTCGGCGCGGTATTGGTGATGACTTGCCGATGCCGGCCATAAAACGCTTCGACCTCATAGACGCCCGAGGAGATGCTCATCCCGTTCGAGGTGTTGGTCATCGCCCCGGCGGAGCTGAGATAGGCGCCCGAATCGCACAGCCAGGTCGTGCGGAAGGCGAGAAATTTGCCGGCGCGATCGAAACCGAGCTCGCCCGAAACCCGGATCGCCCGGCCATGAAAATCGGTGAGGAAATCCTCCGATCGGGTCGAGGCCCACTTGATCGGCTTGCCGAGCTGCTTGGCGGCGTGGAGCATCACCGCGTTTTCGGGGAAAGGCTGCGTCCGCGAGCCGAAGGCGCCGCCGACATCGACCATATGAACCCGCACCGCAGCCGGCGCCACGCCCAGCATCGCCGCCAGCGCGTCGCGCATGGCGATGCCGCCCTGATTGCCGCAGCGGATCTCATAGCTCCCGCTCGCCGGATCGTAGGAGGCCAGCACGGCGCGCGGCTCCATCGGCGTCGGCGCGACCCGCGGACTGTCGATGGTCGCCTCGACCACGTGATCGGCCCGCGCGAACGCCGCCGCGGCCTTCGCCTCGTCGCCATAGTCGACATCGAAGCAGACATTGCCCGGGATATTGGAATAAATCGCCGGCATGTTGGAGGCGAGCGCCTTGTCGAAGCCGATCGCGACGGGAAGGTCGTCGTAGTCGATATCGATGAGCTCGGCGGCATCGGCGGCATCGGCGGCGGTGTTCGCGATCACCATGGCAACGGCCTCACCGACGAAGCGAACCCGGCTGCGCGCCAGAAGCGGGCGCTCGGGCACGAGAATTTTCGTTCCGCCGCGTCCGGGAAACGGCATCATCGGCGGAATCTCGCGCAAGCCCGCATCGGCAATGTCATCGCCGGTGAACACCGCGACGACGCCCGCGCTTGCCGCGGCCGCGCTCGTGTCGAGCTTGCGAATCACCGCATGCGCGCGGTCGCTGCGGCGAAAGGCGGCATAGAGCTGTCCCGGCAAATTCCAATCCGAGGTGTAGCGCCCCCGCCCGGTGATGAAGCGCTGATCCTCCCGCCTGCCGGCGCGTTGTGCCGTCATGTGCCACCCTTATGGTTGTTTCGTCCCCATTTAAGCAGCGCGGCTGTGCCAGGGGCAATGCTTGCCGCCCTTGCCGGGGATGCGGAGCGTTTCTATTGTTCCCCCAATCGATCGAGGGAGGGGACCATCCAAGCCATTCTCCTGCGCGAATTCGGCGCCCCCGGCGTGATGCGCCTCGAGGAGGTGCCGACGCCCGAGCCTGGCCCCGGCGAGGTCCTGATCGAGGTCGCGGCGGTCTCGGTCAATCGCACCCTCGATTGCATCGTGCGCTCGGGCAAATATCCCCGCCCCGTCAAGCTGCCGCACGTGCCGGGCGTCGATCCCGTCGGCACGGTCGTCCTGCTCGGCAAGGGCGTCACCAACCGCAAGCTGGGCGATCGCGTCGCGGTCTCGCTGCATCTCGGCGATCCGGGCCAGCCCCTCAATTTGCTCGGCATCGATTGCTGGGGCGGCTATGCGCAATATGTGAAGCTTCCGGTCAAGAACACCTATCTGCTGCCGGAAGGGCTCGACTTCCATACCGCAACCGTCGTCGCCCGGCATGCGCCGCTGGCGCACAACATGCTGCAGGCGAAGGTCAAGCTCAAAGCCGGTGAATGGGTGCTCGTCATGGGCGCTTCCGGCGGGCTCGCGAGCTTCCTTGTGCAGTTGGCGCGTCAGACCGGGGCGAAGGTAATCGCGGCCGCGGGAACCGATCACCACGTCGAGGTCGCCCAAGCGCTGGGCGCGCCCTACGGCATCAATTATCGGCGGCAGGATCTGACCGCCGAGGTGATGAAGCTAACCGGCGGCCGCGGCGTCGATGTCGTCTGCGAGAATATCGGCGATCCGGAGCTTTTCCCGAGAGCCTTCGCCGCGCTCGGCCCGCGCGGGCGGCTGATCACCGCGGGCGGCCATGGCGGCGGCACGGTGCCGCTGAGCATCTTCAATCTCTATGTGAAGGGGATCACCATCTTCGGCAGCACCGAGCAAACCGACGAGGATATGGTGATGAGCCTTAAAGCCGCGGCCGAAGGCCATCTGCGCGCGCTGATCGATCAGGTCCTGCCGCTCGCCGATGCGGCCAAAGCGCATGAGATCGTCGAAGGCCGCGGCGGCACCGGCAAGGTCTTGCTGGCGCCCGGCTAAGCATTTCATCGCGCGGCGTCACAAGCGGGGAGGCAAATATCAAAGCCATTGTCATCCGGGAATTCGGCCCTGCCGAAGTGATGAAGCTCGAAGAGGTAACGACACCCGAGCCGGCACCGGGCGAGGTTCTCGTCCAGGTCGCGGCGGTGTCGGTCAACCGCACCCTCGACATCATCGTGCGCAGCGGCCAATACGCGCGGCCCGTGACGCTGCCGCATGTGCTGGGCGTCGATCCCACCGGCACCGTCGTTGCGCTCGGCGCGGGCGTGACCAAGCGCAAGCTCGGCGACCGGGTCTGCATCTCCTCGCGCCGCATGCCGCGCGGACCGGGCGGCGCCATGAGGATGCTCGGCATCGACAGCTGGGGCGGTTACGCAGACTACGTCGCCCTGCCTGAAGACATCACCACCTGCATTCCCGACGCGCTCGAGTTCCCGATCGCGACCGTCGTCGCTCGCCACGCGCCGCTCGCCTTCAACCTCGTGCGCGCCAAGGCGGCGCTGAAGCCGGGCGATTGGGCCTTGGTCATGGGCGCCGCGGGCGGACTCGGCAGCCTCATCGTCCAGGCGGCTGCGTTTTACGGCGCTCGTGTTATCGCCGCCGCCGGAGCGGATAGCCGCGTCGCGGTGGCGCGCGAGCTCGGCGCCGAATTCGGCATCAACTATCGGACGCAGAACCTCGTCGAAGAGGTGATGAAGATCACCGGCAAGCGGGGCGTCGATGTCGTCTTCGAGAACATCGCCGATCCCGCGCTTTTCCCGCAGGCGATCGATTGCTTGCGCCGCGGCGGCAAGCTGCTGACCGCGGGCGCGCATGGCGGGCCCATCGTGCCGCTCAATGTCAGCACGGTTTATATGAATGCGCTGAGCGTCATCGGCTCGACCGAGCACACCGAAGAGGACCTCGCGGCAGCCTTCGAGGCAGCCACCAAGAACCGCCTCAAAGTGCTGATCGACCGCATCCTGCCGCTCTCCGAAGCGGTCGAGGCGCACCGCATCGTCGGCGCGCGCAGCGGCACGGGCAAGGTCCTGCTGACGCCGGGATGAGCGCGATCCGCCCTATCTTCGATCATCTCGTGGTCAATGCGGGCAAGCGCCTCGATGACGCCGAGCGCTGCTATCGGGACCTTGGCTTTGCGCTGACGCCGCGCGGCTATCACACGCTCGGCTCGATCAATCATTGCGCGGTGTTCGAGCGGGATTATCTCGAGCTCGTCGGCATCGACACCCAGGCCAAAGCGGTGCGCGCCGAGCTGCTGCGCTATCCCGAGGGCCTCAACGGCATCGTCTTTGCGACCGACGACGCGGCAGGACTCTATGCGCGTCTCTCCGCTGCGGGCGCGCCGGTCGCACCGCCGGCCGATTTCGCGCGCCCCGTCGTCTTGGCGGATGGCACGCATGAGGCACGCTTTCGCACCGTGCGCGTGGCAGCCGAGGCCGCACCCTATGGTCGCGTCTATTTCTGCCAGCATTTCACGCCCGAGCTCGTTTGGCGCGCGGAGTGGCGACGCCACCCCAACGGCGCAACAGGGATCGCGCGCGCGGTCATCTTGGGCCCCGAGCCGGACCGGACCGCCGCTCTCTATCGAAAACTTTTCGGCGACGCGGCCGTGCGCGCGATAGCGGATGGATTCAGCCTCGCCGTCGGCGAAGCGCGCCTCGACATGGTGACGCGAGCCTGGGGCGTGTCGGCGCAAGGCGAAGACAAGCTTCTCGGCGTCGCGCTGCGCACCACCGGCCAGCCGCGTCTCATTTCGGCCGATGAAGCCTTCGGCGCGATCCTCGAATTCGTCGCTTAGCTCGGCGGTTTCGCCGCGAATTTCGAGCCGCGCACGCACATGCGGCCGCGATCGTCCTGCCACAGCCGCTCGGTCCTGTGCAGGTGACCCAAGGCGCGCGCAACGCTGTTGAAATCGTAGTCGCGGAAGCGCTCGGCGATATCGGTGTAATAGGTCGGCGCCTCGGCGATGTGCGCGAGAATCTTCTCCGCCAGCGCGGCGACCGCCCGCTCGTCGGCGGATTTGCCCGGCGCGTCAGCCTTGCCGCCGAGATAATCGTCGATCTTGGCCTGATCGGCATAGGCATAGGAGATGCGCTCGAAGCGCTCGCGCGGAATGCCCTCGGAGATGGTCGCATCGATGCCGACCTTTGCGGTGGTCGGAACGACGCCGGGCGGGCGTGGCGCAAGGCTCGGATCGAGCGGCTTGCCGCGCGCTTCGGTAATAATCATGATGTCGCGGTCGCCCTGGACGCGCGTCGCGATCGCCCATTCGACATCGGTCGGATCAAAGATATCGATGTCGTCGTCGACCACCACGACATGCTTCAGATCCATCACCGAGAGCGCGGCGAGAAGCGCGTTCTTCCCCTCGCCCGCCTGCTTCTTGATCGAGATCACCGCGTGCCAGAAGGCGCAGCCGCCCAAGGTGACGTTGATGTCCTTGACCTGGACGCCCGCGGTGCGGAGCGCCTGGCGGATCGCCGCATAGCGCGTCGGCGCGGCGAGCCAGGTGTTCTCCCACGGCATATGCAGCGCGTAATAGACCGCGTCCTTGCGGCGCGAGATCGCCTTCACCTTCACCAGCGGGTTCCAGTGCAAACCGCCCATCAGCCGCGTGAACTCGCCGAACCGGCCCTCAGGCCAAGTCCAGCCGGTCGGGAGAATCTCGGCTTCGATGACGATCTCGCTGTCGGCGATATAGGGGATATCGATCGTCTTGCAGGGCGCGAGCGCGACCGGCTCGCCGCGCATGCCGCCCGAGATCGCCATCTCGTCGACGCCCAAAGGCGCGCGATAGCCCGCGCCCATGATCTCGAAGGGATGATTGCCGATGCTGATCGAGATCGGCAGCGGCCGCCCGGCCTTGAAGGCGCGGTCGGCGAAAAGGCGCATGTTGTTGGGCGTGACGAGATCGATGCCCGTCAGACCCTTTTCCTTGACGAGGAAGCGGTAGATGCCGCTGTTGATCCCGAGCTCGGGATCCTTGGCGATGACGATGCCGGCGGTGATCACCGGCCCGCCATCGAACACCGAGCACATCGGGATCGGCAGCTTGTAGAGATCGGCATCCTCGCCGACCAGCATCACCTCGCGCGTCGGCGAGGAGGCGACCATTTTCGGCGGAATCGGATGATCGAGCGCGTGCTTGAGCTTTTCCTCGATCTCGCCATAGGTCTCGCAGCCCATCGACATGATCGCGCGCTCGCGCGAGCGAATGATGCCCGACACCACCGGCATGTCGTAGCCGATGACGTTGTGGAAATAGAGCGCCGTCTTCGCCTGATCGACCAATGTCGCGATGTGGCGAATATCGATCGGCTGGTGCAGGTCGACAAGCTCGCCCGCCTGCCGCAGCCGGTCGAGGAAGCCGCGAAAGCTCTCGGTCATGGGTGCGTCCCGGAGAATTTCTTGCTACAAGGAGCGAGGAAGCTACAAGAGCGAAAGGAGCCGCGCAAGTGAGCGGCAAGACGATGCGGGCGCTCGTTCTCAAAGCGCATGGGGGGTTGGAAATCTCGATGTGGTCGCGGAT
>DATNGG010000096.1:0-12868 GCA_035605975.1 Allostellaceae bacterium | reverse complement strand
GGTTTCGGCCCAGATCGAGCGCGCGGCTTGCGCCGCGGCGGGCGGCATGGTGATGCGCGCCTGGTCGATCGCGCGCAGCGCCAAATTGATCGGCAGGAACAGCAGGAAGGCGGCGACGAAGCTCCAGCCGGTGCCGGCGCTGGCGATGATGGCGCCGCCGACCGCCGGGCCGAGAAAGCGCGAGAAGTTGAAGATCATCGAATTCATCGCCAGAGCCGCGGGGATGTATTCCCGCCCGACCAGGCCGAAGATCACTGTCATGCGTGTCGGGCGGCTGAAGGCGATCACCACGCCGCGCGCCAGCACGAGGCTGACGAGCAGCCAGATGCCGATGAGGTGAGTCAGGGTGAAGAAAGCGAGAGCGGCGGCATAGACGAGCGAGAAGGACTGCGTGACCCTCAGCAGCTTCACCTGATCGGCGCGGTCGACGAAAGTGCCGGCGACGAAGCCAAGCGCGATGGTGGGCGCCGCCTCGGCGATGGCGATGCCGCCAAGCCAGGCGGTCGACTGGGTCAGCTCCCAGGTGAGCCAGCCGATGGCAATGCGCTGCACCCATTGGCCGACATTGGAAGACAAGGTGCCGATGACGAAAAGACGGTAGGGGCGAAGCGCGAGCGTCTCGCGCAGCATCCCGAAACCGACGGGCATTCTCATCGGCGGAAATCCGCTCCCTTCCTTCCCCGCAAGCGCGTCCGCGCCGCGGGGCGCGAGACCTCAATTTAGCGCAAGGGAGAAGAGAGGGGCAGGCCCTCCGCTCAGGAGGAATGGTTCGAGGAGCGGGGTCCGGCGGGCCGCTCGCCCGCCGAGTCGCCGTCGGGGTTCGAGCGCGATACGGTCAAAACCGTCGCCATCAGCAGCGAGCCCGTGAAAATAACGAAAGCCGCCACGACGAGGATGAGATAAAGCAGTTGTGCGTGCGTCATCGCCTGACCCCGGTGAGACGCAAAGTCTCAGCCACGGCCGCGGCGGCGTTCAAGTTACATTTTCGCAAGGTGGCGGGCGCCGCGAGGCGCCCGGCCCGTCATTCACTTGCTGGCGAGGCTCTTCACGTCGCCGTTGAGCTCGCCGCCATCCTCGATGTGCAGCTTGCCGTAGCGCACCGTGCCGCTGACATGGCCGGTGGAGCGGATCAGCAAGCTCTCACGGACGGTGAGCGAGCCCTCGTAATTGCCCGAGATCTCTGCGCTGGCGATCTCCGCGGCGCCCTTGAAGGTGCCGTTCTCGGTGATCTCGACGGTGTGGCAATCCTGAAGCTCGGCCTCGACCTTGCCATCGACGATCAGCCGGTCGCAGGACGAGATCTTGCCGTCGAGCGAGATGCCCTTGCCGACGGTCAGCCGCTTCGTCTCGTCCCGCGTCTCGGACTTGGCCTCGCGCGCGGTGGCGAGCGGCGTCGGTGCGGGCGGGATCGAATAATGCCGCGATACGGTGTGGCTGGTTGTCGGGCTGGGCGTCGTCGTCGCCGGGGCAAGCAGCGTGGCGGTGTCGGCCGTGCTCGTGCTGCCCGAGTCGCGCGCCTCCTCGGCGGTGGCGGTCGACTTGGTGCTTTTCTCTCGCGTGAACATTTTGCTCCTGCCGTGGCTTGGGTGATTTTTGTCAGGAAGCTTTGGCATGAACTGCGAAATCTCCCCTCGGTCCGGCAATAGCATGCACGACTTAGAGGCCCCTGTGTCAATCTTGTGACCAAGATTTTGGACTAGGGTGTTGCTCCCCGGACCCGGTCAACGAGTCCCAGCACGTCCCCGGGCAGGGCATCGCCTCGCCAGGCGACGTGGCCGTCGGGCCGCACCAGCGCGAATCGGCACTGATAGAGTGCCGCAACCGCCGCATCGGCGATGTCGACCACCGCCAGCGGCACGCGCCGCGAGCGCGCCGCCGCGAGCAGGGCCGAGTCGCCCGCCGAGTCGTACCCCAATCGCAGCAGGACGAAGCCGCCGCCGAACAGGTCGAGGGTCGAGCGATCGTCGCCAAGCCAGGCATGGGGTGCGCGCGTGCCGGGCCGCGCGCTCGGCACGAAGGGCACCGTCTCATAGGGGATCGGCGGTGTCCCGTCGGGGACGCAGATCGGCGAGTTCTCATAGCAATAGCCGAGGCGCAAATTCTCGGTGAAGGTTGGGCCATTGGCGCCGTTGGCGGTGCGATAGGCCTCGGCCCAGCGGCGGCGCAAGGCCGCGCCGCGCTCGGTATCCTCGGCGATCTCGGGTCCGCCCGGGAGCTCCGCGAGGAGCACGAACTCGTCGGTGCAGGCCTGCACGTTGTAGAGCGCGATCGGCTTGCGCTCGGCCTCGTAGGCATCGAGCAAAGCGGGGCCGCCCCAGCCTTCGATTGTCGCGACCAGCTTCCAGGCAAGATCGACTGCGTCGGCGAGGCCGGTGTGAAGGCCGAGTCCGCCGGTCGGCGAATTCTGATGCGCGGCATCGCCGCAGATGAAGACGCGGCGGTCGCGATAATGCTGGGCGACGCGCTCGCGCCGCTCCCACTCCATCACGGAGAGCACCTCATAGGGCACGTCGTCGCGGCCGATGAGGCGACGCATATAGCGATCGGCATCGAAAGCCGGATCGGCCTTCAGCACCGACAGGCGCCAGAGCTCTTTGCCGTCGATGCCTATGATCTCGCCCCAAGTGCCTCCCGCATCGGTGAAGCGGAAGAAGCGCGACCAGCCCTTGTCGTGAATCTTCATGATCGCCGCCGAGCGGAAGAACACGTTGACGCTGTGCGCGACGAGGCCGAGACCTTCATAGCCGAAGCCCAAAGCCGTCACGACCGTGCCGTCGGCGCCGTCGCAGCCGACGAGATAGCGCGCGCGAACGGTCTCGCTCATCCCGGTCTGGCGGTCGGTGATTGTCGCCGTGACGCCGTCCGCGTCCTGGCGGAAACCGTCGAGGCTGGTCAGATGGCGGATCGTCACGGCGGGGAGCGAGCGCGCCGTCGCCAGGAGGATCGGGTCGTAATAGATCTGCGCGCAGGCGACGCGCGGCTCGGGCGTGTAATCGAGCTTCTGGTCGATATAGGCGGGCACGTGATGCCGCGCGAGCTCGAAGCCGACCATGCTGGTGCAATAAGTCAGGCCTTGCGGATGGTGCTTCGGCCAGCCGGAATTCTTGACGATCTCGGCGATGCCCCAACGCCGGTTGAACTCCATGCTGCGGATCGAGAGCCCGCTCATCTTCGGCACGCCGATGCTGCCGTCGCGGCGCTCGACGACGAGGCAGCCGATGCCGGCACGGCCGAGCTCGATGGCAAGCGCCAGCCCCACCGGCCCGCCGCCCGCGATCAACACCTCTATCTGCTCCGCGCTCATCCGGCCCTGCCGCGATCCCCTTCGCCTCGAACGCTAAAGTGGGCAATTTGCGTGGTCAATGATGGGCTTGGCGATCGCGGCCGCCGCCGGCTGCGGGCGATTGGGGCGTTGCTTTCGCCCGGGCGGCGCGGGACAATTGCCGCCGAGCGCGGACGCGCCGCGCGATCGAGGGGTGGACGCCATGACAGAGCTGCGCGAGAAATTCGCCGCTTCGAACGTGATCGCCATGTGGGACCAGGAACTGCGTCCCAACCGGCCGCATCTTCCGACGCATATCTGGCACTGGATGGCGATGAGCCCGCTTCTCGGCGAGGCCGCCGGGGCGGTCAACATGCACGACGCCGAGCGCCGCGTGCTGATCTTGAGCAATCCAGGGCTCACCGCGACCGGCGCGCAGGGTGCGGCGCCCAACCTCTCGGTCAATTTGCAGATCCTGATGCCGGGCGAGACGGCGCGGCCGCATCGCCACACCATGCACGCGCTGCGCTTCGTGCTCGAGGGCGAAGGCGCGACGACGACGGTCGAAGGCAAGGTCTGTCCGATGCTGCCGGGCGATCTCGTGCTGACGCCGGGCTGGACCTGGCACGAGCACGCGAACACCGGCACGAAGCGTTCGGTCTGGGTCGATGCGCTCGATGTTCCCGTGCATGGCTATCTCGACAATCGGGTCTTCGAGCCGGGACCGACGCATGACATGGTCGAGCCGCCGGCGGACGCGGTCTTCGCCGCGGGGCTCGCGCCCGACAAGCCGGCCGCGACTTGGAGCTACTCGCCGAAATTCCGCTATCCCTGGACCGAGGCCGCGCAAGCGCTCGAGGCAATGCGCCCCGATGCCGATGGCGCGCGGCGCTTGCGCTACGCCAACCCGATGACCGGCGGCGCAATTCTCTCGACCATCGATTGCTACCTTCTCGGTCTCAGCAAGGGCGCGGAGACGCGCGCCTTTCGCAGCAACAGCAACACGGTGTGCGTGGTCGCGGAAGGCGAGGGCCAGTCGCAAGTGGGCGATGATCTCATTGCATGGAAGCCCAAGGATATTTTCACGCTGCCGCATGGCCAATGGGCCGCCCATAAAGCGCTGAGCGCCAAGGCAAGCATCTTCCAAATCACCGACCGCGAATTGTTCCGCCGTCTCGACTTCCTGCGCGACGAGTATCGAAACTAATCACCGGCAACGGTTCGGGGACGGCCGCCGCGGCGCGAGCGCGCTCGCTGTGATATTTCTGTGGCCCCTGCAAACGCATTATCTCCTGTCGCCGATTTGAGCCACAATGCTTGAGCGGGGCGATTTCTTCGCGCTTTTAACGACTTGTGCGGGGAACCGCGCCTTGAAGAATTGCATTGGGCCGTAGCGGCCTCGGAAAGCATAAAACAGGCAGTCGGAAGAGAGATCGCCTTTATCCGCCGATCGCCAAATAGCCAGCGCAGTGAAGGTATTTCAGGTGGGGGAGAATATTGACGATGAAGCGCGAAGCTCATGCTCTTGAAGAGGAAGTCATGGCGCCTCGCGCGCGCCATGCCGGTGCCGCGCTTGAGCTCGTTCCGCCGCAGCAGCCGCGGCAACAACGCGATTCATTCCTTGCCTTCGGTTGGTTCGATGTCGCGACTTGCGTGCTTGATCCCGAACGCAACCTGCAATTCTTCACGCGATCGGCACAGGACCTCTTGGGCATCGAGGCGGACGATGTCGGCAAGCCCTTCGCGCGCATCACGCTTCCCTTCGACGATCGCAAGCTCGCGACCGACGTCGCCGCGGTATTGATCGATGGCATCGCGGTCGAGCGCATTATTCGCGGGCAGAGCGGGCGCTGGTACAAGCGCAGCGTGTTCTCCTATCTGAGCGAGGGAAACACGACCGCGGGCATCGTCATTTCCTTCGTCGATGTCACCGAGAACCAGCGCGCGGCGGAGCGGCTCGAGCAGCTCACCACCCGCGAGCGCGCGGTGATCGAGGAAGTGGTCGCCGGTCATTCGAACAAGGTGATCGCTTTCAAGCTCGCGATCAGCCGCCGCACCGTCGAGTATCATCGCCAGCGCGCGATGAGCAAGCTCAGCGTTGCGACGCTGGCGGCGCTGATCCGCCTCTTCATGCTGGCGAGCCTGCGCCTCTTTGTGACGACGATCCACGAGTAAGCGCGGCCGACGCGCGCCCAGCCGCACATACCCAAAAACAGGACAGCACGGCGCCGGCGCTTGTCGCGCCGGCGGGTGCTTCGGGCTTTTCTTGGCTTCGCACGACGCCGGCACTTGTCGCGCCGGCTGTGCTGCGCGTTAGGGGCTGACGAGGATCATCTGTAGTTGTGAGACGGCGGCCGCGCTGGGGCCGGGCGTGAAGGAGGCCGCGGCCGAGACCACGTCGCCTGCCGCGGCGGCGTTCGGGCCGGCCACTTGCGTCGCGATCTGGATCGCGGTGCCGGAGAAGAGCGTGCCGGCGGCAGCGCCGAATCCGACGCCGATCGAGGTTGCGCCCGCGGTCACGCCGTCCATCTGCGCATCCGACAGACGAAGCGGCGCCGATGCGCTGCGATCTCCGGCCGAGGCCGTGCCGGCAAGGGCGAGAACGGCCGCGCCCGCGATAAGCGGTAACAATCCGGTCTTCATATCGATGTCTCCTGTGTGAAAGATATCTGGGGCCGATTGGGTGAGCGCTCCGCGGCGCCCCTCCGATCAGTTCGACGAGACCGATGCGCCGATCGCATAGACCGTGCCGGCGCTCAGCTTCACCGGCCCGAGCGGCGTCGCGAAAAGCACCGGCGTCTGGGTGACAAACGCCTCGGCCGCGGTCTCGGTGAAGGCTTGCGGCGTGCCGCTGGCGGAGGCGGAAAGCTGGATCAAAGCGCCGCTGGCCGAGCCCGCGGTTACGCCATCCATCTGCGCGTTGGTCAGCTTCATCGGCTCGGCGGCCGCGGCGAAATGCGCTGCGACCAGGAGCGGGACGGTCGCGAGGGCAAATTGTTTCAACATCTGTCTCTCCTTCCCAAAGTGTGGTTGTCGATCTGTCCTGGCGGGCCTCGTCGATCGCCGGCGGCTCGCAGCATCGGCGCGCTAGGGCAGAAAAAACGTACCGCCGGAAACGTAAGTGAAGCCGAGGCTCGCCTGGCCGCCCGGCGCGCCAATCGTGCCGGCGAAGGTGCGATTGACGAGCGTAGCGCCATTGACCGTACCCGCCGTCGCGACGCCGGTGTTGTTGATGCCGGAGCCGACGGCCGAAGCCGTTCCACCGATCGCGCCGCTCTCAGCGGTGCCGCCGCCGGGCAGAGCGATCTGCGAGCCGCCGCCGCCGCCATTGACCTCCGCCACGGCGACGCTGCCGCCGCCGGCGAGCGCGCCGCTCGCAAGGCCGAGCTCGAGCCCGGCGGTGACGCGATCCATCTCCGCCGCGGTCAGCATGTGGGGGCCCGCCTGGGCCGCCGGCATACCCGCGACCGCAAGACCGAGGACGGCGAGGCAGAGCGAGCGGCGCATCGTCGTGGCTCCTTCTTCGAAATATTCCGTCGTGCATTGCGGCGCTTCACCGTGCTTGCATCGACACGGCAAGCCTCGCGCGGCGCGAGGCTTGCGGGCAACGGGGCAGGGGAGGTAAGCGTGCGCTCTTTCCGTAAAGCGCGCGGGCCGAGAGCAGTAAGCGCGCGCATCGTGCGGGCGAGGCTTACTCCCAATGATCGCGCGCGAGCGCTCTATTGCTCGCGGTCGAAGCGCGCATAGAGCGCGGCCTGGGTGCGGTTCTCGAAGCGCAATTTACGCAGCGCCTCGTGCATGAGACGCTTCACTGCCGAATCGGTCATCGCCAGATGCTGCGCGATCTGGCGATTGGTCAGGCCATGAGCGAGCGCGGAGAGAACCTCGTTCTCGTGTGCAGTGAAAGCACGTTCGGATGCGCCGCTCGATGTAGAGCGCGTGAGCTGCTGGCGATCGAGCTCGGCCGGCAGGAGGAGGTAGCCCGCCCGCGCGACGCCGATGATGGCGCCGAGGCGTCGCAGATTGATTTCGGGAAAGACGATGCCGTTGATGAGATGGGCGGTGTCGGCGAGCAATCGCGTCTCATCGAGCGCCAAGGCGGCGATCAGCGGCATGCGCCGCCGCAGCCGCTCGATCGCTTGCGGCTCGCGCCGCGTCATGCGCCGCAAGGCTTGCGTCCAAATGACAAGCGCCTCGGCGGGTTCGTCGCTCCAGCCGGCATCGTCATCGGCCTCAAGCGCGTCGATGCCGGTCTCGGCCAAGACCGCTCTCGTCGCGTCGCTGACGCGCCTGTCGCCGCAGATCAGGAGAATGCGCATGGCGGGATCAGACATCGAACCACCGTCCCGGGCTGGTCGTTGGTGGCTTGGCGCGCGCGATCATCGCGTCTCGGCGGCCGCCGGCGGACCGCGTCGTGACAAAGTTTCAATGACGCCGCGCGCCGAATGCAAGCCGGCAAAGGGATGAGGCGGCGCGTCGCTCGCGCAGGGCCCATGCCTCGAAGAGTTCGCGCGCCGCGCCTGTCCGGGTGATTCGCGCCCGTTCGGTCGCCGCGCTCATTTGGCGAGGGCGAATTGGAACGGGAAAGCCGCCTTGACGCCGAATTTCGGTGCATCATGCGTCAAGCCGATATCGAAACGCAGATCGAGCAGCAGGCGCGGCGCCAAAACGGTGACAAGGCCCAATTCGAGCGCGGCGGCGACTTGATCCGAGCCTGGAATGCTAACGCCGTTGAAGGTGGTCTCGCCAGCGAAGGTGACCATCGGCGAGAACAGGAGCGAGGTTTCGGGGCTGACGGCGAGGAACGCGCCGCCCGTGATGGTGTATTGATCGCCCGGCTGAATGCCGTTTTTCTCGAAGGCCGTGGTGTAGCCGAGCCCGGCGGTGAAGACGAGCGGATCCTGGCGCTTGCTCGCGGTGATGCTCGCCTTCAATTCGCTGAAGCCGGTGCCGAGCGGGATGCCCTTGACGGTCTGGCCGAAATCCGTGTCCCAGCCGAGGCTGGCGATGAGGTTCGGTAGCCATTCGCCTTCATGCGCGAATTGCTTGCTCAAGAGGATGGTGGGATCGCCGAAGCCGAACCCGCTCGTCGATTGCTGGCTGAGATTCGAGCCGCCGACGCTGGTGACGGTGGAGACGCTCTTATAGTCGTAGGGCACGCCGATCTCGACCTGCATGTTCCAGGGCAAGCCCGCGCGCGCGATCAGCGCCGCCTCGATTTGGTTCTGCCGGAACTGATTGTCGGCAACCATGACGCCGCCATTCGACGTGAAGACGAGCTGGCCCGGGGTCGCGCTTTCACGCCGGACATAGGAAAGGCTCGGCACGATCTCGATTGTGCCGGCGGGCAGGAGCAGCGCGCCCGATTGAATGAGCGCGCGCTCGAGCGCGTGCTCGGCGGCCGCCTCGTCGACATCGAATTTTCCGGGCTTTGCCGGCGCGGCCGTCTGCGCCGGCGCATCGGAATTCGGCTGTTGCGGCTTTTGCTGCGGCTTCAGCGGCAGCACGGTTTTTGCGACTTTCTTCGGCGGCGCCTTGCGCTTTTGCTCTTCGAGCTCCGAGACGCGGCGGAGGAGATCGCGGATCGCCGCGTCGCGTTCATCGATGCGCTTTTGCAGCCACTCGGTGCTCGGCGCGGGATTATCGTCGGCGCGCGCGGTCGAGCCCGACGGCAGGACCGCGCTGGCGATGGCCCCGGCAAAGAGCGCCATGGGGGCAAAGGCTTTCAGAAGCTTCACTTGGCCCGGCGTCAGGGCTTGGACGAGGCGCGGGAATAGTCTTGGCAGGCGCGGAAGCATTCTGACCCTCAGAACGGCAGCACTTGGCGCAGCGCCTCGGCCGAGGGCGCGACGAACTGGTCGGCGCGCGGCGCGAGGCGTCCCGGCGGGGCCGGCTTGCCGTCACGCGTGACGATGAAGCCGACCCGGCCGAACACCGGAAAATCGATCCAGACCCGCGCGAATTTCTCGAGCGTCATGGTGCGGTTGCCGAAAGCGGGATCGGCAAGCAGGACCTTGCCGCCCTCAATGCCGCGAAACACGACGAAATGGTTGTAGCCGATGGGGTTGATCGCAACGATGATCGGTGCGAGCGCCGCGAGCTCGTCGAGCCGCAGCTTGCCGTAGCCGACGCCGACATAGCCGCGCCCCTCGACGAAGCGCTTCATGTCGAGCAGCGAGAAGCCCTGGCGGTAGCGGACGAGATCTGGATTGTCGATATATTCCTTGCGCCGGATGAGGCCCGTCGCGACTTCGCGCTCGGTTACCCGATCGCCATATTGAAAATTGAGCAGAGTCGCGAGCGCCGCGGCGCCGCAGCTCAAATCCCATTGCTGCACCACCGCGCCGTCATGGCGCATCTCGAGTAGCGATTTGACCGGCCCGTGGCGCTGGTCGGTGCCGGCGCGAGCCGCATCGGGCGTCGCGCTCGACAGCGCGAGGAGAGCACAAAGTCCCAAGGCGAGCGCGGCTCTCATTTGATCGGCGCGATGGCGAAGACCGAGCAGAGGCAGGTGGCGCTGCTCGGCGTCGCTGCCGCGCTCGAGAGGCTGTGGAGGAAAGCGATGTCGCCGACAGCCGCTATGCTCGCCGTGCAATGCGCGTCATCGCCCGCGGCGGAGGCGCGGCCCGAACCGAGGCCGATCTCGACCGCCTCCGTGCCGGTCAGCCGGGCACGCGCTGCCGGCGGTGCCGCTGGATCGAGGACGACGTCGAGCACGGTTGCGCGGCCGATGCGGGTCTCGCCCGCGACGGCGGCAAAGGCGGCGGGTCCGCGCGCCGCGCTCGCGAGATCGACGCGCAGCCCGAGGCCGCCGGCGGTCACGCGATCCATCTCGGATTCGGAGAGAATCATCGGTGCGGGGCTTTGCCTCGGACCCGCATGAGCGGTGCTCGCGGCGAGCATGGCCGCGAGGATATGCAGCGCGATGCAACCACCGCCTGCGGGCTTGATGGTGCGCCCGGGCTGGACCGGCCGATCTTGCGTGCGACGCGTTCCGACGGACTCTATCGCGCTCTCTTCGCGTTTCATCGATCGATCACCCGGCGCCATCATCGGCCCGATCCATCGCGAAGCCACGCGGGCAAAAGCATTTGTACGACTGGCATTCGGCCAAGCCGCGTGACCGTTGAGACGAGGGCTTCGATCTTTCGAGTGAAGCCGCTTCGCTCGCGGCAAGCCCACCGGGTGGCGGATGGGCGCAAACGGGGAGCGATGCTTGGCCCCGCTCGGGTGGGTGTGGCGCTTAGGTAGATTCCGAAATACCGAAAGATCGCGGCCGCGGGTAAATTTTAACGAACAGGACCGGACGCTGTTGCCGCGGCCATGCTGTTCGAAGGCCGCGTCAGGCGAGCCGGCGAAGGAGGTGATTGCGACAGAACGGGCGCGCCGCTCGTCTCAGCATTGGGAGCTGCCGAGACGGGCGGCAAGGCTCGGCCTTGCCGGCGGTGTCGCCTCGTGATGCGCGTTTCAGGAGAAGAGCCAATGTCAGGGATGAAAGAGATAAAGCTGACCGTGATCGATCAAAGTACGCTGTCTCGCGCCGGGCTCGTGAGCCTGTTGCGTGCGATGGGGTTTGGCGACGTCCGGGAGGCGGCGAGCGTCGCCGAGCTGCCCTATGGCGAGGTAAGCGGCGAGGGCGAGGTGGTGCTCGTTGATCTTTCGCTCGGCGCCGACGAGGTTCGCCAGATCGTTCAGGACATCGCCGCGCGCGCGCCCGGCTGCAAGGTGGTTTTCCTCGCCCAGGATCTCGATATCGGGCTCCTCGGCGCGTGCTTCGCGGCGGGTGCCTGCGGCTACCTGCTCAAGGACATCTCGCGCGACGCGCTGCAAGGGACGCTGCATCTTGTCGCCGCCGGCGAGAAGGTCTTCCCCTCGGCCCTCGCGCCGCAAATGGCGGCACTTGTCAACAAATTCGGCGAGCGTCGTGCGAGCTCGCCGAACCGCCATCCCGGCAATTTGTCAGAGCGCGAGATCGACATTCTGCGCTGCCTCGTGACCGGCTATCCGAACAAGACCATCGCCGCCAATCTCGCCATCGCGGAGTCGACGGTGAAGGTTCACTTGAAGCGGATTCTGCGCAAGACCCACGCTTCGAACCGGACGCAGGCGGCGATCTGGGCGGTCGAGAACGGCTTTGCCGCGACGGCCGAGCTCGAACGCTCGGCCTGAAGCGGGTTGGTCTTCTAGAGCATCACAAGGCCGCGGCGCGCGCCCTCGGCGACGGCTTCGGTGCGGCTATCCGCATCGAGCTTCTCGAGAATTGCCGCGACGTGGAACTTGACGGTGTGGAAGGAGATGCCGAGGCGGCGCGCGATCGCTTTGTTCGACGCGCCGTCCGCCAACGCCGCAAGGACTTCGAGCTCGCGCGGCGTGAGGGTCTCGGCGGGCGCTGTCTCGGGGCTCGCGCAAATGTGATCGCCGCGCGCGAGCGCCTTGGAAATCCCGGACGGGACCAAACTCAAGCCGCGCTGCAGCGCATCAAGCGCCATGCGCAGCTCCTCGGCGCTCGCCTCGGAGGGGAGCAGCGCCCCGGCGCCCGCCGTCAGTGCCGCGCGCATCGCCGCGGTGTCGCTCGATGCCGCGATGACGATAAAGGGCGCACGCCGCTCGGATAGCCAAAGTGCGGGCTCGATGCCGGGCAAGGGCGAGGCAAGGATTGCATCGGCCCGGGTCCGGTCGAGGAGACGCGCGAGCGCAACCGGCGTGTGGGCTTCCCCGACGATCGCGCAGCCGGCATCGCGCGCCAGCGCCGCGAGCCCCTCGATGGCAACGGCACCGGCGGCATAGAGCGCGAGCCTCGTCATGCTCTGCCGCCTCAGCCGCTTAGCGCTGCGGCCGCTCGCCGATGGTGACGCTCGCCTCGCGGGGCGTGCCGCCGCGGCGGATGGCGAGCGTTACGGAACTGCCGACGCTGTCGGGCCCGAGCAGCAGCATCGCCTCGCGCATGCGCGCGACCGGCTTGCCGTTCCATCGCGTGATGAGATCGCCGACGATCAGCTCGGCCTTCGCCGCGGGTCCCTCGGGATCGATGCCGAGGATGAGAAGGCCGCTCTCGCCGCCTTGCTGCGCCGGCCGCAAGCCCGCGCCGAGATAGCCGCGGGCGATCCGGCCCTTGGCAAGCAACTGATCGACCACGCGATCGATGGTCGCAGCGGGAATGCCGAGCACAAGGCGGCGCGGGCCGCGCACCGCCATGCCGAGCGCTTTGCCCGCAGCATCGACCATCGCGCCGCCTTCGGCACTCGGGCTCAAGCGCAGATCGAGCCGGATGAGCCGGTCGATCGTGCCGCCGCGCCTGCTGTGCCACTGGCCGCCCGCGAGCGCCGCCACGCCGAGGCTGGCGAGCGGACCGGTCTCGTTGCGCCCGACCGCGAGGACGAGATTGCCGGCACGCAGGCTCGCCGCATCGCCGCTCTCGACAATCGGCAAGCCGTCGGGCTCGAAACGCAGCAGCGCGATGTCGGTGGTGGGATCGCGGCCGATCAAGGTCGCGCTTGCGCTCTTGCCGTCTGGCCGCAGCACGGCGATGTCCTCATCGCGCTCCAAGGCTTCATCCGCGGTGACGATCAGGCCCGGACGCCAATGAAGGCCGCTCGAGGGAAAGCG
>DATNGG010000095.1:0-33381 GCA_035605975.1 Allostellaceae bacterium | reverse complement strand
CACGGTGTAGCGCCGGATTTGCGCGACGCCGGTCTCTTCATCGATCGCGATCTCGCAGAGATGCGTGCCGTTGGGAAACGTGTTCTTGTTGCCGGTCGAGAGCCCGGCATCATCGAGCGATGACGGTACCCCTTCCGGCAGCTTCGCCGCGTCGCGGGTTTTCGCCGCGAGCTCCAGGATATCGATGCCGCGATCGGTGCCGGCAATGGCGAAGCGCCCGTCGCGGAACTCGATATCGCTTTCCGAGGCTTCGAGGAAATGCCCGGCGAGCTTCTTGCCCTTGGCGATGATCTTCTCGGCTCCGTCGACCACCGCCGTGCCGGCGAGGAGGAGCGATTTGGCGCCGCCGGTGCCCCCGCCCTGGCTCAGCGCGTCGGTGTCGCCGGTCACGAAGTCGATCGCATCGATATCGAGGCCGAGGCGGTCGCAGAGGATCTGCGCGAAGGCCGTCGCGTGGCCCTGCCCCGAGGGGCCGGTGCCGATGCCGAGGCGCACGCGGCCGGTTGGCAGGAAGCGGATGTCTGCCTTTTCTTGCGGCATCGCCGCGGTCACTTCCATGTAATAAGCAATGCCGAGGCCGAGGAGCTTGCCGCGGCTGCGCGCCTCTTTGCGCCGTGCCTCGAATGCGGCGAAACCGGCGACATCGAGCGCGCGCTCGAGATTGGCCGGGAAATCGCCGCTGTCGTAGGCGACGAGGAGCGGCGTCTGCCACGGCATGTCGGACGAGCGCACGAGATTGCGGCGGCGGATTTCGTCGCGGCCGAGGCCGGTCTCGCGCGCCGCCGCATCGACCAGCCGCTCGATGATGTAGGAGCATTCCGGCCGGCCGGCGCCGCGATAGGCATCGACCCAGACCGTGTTAGTCATCACCGTCCGCACATGGACAAAGGCCGCCGGGATGCGATAGGCGCCGGTCAGCAGGCGAAAGCCTGCCATGGTCGCGACGAAAACCGAGAAATGCGAAAGATAGGCGCCGACATTGGCGAGCGTGTCGGCGCGGACGGCGAGGAAGCGGCCGTCCTTGTCGAGCGCGAGCTCGGCATGGACTTTCTGCTCGCGGCCCTGCGTGTCGATGAGGAAGGATTCCTGCCGGTCGCTCAGCCATTTCACCGGCCGGCCGAGCAGCTTCGCGGCCCAGGGCAGCAGCGTGTTCTCGGGGAAGTCGAAGGTCTTCATCCCGAAACTGCCGCCGACATCGCCGCTGATGACGCGCAGCCTGTCGTCCTTGACGCCGAGATGCTGCGCCACCGTGTTGCGCATGCCGAAAGCGCCTTGCGTACCGATATGCAGCGTGTAGCGCTCGGTCTTCGGATCGTATTCGGCGAGGATGCCGCGCGGCTCGAGCGGCGCGACCATGACACGATTGATCGCGAGATCGAGCTTGACGATCTTCGCCGCCTGGGCGAAAGCCGCCTCCGCCTTGTTGGCATCGCCCAAGCCCCAATCGAGCGCGACGTTGCTCGGCTGCTCGTCCCATAGCACGGGTGCGCCGGGCTGCACCGCCGCGGCCGGATCGATCACGGCGGGCAGCGGCGCGTAATCGACCTCGATGAGATCGAGCGCGTCTTTCGCCGCGGCGAGACTGTCCGCGATCACCAGTGCGACTGGATCGCCGACATGGCGCACCTTCTTGGTCGTGAGCAGCGGCCGGCCGGGATTGAAGAAATCGCTGCCGTCGCGGTTCTTCAGCGGCGCCACGCATTTGATGCTGCCGAGCCGCGCCGCCTCGACATCGGCGGCGGTATAGACCGCAAGTACGCCCGGGGAGCGTTTCGCCGCTTCCGTGTCGATGCCGTTTATCCGCGCATGTGCATGCGGCGAGCGCAGAAAGGCAGCATAGGCCTGGCCAGTCGCGCGCTCGTCATCGACATAGCGGCCGGTGCCGGTGATGAAACGCACATCCTCGCGGCGCCGCACCGCCTGGCCGATTCCGAACTGACCCATGAATCCGATCTCCTGATAAAGCCCCTCTCCCCTTGAGGGAGAGGGAGGGTGAGGGGCTGCAATCACCCACCTCACCGACAACCCGGCCAAGCGCCTTATAGCGCTTGGCCCCTCCGGGTTCACGCGCGAAGAGCGCGTGAACGGGTTGTCCCTCTCCGCCCTCAAGGGCGGAGAGGGTTCTGTATTTCACTTACGCGGTGCCCCAGACCTCGCGCGCGGTCTCGACGACGAGGGCGAGCTTCCGCTTCTCGTCGTCGACGGTGAGCGCGTTGCCGCGGATCGTCGAGGCGAAGCCGCATTGCGGTGAGAGCGCCAAGCGCTCGAGCGGCACGATCTTCGCCGCCTCGTCGATGCGGCGCTTGAGCTCGTCCTTGCTCTCGAGTTGCGGCTTCTTCGTCGTGACGAGGCCGAGCACGGCGGTCTTGTTCTTCGAGAGATAGCGCAGCGGCGCGAAGCTGCCGGCGCGCGGGCTGTCGTATTCGAGGAAGAAGCCGTCGATCGCGAGTTCGCCGAAGAGCACTTCGGCGACGGGATCGTAGCCGCCTTCCGCGACCCAGGCGCTTTCGTGATTGCCGCGGCAGAGATGCATCACGACAGTCATATCCGCCGGCTTGTCCTTCACTACGCTGTTGAGCATCCCGACATAGAAGGCGGGCAGCTTCTCGGGATCCTCGCCGATATTCGTGACCGTTGCGCGGAGCTTCGGATCGCAAAGGTAGGGCAGATTGGTCTCGTCGATCTGCAGATAGCGGCAGCCCGCGTCGTAGAGCGCCTTGATCTCGGCGCGATAGACGGCGACGAGATCCGCGACGAAGGTCCCCATATCGGGATAGACCGCGCCGTCGATCGCCGCGCGGCCGCCGCGCATATGAACGAGCGTCGGCGATGGGATCGGCTGCTTCGGCACGAGGCCATGGCGCGCCGCGACGGGTTTGAGCTCGGCGAAATCCTCGGCGGACAGCGGGCGCGAGCGCTTCATCTTGGCGTGGACCTCGAAGCGCGGCGGCGAGAATTCGATGTCGCCCGACTCGTTGTGGAACTTCACCGCGAGCCCGCCCTTGGCTTCGATGCCGTCGATCTTCTCGAGGAAATCGAGGAACCAATGGCGGCGATGGAATTCGCCGTCGGTGCAGGTTTTGAGGCCGACAGATTTCTGCAGCGCGACGACATCCTCGATCGCCGCGCTCTCGATTTTGTGCAGCGCCGCGGCGTCAATCTCGCCGCGCTCGCGTTTCTCGCGCGCGATGAAGATCGCCTCGGGACGCAGCATGCTGCCGACGACGTCTGCTTTGAACGGAGGCATCAGGGTTCTCACTTCTTGAAGAAATTGCCGGCCTGGACCTTCACCACGGCCTGCGCCGGATCGAAGGTAACGCCGAGCGGATCGCCGCCTTCTTTCACGATCTCGATCTGCCGGCGCAGCAAGCGGCGCAGCTGAACAACGCCGAGATCGCTGGTCGCGAGATTCTCTTCGGAATGCAGGCTGATCGGCCCCTGCCCGACCTGCGCCTCCCAATCGCCCGGGAAGCGCTGATGCTCGTCCTCGCTGAGCTCGGACCACATGCGGTTCTCGTAATGCCGCACTTTGATCGGCTGGAAATTCTTCGGCACTCGGCGCGCGTGGAACAGGCGGAAATGCGTGTCGTCGACCGGCACCACCCAGCCGACGCCGTTCGCCGGCCCTTCCTTCATGCGGATGTCGGGCACGATGCGGGCATGCGGGAAGAGCGCCTGGGTGATGCGATCCATCTCGCGCCCGTCGTCGAGCTTGCGATACGCGATGTAGCGCATGCCGTGGCTGGCATGCTCCCATTTGACCGTCGGCATGACGCCGAATTCGGGCACGAACTGCACCGTGCTGAAGGTCGTGTGCAGGATCGGGACATGGAACGGGTCCATGATGTTTTCCCAATCGTTCAGCCAATTGGTCGGCACGATCTCGACCGTGTCGTCGCCGCCCGCGCCGGTGCTCGAGCCGGTCACCCAAATTTTCTGGTTGGGCGCGAGCGCATCGAGCGTGTCCCAGCGCGTCAGCACAGGCTTCTTCTCGGGCGGGCCCATATAGGCCCAGACGAGGCCGTAAAGCTCCTCGACCGGATACCAGGGCTGGCGCACGCGGTCGCGATGCCGGCCGCCCTCGGGCTCGCAAGGCTGATCGAGGCAGCGGCCCTTCACGTCGAACAGCCAGCCATGATAGCAGCAGCGAATGCCCTCCTCCTCGACACGGCCGTAATAAAGCGTCGTGCCGCGATGGGCGCAGCGCGGATAGAGCAGGCCCGGCCGGCCCTTCTGGTCGCGGAAGAGGATCAGATCCTCGCCCAGGATGCGGATGTTCTGCGGCCGCGCGGTGACCTTCTCGCTGAGCGCGATCGGATGCCAATAGCGGCGCATGAACTCGCCGCAAGGCGTGCCCGGTCCGACCTCGGTCAGCTCGGCATCGTGATGCTGCATCTTGCGGCCATAGGCCGTGCCCTGGTCCGCCTTCGCGCCTTGCTCTTCTTTCAGCACCCCATCCTCCTGTGGCTGAACCGCGCCATCTTGCCCGCAACCCGAGCGCCAGGGAAGGGCGCGGCATGCCTATCTGCCATTCGCTACACCTCCCCGCGCCCGAGCAGCGTGCGCCGCGCCAAGACGATCACCGGCACGACGCAGAGCACGATCAGCGTGCCGAGCGCCGCGGCGTCGGCGCTCTTGTTGGACACGAAAAGCGACCAAAGAACGACGCTGAGCACGGTGTTGTCCGGGCTTTGCAGGATCACGGGCAAGGTGAATTCGCGAAATCCGACGATGAACAGCAGGACGAAATTGCCGACCAGCGCCGGCGCCAAGAGCGGCAGGACCACGCGCCGCATCGAGGCGAGCCAGGAGGCGCCGGCGACATCGGCCGCCTCTTCGAGCTCGCGGTGGAGCTGCGCCAGGGCGGCGCGGGTCGAACGCGTGGCGATGGCGAGCCGGTAGGAATAAGCGAGCACCAACACCCAGACCGTGCCGTAGAGCCCGACGGGCAGAGAGAGATAAAGCAGCAGCGCCGCGAGGCCGGCGATCACCGAGGGAATGCCGATCGAGACGAAGCTCAGGAAATCGAGCGCCGCGCGGCCCCAGAGCCTGGTGCGCAGCACGGTCCAGCCGAGGATCGCGCCGACCGCCGTGACGATCGCCGCGCTGGCACCGGCGACCCAAAAAGTGTTGCGGAGCGCGAGCCAGAAGCCGCCATCGGCGAAGAGGTTGCGATAGGCATCGAGCCGCGCGCTCGCCAGAACCGCGAGCGAGGGCGCCTCGTAACCGAAGAGGCTGGTCCAGACGAGGACGAGCAGCGGCAGCAGCACGGCGAAGCCGATATAGACCGCGACCAGCGCCAGAGCCGGGCCTCGCCAGCGCCCGAGCGGCAGCCGCGCCGGGCGAAAATTCTTGCCGGTCACCGTGACATAGCGCTCGGCATGGCGGATGAGCCGGTTATAGACCAGCAGCAGCAGCATGCCCGCGACCAGGAACGGCAAGGCGACCGCGGCAGCGCGCCCATAGGCCGGCAAATTGGTATCGGGATTGAGCTCGTAATAGATGCGCGTGCTGAAAATGTTGATGCGCGCCGGGAGGCCGATGACCAGCGGGATCTCGAATTGCTCGAGCGCCACCAGCACGGCGAGGATGAGCGGCGCCAGGATGCCGGGGCGGAGCACGGGCAAGGTCACGCGCAGGAAGGTCGTCAGCGGCGAGGCGCCGGAGACCTGGCTCGCCTCCTCCAGCACGGGATTCATCGAGCGCAACACGGCGGAAAGCAGCAAAAAGATGAACGGGACGAGGGCCACACCCTGCGCCAAGATCATGCCGCCCATGCTGAAAATATTGAGCGGCCCGTCGCCCGACAAGCCGGCCAAGCCGCGGATCGCGACATTGACCCAGCCCGCATGCGGGCCGAGCAAAAAAATCCAGGCGATCGCCACCACCACGCCGGGGATCAGCAAGGGAAAGAGCACGATCGTGAAGATCGCGTTGCGGCCGGGCAGATCGGTCCTCTCGACGAGCCAGGCAAGCGCGAAGGCGGTGACGAACCCCAACGCCACGGCGCCGGCAACGAAGACCAGCGTGTTGGGAATGATGATGCGATAGAGATCGCGGTCGAGATAGACCGCGGCGAAATTGGCGAAGGTCCATTCCGAGCCCGGCTCGAAAGGAAGCAGATCCTTGGGGCCGCGAAAGGCGGCGACGAGCAGCATGCCGAGCGGCGCGGAGATGAGATAGATCGCGGCGAGGATGCCCGCGCCGAGGATGAGCCCGCCGGCGAGGCCGATGCGCCCGCTTGGCTTGGGGAAGAGCCTGAAGCCCTTGCCTGCGGGCGAGCGCGCCGGAAGCCCTCGGATCGCGCTCAATGCTGGCCGCGGACCAACTTCGAGAATTCTTCGTAATATTTCGCGCGCTGCGCGACGTTGCTCACATCTTCGAGGATGATCTTCGCCTTGGCCGCCGCGACTTCCTTTGCATAGGTGGAGTTCGAGCCCGGGCGGATATCGACCTCATGCACGATGCTGTCATAGAGCGCGCGGCCTTCATCGGAAGCGAGCCAGGCAGCCAGCAGCAGCGCGGCGTTGGGGTGCGGTGCGTCCTTCACCACCGAGATCGCGAACTGCCCAGCCGGAACGAGATCGAGCGTCACGTAGCCGACATCGACGCCGTCGGCGCGGTATTGATAGACCTGCGGAATCGACTCACCGACCGTGAAGATGCGCTCGCCGCTCTTCAAATAGCTTTCCGACGGCGTGTTGACGATCAGCGTCTTCTGATCGTCGATCAGCGCCCGGCCCCATTGCTCGGTGCGCTCCTCCCCCCATTCGAGCGCGAGGAAGCCCATGAGGCGCGGCAGCAGAAACGCCTGGGCGACCAGCTTGCCCTTCCATTTCGGGTCGAGAAAGTCGCTCCATGTCTTCGGCAGATCGGCCGGTTTCACCGCCGCTTTCGAATAGATCGAGGTGTAGATGAAATTATGCGTGGCGGCGGCTTGGCCGTCGAAGAAGGTGTTGGCTTTGGCAATCCCGAAGCGCGACCAATCCTCTGCCTGGAGCAGGCCGCGCTTTTGCACTTCGAGCATGCCGCCGATCGAGAAGGACCACGCATCGACCGTGTGCCGCCCGGCGCGCGCCTCGGCGATGATCTTGGTCGCGCCTTGGAGATCGGGCGTGAATTTGACGTCGATGCCGGGAAAGCGCTTCTCAAATTGCGCGGGGACCCAGCTGCCCTCGATGGCGGCGGGCGCCCAGAGCGTCACCTCTTTCTCGGCCTTGGCCTTCTCGTAAAGCGCGTGCAGCGCATCCTTCGCCTGGGGCGCTTGCGCGCGCGCGCCCGCGGCGGCAAGCGTCACGAGAAGCGTTGCAGCCATCAGGCGCCAAAGACGCGTCATCCGATCCTCCCCTCCTGCATCGTCTTTATTCGACCGAGCGAACGTCCGCGTTTAAGCCGCAGCTCCGCCCTTTTTCAACGTCCATTCGCCGTTCGCGAGCCGGTCGAGTATGCCCTGCTCCCGCAGCCGGCTCAGCTCCATCGCGACCTCGCGGCCGTCGCGGCTGCCGACCGCCTCCATGAGCTGCGTGAAGAACAGCGGCTGCGCCTCGAGCGCTTGGCGCACCGTCTGATAGCGCGGCGTGCCGGTTAGGTGTGGCGCCTTGGGACGCCAGTAATCGACCTGCGCCTCATGGCCGTAGGGGGCAGTCGCATCGAAGCCGAGCTTGGTCGTCTTCTCCTCGCCGAACATAGTCGGGTCCATATAGGCGCCGGCAAATCCTTCCTCGACGAGGAGGTCCTTGTCGGCGCGGAAGCGCGTGCCCATCGCCCATTCGACCTGATAGGAATCGGTGACGTCGACATCCTCGTCGACCACGGTTACGAGCTTCAAAGGCGTCTCCTTGAAGAGCGCCTTGATTACCTCGCGCGCCTCGCCCGGCTTGCCGCGCTTCAAGGCGATGCGGCCGTGAAGGCGCAGCCCCGGCTGCACCGCGACGGCGTGCGGCTCAACCCCGATCTTGCGCAGATTGCGCCACACCGAGAGCTCGGTGCCGAGCGACGCCATGTTGGGAGAATCGCCGCGCGAGAGGATATGGCCCGAATGCAGCACGGTCTGATAAAGCACGTCGCGGCGATGGGTGATCGCGGTGACGGTGAAGACTGGATCGATATGCATCGGACCGTAATAGCCCCACATCTCGCCGTAAGGCCCTTCCATCTCGCGATAGCCCAGCTCGTCGAAATAGCCTTCGAGCACGAGCTCGGCATCGGCGGGCACGAGGATGTTGTTGGTGATGCCGCGCACCATCGGTACCGGCTCGCCGCGCAAGGTGCCGAGCAGCTTGTTCTCGTCGCCCGGGCGGCGCTGGGTTGCCGCCATGAAATCCAGGGGATGCGAGCCGATGACGAAGCTCAAGGGCAGACGCTCCTTGCGCTCGACGCAGGCCTTGTTGATTTTCTTGAGATCGGAATTGGCGGTGAGGTTCGAGCGCATGGTGTTCTTGCTGCGCAGCATGAGGCGCCGGCAGCCGATATTGCTGCGCCCGGTGGCCGGATCGACGCAGTAATCGATGCCCGAGGAGATGTAGGTCCCGCCGTCATACTCGTGCTGCGGGTGGAAGGGCAGCGCGGTCAGGTCGATCTCATCGCCCTGCTTCACCACCTGATGGACAGGCGCCTGTGCGGACGGGATCTCGACCACCGGCTGCGGCGTCTCAAGGCGGCGCGCATATTCGGCGATCACGTCCTTGAGCTCGACCCCGAACGCCGCGGCGAGGCGTTTGCGGCTGCCCGCGGTCGCAGCGGCGATCTCGAACCGCTCCGGCCCGGCATTCTTGAAGAGCTTGGCCTTGGGGTTGGATTCGATCACCCAGCTCAGATCGGCCAAGGCCACGGGCTCGTCATGGATTTCGAGCTCGCCGATCTCGTTCAGCCGGTTGACGAAACTCCGCAACCGGAACTTGTCGAGATCGATTTCCCTGCCCTCGACGGTGACCGTCTGCGCCATAACCACATCCTCCCTTCGACGCGCGCCATCTTGGTTTGCCGGCCCTGCGCAATCAAGTGACGATTACGCCTGCCAGCGACAGCCGCGTCGCGATCAAATCCGCAGAAGCTTCGCCGCGCTGCCGCCGAGAACGAGCGCGCGCTGGCGCTCGCCGAGGCCGAGCTGATCGACGATCTTGACCGGGCGCTCGCTGCCCATCGGAAAGCAATAATCGCTGCCCAGCATGACGCGGCTGATGCCCACTTGCGAGATGACCCAGTCGAGGATCGGCTTCGAATGGGTGATCGTGTCGTAGGTGAAGCGTTTCAAATAGGCGCTCGGCGGCTGCGCGATCTTCTTATCCGCGCCGCTGACGCGATAGGCGTGATCGATGCGGCCGATGAGGATGGGCAAGACGCCGCCGGCATGCGGCAGATTGACCTTGAGGCTCGGGTGGCGGTCAAGCACGCCGCCGAAAATCAGATGGCAGGCGGCGATGGCGGTATCGAAGGGAAAGCCCAGCGCGTTGTGCATCTGGAAAAATTGCAGCCGCTTGCCGCCGGTCGGCTGGATCGGATGAAGGAAGACCGGCAGATCGAGCTGCGCGATCTGCGCGAAGATCGGCTCGAACAGCGGATCGTCGAGATCGCGCCCCTCGATATTGGTGCCGAGATAGACGCCGCGCATGCCGGGAAGCCGCGCCGCGCGCCGCAGCTCGTCGAGCGCGCGGTCGCGGTCGAGCATCGGCAGGGTCATGAAGGCGAAGAGCCGGTCGGGATGGCGCAGATGAGCGGCGCTTGCCGCGTCGTTCCAGATCCGCGCCAGCCGGTGCGACAGCTCGGCGTCCGCCCAATAGACCATGGGCTGGCTCAGCGACAGCAGCTGAACATCGACACGGCTCTTGTCCATCTCGGCGAGGCGCTCATCGAGATCGATGAACTTCATCGGCATGCGCGCGCCGGAGCCGCCGGGCGTCTCGAAGAAGAAGCCCTCCGGCGTCATGCGATAGCTCGCGTTGAAGCGCGCGCCTTCGGCGGCGATCAGCTCGAAATAGGCGAGCGGATAGTAGTGTGCGTGAATGTCGATGCTGCGCGGGTGCTTGGGCTTTGGCATGATTTGATCGCTCGGAAAAGGGTCTTCGGGGTCAGGCGGTTTTGAGCGCCGGCATGACGTGGCGCGCAAAAAGATCGATCGAGCGCATGACCTCCTCGCCGTTCAGATCGCCGAAGGCGAATTGCGCGACGAAGTAGTTGACGCGCGCTTCTTCGATCTGGTTGCGCAGGAGCTTGATCACGGTCTCGGGCGAGCCGGCGATGCCGCGCCCGCCATGAGTCGTCTGGTCGAATTCGGGCGGTCTTTCGCCAAAGACCGGACCGCGGCCATGCAGGCGGAAGAGATAGTTGAAGCTCTGATGCCATTTCGGATAGGCGCGGCGCGCAATTGCGAGCGCCGCCTCGTCCGTCTCGGCGAGGATGACGAAGCGGCCCATGCCGTGCAGCGGAATGGGCGCGCTCTTGCCGGCCTCGGCCCAGCCTTTGCGATAGCTGTCGGTCAGCATGCGGATGTCCTTGGTATCGCCGAGCGTCACGAAATTATGGCCGTTGCGGCCGGCGCGCTCGGCGCTTGCCGGGCTGGTGACGCCGAGCCAGATCGGCGGATGCGGCTTCTGCCAAGGCTCGAGCTCCATCGGCACGGCGCGAAAGCGGAAGAACTTGCCCTCGAAATCGAGGATTTTGCCGGCGAGACCCTTCAGCACGGCCGCGAGCGTCTCTTCATAGAGCTCGGCTTTTTGATTCGGATCGACCCCGAAATAGCCGGTTTCGATCGGCGAGACGCCGC
Organism: Allostellaceae bacterium; assembly: GCA_035605975.1. GTDB lineage: Bacteria > Pseudomonadota > Alphaproteobacteria > ATCC43930 > CGMCC-115725 > CAIKMD01. The sequence continues at coordinate 22,619 of DATNGG010000095.1, read as the reverse complement.
GGCCGATGCCGAGTTGGAAGCGTCCCCCGCTCATCTGATCGAGCATGCAAATCTCTTCGATCAGGTTGAGCGGATGATGGACGGTCAAGGTGTAGACAAGCGGGCCGAAGCGCAATTGCCGAGTGCGCTGCGCGAGCGCCGCCATGAAGACGCTCGGCGCCGAGGCGACGCCCAGCGGCGTGCAGTGGTGCTCGGCCATGTGGTAGCAGTAATACCCGCCGCGATCATAGGCCTCGGCGAAGGCGAGGCGCTGCTCGTAAAATGCCTTGAGCGGCAACGCACTGCGATCGAGATGATCGAAGATTCCAAATTCCATGGCTCGACCCCCGAAGCACAAGCGCGACGACCCATCGCCATCCTAGCCCGAAGCGGCGGCGGACGAAATCGTGGGCGAGCGCCGATCAGGCGCGCCGCGGCGCCTCCATGAGGGCGAGGAGGCCGCGCAGAATTTCCGCGGGCCGCGGCGGACAGCCGCGAAGGTGGAGATCGACCGGCACGACCGCGCCAACGCCACCGACAATAGCGTAGCTGCCGGCGAAGATGCCGCCATCGACGGCACAGTCACCGACGGCCACGACCCATTTCGGATCGGGCGTCGCGTTATAGGCGCGCTCCAACGCCTCGCGCATGTTCTTCGTCACCGGTCCGGTGACCAGCAGCACATCGGCATGGCGCGGCGACGGGACGATGTGCAGCCCGTAGCGCTCCAGATCGTAAAATGCGTTGCTCAAAGCGCTGATCTCGAGCTCGCAGCCATTGCAGGAGCCGGCGTCGACCACGCGAATGGCCAAGCTGCGGCCAAGGCGCCGGCGCGCCGCGCGCCGGAACGCATCGCCGAGCTCGGCAAGCGCCTGATCCTCGGCCGGCGGCGCAGCCTCGGTCAGGGGCCGGCGCAGCAGAGATTCGAAAAGGAGTTTGCGCATCGCCGCCGGCCCTCAGAGATCGTGACCCGAATAGGAGCAGTTGAAGGATTTGTTGCAGAGCGGGAAATCCGCGACGATGTTGCCTTCGATCGCCGCTTCGAGCAGCGGCCACTGAAACCAGGAGGGATCGCGCAGATGGCAGCGCGCGATCCGCCCGGCCGCATCGAGCCGAAGCCAGACGAGAATGTCGCCACGGAAACCCTCGACCAGCGCCAACCCCTCGGCCGCGTGAGCGCGCGGCAGCTCGATCGCGTGCGGACCTTCGGGCAACCCGTCGATCAGCTGTGCGATCAGGCCGAGGCTTTGCTCGACCTCGCCAATGCGGATCCATACCCGCGCATTGACATCGCCCTCGCTCCGGCGCGGCACCGCGAAAGTGAGCCGGTCGTAAGGCGGATAGCCGGGGCGGCAACGCGCATCGAAGCCGCGGCCCGAGGCACGCCCAACATAGCCGCCGACGCCGAATTGCGCCGCGAGCGCAGGATCGACGATGCCGGCGCCGACGGTGCGATCCTGCAGCGAGGCCGTCTCGTCATAGAGCCGGACCAAGCCGGGGAATTCCCGCCTGACGATGTCCATCATGGCGTGGATCGCCGCGCGCCCCTTAGCGGCAAGATCGAGAGCGACGCCGCCGGGCACGACGCAATCGCGCATCAGCCGATGGCCGAAGGCCGCATCCGCCGCGCGCAGCACCCGCTCGCGCAGCGCGCCGCAATGCGCATGCATCAGCGGGAAAGCCGCGTCGTTGCAGATGGCGCCGATATCACCGAGATGATTGGCGAGACGCTCGAGCTCGGCCATCAGCGCGCGCAGCGATTGCGCCCGCGGCGGCGCGGCGACGCCGAGCGCATCTTCGGCGGCGCGGGCAAAAGCGATTGCATAGGCGACCGCGCTGTCGCCCGAGACGCGGCCCGCGAGCTTCGCGCCGCGCTCGAGCCCTTCGCCCTGCATCAGCCCTTCGATTCCCTTATGCACGTAGCCCAAGCGTTCTTCGAGCCGCACCACCGCCTCGCCATTGGCGGTGAAGCGGAAATGGCCGGGCTCGATGATTCCGGCGTGAATCGGTCCAACCGGAATTTGATGGAGGCTCTCGCCTTCGACCGGAAGGAACGGGTAAGCCGCGAGCGGGCCGGCTTGTGTGGCGGCGCCGAGCGGCGCGGCTATGCCCCAGCGTCCGTGATCGAGCCAAGGTCGGGCGTCGGGCGCGCCTTGCGGCTCCAAGCCGAAGAGATCCGTGATCGCGCGCTCGAGGCGGATCGCCGGCGGATGAACCCGGCCGAGCGACGGGAAACCGCCCGCTGACGCATCGAGGCTCAGCACCGCGATCTCGCCGCTCTCAGCGGCGAGCAAAGCGAGATGAACCACGCCGCGCTCGCCCCAGAGGCCGAGCAGGCTCGCCTCGCCCGCCGCAAGCGCGCGGCCGGCGCGGTCCCAGGCGGCTGCATCGGCGGCGACGCGGCGCCACGGCGTCTGCGCGACCAGAGGAGCCGCATTGCCGAGGACGTCGTCGATCGCGCTCACGGGGTGCCGCTCCTAGCCCAACAACGCCGAGACATGCTGGAACCAGGCGACGAGCGCGCCCGGCAGGTAAAAGCCCGCGACCAGCACCAGCGACAAATGGATGAACATCGGCACGTAGGACGCCTCGGCCGGAGCCGAATTGCCGCGCGGCGCGCCGAAAGCGAGGCCGTTCAAGCGCAGCAGCAGCGCGCCGAAGGCGATGAGCAGCACGGCGACGAGGAGGAGAGCCAGCAAGGGCGCACGGCCGAAGGTCGCGCTCACGACCAGGAACTCGCTCGTGAAAATCCCCAAAGGCGGCAGGCCGGCGATGGCGACGACGCCCAGCACCAGCCCCCAGCCGAGCCAGGGATGGCTTTCGGTCAAGCCGCCGATCTCGGCGATGCGCTGCGTGCCTTTCACCTGCGCGATATGGCCGACCGCAAAGAAGATGCCTGACTTGGTCAGACTGTGCATCGTCATGTGCAACAGCCCGGCGAAATTGGCGAGCGGCCCGCCCATGCCGAAGGCGAAAGTGATGATCCCCATATGCTCGATCGAGGAATAGGCGAACATGCGCTTGATGTCGCGCCGGCGGTAGAGCATCAGCGAGGCGAACAGCGCCGAGCCGAGGCCCATCGTCACCATCAACGGGCCGGGCGCGACCGCGGCCGCGTTGGCCGCCATCAGGATCTTGAAGCGCAGCACCGCATAGAGCGCGACGTTGAGGAGAAGGCCCGAGAGCACGGCCGAGATCGGCGTCGGTCCTTCGGCATGGGCGTCGGGCAGCCACGCATGCAAGGGCGCCAGCCCCACCTTGGTGCCGTAACCCAAGAGAAGAAAGACGAAGGCGACGTTCAAGAGCGCCGGATCGAACGCGGCCGCATGCGCGACGAGGCTCGTCCAGACCATCGACTCCTCGCCCGCGCCGATCACCGCCTGCGCCGCGACATAGACGATGATGGTGCCGAAGAGCGCGAGGCCGATGCCGACGCTGCCGAGAATGAAATATTTCCATGCGGCCTCGAGCGCCTCATGCGTGCGATAGAGCCCGACCATGATGACGGTGGTGAGGGTCGCAAGCTCCACCGACACCCACATCACCCCGATATTGTTCGCGACGAGGGCCAGATTCATCGCAAAGAGCAGCATCTGGTACATGGCGTGGTAGAAGCGCAGATGGCGCGCGGTGACGCGGCCGGTCCGCAATTCGTGACCGATATAGGTCGCGCTGAAGACGCTGGTGGTGAAGCCGACGAAATTGTTGAGCACGATGAAGACGATGTTGAGATCGTCGATGAAGAGATAGCCGCCCGGCTCCGGCCGCACGCCTGTGAAAAGCGCGAGCGCCGCCAGGAGCGTCAGGAAGCTGGCGGCGACGTTGAGCCCGGCGCCGAAGCGATAGCCCGGCAGGATCGCGAGCAGGGCGGCCGCCGCCACGGGGATGAGCAGCACCGCCGGCAGCGTGTCGGCAAAGGGTGCGATCATCGTAGCTCTCCGCGGAAACGATCGAGCGCCTGCACGTCGACCGTGTCGAAACGCTCGCGGATGCGGAAGAGAAAGATGCCGATCACGATGAAGGCGATGAGGATCGAGAAGGCAACGCTGATCTCGACCACCAACGGCATGCCCTTGGCGCCGGTGGCGGCGAGCACCAGCCCGTTCTCGAGCGACATGAAGCCGACGACCTGGCTCACCGCGTTGCGCCGCGTCACCATCAGCAAAAGCCCGAGAAGCACGACGGCGAGCGCGAAGGCGAGATCCTCGCGTGCCAGCGGATCGGCCATCGCGGCGGCTTTCAGCATCACCACCATCGAGAGCGCGACCAAGCCCATGCCGCCCAGCATGGTGAGGCCGGTTCCAACGACGTTCTCGATCTCGCGATGAATGCCGAGGCGAATGACGATGTGCCGCAGGCTCACCGGGATGACGATCGCCTTGAAACCGAGCGCGATCGCCGCGGTCACGTAGAGATGCGGTGCGTTCTGCACCTCGGCCTGCCAGGCGACCGAGCCGGCGAGAAGCGTCGCATGGAGGGCGTAGATCGTGAGAAGGGAAGAAAGCCGGTCCTGGTAGAGCAGAATGAAGCTCACCAGCACCAGCCCGCCGGCCAGCAGATGCGCGGTATCGAAGGCGAGCGCCGGCATCTCAAAAGCTCCGCGACACGAAGCGCAACAGGGTCCCGAGCAGACCCAGCATCAGCGCCGCGCCAAGGAAATCCGGCACGCGGAAGACGCGCATCTTGGCGATCGTCGTCTCGAAAAACGCCAGCAGAACGCCGCCGCAGAGGAGCTTTGCGCCATAGCTCGCGAGGCCGATGCCGAGGGCAGCGGCCGGCGCGCCGAGCGGCGCCAGCCCCCAAGGGACAAAAATGCAGGCGATCAGCGAGATGTAAAGCAGAAGCTTTACCGAAGCCGCGAGCTCGAGCATGGCGAGATGCCGGCCGGAATATTCGAGCACCATCGCCTCATGCACCATGGTGAGCTCCAAATGCGTCGCGGGATTGTCGATCGGGATGCGCGCATTCTCGGCAATCGCCACCATCACGAGCGCCGCGAGCGCCAGTCCCAGCGAGACGCGCAGGCCAACTCCGGACGAGACCATGAAGGCCGCGACCGAGGAGAGCTGGGTCGAGCCGGCGATCAGTGCCAGGGTGAAGACGATCATCAGCATCGCCGGCTCGGCGAGCGAGGCGATGAGCATCTCGCGGCTCGCGCCGATCCCGCCGAAGCTCGTCCCCACATCCATGCCGGCAAGCGCCAGGAAGAAGCGCCCGCTGCCCAGGAGCGCGATGATGGCGATGAGATCCGCCGACCAACTGAAAGTGAGGCCGGTCGCGAAGCTCGGCACCAGCGCCGCCGCGACCCAGTTCGCGGCGAAGACGAGATAAGGCGCCACGCGGAAGAGCCAGCTCGCATTCTCGGCAAGCACCACATCCTTGCGCAAAAGCCGCGCGAGATCGCGATAGGGCTGAAGGATCGACGCGCCGCGGCGGCGCTGCAGCCGCGCTTTCGCCTTGCGCACGATGCCGGTCAAGAGCGGCGCGAGCAGGAGCACCAGCGCCATCTGCGCGCCCTGAATGGCGAGATCGATCGCTAAAGCCATATGGCGAGCACCGTCAAGAGCAGGACGAGCAGCAGGAACACGAGGCTCAGATAGCGGCGGATGGTGAGAAACTGGAGATGATTGATGTGCTCGGTCGCAAAGCTCATCGCGCTTGCAATCGGCGCATAGAGCGTCTCCCAGATGGGATCGTGCAGGATGACCGTCAGCCGCGCGGGCGCCAGCGCGCCGGGCGGCGGCATCTCGATCGTCTCGCGCGCGCGGAAGACGAAGGAACCGAAGACGCGGCGGATCGGCTGGGCGAAGCTGCCGGCGCTGTATTGCGTCAACGGGCTCGGATCGGGAAAACCGCAATCCCAAGCGGGCGCGCGCCGCAGGCCGCGCGAGGCAAGGCGATGAATCGCATAAGCCGAAAGCCCGCCCGAGAGCGCGATGAAGCACAACAGGAGAAAGCCGTTATAGGAGCTTCGGCTCGCCGCGATCGGGATGAGCGACAGCCAGGGCATCGCCTCCTGGCTTGGCATCCGCGCCTGCACCAGCGACGCGACGACAGGAGAGAGACCGTCGACCACCAATCCCGGCACCACGCCGGCAACGAGGCACAGGATCGCCAGCAGCGCCATGGCCGCGATGGAGAACCGGTCGACCTCCTTGGCGTTGCGCGCGGCCTCGGAGCGCGGCCGGCCGAGAAAGGTGACGCCGAAAGCCTTGACGAAGCAGGCTGCGGCGAGCGCCGCGGCCAAGGCAAGCATCGCACCGATGCCGGGGATAAGGATCTTCAGCCCCCATTGCGGCAAATCGGGGCTGACGAGGATCGCCTGGAAGGTGAGCCATTCGGAGACGAATCCGTTCAAGGGCGGCAGCGCCGAGATCGCAACGCAACCGACGAGAAAGAGCACGCTCGTCGCCTTCATGCGATGGATGAGGCCGCCAAGATGCTCCATGTCGCGCTCGCCGGTCGCGTTCAGCACCGCGCCCGCACCGAAGAACAAGAGGCTCTTGAAGAGCGAGTGATTCAGCACATGGAAGAGCGCCGCGGTCAGCGCCAGTGCCGCCGCCCAGGCGACGCCGTTGGCGCGAAAGGCCAGCGCAAGGCCGAGGCCGATGAAAATGATGCCGATATTCTCGACGGTGTGATAGGCGAGGAGCCGCTTCAGATCGTGCTCCATCAGCGCATAGAGCACGCCCAAAACGGCGGTAGCGCCGCCCAGCGCCAGCACGGTCATGCTCGACCACCAGCTCGGCTCGCCGAGAAGGTCGAAGACGAGACGCACGAAGCCGTAGATTGCGACCTTGGTCATGACGCCGCTCATCAGCGCCGAGACATGGCTCGGCGCTGCCGGATGCGCGAGCGGCAGCCAGACATGCAGGGGCACGAGACCCGCCTTGGAACCGGCGCCGAGGAGGGCGAAAACCAAAACGAGCGCCGCGACCGCGGCCGTGTGATGGCCCGAGCTCGCGCGCAAGACGGCGAAGGCGTAGTCGCCTTCTTGTCCTGCGAGCGCCCCGAAAGCGAGCAACAATGCGAGCGTGCCGAAGCTCGCCATCAGGAAATAGACATAGCCCGCGCGCGCATTGTCGCGCTCGCGATGATGCGCCATCACCAGCGCCCAGGAGGTCAGCGACATGAACTCCCAGGCGAAGAGAAAGGTGAAAGCATCGTCGGCGAGGACGACCAGGTTCATCGCCGCGAGAAAAGCAGGAAAGAACGGCAGCACCCGCATCGGCGCGGCCTCGTGCCGGCCATAGCCCAAGGCGTAAAGACTCGTCGCCGCGCCGCCGAGATTGACGACGATGAGGAAGAAGGCGGCGAGCGCATCGATCCGAAAATGCGCGCCGAGCCAGGGCAGACCCAGCGGCAGAACACGCTCGCTCTCGCCTGCTCCGCCGATCAGCGCGCCGAGCGCCGAGCCGAGTGCCGCGGCACAGACGAGAAGGCTCGCGCCATAAACCAGCGCCGATCCCGCTTTCAAACGTCCCGCTGCGAGCGCGAGACCCGTCACCCCGAGCAGAGCACCCGCGCCCCACAATCCGACATCGACGGGCATTTGTTTGCGGCCTCGCTTAGGCTTTCAGCCTCAGGCCGCGCCCGCCGCCCGGGCTCGGCATGCCCACGCCGAGGAGCACGACACCCGCTGAGTCGAGCGCGCCGATCAGCTTCATCAGCGAATCGACATTGCCGCGAATGACGCCTTCGCTGGCTTCCATGCGCTGAATGGTCGGGACGGAGAGGCCGGACAGCTCGGCGAGCTTCTTCTGATCGAGGCCGAGGAGGGCCCGGGCGGCCCGGAGCTGAGCGGCAGAAATCACGCTTAAAACATCATAATAAATGTTTAGAATAAGATTTATCCTTGATATAGCACTCAAATTCCAGCGTCAATCCTAATTTCTGCAATCTCACCTGGCAAAATAGATTGATACACCCAGGCGGCGGAGCAGCATGGGAACCGCGCATGCCGAAGCTCGCTACCCCGCGATGCACGCCTGCAACAGTTGGCGCGGACACATAAAGATCACGGGACAAGGCGAAGGGGCGCGACTACCCCCGTGATCCGGGGGCAGAACGGCGCGATTGCACCAACAAGATCAAGCGCCGTGCCGACACCGCATCGGATGCGTTTTCGTGAGTCCAGAGCTCGAGTCTTTTGTGTGGTTCGATCGCCGGCGCCTGCGCGAAGTCACCAAAAAGCCGGCCTCGTCGGGTCGATGAGTCCGGGGGTTTCGTATGGCGATCTATTGGTGCCGCTTTCTCGATCGTGAAGGGCGAGTCTATGCCGCCGAGAAACTCGTTTGCGCCGATCTCGAAACGGCGGTCGAGACGGCGCGCGGCATCATCGCCCGTGGCGAAGGCTATGGCTTCGAGATCTGGGACCAGGCGCGACGCGTCCATATCGAGCAGCCCTCGCCCGAGCGAACGCCCTGACGCGCGGCAGCGCGAGCGGCTGCCGCGTCTTTAATCCGCGGGCCGGGTTTGCGGCGCGGCGGGGGCTGCCGCCTCCGAGCGAAACCCGATGCGCGCATGCGTGCCGTCGCAGAATGGCTTGTTGCCCGATCCGCCGCAGCGGCAAAGCCGGAGATTCTGGCCGCGGAACACGGTGCGGCCGGTGCCTGAGCAAATTTCGAGGTTGCCCGTGACCTTGAGCGGACCGTCGGCAAGCGGCGTGATGTCGAGCGCGCCGCCGCGCTCGGCGAGCGCATCCGACTGGATCGTCGCGGGCTCGCCGGTGGCGGCGAACGCCGCCGCGCGATGACTATTATCGCAAAACGGCTTGTTGGCGGATTTGCCGCAGCGGCAGAGCGTCGCGCGGAACATCACCGGATGTCCCGAGAGACTGATCGCGGCGTGAAGCGCATAAGGACCGTTCTCGCGGATGCGCAGCACATTGACCGGGGGCGCCGCCTCCGCCGCGCCGCCGTCAAGGCGCTCATAGGTGATGGCGCCCGAAGGGCAATCCTGCGCGAGCGCAACGCAACGCTCGACCGAGACCGTCTCGGGATGAAGCCAGGCGCCCGCGACATTGGCGAGGAAGACGCTGGGCGCGCCGAGCACGCAATGGCGCGAATGAATGCAGCGCGCGCCATCGAAGCGCAGCGTGATCGCCGCGGTGTGCGCGACGTTGGGATCATCGCTCGGCGGCACCGGCGCGGGCGCCGCCGCGGCCGGCGGCGGATCGAGCCGCGCCACCGCGTCGACCGCGATGGTCAGATGCTCTTCGAAGCGCCCATGCAGCGCCGCAAAATCCTCGGCCACCGCGCTGAGCCGCGCCGCAATGTCGAACAGCGACAGACGCTCTTCGAGCTTCGCCGCGGCCGCGGCGAGCGCCCGCGCGCGCTCGGCGAGAATCTGCGCGGCGCAGCGCTGCACCAGCTGACCCGAGGAGAGCGAGAGCGCGAAGCTCAACCCCGCTGTGGCACCCGGCCGGCTCGGCCCGAGCGGCAGGCGCGTCGCCGCGTCGCCGACATAGGTCATCAGATACATAAGCTCGGTCGCGGCACTCGCCAAGCCGATGCGCAGCTCGCGCGGCAGCGGCGCCGGCGAGAAGACTTGCGCGAAGGTGCGCATCATCAGCGAATAGAGCGCGTTGCCGAGATCGACCACCTTGGCGGTGAGCGGATCGGTGATCGGCGTGACATCCCGCCGGCCGCGCGGATTGCCGAGATTGGGGTTCTCGGCCACCGGCCGCGCCGGCTCGAAATCGGGACGCGCGCGGCGCAGTGCCAGGAACTCGTCCTTGATCGCGGCGAAGCGTTGATAGTGCGAGCCCTCGCGATGCGCCGGCGCGCCCTCGCCTTGCAGCACGATTTCCTCGATCGCGCGGCGCGCGCTCGCGAGGCTGTCGACCTTGAAGAGGCCGGGTAAGCCGAATTCCGCCGCGCTCACCTGCGCCTCGCCATGACCGACGAAGACACCCGCCTCGCCCGCGTCATCGACGAGCTTGGCGAGGCCGCGCAGGATGCTGTGATAGAGCTGGCCCTGGCTCGCATAATCCTGCGGCGCCGGCGAGAGCAGTTCCGGCCGCGCCGCGCGCGGGTAATGCGCCGGATGATCGAAGCCGGCACCGTCGACCATCGCGATGCCCTCGGGCCGCTCGATATAGAGAAAATGGTCGAGCGTCGCCTCGCCGAACGGCGATAGCCGCATCACCACATCGGCGGGGAACCAGCCGGGCCGCACCGGGAATTCCGGGCGCCAAAGATGCGGCGAGGCGCCGGTGGCGGCGAGGATGTTGTTGACGAGCGAGAGGTGCAGCATTTCCTCGAGCGCGACATGACGCAGCGAGCGCCGCCAGCGCTCGATCGCCGCGAGCTCCTCGGCGGAAACGCCTTCGGCCGCGTCGCGCTTGAGGCTCCACATGGCATAGAGATAGGAGCACATGACGCTATGCTCGAACTCCGCCGCCTCGGAGAGGAGATAGAAGAGCTCCTCGCGATCCTGGATGATGATGTCTTCGTGCTGCACCGGCCCCCCGCCTTGCATAGCATGGCGAGCTTAGCACAGAAGCGGGGGCGCTCGATCAACGGTGGCAGATGAGCGAGCGGGCGCTGAGGAAATCGCTGATGCGATGGATCAGCCCCTCGGCATTGACCGGATGGCTGTAAAGCAACGCCCAAATCACCAGCACGCACAACGCGAAGGTCTTCATCGGCACCGCATCGCCGCGCCGCGGCAGGTAGAGCAGCGAAAAGGCGATGAGGCAGCCGACGCCCACCACCAGTCCGAGCATGACCTCGAGCCAGCTATGGGCGTGGACGACGACGCGCGAGAAGGCAATCGCAAGGACCAGCGCCGCGCCGGCTCCGATCATGAGCCAGCGCCGCCATGCGCCGAGATCGGCGGCGATCACCGCAACGAACCCGCCATAAACCAGGGTGCTGAGGCTGGTGTGCCCGCTTGGGCTGCGCAGCTCGCTGTAAGGCAGGCACGCATAGAGCAGGATCTTGAGAAGGCCGATGCCGCCGGCGCAGACAAGGCACGCGGCGAGCCAAGACCAGGCCGCGCCCTTGGGGCGGAGCGCAAGCTGCCAGCCCAGCATGACCGCGCTCAAGGGCACGAGGATCGCGAGATTGCCCAGTTTCGTGACGGCGCCGAACGCGGCGATAGTCCAGCTCAAGGATCGACGTGCCTTCGTTCAGCGGATCGAAAGGGTGAGAGGGTTCTACAGGCGCGACGGCAGGAGCGCAAACCGCGGCGGGCGCTGCTCGCGCTCAGTAATGGATCTCGTATTCGAGCTGCCAGCGCGGCGTGAATTGGGGCGCGGCGTGCGTCAGCCCGAACAGAATCCCGCCATTCCAGACGAGGCTTCCCGGGCCGATATCGAAGATCTTGCCGAAGAGCTGCGGCCCGGCGCGATTGTCCTGCTCGCTCCAGGACGCGAAACGCCCGATGGCGCCGGGCTCGCCGTAGATTTGGAATCCCGGCTCGACGACGAAATCCCGGCCGAGCTTGACCTGCCAGGCATCGACGCGCGTTTCCCAGGCCCAGCGAAACGCCATGTGGCCAGCAGCGTGGAACCCGACCTCCTTTTCGACGAAGAGGTTGATCGAGTTGCTGAGGCCCCAGAAATCCTTGCGCAACACTGGACCGAGCTCGATCTTGTCGGGATCGCCCTTCGCCATGCCGTGACCGAATTCGGCGAAGAACCCGGCATCGAGCCAATATTCGCCGCGCTCGGTGAATTGAAAAAGATTCTCCGAGGTAAGCTGGGTAAAACGCACGCGCTCACCCGGTCCGGCCTCGCGCTCGAATTCGAATTCGAGCTCCGTCATCCACCACGAGGTGGGGCTGTATTCGATCTCGCCGGTATAGCTTCGCTCGCCGTTCTTCTCCGCCCGGTGGTCGAAGCCGGCATCGCCGACATGCTCGAGCGCGAGCTCGCCCTTATTGACATCGGGGGTCCAGACCTTGAAATCCGCCCGCGCCACGGCCGCGCCGAACAGCAACAGCACGACGGCCAGCGCCGCCGGCTTCGTCCACCCTTCCAATCTCAGTCCCTCGCCTCTCAAAGACGCAAATGCGATGCGGTTGCAAATTTTTGCGGACGCCGGCGGTGCAGCGATGTCGAACGGGTGCTCTTATTCGGCGGCTTGCCGGATCGCGGCACGAGGCGCGCGAGGCGCGGCGGGATCGCGGTGGAACACCCGCATCAAGGCCCCGATCACCAGCAAGGTGGCAACGTAGAAGACGAGTTGGATGCCCTCGGGCCGCGCGGTATAGCCGGTCAAGACATGAAGGACTTGGCCGACCAGGCCGTGCTCGCTCAAAATCGCCGAAGTGTCCCAGAGATTGTTGCCGAGCGCCGGAAGGAATCCCGCGGCACTGAGGAAGGCGGCGGCTTGCGCCGCCATGCCGGCGGCGAGGAACAGGATCAGCCCGGCCGTGACGGCGAAGAGATAGCGCAGCGGGATGACGACGAGGCCGTAATAGATTGCGGCGCCGGCCAACCCGCCGGCAACGAGGCCGAGCACGCCGCCAAGGATCATGCCAGTCGCCCCGTCCGCGCTCGACAGCGCGATCCCGTAGAGGAAGAGCACGATCTCCGAGCCCTCGCGCAGCACGGCGATGCCGCAGACCAGCGCCAACGCGTAAAGCGGCCGCGCCCCCGACAGCACATCGCGCCCGATCCGCGTCGCGTCCGTCGCCATCTCGCGGCCGTGGCGGCTCATCCAGATATTGTGCCAGCCCAGCATGACGACGGCGGCCAGGAGGATCGAGGCGTTGAACACTTCCTGTCCGGAACCTTCGACCGCCGCCGCGATCTCGCCGGCGAAACCCGCGACGATCCAGGCGCCGATCACGCCGGTGGCGCAGCCGCCCGCAATCCAGAGGCCGCGCCGCGGCACGCCCCGGCTCGCCGCCATCACGATGCCGACCACCAGGCCCGCCTCGAGGACTTCGCGAAAAACGATAATGAGCGTGGCGAGCATGCGCGATTCCTATCTCACCACCAGATGGCCGCGATTGTCGGGATTGAAATCGTCGAAGAATTCGTAGCTACCAGCGTCGAGCGGGCCGACATAGAGCGTGATCGAGGTGCCGGGCGTGACCACCTTTTCGCGATGGAAGTCGCTGCTTTCGAATTCCGACATGCTCTTGTCTTCGTTGCGAACAATCAGCTTGATTTTCTGACCGGCGGGTACTGCCACTTCGCTCGGCACGAATTTTCCGCCGCTGATCGCGATGGTGACATCGCCATCGCTCGCATGAACCGGCAGGGCGCCGGCCAGCGTTGCGATGGCCGCGGCCAAGCCAAGACGACGGATCGAACCCACCTGCATTCCTTCACTCAGCCGCTAGTGATAATCATTCTCAGATAAGAAATGATAATCATTTGCAACTGACCGGTCAAGTGGCGCTTCGCCGCACTTGGCCGTCCGGACACACGCATGGGCCTGGCCACGGCCGCCCCCTTCTGGCGGGACGCCGAGGGAGGGTAAGCTTGCTCTTGGCGCGGTCGCCGGGGCGGAAGATTGGCCGCTGTTTCGGCGCCGCGACCGCCGCCGAGCCTCAAGACAATCAAATGCCGCAGCGGAGGGCAGGATGAAGCGCAGCACGGACCGGATTCTCACCACCCATGTCGGCAGCCTGCCGCGGCCCGATGCCCTGCTCGAAGCCTCGGCCGAGGCGCGCAAGACGGGCGATTGGGGCGCCCTCCAGCGGCTTTTGCCGCCGCTCGTCGCATCGGTCGTCCAACAGCAGGCCGAGCATGGGCTCGACATCGTCAATGACGGCGAGTTCGGCAAATCCGGCTGGGCCAATTACGCGCTCGAGCGGATCGGCGGCTTCGAGCCGCGCCCGGAGAGGCTTTATCCCGCGGTCTGGCTCGGCCGCGACCGGCTGCGCTTTGCCGATTTCATGCGCAAGGAGTTCCCGCGCGGCGCCGTCGGCACGCCCGGCCATGCCTGCATCGGGCCGATCGCCTATCGCGATCACGCGGCGATCAGGCGCGATCTCGAAAACCTCAAAGCCGCGCTCGGCGCCGTCAAGGTCGAGGACGCCTTCTTCACCACCGTCGCGCCGGCGAGCGTCGGCTATGACGCGGAAAACGAATTTTATTCGAGCGAGCGCGACTATGTCTTCGCCATCGCCAAGGCGCTGCGCGAGGAATATCTCGCGGTCCACAAGGCGGGTTTCGTACTGCAGGTCGATGACGCGGTGCTCGCCAATATGTACGATCATTTGGTCGAGCAGAGTCCCGCACGCTACCGCCAATGGGCCGAGCTGCGCATCGAGGCGCTCAACATGGCGCTCGACGGCATCCCCGAGGACCGCATCCGCTACCACGTCTGCTTCGGCTCCTGGCATGTGCCGCATGTCGCCGACGCGCCCTTGGAAGCGATCGTCGATCTGATCCTCCAGGTCAAAGCCGGCGCTTATTCGATCGAGGCGGCCAATGTCCGTCACGAGCATGAATGGGAGGTGTGGGAGAAGGTGAAGCTGCCGCCGGGCAAGATTCTCATTCCCGGGATCGTGACGCATCACACCACGACGGTCGAGCATCCTCAACTCGTCGCGCAGCGCATCGTCAATTTCGCGCGCATCCTCGGCCGCGAGAACTTGCTCGCCGGCACGGATTGCGGCTTTGCCCAGGCCGAGGGCGTGCAGCGCGTCCATCCCTCGGTGATGTGGGCGAAGTTCGACGCGCTCGCCGAAGGCGCGCGCATCGCCAGCGCCCGGCTGTGGGGCCGCAGCGCCGCTTAGACCGGTCGATAAGCGGCTTTCTCGTCGGCGACGATCGGATTGACCAGCACGCCGAGGCCGGTGATCTCGACCTCGACCGTATCGCCCGGCTTCATATTCACCTGGCCCAAGATCTTGTGACGGCCCGAAGGCTGAAGGGTTTCGCCGGGATGCGGCGGCAACGCGCCAGGCGTGCCCATGGCGATCATGTCGCCGGGACGCAACGCATAGCCCGCCGAGAGGTATTGGATCACCTGCGCGACCGAGAACAGCATGTCGTCGAGTGGCGCGTTCTGCCGCTCGATGCCGTTGAGCCGCGTGATCACGCGCTGCCGGGCGGGATCGCCGAACTCGTCCGCCGTCATCAGCCACGGGCCGACGCTGCCCGAGCGCTCGAAATTCTTTCCCAAGCCGAAATTGCGGTTGTGGCGCTGATATTCGCGGACCGAGCCTTCGTTGAAGCAGGAAAACCCGGCGATGTGATCGAAGGCTTTCGCCGCCGGAATGTGACGCCCACCGCGGCCGATGATCACGCAAAGCTCGCCTTCGTAATCGAATTCCTTGGCGATCTCGGGCGGCGGGCAGAGCAGCGGCGCGCCATGCCCCACCAGCGAGGCGGGCGTGCGGATGAAGAGATGCGGAAACTCTTTGGAGGTGGTGAGACCGGTCTCTTCGATGTGCTTCTTGAAGTTGAGCGCCAGCGCCCAGGTGACATGCGGGTCGGGAATGACCGGAAGAAAGCGCAACTCTTTGAGGCTGCGCGTCCCGGCCTTGCCGGCAGCCGCGTCCTTGAGCCGCGTCAGCCCATCGGGCATCGCCAGGAGCGCGCGCAAGCTCGCCGGCAGCGACGGCGCGATGTCGCCGACCGGGATGAAGCTTTCGGGCCCGGCAACTACGCCGATCCGCGCCGCACCGCGCTCCTCATATGAGATGATCCGCATTCGTCGCTCAGGGGAGATAGCCGCGCTCGCGCCAATAGCGCTCGGCGGCGGGGTGAAGCGGGATATAGAGCGCGCCGTCCTTGCTGTCCTTGCACAGCTTGTCGAGGGGCATCGGCCCTTCGCCATACCACGGAATGCGGTCGCGGCGCGCATCGAGCCCGGCGCAGAAATTGTAGATCATCGCATCGGGCGCGCTCTCCAAGCAGAAGACCGGCCAGCCGCTGAAATCGACGGTCCAGACGGTTTCACCGAGACCGGGATATTCCTCATTGGTGATGGCGGCGCGCATGATCCCGTCCGCTTCGAGCGATTTGAGCTGCGGCTCCTCGACCGCCAAGAACCGCATCCCCATTTCGATTGCTTGCGGCGCATAGAGTGGCAAGGCCTCGTCCCAGACCGCGTCGAGCTCGCCGCGCTTGACCGCGCCCAGGCGATCCGGGCCATAGGGCATGCCCTCGGTATAGACGAGCTTGCCTCCCCAGCTGACGATGTCGTCAAGCGACATGCCATAGGCGCTCAGCACCTGGTTGGTGATCATATGCACCGAGTGATCGGGTTGGCCGCGCAGCGAAACCTTGAGCGGGTAGCGCGTGCGCTTGAGATCCCCCAGCGTTTTGAGCCCGGTCTTGGCGGTGACAGCGAAGCCGAGCTGGTCGAATTGCGGGATCACCATGATCGAGCGCAACGGAATCGGCTTTTTGTAGGGTCCTCTGCCGCGCAGGGCCATGGCGAGAATGCCGCCCGGATTGCAGATCGCGATATCGGCTTCGCCCTTTGCCACCGCATCCACCGAATTGGGCGCATCGCTCGCAAAGAAGCGCGTGCGCCACTGATCGTCGCCTTGCGGGCGCATCAGGATCATCACCTGCTTGTCGCGCCACTCATTGGCGGCGACCAGCTCGGAGACGGTCTCGAGCATGAGCCGCGAGCGCATGATCACCGGGGTGCGGATCGGCTTTTGAAGCGTCAGCATGACGTGGTCCTTTTCGGGCGGTTCGCGGCTATTTCGGCAAATAGGCTTCGGTATAGAGCGTCGACATGTCGGGCGACGCATCGAGCAACTTCAGCTCGACGAAGGAGCGCCGCAGATTGGTCAGCGATTCCGGGTCGAACTTGCAGCTCGGATTGAACATGCCGAGGACGATGTCGTATTCCTGCGACATGATGCTTTCGTGAAAGCCGGTGACCTCGCTCCAGATTTTCACCGTCTCCGCCTTGTGGCTGCGGATAAAGGCTGTGGTCTCGATCCAGCCGGCGAGAAAGGCGCGCAGCGCCTCGGGATCGGTCTCGATCAGATGGTTCGACGCAAAGAGAGTGCCCGAGGCCATATTGCCGACGAAGTCCGAGACCGGGAGCAACACATGCCCGACCTTGCTCTCGGCCATTTTGAGAAAGGTCGTGGTGCCGCCGATATAGGCGTCGATCAGGTGATCGCGGAACGCCGCGACCGGCGAGGCGGCGCCGCTGCCGATCGCCACGCGCGTCAGCCCATTGGCGCCCCAGCCTTCCTTACGCTCGAGCTCCTGCGCCAGCCAATCGGTCAGCGAGCCGACGCTCGAAATGCCGATTTTCTTGCCCTTCAGCTGCTCTTTCGTCTTGATCGGCGAATCCCACGGCACGCCGATGCTGAAATAAGGCAAGGACGAGGTGTTCTCGCACACCGCCTTCATCGGCACGCCCTTGGCGACGAAGGCCATCTGCGTGCCCGCGCCGTCGCCGATATCGATCGCGCCGGCGGTCATGGCCTGGATCATCTTGCCGCCGCCGGTGAAGTTGACGATCTTGAGATCGAGTCCGTGCTTTTTGAAAATGCCGAGCCGGTCGCCGACATTGACCGAAATGATCGCATCGGCATTGGCGGCGGCTTTGCCGACGGTGAGCGTCGTCTCGGCCGAGGCGGCTGGCAAGGCGATCGCGGCGGCGATCGTCGCGACAAGAGCGGCGCCAAGCGTGCCGCGCCAATGAGATCGTCCCATCCTCCCCCCTATTCTCGCTTTGCGGCGGTCTCGTGCCCCGGATCGCTTCACCTCCTAAACCAAGTCCGGCGGCGGCGCAACGGCCTGGGCGCGGCGGCCCGGCGCCGACGCGCGCCGAGCCTGTTGCCGCGGCGCAAAGCTGGGATAGAATTCCAACCGCTCGGTGGGGGATGAAACGCGCTCGGCCGGGAATTGCCGCCCGATTGTCGCATCGATGAGGTTTCCATGTTCGTGACCGGTCCGCGGTTCTTTTCGAACTATAAGGGCATGACGATCCGCTACGAGGAGGCGATCGAGCGCGCGCAGAGCATCGTCCCGGTCGCGAAGCGCAACATCGCGCTCGCGGAACAGATGCGCCGCATGCCCGAGGAAAACGTCAAGGCAATCCTCGACTCCGGCCTGATGCCGCTGATGCGGCCGAAAATCTTCGGCGGCTACGAAGCCGATTGGATGACGCAAATCGACTGCGTCTCCGAAGTCGCGCGAGTCTGCGGCTCGACCGGCTGGTGCATGACCTTCTTCATCCAGCACCAATATTTCCTCAGCCTTTTTCCGCTCGAGGCGCAGCGTTTCGTCTATGAGCGTCAGCCCGACCCGACCATCCTCACCTCCTTCAATCAAACGGGGCAAGTCAAGGAAGTCACCGGCGGCTACGAGATCGGCGGCCGCTGGAATTTCGCCTCGGGCGGCGATTATTGCCAATGGGGGATCGTCGGCGGCGTCACCCGAAATCAGGACGGGTCGGTGGCCAAACGGCTGAATTTCCTGCTGCGGCCCGAGCAGTTCCGCATCGACCGGGTCTGGGATTCAATGGGGCTCAAAGGTTCGGGCAGCAACGATGTGATCGTCGAGCCGACCTTCGTCCCGGCGAATTTCGTCTACGATCATGACGATGCGCTGATCGGGCGCGCGCCCGGCCAGTCGGCGCTCGACGGCGTGCTCTATCGCTCGCCGCTGATCCTCAATTCGGGCTTTGCCGTGATGACGCCGATGCATGGCATCGCGCGCGGCGCCTATGAGGCTTTTGTCGAACTCACCGCCGGGCGCGGCGCACGCCCGCTCGGCGCCAAGCCGGCCGACCGCGTCGATGTGCAGATCGCGATCGGCCAGTCCAAGGCCGAGATCGACCTCGCCTATCTCATCACCGAGAAGCTGGTCGCGACCATTTTCGAGGGCAAGAAGCCGACCCGGATCGACGCCGTGCGGCAACGGCGCGACATGATGATGCTGAAGCAGATGCTGCTAAGCGGGACCAACCGGCTGTTCGATTTGAGCGGCGCGCATGGCTTGCTCGGCAATCACGCGATCCAGCGGCACTGGCGCGACCTCCACGCGATCTCTCATCATGCGCAATGGGCCGCTCCGGCCATTCAGATCGCCGGGCGCGACGCACTGGGCCTGCCGCCCTTGCCGAGCGACACCTATCCCTTGGATTAGGAGGAAGGGATGGCGGAAAAAGTATCGATCGCCATCGTCGGCGGCGGGCTCGCCGGCCTCGCCGCGGCCCATGCGCTCAAGGCTTGCGGCAAGGAGGCGGCGGTCTATGAAGCGGCGCCGCAACTCGGCGAGGTCGGTGCCGCGGTCAACACCAGCCCCAACGCCAACAAGGCGCTGCTCGCCATCGGCGTCGGCGAGGAGATCGCCGCTGTCGCCAATTCCTCGCCCGGGATTTACACGCGCAACATGCAGACCGGCGAATTCCTCGAATTCCGCGACCGGCGCAAGACCTCGGCGCGCTACCAGGCACCCTACTACACTTTTCACCGCGCCGATCTCTTGAACGCGCTCGCAAGCGGGCTCGAGCCGAGCCTCATCCATCTCGGCCACCGGCTGACCGGCATCGCGGAGCGTGGCGACGGGGTCGCGCTCAGCTTCGCCAATGGCACAACGGTCGAGGCCGAGAGCGTCATCGGCGCCGACGGCGTGCGCTCCGTCATTCGCCACGCGCTCTACGGCGAGGATAATCCCAGCTACACCGGCCAGATGGTGTGGCGCGCTCTGTTGAAAGGCAGCGACGTCCCACCCGAAATTCTGGAGCCGACCGGCCACATCCAATGGGTCGGACCGGGCTGCCATCTCCTTGCTTATTACATTCGCGGCACAGCCCTCGTGAACATCGTGACTCAGGAAGACACCGACAAATGGGTCGCGGAAGGCTGGTCGATCCACGGCGATCCCGACGAGATGCGCTTGAGTTTTCCCAATCCCGAGCCGCGGCTCGAGACGCTGCTCAGCATCGTCGCCGACTGCTCGAAATGGGGGCTTTTCACCCGGCCGCTGACCGCGAATTGGGGGCGCGGGCGCATCCAGCTCATCGGCGATGCGGCGCATGCGATGCTGCCCAATGCGGGTCAAGGCGCCTGCCAAGCCTTCGAGGATTCCTATATCCTCGCGCGCTGGATGGAAGCCTGCCGCGATCCAACCGAAGCTTTCGCGAATTTCCGGCGCATCCGCATTCCGCGTGTCCATGCGGTGCAGCAGCTTTCGGCCGCCAATGCGCGCTTCAAGCATATGCACGACGCCGCCGCGCAAAAGGCGCTCATCGAGTCCGGCAAAGGCAGCGTCCAGGGCAATGCCGAATGGGTCTGGGCCTTCGATCCGGTCGCGGAATGGGACAAGGCGCCGACGGTGCCGGAGAGCGAAGCCGCGCTCTAGCCATAGCAAGGCGGTGCGCCCATGCGCATCGCCGAGGGAGGAGAAAATGAACGATCTTCCGCCCCGCTACAATGCGGGAATTCAGCGCTCGAAAGGCCTGCTCGAGATCGCAGCGGCACTTTACGATACGTCGCTGTCGCGGCGCTCGACGCGCAGCGGCACGCGCGCGCCGCAGATCGATTCCCGTCTCGGCACGAACCTCGCGCTGCGGATCGACCGCCCGCGCGATTCAGGCGCGGATCGGGGCTTCGAAGTGTCCTTCGCCATCGGCGGCTCGCGCGAGAACTTCTTGCAAGTGGCGCGCAAGGAGGTCTCGCTGCTGTGGATCAACCCGAGCGCGCCGCTGACGCAGGCCTATCGCGGCCTGCCGCCGTTCTCGGACCCGCTCCCCTTGCGCGCGATCGCGGTGTTTCCCTCCTGGGACGCGGTGGTCGTCGCCGTTCATCGCTCGACCGGTATTACCGCGATCGAGCAGATCCGCGAGCGACGCCCGGCCTTGCGGGTCTCGACCGGCAATCCGACGGAGGCGCCCTTCGACGAGGATCCGACCATGTTCGCGGTCGGCACGATGATCGCCGCCGCCGGCTTCTCGCTCGACGATATTCGCGCCTGGGGCGGAACCGTTCAGAGCGTGCCGCGGCCGAGCCATCCCGACCGTGCCAAGCTCATCGAGGCGGGCGCACTCGATGCGATCTTCGACGAGGGCCTCTTGAGTTGGGGACAATTCGCCCTCGAGCGCGGCTTTCAAATCCTGCCGATCGGAGGCGCGATGCGCGCGCGCATCGAGGCCGCGGGCTATGACGTCGCGAGCTTGCCGAAATCGCGCCTGCCCGGCCTCGAGCAGCCGGTGAGCGCGGTCGATTTCTCCGGCTGGCCGATGATCGTCCATGCCGATATGCCCGACGAGCTCGCCTATGCGCTGTGCGAGGCGATCGAGGCACGCAAGCTCGCCATTCCGACCGACAATTACCGGCCGCTCGATCTTGCGCAACTCTGCTCGAGCGGCGCGGAAACGCCGCGCGGCGCGCCGCTTCATCCCGGCGCCGAGCGCTTCTATCGCGAGCGCGGCTATTTGCGCTGAGCGGCGCGGCGAAAATCCCGCAGCACCCGCCAACCAACGCGAATTGTCTCAAACTTTAGGGGGTTTCTTTCGAAGCTTAAGTCGTCCTTAGGCGGCGCCGGACTAGAAGCGGCGATCCCGTGGCAATGCTTGAGGACCATCATGAGCTCGGTGCTGCAAAAGGCGCGTCTCAAATTCAAGTTCCCGCCGGGCGATCAGAGCAAGCCGATGCGCGATGCCGTGAGCCAGGCCTTCTATTCGCTGCGCGCGACCATCGGCACCAAGGAGCATCCCGAGGTGATGGGCTCGCCCTGGGATTGGCGCCTCACCACGACCGAGGCCTTCAAGATCGAGACCGACAAATTGCGCGAGCATGTGCGCCTCTGCTTCTCGACCAAGCAGCCCGGCGATGAGCAAAAGCCCGAAATCCTGCGCCTCAAGGAATTGCTCGCCAACCTGCAAATCTTGCAGGAGCCCGCCGCCGCCAAACCCGGCGAGGCCGCGGTCGATCTGAAGAAGAACGGGCCGCTGGTCGAGATCGCCGCCTGACGCCCTGGCTGCAAGGCGTACCTAGCGGCCACGGTTTTGCCATCTCCCCGGTCCCTCGGCGGGCGCTATGATGAGGCCGGCTGGCCGGCGCTCTCTTGCGCCGTGCCGAGACCGGGAGAGATTGCTGTGACCGCCAAAGGCCTTTGTCTGCTTCGCCTCGCTTTTCCGACCGCCGTTCTGATTCTCGCCGCGGCGGCGCCTTCGCCGGCACGCGCCGATTTCTTCGACGACGCGCGCAAGACTTTCACGACCGACATCCCGCATTTCTTCCAGGACGATATTCCCTGCACCTTTGGCGGGCAGCCGACCAGCGGCACCAAGTCCTCGTGCAACAACAAATCGAACGACAGCAAGCCGCCGCCGAGCAAGCCGCAAAACCTGGCGCCGCCGCCCGAGACGCCGCCACCCAGCACCGGCACGACGGTCCCGCCGCAGCCAGGCACAGGGCAGTAAGCTGCTAAGCGCGGTGCTGTTGCCGCCGAACCGGGCTCGCTATGTGGAAAGCCCGTTTTTCTTGCGCCAAACCTTGAGGGCCCGAGCAGCATAGCTCAAATTGTAATATCGCTCGCTTTCGACGATGGCTTCGAGGATCGGCGATGCGGTCCCTTGGGTTTTCGCTCCGTGGAGGAGGAACAGGATGAAGCCCGCAGCATTGGCGATGTTGGTTCCGTTGGCTCTGGGCGCTTGCACAGCGAGGTCGGACGATCCTGCAGCCGGCGCGCCGAGCGCCGAATCGACGGTGCTGAGCGCTATCGGCACACCGTTTCTGATTGCGTT
>DATNGG010000094.1:0-23694 GCA_035605975.1 Allostellaceae bacterium | reverse complement strand
GCCGGCAACGCCCGATGCGATGAAATTCATGCGCGACCTGCTGCCGCCGAGCGACAATACCTGGTTCACCTTCGGCTGCGCGGCGCAGCAATTCCCGATGGTGGCGCAGGCGATGCTCTATGGCGGCCATGTGCGCGTCGGCCTCGAAGACAATCTCTATCTCGCGCGCGGCAAGCTCGCCCCGTCCAACGCGGCCTTGGTCGAGAAGGCCGTCGACATCATCGAGGCGATGGGCGAAGAGCTGGCGACGCCCGCCGAGGCGCGGCAGATGCTGGGGTTGCGAAAAGCCGCTTAAGTAAAGGCGAACCACCAAGACACGAAGGCACCAAGAAGGAATTCCTTGGTGTCTTGGTGCCTTGGAGGTTAAGTCTTCTTCCCGAAATTCTTCTCGAAGCCGGCCCAGACGGAATCGTAATCCTTCTGCAGCGCCGGCGTCTCGAGCGCGAAGCGCGTCGGGTGCAGCACGAAGCGCGTCTCGAACATGAAGGCGAGGCCGAGATCCCAATAAACCGGCTTCAATTCCGCGCTCGATGATGCATCGAAGCTCGCGCGGTCGGGCCCATGTGCGCTCATGCAATTGTGAAGACTGCCGCCGCCCGGCTCGAAGCCCGAAGCCTTGGCGTCATAGGCGCCTGTGATCAGGCCCATATATTCGTTCATGACGTTGCGGTGGAACCACGGCGCGCGGAAGCTGTGCTCCGCCACCATCCAGCGCGGCGGGAAAATGACGAAATCGAGATTGGCCGTGCCGGTGAATTCCGACGGCGAGGTCAGCACGGTGAAGATCGACGGGTCGATATGATCGAAGCTCACCGTGTTGATCGTGTTGAAGCGCGCGAGGTCGTATTTGCACGGCGCGTAGTTTCCATGCCAGGCGACGACGTCGAAGGGGCTGTGATCGAGCTCGGTCGCCCAGAGATGGCCGGCGAATTTCTGCACGACCTCCACCGCGCCTTCGCGCTCTTCGAAGGCGGCGACGGGGGTTTGGAAGTCGCGCGCATGGGCCAAGCCGTTGGAGCCGATCGGACCGAGCTCGGGCAGGCGCAGCAAGGCGCCGTAATTCTCGGCGAGATAGCCACGCGCTGAGTCTTCCATCAGCTCGACGCGGAATTTGACGCCGCGCGGGATGATGGCGATCTCGCCCGGAGCGATCTCGAGAATGCCGAGCTCGGTCACGAGCCGCAGCGCGCCCTGCTGCGGCACGAATAGCATCTCGCCATCTGCGTCGACGAAGGCGCGAGTCTCCTCCATCGAGCGAGTGACGAGATAGTGATGAATGCCCAGCCCCGAACGCAAACTCGCATCGCCATTGCCGCAAAGCGTCACGAGCCCGTCGATGAAATCCTTGGGCTCTTGCGGCAGGGGCAGGGCGTTCCAGCGCAGCCGGTTGGGCGATGCCTCCGCCTCGTCGAAGGGGGCGCTGCGCAGCAAGCCGTCATCGATCCGTTTGAACGGCCGATGCATCGCCGCGGGCCGGATGCGATAGAGCCAGGAGCGGCGGTTCTCCGCGCGCGGTGCTGTGAAAGGCGTGCCGCTCAGCTGCTCCGTGTAGAGCTCCAAAGGCGCGCGCTGCGGCGAGTTCTGGCCTTCGGGCAGGGCGCCTTTCACCGCTTCGGTCGCGACATCATTGCCGAAGCCCGAAAGATAGGCGCGCGCGCCGCTCATCGTCAGGCTTTGCACATCAGCGGCGTGCCGAGGCGGTCGCGCGGTGTGCCCAGCGCGCGCTCGGCGGCGCAGGCGATGGCGATGAGCTTTTCATCGTCGCCGCCCTTGGCGATGAATTGCAGCCCAACGGGGAGCCCGAGCTTGTCGAGGCCGATGGGCAGTGTCACCGCGCAAAGCCCGAGATAATTCACCGGCACGGTGTTGTGGACGATGCCGCGGTTGCGCGCCCAGAATTTATCGGAGGTCTGCTCGGTATTCATCACATCGGGCGAGAGCATCAAGGTCGGCGAGGCGATCACATCGACCGAGGAGAAGCGCTCGGCCGCGCGCCGCGATGCGTCCATCAAGCGCAGCCGCCGGCTGAGATAGGTGCGCGCCGACATGCTCTCGGCGCCTTTGAGCGCCGGCGCATTGACCGGATCGATGGTCGCGAGCCAATCGGGCAGGTTCAGGTCGAGCAGCGCGCGCAGCTCGATCGCGGAGACGCCGCCCTCGGCGAAGACCGCGAAAGCTTCCTGCGCCTCGGGCAGCGTGGCTTCGCCGAGACGCGCGCCGGCGCTGCCGAGCGTATCGATCGCCTGCTTCACGATCTCGGCAATGCCGTTCTCGCACTCCGACCAGAACCAGGGTTCCGCGACGCCGACGCGGACGCCGCCGATATCGCGCGCGTTCGCGCGCGCGAGGAAAGCGAAGCCGTCGCCCAAATAGGGGTCGAGCGCGGCAAAGCTGAAAGCCGCGTCCGCCATGCTGCGCGCGAGGATGCCCGGCGTATCGAAGGTGAAGCTCAGCGGCACGACGCCGTCGGCCGACCAGCGACCGAGCGTCAGCTTGATCCCGGCATTGCCGGTCATCGAGGCCGGGATGCGCACCGAGCCCGCGGTGTCGGAGCCGAAAGCCAAGAGCGCCGAGCCTTCGCAGAGCGACACGCCGGCACCGCTCGACGAGCCGCCGGGCGAGCGATGGTCTTTCGCATCCCACGGATTGCGCGGCGCGCCGTAATGCGCGTTGTGGCCGGTGCCGCCGAAAGCGAATTCGACCATATGGGTCTTGCCCATCACCGTCGCCACTTGCCGCTTGAGGCTCGCCACCACCGGCCCGTCGACCTCGTAGCGCGGCGGCAGGCGCTTGGGCGAGCCGGCGAAGGTCGGAAACGCCGAATGCGCGAAGAGATCCTTGATCGAGGTCGGGATGCCTTGAAGCGAGCCGGCCCGCGCGCCTGCGGCGAAAGCGGCATCCGCGGCGACGGCGCATTGCCGGGCATGCGCCGGCGCCCATTGTGAATAGGCCATCAGCTTGCCGCCGAAGCGCTCGTGATTGGCGATCGCTTCTTCCGCCAGGGCTTGCGCCTTGAGCTTGCCCTCGCCCAAAGCAGC
Organism: Allostellaceae bacterium; assembly: GCA_035605975.1. Classification (GTDB taxonomy): domain Bacteria; phylum Pseudomonadota; class Alphaproteobacteria; order ATCC43930; family CGMCC-115725; genus CAIKMD01. The sequence goes on along the minus strand of DATNGG010000094.1, from coordinate 20,656 downwards.
CGCGATCTCGGCCATCGGTTTCGCCAGCGCCTCGCTCATCGCTTCCCTCTTTCTTCGAATTGATCGAGCCAGGATTCGAGCACGGCTTTGCCGTGCGGCGCAAGCAGGGCGGTGTGATGGGCCGCCGCCTCGCGCAGCGCCGCAACGCTCGCTCCGGGTGTCGCGGCGATCTCGACCGCATGACCGACATACCAGCGCTCGAGCCCCGCCGCCGTCGCCTCGATATGGAATTGCAGCGCGAGCGCATGGCGCTGGTAAGCAAACGCCTGATGTGGGGTGAGCGGCGTCGCCGCAAGATGCAATGCTCCCGCAGGCATGTCGAAAGTATCGCCATGCCAGTGCAGCACCTTCATCCCGGATGCGATAAAGCGCAGCGGCGAAGCACTGCCGGCCTTGGTCAGGTCGAGCGGCGCCCAGCCGAGCTCTTTCTGTCCCGGATAGACGCGCGCCCCGAGCGCCCGCGCCATGAGCTGCGCGCCGAGGCAAATGCCAAGCACCGCACGGCCCGCCTTGAGCCGCGCTTCGATGAGGCGAAGCTCGGCGGCAAGGAAGGGATAAAGCGCATCCTCATAGGCACCGATCGGGCCGCCCAGCACCACGACGAGATCGGCTGCGAGAAGCTCCGGCGCGGTCAAATCGTCGAGCGGCGCCTCGCGATAGGCGATCGAATAGCCGCGCGCGGCGAAGGGCGCGGCGAAGCCGTCGAGGTCTTCGAAGGCGACATGGCGGATGGCGATAAGGCTCGGCACGCGGTCACCCGCAAGGTATTTCCGCTTTGAACGGGCGCGCGAGCAGGCCCTCGATCACCGCGTCGATCTTGGCGCCGCGATGAAGGATCGCATCGACGGCGGAGACGATCGGCATCTCGACGCCGAGCCTTTGCGCGAGGGTCGCGGCGGCGGCGGCCGAACTCACGCCTTCGGCGACCGAGCGGCGCGCGGCCAGGAACTGCGCGAGCGCTTCGCCTTTGCCCAAGGCCATGCCGAGCGAATGGTTGCGCGACTGGGTGCTGGAGCAGGTGAGCGTCAGATCGCCGAGCCCCGACAATCCCATCAAAGTCTCGGCCTTGCCGCCCTTGGCGAGCGCCAGCCGCACCATCTCGGCGAGGCCGCGGGTGATGAGCGCCGCGCGCGCATTATCGCCCAAGCCGCGTCCCATGATGATGCCGCAGGCGATCGCCAGCACATTCTTCACCGCGCCGCCGATCTGCGCGCCGATGACGTCGTCCGAGAGATAGGGTCGGAACTCGCGCGTCCCCATCGCGGCGATAACCCGCTGGCCCAGCCCGGCATCCGTGGCGGCAAGCGTCACCGCGGTGGGCAGGCCGCGCGCGACCTCGGCGGCGAAGGTCGGGCCCGACAGCACTGCCAGCGAAGCGTGCGGCAAGGTTGCGCCGGCGACCTCGCTCATCAAGGCGCCGCTTGCTTCCTCGATGCCCTTGGTGCAGATGACGATCGGCGTGGAGCGCGAGGCGGGCGCGAGCGCGCTGCAGATCGCGCGCAGATGCTGCGCCGGCGGCGCCAGCAGCAGCACATCGGTACGCAAAGCGGCGAGATCGGTGGTCGCGACGATGGCGGGGTCGAGCGCAATACCGGGGAGGAAAGGCGTGTTGACATGGTCGCGGTTGATCGCCGCCACCGTTTCCTGCTCATGCGCCCAGAGCACGACATCGCGGCCCGCGCGGCGCAGCACCTGCGCCAGCGCGGTGCCCCAAGCGCCGCCCCCGATGATGCCGAAGCGCTGCACCGGGGCTAGGCCTTCACGCCGGCGCCGCGGACCGGCACCGCGCCCGGATCGAGCGGCCAGCGCGGCCGCGGCGGGAAATCGAGCGCATCGGTCATACCGAGTCGCAAGCGCTCGAGCCCGGCCCAACCGATCATCGCGCCATTGTCGGTGCAGAGCCAGGGCGGCGGGGCGACGAAAGCGAGCCCGCTTTCGCCGGCGAGCGTCTCGAGGCGGCGGCGCAGCGCCGCATTGGCGGCAACGCCACCCGCCACCACGAGCGTTTCGCCCATGGGGCAGCGCGCTTTGAAGATGGCGATGGCGTTGCGCGCGCGATCGAGCAGGCTGGCGATGATCGCCTCTTGCAAGCTCGCCGCGAGATCGGCGGCATCTTGCGGCTGGAGCGCGCCCGCGCCGCGCTCGCGCGCCACGGCGAGGCGCAGCGCTGTCTTCAAACCCGAGAAGGAGAAATCGCAGCCGGGGCGTCCCGCCATGGGCCGCGGCAGCGGAAAGCGCCGCGCATCGCCTTCCTTCGCCGCGCGCTCGATCGCCGGCCCGCCGGGATAGGGGAGCCCCAAGAGCTTCGCGCCTTTGTCGAAGGCCTCGCCCGCCGCATCGTCGATCGTCGTGCCGAGCCGGCGATAGCGCCCGACCCCTTCGACGATGAGCAGCTGGCAATGCCCGCCCGAGACCAGCAGCAAGAGATAAGGAAATTCGACCGGCGCGACGAGACGCACGCTCAAGGCGTGGCCTTCGAGGTGATTGACCGCGACAAAGGGAATGCCACGGGCGAGGGCGATGGCCTTGGCCTCCATCACGCCGACGATCACGCCGCCGATGAGGCCCGGACCGCCGGTGGCGGCGACGGCCGACAGCGCATCGAAGCCGATCCTCGCCTCGGCGAGGGCCTGCTCGATCATCCCATCGAGATGGTCGAGATGCGCGCGCGCTGCGACCTCGGGGACGATGCCGCCAAAGGGCCGGTGCTCGGCGGTCTGCGAGAACACGGCGTGGCCGCGCAGGACGGGCGGCTTGGCGCTCACCACCGCGGCGGCGGTCTCATCGCAACTCGTCTCGATGCCCAGCACCATCATGGCGGCGAAGCCTAGCGGCCGTGTCTAGGGCGGGCAATGTCTCTCGGCGGTTTCCGGCCGCTTTCTCCGCCTCTTTCCTTCCCCGCTGCCGCACCCTAAGAAAATAGCCATGGCCTCGCCTCTCCTTCGCATCGGCACACGCGGCAGCAAGCTTGCGCTGCGCCAGGCGGCCGAGCTCTGCGCGCGGCTCGGCCGCGCGCATCCCGCGCTGGCGGCTCCGGGCGCGCTCGAGACCGTGGTCATCCGCACCACCGGCGATCGCGTCACCGATCGCCCGCTCGCGGATATCGGCGGCAAAGGGCTGTTCACCAAGGAGATCGAGGAGGCGCTCGCCCAAGGCCGCATCGATCTCGCGGTGCATTCCCTCAAAGACATGCCGACGTTGTTGCCCGAGGGGCTGGCTCTGGGTTGCTATCTGCCGCGCGAGGACCCGCGCGATGCGCTGATCGCGCCGGGCTTCGCATCGCTCGCGGATTTGCCGCAAGGCGCCGCGGTCGGCACCTCGTCCATCCGCCGCCAGGCGCAGCTGCTGCATGCGCGGCCCGATCTCGCGATCCTGCCGCTGCGCGGCAATGTCGACACGCGCCTCGCAAAGATCGAAGCCGGCGCTGCCGTTGCGACCGTGCTGGCCTTGGCCGGGCTGAAGCGGCTCGGCCGCGAGGCCGAGGCGAGCGCCATTCTCTCGCCCGACATCATGCTGCCTGCGCCGGCGCAAGGCGTCATCGCCGTCGAGATTCGCAGCGAGGATGATCGCGCGCGCTCGCTGCTCGCGCCGATCGACCATCGCCCGACCGCCTATTGCGCCATCGCCGAGCGCGCGCTGCTCGAGGCGCTCGATGGCTCCTGCCGCACGCCGATCGCGGCGAATGCCCGGCTCGAGGGCAACCGCATCGCTCTCGATGCGCTGGTGATCTCGCCGGACGGAAAAATCTGTCACCGTCTTGCCCGCTCGACCACGACGAGCCGCGCACGTGCGTTGGGACACGAGATCGGCGAAGCGCTGCGCGCGCTTGCCGGTCCGCGCTTCTTCGATGTCGCGACCAGCCCGGCATGAAGGTGCTCATCACCCGCGCGGAGGAAGAGGCAAGGCGCCTCGCCGCGGCCCTCGCCGCGCGCGGCATCGACTCGCTGATCGAGCCGCTGATCGCGGTGCGCTTCCGGCCCGAAAGCGCGGCGGGGCTGGCACCCTTCCTCGATGGGGTTCAGGCCGCGATCTTCACCTCGGCCAATGGCGCGCGCGCTTTTGCCGCGGCGACGGCGCGGCGCGATTTGAGGGTCTTTGCAGTCGGACCGGCAACAGCCATGGCGGCGCGCGAGGCCGGGTTTGGGCAGATCGAGAATGCTCAGGGCAATGTCGAGGATTTGGCGGCGCTCGTCATCGCGCGGCTGAAGCCAGGCGCGGGGGCGCTCATCCATGCCGCGGGCAGCGTCATGGCCGGCGATCTTGCCGGCGTGCTCGGCGCCGCCGGCTTCAGTCTGCGCCGCGCCGTTCTCTATGACGCGGTTGCGGCGGAAAGTCTGAGTCCTGCCACGAGCGGTGCGCTGGAACGCGAGGAGCTCGCCGCCGCCCTGTTCTTTTCGCCGCGCACCGCCGCGATTTTCGTGCGCCTTGCCGCGGGGCTCGAAACCCATTGCGCGTCGCTCGTGGCGGTGGCATTGAGTTCCGCGGTGGCGGCGGCGCTCGTTCCGCTGCCCTGGCGCCGCGTCGCGGTCGCCTCCTCGCCGCAAGAGGCGGAATTGCTGCGCGTGCTCGAACGGAGCCTCGAAACGGAACGATCCTCATGAGCGAAGCGGCACCCGAGCAAGGCACCGAAACGCCGCTGCCGACACCGGAGCCGCCGCGGGGCGAGCCGCGGCTTCGCCGGCCGCGCCGGCTCTTCGCCAGGCTGGGCCTCGGCCTCTCGGCGGCGATCATCCTTATTCTTGCCGTGATCGGCACCGAGCCCTACTGGCAGCCGGCGCTCGCCCCGCTTTTGAGCTGGGGGCCGGCGACAACGCCCGCGCCCGAACCCGAACCCGAGAAGAGCGACGCGCAAGCGGCGCTGACGGCGCGGCTCGATGCGCTGGAGCGCCGCGTTCAGGCCTTGCCGTCGCTCGATGCTCGCTTGACCACGCTCGAGCAGCGGCCCGTGCCCGACACGCAGGCGAGGCTTGCGCCGCTGCAAGGCCAGCTGCAGCAGCTCAGCGCGCGGCTCGACCAGCTCGATCAGCGCATCGACCAACTCGTCAAGGATCAGGCGGCGCGCGGCGACAGCGCGCAGCGCGTGCTGCTCGTCGCTTTGGCCAATCTCGGCAATGCGGTCTCCTCGTCGCGCCCGTTTTCGGCGGAGCTTGCCAGCGTCGAGGCGCTGGGGCGCGGTCGGCCGGGCTGGTCGCAAAGCCTGCAACCGCTCGATGCGGCGGCGAAGATCGGCATCCCGAGCGTCGCGGTTCTCGCCGAGCGTTTTTCCAATGATGTCGCGCCGGCCATCCTGCGCGCCGAGGCGTCGGGGCCGAGCGCGCAGCAAAGCATCGGCCAGGCCGTGCTCGCAAAGCTCCGCGGCCTCGTCGTCATTCGACGCACCGATGGCGCGGGCGGCGGCACGCCGGCGCAGGACGCGGTCGCGTCCGCCGATGCAGCGCTGCGGAAAAGCGATCTCGCCGGCGCGGTCGCGGCTTTGAAGCCGCTCACGGGTTCGGCGGGGGAGGCGGCGGCGCCCTGGCTCGCCGACGCACAGCAGCGCCTGGCGGCGGAGCAGATCGTCGCGCGTCTCAGCCAGCAAGTCTCGGCCGATCTTGCCGCCGGCACAGGCGGCGGCTGATGCGCGCCCTGCCGGCGATCATCGTCGTCGCGGCGCTCATCGCCGGCGCCGTCTTCATCGCCGACCGGCCGGGGGCCGTCTCCCTCACCTGGCAGGGCTGGCGCGTCGATACCAGCGTTGCCGTGCTGGTTCTGGGCGTCGTCATCGTCGCCATGCTGTCGGCGCTGCTGTTTCACCTTCTGCGCAAGATCATCGGCGGCCCGCGCGCCTTCCTGCGCGCGCGGCGTGAGAGCCGGCGGCGCCGCGGCTATCGCGCGCTGACCCAGGGCATGGTCGCGGTCGCCGCGGGCGATGCGGCGGAAGCCAAGCGCTATGCGAAGCAAGCCGATGGTCTGCTCGCCGAGCCGCCGCTGACCCTGCTGCTCTCGGCGCAGGCGGCGCAGCTCAATGGCGACGAGAAGGCGGCGGAGAAATATTTCACCGCCATGATCGACCGGCCGGAGACCGAGTTTCTCGGCCTGCGCGGCCTCATCATGCAGGCCTTGAAACGCCACGACGAGCCCGAGGCGCTGCGGCTTGCGTTGCGCGCCAAGGAGCTGCGCCCCAAGACGCCCTGGGTTCTCGCAAGTCTTGTCGAGCTGCAAGCCCGCGCCGAGAAATGGGGCGAGGCGGAGACGAGCCTTGCCTTGGCGGCAAAGCGCCAGGCGCTGCCGCAGGCGGAATCGCGTCATCGCCGCGCGGTGATGCTTTATGAGCAAAGCGTCGCCGCGCAAAACGCGAGGCGCGACCGCGACGCGACGCGGCTCGTTGCCAAGGCGCATGCGCTCGTGCCGGATTTCGCGCCCGCCGCCATCCGCTATGCCGAGCTCTTGAGCGCGGGCGGGCATCGCCGCCATGCGCGCAAAGTGCTCGAAGCGGCGTGGCGCAGCGCGCCGCAGCCGCTTCTCGCCGCGGCCTATGACGCGCTCTTTGCCGATGAGCGGCCGCTGCAGCGCTTGAAGCGGCTGGAAACGCTCGCGGCGGAGAACCGGGATAATCCCGAGACCCACATCATGCTCGCCGAAGCGGCGCTGAAAGCGCGGCTCTGGGGCGAGGCACGCCGGCATCTCGCTGCGGCCGGCGGGACGGACGATGCGAAAATGCCGCGGCCGCGCGTCTGCCGTTTGATGGCCGAGCTCGAAGAGTCCGAGCACAACGATCTTCCCGCGGCGCGCATGTGGCTTGCCCGCGCGGCCTCGACGCCGGCGCAAGAGCCGGCTTTTTTCTGTGGCGCCTGCGGCGCGGAGACCGCGGTCTGGACCGCGCTCTGCCCGCATTGTCACGCCTTCGATGCGATCGAGTGGCGCATGCCGGGGCGCGCTGCGGCGCCGCGGCTCGATGCCGCCGTCGCGATGACGCCGTTGCTGCCCGTGCCGGGAAGCCCGCCGCCGCGCGCGGCCGACGCAGCGCAGCCGCCGCTCGGCCTCACGATTGACGATGCGGAACCGCGGCTATAAGGTCCGGCGCGCTTTCGCCAAGCCGACGTAGCTCAGTGGTAGAGCAACTGATTCGTAATCAGTAGGTCCGCAGTTCGAATCTGCGCGTCGGCACCAAAATCCCATACCCGAGCACCGGGAAGAAGCTGCCTGCTTGAGCGACCTCTTCGTCAATCCGCATCCGCGCTTCGGACGTTGGGTTTTGGCGCGCGGACTTCTGCGGACGCCCTTCGTCCTGGCAGATATCGGCGTCCAGGGCGGCATCTCGCAGCGTTGGAGTCATCTTGAAGGTCATTTGATCGTTCACGGCTTCGATCCCCTCGAAGAAACCATCGAACCCCTGCGCCGCAAGGCGCTCCCGGGTCACCATTATCACGCGATCGCCCTTGGCAATGAGGATGGCGAGCGCGATCTGCACGTGCCGGATATCAGCTTCGCCTCGTCCTTCTATGCGGGCGTCCATGAGACCGGCCTCGCCAATCCGGCGGGCATATCGTCGAATGCGCGAGCGCGGCGCGTGCCGATCCGGCGCCTCGACGGCTTGGTGTCAAGCGGCGAGATCGACCGGCCGGACCTGATCAAGATCGATTGCGAGGGCTTCGAGCCCGAGATCCTCGATGGGGCGGCAAAGCTCCTCGAGGCGGCGCCGCCCCTCGCCATCGAATCGGAAAGCACCTTTCGCTCAAGCGGGAACGCGTCGGGCGGCCACTTCTTCGCTCTGTCGCAGCGTCTCCTGCCGCACGGCTTTCGCGTCGCCGATCTGGCGTTCAGCCGAACCCCTTATACGAGCTTCGTCGAACGCGCGCACGAACTTCGGCGGCGCATCGTGCATCGGACGCTGATCCCGCAGCTCGACGTGCTGAACGTTGTCTTCTATCGCGACCTCTCGGCGAAAACGCCGAGCACCCAGGAGGTGCTGAAGCAGGCGATCGTCTTCGAAGCCTATGGCCTGCGCGACAGCGCCTTCGAGCGGCTCAGAAAATTTCGCGGCATTTTCCCGCCGGAGGCACGGATCGCAGACGGCGCGGACCTTTTGACCAAATGGGCCGGCCGCTTGCGCCATCTGGTGCCGATTCGCCCAACGCGGATTTGACGCGTCGCTGACAAGGCAACGCCCCGCCACATCTCCGCCGATCAAGCTGTCACGACGATAACCCGCGCCGGCGCGCCGGAGTTCCGCTCGCGAGGACGGAACTGCAATTGCAAGCCGGCGTTGAAGCCATGGGCGTCCGGCAAGAGCACGCGGCGTCTCGAGTCCGTTGCACTTTGATTTGATCGCCGAAGGAGCGCAGGCGCGGTCGCCTGCGCGCCGCTATCGCCCCGACGCCCGGGGCCGCATCGATGGGAGCGAAAGGAATGGCCCAAAAGGTCGCCGATTTCATGCTCGATCGCCTTGAGCGCTGGGGCATTCGCCGCATCTATGGCTATCCCGGCGACGGCATCAACGGAATGCTGGGCGCGCTCGGGCGTGCCGGCGACCGCTTCGAATTCGTGCAGACCGCGCATGAGGAGATCGCCGCCTTCGCCGCTTGCGCGCATGCCAAATGGACGGGCGAGGCGGGCGTCTGCATGGCCACGTCGGGCCCCGGCGCGATCCATCTCCTTAATGGTCTCTACGATGCGAAGAAGGATCACGCGCCGGTCGTCGCGCTCGTTGGCCAGCAAAAGCGCATGTCGCTGGGCGGCGATTTCCAGCAGGAAGTCGATCTCATCTCGCTGTTCAAAGACGTCGCCAGCGAATACGTGCAGATGTGCGTCGAGCCGAGCCAGATGCGCCATCTGGTCGACCGCGCCGTGCGCATCGCCCTCGCCGAGCGCACGGTCACCTGCATCATCGTCCCGGAGGATGTGCAGGAAATGCCCGCCGAGCCCAATCCACCGCGCAAGCACGGCGCCGTGTTTTCGGGGCCGGGTTATGCCGCGCCGCGCGTGGTGCCGCCCGACTCCGAGATCAAGCACGCAGCCGAGATCCTCAACGCCGGTAAGCGCGTCGCGATCCTCATTGGCGCCGGCGCAATCCACGCCGCCGACGAGGTGAGCGAAGTCGCCGATCTGCTCGGCGCCGGTGTCGCCAAGGCGCTGCTCGGGCGCGCCGCCCTGCCCGACGATCTGCCGTTCGTTACCGGCTCGATCGGCCTGTTGGGAACACGGCCGAGCTGGGAGCTGATGATGGGCTGCGACACCTTGCTCATGATCGGCTCGGGCTTTCCCTATTCCGAGTATCTGCCGGCGGAAGGCCGCGCGCGCGGCGTCCAGATCGATATCGACGCGCGGATGCTGAGCGTGCGCTATCCGATGGAGGCCGGCCTTGTCGGCGACAGCAAGGCGACGCTGCAAGCGCTTTTGCCGCATCTGAAACGCAAGCAGGATCGCTCGTGGCGCGAGGAGGTCGAAAAGAGCATCAAAACCTGGTGGAAAGCGATGGAGGAGCGGGCGATGAGCGCCGCCGATCCGATCAATCCGCAACGGGTGATCTGGGAACTGTCCTCGCGGCTGCCCGACAATTGCATTATCAGCGCCGATTCGGGAAGCGTCGCCAATTGGTTCGCGCGCGATTTGAAGATTCGCCGTGGCATGAAAGCCTCGCTCTCGGGCGGGCTCGCGACCATGTGTCCGGGCGTTCCCTATGCCTTGGCGGCGAAATTCGCTTATCCCGAGCGTGTCGCGATCGCACTGGTGGGCGATGGCGCGATGCAGATGCTCGGCAACAACAGCCTCATCACCGTCGCGAAATACTGGCAGCGGTGGCGCGACCCGCGGCTCGTGGTGCTGGTGCTCAACAATGGCGACCTCAACCAGGTGACCTGGGAGCAGCGCGTGCTCGCCGGCGATCCGAAATATCCGGCCTCGCAGGATGTGCAGGAATTCAACTATGCGCGCTATGCCGAGCTTCTCGGCTTCCGCGGCATTCGCGTCGAGACGCCCGAGGCGGTCGGGCCTGCTTGGGAGGAAGCGCTGCATGCCGACCGGCCCTGCGTCATCGACGCGCTGACCGACCCCAAAGTGCCGCCGCTGCCGCCGCATATCGAATACACGCAGATGAAGAAATATGCCGAGGCCCTGCTGAAGGGCGATCGCGACGCGCTCGGCATTGTATGGCAGTCGATCAAGCAGGCAGCCGACGGGATCCTGCCGGTCGGGGCGTAAGGATCGCGCGGGGGCGATGAAGCGGATCGCAATCGAGCGGATCGAGGCCGCCGCCTATACGGTTCCGGCCGATGGTCCGGAGGCCGACGGCACGCTGAGCTGGGATTCGACCACGATCGTCGTCGCCCATGCCTATGCAGGCGGCGAGCATGGACTCGGCTACACCTACAGCCACGCCGCCGCGGCGAAGCTCATCGAAACGAAGCTCGCCGCCGCCGTGCACGGCGGCGATGCGATGGCGGTTGCCGCCGCCAGCGCGGCGATGATCAAAGAGGTTCGCAATCTCGGCCGGCCCGGGCTTGCCTCCTATGCGATCTCGGCCGTCGACACGGCGCTCTGGGATTTGAAGGCAAGGCTGCTCGGCGTGCCGCTGCTCGGCTTGCTGGGCGCGGTGCGCGATGCCGTTCCGGTCTATGGCAGCGGCGGCTTCACCTCCTATTCCATCGAGCGGCTGCAGCGGCAGCTCGGCGATTGGGTAGCCGCTGGAATTTCGCGCGCCAAAATGAAAATCGGCAGCCAGCCGACGGAGGATGTCGGCCGCGTGCGGGCCGCGCGCGCGGCGATCGGTCCGGAGGCGGAGCTCTTCGTCGATGCCAATGGCGCTTATGACCGCAAAGAGGCCTTGGCGCTGGCCGAGGCGTTCCGCGAGCATGGCGTCACCTGGTTCGAAGAGCCGGTCTCCTCCGACGACCTTAAGGGCTTGCGGCTGCTGCGCGATCGCGCGCCCGCCGGCATGGACATTGCCGCCGGCGAATACGGCAATGATGCGTTTTATTTTCGCCGCATGCTCGAGGCGGGAGCGGTCGATGTGCTGCAGGCGGATGCGACGCGCTGCGGCGGCGTCACCGGCTTTCTCCAAGCCGCCGCCGTGAGCGCGGCCTTCGGCGTGCCGCTGTCGGCGCATACCGCGCCCTCGATCCACGCGGCGTTGTGCTGCGCCGTGCCCAAGGCCCGGCATATCGAATATTTCCACGACCATGCGCGCATCGAGCAAATGCTGTTCGATGGCGCCCAGGCGCCGATCGACGGCGTGTTGCGGCCCGATCTGTCTCGCGTCGGGCTCGGCCTCGCGCTGCGCGAAGCGGAAGCCCGGCGCTATGCCGCCGCGTGAAAGTTCTTACCGCGAAGGAGAGCAACGTGACCCACATTCGCCGCGAAGCGCCCCGCTTTTCCGCCAAGGCCGCGGCCGCGCTTGCCACCGATCTCCGCCGGCGATTGCGCGGCGAGGTGCGCTTCGGCACCGAGGATCGCGCGCTTTATGCGACGGATTCGTCGAACTACCGCCAGGTGCCGATCGGCGTTGTGATCCCGCGCGATGCGGACGATGTCGTCGAGACGGTCGCGCTCTGCCGCGACTACGGTGCTCCGGTCCTGCCGCGCGGCTGCGGCACCAGCTTATCGGGTGAGACCTGCAACGTCGCCGTGGTGATCGATTTCACCAAGCATGTCAACGGCATTTTGCATGTCGACTATGCGAAGAAGCAGGCCCGCGTCCAACCCGGTGTGATCTTCGACGATCTGCGCAAAACCGTCGAACGCCATGGGCTGACTGTCGCTTTCGACACCTCGACCCATGCCTATGCGACGATCGGCGGCATGACCGGCAACAATTCCTGCGGTGTTCATTCGGTGCTGGCGCAAAAGCAGGGCGCAGGCTCGGGCCGCACGGAAGACAATATCCACGAGCTCGAGATTCTGACCTATGACGGGCTGCGCATGCGCGTCGGACCGACGAGCGAGGACGAGCTCGCGCAGATCATCGCCGGCGGCGGGCGGCGCGGCGAAATCTACGGCAAGCTCAAGACGCTGCGCGACCGCTATGCGGATTTGATCCGCACGCGCTATCCGAAAATTCCGCGGCGCGTCTCCGGCTACAGCCTGCCGCAGCTCCTGCCCGAGCATAATTTCAATGTGGCGCGCGCGCTGGTCGGGACCGAGGGAACTTGCGTCACGCTGCTTGAGGCGACGGTCGGCCTGGTCGACAGCCCGCCGGCGCGCGTGCTGCTGCTGCTCGGCTATCCCGATGTCTATTCGAGCGGCGATCATGTGACCGAGGTGATGGCGAGCGGGCCGGTCGGGCTCGAAGCGCTGGACGAGTTCCTGATCGAGAATATGCGGCGCAAGGGCATGCGCACCCGCGATCTGGGACTCTTGCCGAAGGGCGGGGGCTGGCTCATGGCCGAGTTCGGCGGCGAGAACGAAGCCGACGCCACGGCGCAAGCACGCAAGCTGATGGCCAAGCTCGAGGGCAAGGGCGATGCGCCGAATATGCGGCTTTTCACCAGCGCCGAAGAGCAGGAGAAGATCTGGAAAATCCGCGAAGCGGGGCTCGGCGCCACCGCTTTCGTGCCGGGGCGCCAGGATACTTGGCCGGGCTGGGAGGATTCGGCCGTGCCGCCCGAGAAGGTCGGCCCCTATCTGCGCGATCTCCATGCCCTCTTCCAGCGCTACGGCTACGAGGCAGCGCTTTACGGGCATTTCGGCCAGGGCTGCATCCATTGCCGCGTCAGTTTCGACATCCGCACCGAGGCGGGCGTCAAAGCATGGCGCGCCTTTCTCGACGATTCGGCCGATCTCGTCGCGCGCTATGGCGGATCGCTTTCGGGTGAGCATGGCGACGGCCAAGCGCGCGCGGCGCTGCTGCCGAAAATCTTCGGCGAAGAGCTGGTCGCGGCCTTCGGCGAGTTCAAGCGCATCTGGGACCCCGAAGGAAAGATGAATCCGGGAAAGGTGGTCGATCCTTACCCGATCACCTCCAATCTCCGCCTCGGCCCCGATTACCATCCGCCCAAGCTCGACACGCATTTCGCCTATCCCGAGGATGACGGAAACTTCGCGCGCGCGGTGATGCGCTGTGTCGGCGTCAGCCAGTGCCGCAAGCATGATGGGCAGGTGATGTGCCCGAGCTTCATGGCGACGCATGACGAGAAGGATACGACGCGCGGCCGGGCGCGCAGCCTCTTCGAGATGCTGCATGGCGGCGTGATCGACAAGGGCTGGCGCAGCGAGGAGGTGCGCGAATCGCTCGATCTCTGCCTCTCCTGCAAAGGATGCAAGAGCGATTGCCCGGTCAATGTCGACATGGCGACCTACAAGGCCGAGTTCATGGCGCATCACTATGCCGGCCGGCTGCGGCCGCGGCATATGTACAGCATGGGACTCATCTATTGGTGGGCGCGTCTCGCCTCGGCCGCGCCCGGCGTCGTCAATTTCCTGACGCATGCCGAGCCCTTCGCCGCGCTCTTGAAGCGCATCGGCCGGATCGCGCCCGAGCGCGACATCCCGCCCTTCGCCGCGGAAACCTTGCGCGACTGGTTCCGCCGTCGAAACCGCCAGCGCGCCCGCGCGCCGTGGTCGCGGGGCGGCGCGGTCGCCACGCCCTATCGCGGCCGCGTGATGCTGTGGCCCGACACCTTCACCAATTTCCTCATTCCAGGACCCGGACAGGCAGCGGTCGAAGTGCTGGAGGCGGCGGGCTACGAGGTGGTGATGCCGACGCGCCCGCTGTGCTGCGGGCGGCCGCTTTACGCCGCCGGCATGCTACCGACCGCGAAGAAGCTGTGGCGGCAGATTCTCGACAGCCTCGCTCCGGCGATCCGCGAGGGCGTGCCGTTGGTCGGCGTCGAGCCGAGCTGCGTTGCGGCGTTCCGCGACGAGCTCGTGAATTTATTTCCCAAGGATGAGGACGCGCGGCGTCTCGCCAAGCAGACCTTCATGCTCAGCGAATTCCTCGTCAAGGAAGGCTATGAGCCGCCGCGACTCTCGCGCAAGGCGCTGGTGCATTTCCACTGCAATCACCACGCGGTAATGGGGAAAGAAGCCGAGAACACTTTGCTGAAAAAGCTCGGCCTCGATTTCCATGACCTGAATGCCGGGTGTTGCGGCATGGCTGGGCCGTTCGGATTCGAGGACGAGCATTACGCGCTCTCCGTCCAATGCGGCGAGCGCGTGCTGCTGCCGGCGGTGCGTGAAGCGAGCCGCGACACGCTGATCATCGCCGACGGATTCAGCTGCCGCGAGCAGATCGCGCAGGAAACGAACCGCGAAGCCCTGAATGTCGCGCAGGTGCTGCGGCTCGCTTTGCGCGAGGACGGTGCCATTCCGCCCGAGGTGGAGCCCACGGCGCGCCCCGCCTCCGCCGTCTCCGCGCGCACCGCGACGACTGTCGCCTGCGGCCTCGGCGCCGGCCTCATCGCGGGGTCCTGGTGGCTCAGCACGCACCGGCGTAGCTGACGCCGCGCGCTCAGCTGGGAAAGCCCGCGCGGGTCAGATAGTCGATCACGCCGATTCCGAAAAGAAAGAGCAACCAGAAGAATCCGGCGCCGGCGAACACCCATTTGATTGCCGGCGGGTCCTTGAGCCGCATGAAGATCGCCAGCACGATCGCCGCCTGGACAACCGCGATCCCGAAATTGGCCAGCGGATGGAAATGGCCGAGCGGCAGATAGGCGGTGAAAATGCTGAGGCCGAGGAGACCGATCAGAACGACCCAAGCGATGAGATAGGGAATCAGCATCGCGCTCTCCAGCCTATCCGGCGTGGCCGATCGGGTAGATGGCGGCAAAAAGGAACAGCCAGACCACGTCGACGAAGCTCCAATAGAGGCCCAAGACCTCGATCGGCGAGTGATAGGCGGCGGAATAGCGGCCGCTCCGCGTGTGCGCGGCAAGGATCAGCACCGCGACGATGCCGATCGTCAGATGAAGCGCGTGAAGCCCGGTCGCGACGAAATAGAACAGCCAGAACAGCTCCACGGGCGGCTGCTGATGCGGCTTCAGGACGAAGTCCAGCACCGGAACCGTGTGGTCGTAATAGTCTTGCAGATATTCGTAGCCCTTGACCCCAAGGAAGGCGATGCCGAGCAGAGCAGTGAGATAGAGTGCGGTCGCGGCGCGGCGCGCCTCGTTGCGCTTGATGAGCTCGATCGCGGCGACCATGGTGACGCTGCTGGTCAAGAGCAGCGCCGTGTTGATCGAGCCGAGCACGAGCTTGGCATCGTGCCCGGCCAGGATGAACTGGTCGGTATAGGCGATGCGATAGATGTAGTAGCCGAAGATCAGCGCGCCGAAGAACAGAACCTCGGTGGCGAGGAAGGCCCACATGCCGAGCTGCGCCGTCTCCGTCTGCTGCTCGAGCGTCGCATATTGCGCTTCCGGACGGATGCTAGCCATTGGCCGCGCCGTCCTGCGTGACATAGCTGCCGTCTTCGGGGTTGTAGCGGTAGGGCGCATCGGTCACGACCGGCGTGCGCGGAAAATTGTGCTCGGGCGGCGGCGAGCTCGTGCGCCATTCGAGGCCGGTCGCGTGCCACGGATTGGCGCTCGCTTGTTTACCGCGAAGCAACGACCAGCCGAGATAGACGAGCGGCATCACATAGGCGATCGCCAGGATGGACGCGCCGGCGGAGGAGAGGACGTTCCACACCTGGAATTCCGGCGGATAGGCGTAGTAGCGCCGCGGCATGCCGAGATAGCCGAGGATGAATTGCGGGAAGAAGGTCACGTTGAAGCCAAGGAAGGTCAGGATAGCCGCGGCGCGCGCCCACATCTCGGGATAAAGCCGTCCGGTGATCTTCGGCCACCAGTAATGCAGCCCGCCGAAGAACGCGCTGACCGTGCCGCCGACCATGATGTAGTGGAAATGTGCGATGACGAAATAAGTATCGGTCACATGGATGTCGATCGGCAAGGTCGCGAGATTGAGGCCTGTCAATCCGCCGATGGTGAACAGCCCGACGAAGCTCAGCGCATAGAGCATCGGTGCGTCGAATGAGATGCGGCCGCGGTGGAGGGTCGCCGTCCAGTTAAACACCTTGATTGCCGAGGGCACCGCGACGACGAAGCTCATGAAGGAGAAGACGATCCCGGAGAAGAGCGAAATCCCCGCCGTGAACATGTGATGCCCCCAGACGAAGAAGCCGATAATGGCGATGGCCATTACGGCATAGGCCATGCCGCGGTAGCCGAAGACGGGCCGGCGCGCGAAGCAGGGAATGAGCTCGCTCGCGACGCCCATCGCCGGCAGGATCATGATGTAGACGGCGGGATGCGAGTAGAACCAGAACATGTGCTGGAACAGCAGCGGGTCGCCGCCGAGCGCAGGATCGAAGATGCCGATGCCGAAGCCGTGCTCGAGAGCGATGAGAAGCAGCGTCATGGCCAGCACGGGCGTCGCCAGCAGCATGACGACGCTCGTCGCGTAAATCCCCCAGATGAAGAGCGGCAAGCGAAACCACGTCATGCCGGGCGCGCGCAGCCGATGAATGGTGACGACGAAATTGAGCGCCGTCATGATCGTCGAAAAGCCATTGACGAACACGGCAACCGCGGCGGCGATGACATGGCCATTCGAAAACAGCGTTGAATAGGGCGCATAGAAGGTCCAGCCGGTGTCGTTGCCGCCGGCGATGATGAAATAGAGCGCCAGGATCCCCGAGATGTTGAAGACGTACCAGCTGGCGAGATTGAGGCGCGGGAAGGCGAGGTCGCGCGCGCCGATCATCAACGGCACGAGGAAATTTCCCAAGGTCGCGGGGATCGACGGAATGAGGAAGAACCACACCATGACGATGCCGTGCATGGTGAACATGCGGTTGTAGAGATCGGGCCCGAGCAGCGTGCCCGCCGGCTCGATGAGATTCAGGCGAATGAGCGCCGCGGCGAACCCTCCGACGAAAAAGAACGCGGTAACCGAGGCGAAGAACAGCAGCGCGATGCGCTTGTGATCTTTGGTCAAAAGCCAGGACGCGATGGTCGATTCCGCGGTGAGGTAGGTGGAGCCGGGTTCCGACGCAATGGCAGTCATGGCGTCTCCTTGGCGGCGCCGATCGATTGAACGTAAGCGATGAGTTTCATCAGCCCGTCCTCGGGAATTTGGCCGGTAAAGGACGGCATGACCGGCGGATAGCCCGCGACCCGCTGGCTCGCAGGCAGCAGAATGCAGTCGCGGATATAGCGTTCGTCGGCGAAGACGGTGCGGCCGTCCGCGAGGTGGACGTAGCTTCCATAAACCCCCTCGAGCAGCGGCGCGTGGATGGTGCTGCGTGCGCTGTGGCAGCCGCTGCAGCCATAGCGTCGGAACAGCGCCTCACCCTGCTGCGCGAGGGTCTGCCCGGCATTCTGGCTCGAGAGCCAGCGCGTGTAGTCCGCAGGGGTGAGCACATGGACGGTGCCGATCATGTTTGCGTGTCCCGTCCCGCAGAATTCGGAGCATTCGAGCCTGAAGGAGCCGAGCTCGGTCGGCTTGAACCAGAATGTCTCATAAGTGCCCGGGACGACGTCGTGCTTCACCCGGAATGCCGGGATGTAAAAGCTGTGGATCACGTCCTCGGAGCCGAGCAGGACGCGCACCGTCTTGCCGAGCGGCAGGTGGAGCGAATCGATCTCGCGCTGCCCGCCCGGATATTGCACCTTCCACATCCATTGCTTGCCGACGACATAAAGCTCGAGATCGGCTTTGGGTGGTTGGTAGAGAAAGAGATAAGCACGCGCACCGAAGGCGAAGAGCACCAGAAAGGCCAGAAGCGTCGCGCTGGTCCAGCCGATTTCAAACCACCAGGTCTTCCTTACGAGGTGACTTCGATCGGCCTTGCTGCCCTGGCGGTATTTGATGACGAAGGTGAACATCATGCCGAAGACGAGGAGCAGGACGAGGCCGATCAGGATGAACTCGCTCACCGCGATGGCGTCGACGGTGGCGGCCGTGGTCGATGCGTCGCGGGGCCAAAACGGAAGCCAAGCCATGGATCAGCCCCGCCGCAGACGGACGCCGGAGAGGCGGAGGATCATCGCGCCCAGGCCGAGAACCGTCGCGCCGCCAAGAAGACGCATGGCGAAGGTGATCTGCGCGCTGTAGCGTCCGGTCGCGGGATCGTAGCAATAGCACAGCAGCAGCAGATCGGCGGCCGGCGTGGAGATCGCGCCGCGCGCCGCTTCGGTGAGCGCCAGTCTCAGATCGAGCGGCCGATAATCAAGTCCGAGGATGTAGCGCGCGACCGTTCCGTTGGGGGCGACGATGGTAATGCCGGCAGGATGCGCGTATTGCCCGGCGCTCGCATTATAGAGATAGGGAAATCCCACCGCGGCGGCGATGCGATGAACCGCCGCGTCGCTACCGGTGAGAAAGTGCCAGCCGCCGGCACCGTTGCTGCGCGCGAGGTATTTCGCCCGCGCCGCGCGCGAATCGGCAGGCGTGTCGTGCGGATCGATGCTGATGGCGAGAACCTCGAAGTCCTTGCCGGCAACGAGCGGCACCTTGCCGAGGGTGCGCGCGAGGCCGGACAGAACGAAGCCGCACAGGCTTTTGCAATGGAGATAGTCGAGCACCAGGATGACCGGGCGCGCTTTGAAATAAGCACCGAGCCGGACGGTCTCTCCCGCTTCATCGATAAGCGGCGCATCGAGCGGTAAGCTCGCGCCGGGATGCTGGTGAAAGGAGAGCGCATCGAGTTGGCTGGTGGTGAACGGCGATGGCGATGGCGCCGCGAAAGCCGGCGCGGCGCCGGCGAGGAAAAGCAGCAGCAGCGTCATGCGATGAAGTTTCATGGCTGGGCCTTGCCGAAATCGGGAATGCCGCGCGCGGCGAGGTCCTTCATCGCCGCGTCGATCGGGATATGGGCGATGCCTCCGCCGCGATCGACCCAGCCATAGCTGTCGAGCCGCGTCTTCTCCTTCGCTCGGAAGTCTTGGAGATCGGCTTGCGGATCGAGCTGCAGCACCGGCGCCGGCGGCTTGATGTGCAGCACGCGGCCGACATCGCTCAGCGCGCTGGGATAAAGCCCCGTCAGAATGAACGGCGCGAGGCACACATAAAGCAGCGTGACGATGGCGATCAGCGCCACCGCCGCGACATTCATGTCGGACCGCTCAAACTCGGTCCCGGGATTTGCCCGCTCGTCGCGATCCGTCATGGCTTTGCTCGTCTCAGGCGCGGGCTGGCCGCCGCGGGAAGCCAGCGCCCGTGCTCCAGCCGCCAGAGGAAGAGCCACAGCCACAGCCCACCGAGCGTGATCATCGCGGCCGGTGCGATCCAGAAGAGCGAAGGGTCGGCGAAGGGCGGCAGGATCAGCCACCAAAACTGCAGCATGCTGCCGATCAGCAGCGCAAAGCAGACCGCGCGCACGAGGCCGGGCCGGCGCTTTGCCGGCGTCCAGACGAGCGAGAACAGCGGCACAACGAGGTTGAGGGCAATGATCGCCAGCACGAGATCGCGCCAGAACGGCCGTAGGCGCAGCAGGTACCACGGAATCTCGCTTCTGAGATTCTCCTCCCAGATGATCAGCCATTGGCTGTAGGCGGTGTAAGCCCAGAAAATATCGACGGCGAGCAGGATGGTCGCGAGGTTGGCGAGATGGCTAGCGAAGGCGTCGTCGCTCGGCCCGCGCAGCGCGACGATCGCGATGAGCATAACGGCGAGCGCCAACACGAACTCGCCCGAGCCGACCATCATGCCGTAAACGCTCGAGAACCAGCGCGGCTCGATCGACATGATCCAATCGATCGCGGCCCAGGTGACGGAACAGCCAAGGAGGATAAGGCCGATGCCGCTGAGCGCCTGCGATCTCAGGGCGCCGGCCGGCCGGCGAAGCTGCCAGGCCGCGAGGAGATTCCAAACGATAAAATAAATCGCGGCGCGAATGCCGAAGAAGTCGAGATTGAGATACCACGCGTTCGGCAGCGGCGCGGCGAGCGGCCGAACCCATGCATAGAGGCTGCTCAAGCCGGCGAGGATCGGCAGAAACGCCAGGATGAACAGCGGCATTGTCGCCGCACCGGCCTCGAGCGGCCGGCGCGCCGCCTCCTCCCATTTGCCGCCGGTGAGGTTATGGATGAGGAGAAGCGCCAGCGCGCCGAGCGGGATGCTCAGCCAATAAGAGAAGGCGGCGAGCCAAGCGGCGAAAAACGCGGCCGGCGCGATCGCGCCGCCGATCGCCGTGGCGATGCCGCCGCAGAGGATGCAGGCGAAGCCGACGAGCCGCGCGCGGCGAAAGGCGTCGGCGCGCGTCACGGCAGGTTGGCTTTCTCGGCGGGCGAAAGCGCCGCGACCGCGGCATGCTGGCTCGCCTGCAATGCGCGAATATAGGCGACGATCGCCCAGCGATCGGCCGGAGTCACGCGATCCGCATAGGAATACATGACCCCGTAGCCGTTCGTGATTACGTCGTAGAAATGCTGCGACGGTGCGGCGATGAGGCGATCGATGAAATAGGAGGGCGGCGCGGGAAAGCCGCGCTCGACGATCATGCCGCGACCGTCGCCGACCCGGCTATGGCAGGGCGCGCAATAGATGTTGAAGCGCTCCTGTCCGCGCTTGAGGAGCGCGAGCGTGACGGCCGGCGGCGAAGGCGGGGGTTGGTCCTCGCGCGCGATGATTCCGGAAGGCGGCTCGAAGTCGGGGTTGCTGCTCTGGTCCGGCGAGACTTCATAAGGGAGTTGCTTGGGCTGATTGGCCATCTTGTCGCAGCCGGCGAGCGTGCCGA
>DATNGG010000093.1:0-10738 GCA_035605975.1 Allostellaceae bacterium | reverse complement strand
CGCTCAAATATCCGCGTAGCACTTGGTCTCGGCCGTGCCGCCCGGATGGGTGACCGCGCCTTTCTCGGCATCGCCGACGAGCCGCGCGTATTTCCACAGCGTGCCGGACCGGTAATCGGTCTGGCGCGGCTTCCAGGCCGCGCGGCGCGCTTGCAGCTCGGCCTCGGGCAGTTCGACCGCGAGCGTGCCTTCCACCGCGTCGATGACGATGATGTCGCCGTCTTTCAAAAGCCCGATCGGACCGCCCACCGCCGCTTCGGGTCCGACATGGCCGATGCAGAAGCCGCGCGTGCCGCCCGAGAAGCGCCCGTCGGTGATGAGCGCGACCTTGTCGGAGATGCCCTGGCCGTAAAGCGCCGCGGTGGTCGCCAGCATCTCGCGCATGCCGGGCCCGCCGCGCGGGCCTTCATAGCGGATGACGATCACCTCGCCGGCCTTGTATTGCCGCTTCTCGACAGCATCGAAGGCCGCTTCCTCGGTATCGAAGCAGCGTGCCGGCCCGCGGAACTTCAAGGCCATGCCCTGCATGCCAGCGACCTTCACGATCGCGCCTTGCGGCGCGAGATTGCCTTTGAGGACGACCACGCCGCCGGTCGGCGCCAAGGGCTTCGATGTCGGATGGACGACGTCCTGATTGGCGGGGAATTTCACATCGCGCAGATTCTCGGCGATGGTCTTGCCGGTCGCGGTGATGCAATCGCCGTGGAGATAGCCGCCATCGAGCAGCGCCTTCATCACCACCGGCACGCCGCCGATATCGTGCAGATCCTTCATCAGATATTTGCCGCCCGGCTTGAAGTCGCCGATATAGGGCGTGCGCTTGAAGATTTCACCGACGGCGTGGAGATCGAAATCGATCCCCGCCTCATGCGCGATCGCCGGGAGATGAAGCCCGGCATTGGTCGAGCCGCCGGTCGCCGCCACCACCACCGCCGCGTTCTCGAGCGCTTTGCGCGTCACGATGTCGCGCGGCCGGAGGCCGAGCCGCAACAGGTTCATCACCGCCTTGCCCGAGGCCTCGGCATATTGATCGCGGCTCTCGAACACGGCCGGCGTTCCGGCCGAGCCCGGCAAAGCAAGGCCCATCGCCTCGGAAACGCAGGCCATGGTGTTGGCGGTGTATTGTCCGGCGCAAGAGCCGGCCGAGGGACAGGCATGGCATTCGAGCTCGTGCAGCTCATCGTCGCTCATCTTGCCGACCGAATGCTGGCCGACGCCCTCGAACACATCGACGATGGTGACGTCGCGGCCCTGGAAGCGCCCCGGCAGAATGGTGCCGCCATACATGAAGACCGAGGGCACGTTCAAACGCAGCATCGCCATCATCAGCCCGGGCAACGACTTGTCGCAGCCGGCGAAGCCGACGAGAGCGTCATAGCAATGGCCGCGCATGGTGAGCTCGACCGAATCCGCGATCACCTCGCGCGAGACGAGCGAGGATTTCATCCCCTCATGGCCCATGGCGATGCCGTCGGTCACGGTGATGGTGGTGAATTCGCGCGGCGTGCCGCCGGCTTCGGCGACGCCGCGCTTTGCCGCCTGCGCCTGGCGCGACAGCGCGATGTTGCAGGGCGCGGCCTCGTTCCAGGTGGTGACGACGCCGACCAGCGGCTGCGCCAGCTGCTCCTCGGTCACGCCCATCGCATAGAACATCGAGCGGTGCGGCGCGCGTTCCGGCCCGACCGTGGTGTGCCGGCTCGGCAGCTTCGTTTTGTCCCAGGCGGGTCTGCGCTGGTCGTCAGGCATGGTGATCACTCCTTCGCGAAGGATCGCACCATACAAAGGGAAAGCCGGGATTGGCTAGGGCGGGCCGGCGTTCAAAATCAATACTCTTAACGTCATGCCCGCGCCTGTCGCGGGCATCCACGTCTTGGATCCAGATCAGAGAAAAGGCGTGGATGGGCGGGTCAAGCCCGGCCATGACGGGCCAATTTACGCATGCTTCAGTGCCTAGACAGCTTGCCGCCACCCGCGATTGAACCCGATCGCCGATTGCGACCTTAATATACGGCAAGAGAGCGACAGGGAGGCCCCGCATGCTGGAACGCCTCATGGCCGGCTTCATCCGCATTGGACGGCTCGTCATCATCCGCGCGAACGGACGAAAGCTCGAAGTCGGGCATGTGCCGGACGACGCGCCGCAGCTCGACGTCGCCGTGCGGCTCGGCTCGCGCTGGACCGCGCTCAAAGTCTTGGCAAAGCCGGCGCTCGGCTTCGGCGAAGCCTATATGGACGGCGAGATCGTCTTGGAGCGCGGCTCCCTCTCCGATCTCTTCGAGATCGCCAACCGCAACCTGCCGCATCGCCGCAAATGGCACGTGCCTGTGCTGTCGCCGCTCTCGCTCGCGCTACGGCGCCGCCTCCAGCAATGGAATTCGCGGCGCGCGGCAAAGCGCAATGCCGCGCATCATTACGATCTGTCGCAGACGCTATTCCGCGCCTTTCTCGACCGCGATTTGCAGTATTCCTGCGCCTATTTCCGCGAGCCCTCATTCTCGCTCGAGGCCGCTCAGGCCGCGAAGAAGCGCCACATCATGGCCAAGCTCCTGCTGCGCCCGGGCCTCAGCGTCCTCGATATCGGCAGCGGCTGGGGCGGGCTCGCGCTCGACATCGCGCGCAGCGGTGCGCGCGTCACCGGCATCACGCCGGCCGCCGAGCAGATCGCGGTGGCGTGCGAGCGCGCCGCGGCGGCGGGGCTTTCGGACAGGGTCTGCTTCGAGCCGCGCGATTACCGCGAGACCGAAGGCCCGTTCGACCGCATCGTCTCGGTCGGCATGTTCGAGCATGTCGGCGCGCCGAACTATCCGGCGTTCTTTCGCCGGATCGCACAGCTCCTCAAAGAGGACGGCGTCGCGCTCATCCATGCGATCGGCCGCATCGATGGGCCGGGCACCACCGATGCCTGGACGCGCAAATATATTTTCCCCGGCGGCTATATCCCGGCACTATCCGAGGTGATCCCGGTCGTCGAGCGATCAGGACTGTGGATCACCGATATCGAGGTCTTGCGCCTCCACTATGCCGAGACCTTGCGGCACTGGCGCTTGCGCTTCCTCGCGCAACGCGAGGCGATGCGCAGCCTTTACGATGAGCGCTTCTGCCGCATGTGGGAGCTCTATCTCGCCGGCAGCGAGATGGCCTTCCGCCACGGCGGGCTGATGGTGTTCCAGCTCCAGCTCGCGCGCCGCATCGAGACCGTGCCGCTGACGCGCGATTACATGCTCGATCGCGAGGAGACGCTGAGCGCCGCTGCCGCGGAGTAGCTGCGCCTCACTTCTCCCCCAGCGGCACGACGAAGCGCTTGTCGAGCATCGCCTCGCCATCGGCATCGGCCGGCAGCATGCCCTGTTTTTTGAAATAGGCGACCTGGCGCATCACATCCTTCACATCGAGCCGCGCCTCGGGATCGTCGTAGGAGATCCCCTGATCGAGCTGCGCGACCGGCTGATGGAGGTGCTTTGCAAGGATCGCCAACACCTCGGGCGCGGTCGGCCCGTCCTTGCGCTTGCCGTCCGGCGTGGTGAAGGCGTTGTAATAGTCGCGCGCGCCTTTCTTATAGGCGGCGAGGAAGGCCTTGATCAGCTCTGGCTTCTGCTGATCGGTCTTGGTCGAGACCAGGATGATCGTGTTCTGCCACGGCGTCTCGTCGCCGACCCAGGCGAGGAGATGCGCTTGGCCGCTTTGCGACAGCTTCAGCGCAAAGGTGTTGACGTTGATGCCGACATCGACCTGACCGCCGGCGATGGCGGTTGCCGTGTTGGGCAGCGTCTGCAGCGGGACGATGCGCATGGTCTTGTCGTTGAGATGGTATTTGGCGACCGCGAGCTCGAACTCGTAATGGATCGGGCCGCCGACCTGGACGATGCCGATGGCGTGGTGCTCCATATCCTTCAGCGATTTGAGCCCGGCATTCCAGGCCTGGTTCGAGGCGAGAAAGGCGCTGCCATGGAAGGTCGGCACCTCGCGCCCCTGCCCGGCGATGATCTTGAGCCCGCCCTTGGCCGCGAGATTATAGGCGGCGGCGGTCGCCGCGGTGGTGCCGAAATCGAGCGCGCCTGAGACCACGCCTTGCGCCACTTGCTGCGCGGCATCGAAGCTGATGGCGTCGGCGTCGAGATTTTCGGCTGCGAAATAACCGCGATCCTGCGCGAGAAAGACCGGGCCGACGCCGGTGACCGGGCCGATGCCGATCTTGATCGTCTCCGCCGCGCCGGCGGGCGCCAGCGCCGCAAGCGAGATCATCGCCGCGCAGGCGAGTCCGAGCGTCAAAACCTTCATCCCATCCTCCCAAAAGCGGCAGCGGCTGTTCGAGGCACGCCGTCCGGTGCCAAGATGCTAGATCATTCCCATCATCGCCGCCCCGAAAAGGAAACGGATGATGAAGCCGACGATGATGAAAACGGCGATCACCCCAAGGATCAGCGCCGCGGTGAAGGTGATGGCGCGCTCGCCGGGAACGCTCATCACCGGGGTCGCGCCCGCATAAAGCAGATAGAGCCCGTAAAGCGTCATGAGAAAGCTCAGTATCCCGAGAAACGGGATGAGCAGGAAAATCCCGCCGACCCAGCTCGCCGTGTGGGAATAGGCAACGAGCTTCAGGGCGGGGATGAACTCGCTGGTGCCGCCGAAGCGGGGCGCCAGCCATTGCGCGATCAGCGCGATTACGTAAACCGCGATCAGCGCCAGGACATATTGGGCGATCAGACCCAAAATGCCGTAGCCGAAACCGTAGCGGCCAAAGAAGATCGAGAAGCCGATGAAGGCGCAAACCGGCGGTATCGCCGCCATCGGCAGGATATAGGATTTATAAAGCCCGGCGGTCTCGGCGGGCTCGCCCGCGATCACCGGCCATTCGCTGTTGGGCGACAGCAGAATCGCTTTTGCCCGCGCGACCAGATCCATCTCCCCCTCCGGCGATAGATTCGACCCTCGCAACGGATGATATCAGAACGCGGCCCCCGCGCCACCGCTTACGAACACTTGCTTCGTCAATTGACCGAGCGCTCGCTCGCGTCCGCTCGTCGGGCTTGCGCCGCTGCGCCGGCGGACCCAGAACAGGCGCCGCCACGGAGCGGGAGGAAAAAATGGCGCAGCAGATCATCAATCTCGAAGGCCACGATCATCCGCAGGCATCGCCGCTGGGCTGCAAGGTCGGCCCGCTCCTCAGCTCCGGCGCGATCACCGGCAAGGATCTCGAGACCAAGACCATGCCGCCCGATGCCGACACCCAGGCGCGCAACGCCTTCATCAACATGAAGCGCGTGCTGGCGGCCGCGGGCATGGGGCTCGAGGATGTGGCGAAGCTCACCATCTACATCACGGACGAGACATACCGCGACGCGGCGATCAAGCATTGGGCGCTGACCTTTCCCGATCCCAATAAGCGCCCGACGCGGCGCACCTTGATCGCGCCGATCCATGTCGGCGTGATCCAGGTCGAGATCATCGCCTATAAGGCGTGAGCGGGCGGGCTTTCTTTTTTTCGTCACCCGCGGGCTTGACCCGCGGGTCCATGGATTGCCGGGACAAGCCCGGCAATGACGACAAAAGAGAAGAAGCGGATTGCGTATCTCCCCTACCGACCATCACCCCAGCACCACGTAAGCCGCGAGGATCACGAAGCCGCTGACCGCGATCACGGCATGGGCGCTCGCCCAGAAGCCGGGCAGGCGGCGCCGCCTTATGTGCAGGAGAAGGCTCGTAATGCCAAGGCACGCAGCGAGAAGCAGCAGCACCGCCGCGATCGCGCCGAAGGACTGCGTGCCGGTGGCGGCGCCGCGCGCGGGCCCTTCGATCAAGGCCGCGAGCAGGAGCGCGAAGCCCGATACCGCGGCAAGCCCATGCAAGCTCGCGAGCCAGGCCGAAGGCGGCTTGCCGGCCGCCTTGGCGCCGACCAGCGCCAGCGCCGCGCCGAGGAGGGCCGCCAGACCGAGGAGAGTGAGGGATGACGCGAGCACCGCCTGGGGTCAGGCGCCGATGCGTGCGATCGCGGTGTTGAGGCGATCGAGCGCGAGCTTTGCTTCCGCCGCGCGCTCGCGCTGCTCCTCCACCACTTCGGGCTTGGCTTTCTCGAGGAATTGCGGATTGGCGAGCTTCTTGCCGATTTTCTCGAGCTCCGATTGCAGCGTGCCCGCTTCTTTCTGAAGCCGCGCGCGCTCTTTCCCCAGATCGACCGCGCCGCCGACATCGAGCGCGACCGTGGTCGTGTCGTGCATGACGAGGAGCGTGCTCTTGCCGTCGCTGCGGCGCCGCTGCTCGGCGGCGTCGACGAAAGAGTCTTCCTTCAAACGCGCGAGGCGCCTGATCTGCTCGTTGTGACGGAGGCTCCAGACGGCGATGCCGGGCGCGGCGTCGCTCGTCGCGGCCGAAAGCTCGGCCGCGGCGGGCACGTTCATTTCGGAGCGCGCGGCGCGGATCGCGGCGATATGGGCGACGACCCATTCCATCTCTTCGCTCGCGGCCTCGTCGGCGAAGCCGTCCTCCTTGGGCCAGGGCGCGGCGATGAGCATCCCCGCCCCCTCGCCCGCCATCTGCCGCCACAGCGCCTCGGTGATGAAGGGCGCAATCGGATGGAGCAGATGGACGATGCGCTCCAAGACGAAAGCCGTCATGGCGCGGGTCTCGGCCTTGGCCGCCTCATCGCTCCCGGTCAGGATCGGCTTCGAGAACTCGATATACCAGTCGCAAAACGTGCCCCAGGTGAATTGATAGAGCGCGTCCGCCGCCTCGTTGAAGCGGAACGCATCGAGCGCCGCCGCCACCCGCGCGGCGATGCGGCCCATAGCGGTCGCGATCCAGCGGTTGAGCGTCAGCTTCGCGATCTTCGGATCGAAGCCCTCGACCCGCTTGCAGCCATTCATCTCGGCATAGCGCGCCGCGTTCCACAGCTTCGTTCCGAAATTGCGATAGCCCTCGATGCGGCTTTCGGCGAGCTTGATGTCGCGGCCTTGCGCCGCCAGCGCCGTCAAGGTGAAGCGCAGCGCGTCGGTGCCGTAGCGCGCGATCAAATCCAGGGGATCGATGATGTTGCCCTTGGATTTCGACATTTTCTGGCCGCGCTCGTCGCGTACCAGCGCGTGGATATAGACCGTCTTGAACGGCACCGCGCCCATGAACTTGCAGCCCATCATCATCATCCGCGCGACCCAGAAGAAGATGATGTCGAAGCCGGTGACCAGCACGTCGGTCGGGTAATAGCGCTGGAGCTCGCGCGTGCGCTCGGGCCAGCCCAAGGTCGAGAACGGCCACAGCGCCGAGGAGAACCAGGTGTCGAGCACGTCGGGATCGCGGCGCAAATCGGCCTCGCGGCCGTAATGCTTGGCGGCCGCGGCAAGCGCTTCCGCCTCGGTCTCCTCGACGAAGACCGCGCCATCGGGCCCGTACCAGGCCGGGATCTGATGCCCCCACCAGATTTGCCGCGACACGCACCAGGGCTGGATGTTGCGCATCCAGTCGAAGAAGGTGTTCTCCCAGCTTTTCGGCACGAACACCGTGTCGCCGCGCTCGACCGCCGCGACCGCGGCTTTGGCGAGCTCGGCCGCGTTGACATACCACTGATCCGTCAGCCACGGCTCGATGACGACGCCCGAGCGGTCGCCATAGGGAACCATCACGAGCTTCTCTTCGATTTTCTCGACGAGGCCCTGCGCCTCAAGATCGGCGACGATCTTCTTCCGCGCCTCGAAGCGATCCATGCCGCGATATTGGAGCGGCGCCTCGTCGTTGAGCCGCGCGTCGCGGTCAAACACATTGACCAGCGGCAGGTCGTGCCGCCGCCCGACCTCGAAATCGTTGAAATCGTGCGCCGGTGTGATCTTGACCGCGCCGCTGCCGGTCGAAGGATCGGCATGCTCGTCGCCGACAATCGGGATGCGCCGCCCGACCAGCGGCAGCACCGCATGCCTGCCGATGAGATGCTTGTAGCGCTCATCCTCCGGATTGACGGCAACGCCGGTGTCGCCGAGCATGGTCTCGGGCCGCGTCGTTGCGACGGTGATGAATTCGCCGCTGCGCCCTTCGATCGGATATTTGAAATACCACAGCGCGCCCTTGGTCTCCTGGTTCTCGACTTCGAGATCGGAGACCGCGGTATGGAGCTTCGGGTCCCAATTGACCAGCCGCTTGTCGCGATAGAGCAGGCCTTCGCGATGGAGCCGGACGAAGACCTTGCGCACCGCCGCCGAGAGGCCCTCGTCCATCGTAAAGCGCTCGCGGCTCCAATCGGGCGAGGCGCCCAAGGAGCGCAGCTGGCGCGTGATCGTGCCGCCCGATTCGGCTTTCCATTTCCAGACGCGCGCAACGAAGCTGTCGCGGCCGAGCTTGTGGCGATCCGACTGCTCCGCTTCGAGCTGGCGCTCGACCACCATCTGCGTTGCGATGCCGGCATGGTCCGTGCCGGGCTGCCACAGCGCGTCGCGGCCGCGCATGCGCTGATAGCGGATGAGGATGTCCTGCAAGGTGAAGGTCAACGCGTGGCCCATATGCAGGCTGCCCGTCACATTGGGCGGCGGCATCATGATGCAATAGGGAGTCTTTTGGCTTTCGCTGTTCGCGGCGAAGGCGCCCGATTTCTCCCAGGCGGCGTAGATCGGGCCTTCGGCCGC
Source organism: Allostellaceae bacterium (assembly GCA_035605975.1). Classification (GTDB taxonomy): domain Bacteria; phylum Pseudomonadota; class Alphaproteobacteria; order ATCC43930; family CGMCC-115725; genus CAIKMD01. The sequence continues at coordinate 2,135 of DATNGG010000093.1, read as the reverse complement.
GGCGGGATGGAAATTCTTGTCCAGCATGGCCGAACCGGCTTGACCTCTTCGCGCGGGACCCGGCGGCTTAGCGGCGCTGCGCGTCGAGAGCGAGACGGCCGATCTCTTCGCGGACGATGCGCTCGACCAGCGGCGGCAGATTTTCATCGAGCCAGGCTTTCAACATCGGACGCAGAAGCTCGCGCGTGAGATCTTCGAGCGTGCGGTTCGATTGGCCCATGGGCAGGCTCTCGATGGCGGGATCGCGTTGCGTGCGGTTGACGAGCTCCGAGAGGGCCGCAAGCGAGGCATTTGCCGCGCCTTCGGAGATGAGGCGCCGCCCGAATTGAGCCGCCGCTGCGGGTGCGGCCGGCTCGGGCTCGGGCTCCGCCAGCTTCACCCGCGGCTCCTCGGCCGCTTGCGGCGGCGCGGCTTGCTCGGGCGCGCTCGGCGGCACGTCGAGATGCGGCTCGGCCGGCTCGTCCTCCACTTCCTCGGTCAGGACCAGAACGTCGTCGGCACCGGCCGCGGCCGGCTGCGGCGCGGGCGCTTGCGCCGTCGCGGCGGCAGGGTCACCGTCTTCGGAGATGATTCGCCGAATCGAGGCGAGAATCTCCTCCATCGACGGCTCATGCTGGTCTTTCGCGTCCGACATTCGCTTTCGGCCCTGTTCCCTCCTGCAAGACTAGGCGAAAAGCCTCCGAATTGCCAGCGGCGGCGCCGATTTCGGGGCTTATTGGTCGCGCGCGCCGAAGCCCAGGACCTTGTCGCGCACCGAGCGGTAATGCGTATCGACGTCGTAGAGCTTCACCGGCAGGGTCAGATCGACCGCGGTCAGGACGCCGATCTGCTGCGCGAGGTTGAACTCGGCGACGGCAAGATCGTGCTGCGCCTTCACCAGCGAGACCTGATCGCTGAACAGCTCTTGCTGCGCGTTGAGGACGTCGAGCACCGTGCGGGCGCCGACCTGCTGCTGCTGCTGCACGCCTTCCAAGGCGATCTGCGCGGCGCGGATCGTCGTCTGCAGCGAGGCGATCGAGGCCCGGGCCGATTGGATCGTCTCCCAGGACTGGGTCGCGGTCTGCACCGCCTGGCGCCGCGTATCGTCGGTCGTGCCCTTGGCCTTGCCGACATTCTCGATCGCCTGCCGGCTTTGCGACCAGACATTGCCGCCCTCGTAAAGCGGCACGTTCAGCTGCGCGATGACCGATTGGTTGGTGGTCTCTCGGCCCGCGAGCTGCGTCTCCTGGAGACGCTGGATATTGCCGACGATCGAGACCGAGGGCAGCAGCTGCGCCTTGATCTGCGCGACATTGTCCCGCGCCGCATCTTCGGCGAATTGCGCGGAGACGACGCTCGGATTCTTGGTCGCAGCGAGCGCCAGCGCCTGATCGCGCGTCGCCGGGATCACCGGACGCATATCGGGCTGCGTCAGGCCGGCAGGCGGGTGGCCGACCGCGCGGGTGTAATTGGCGGTATCGACTTCGAGTGTGCCTTCATCGGAGTGCCGCGTCGCCGTCGCCGCCGCCAGCCGCGCCTCGGCCTGCGCCACATCGGTGCGCGTCACCTGGCCGACGCGGAACTGGTCGTTGGTCGCCTCGAGCTGGCGGTTGAGCACCTGCTCGTTGTTCTTGTCGAGGGCGATCACCGACTGATCGCGCAGCACGTCGAAATAGGATTGCGCCGCCGCGAACAGCACCGCGCTCTCGACCGCGATCAGGTGCGCACGCTCGCTTTGCACCAGATCTTCGGCCTGTGCCGTCTTGGCGATGGTGCCGCCGCCATTGTAGACGGGCTGCGTCAGGGTGAGGCTGTAGGTGTGCGGATGGATTGTCTGCTGCGCGGGCGAGACCAACGAGGGCGGCGTCGTCTCCGAATTCTCGACGCCGATCCCGCCCTGGAAGGTCACGGTCGGCCGCCAGCCGGACAGCGCCTGCGGCACGCCTTCATCGGTCGCGCGCAAGGTCGCACGCTCGCCGAGCACCTGCGGGTTGCTGTCATAGGCCGAGGCCAGGGCTTCGGCGAGCGTCTCGGCCCGAACGGGCTGCGCGGCGAGTGCGCCGATGCCGATGGCGAGCGGCACGACAAGGCGACGGCGCATCAACTCCCCTTCCGCCCTCGACGGTCCAAAGTCGCGCTAGAATACAAAGCTCGGC
>DATNGG010000092.1:0-55039 GCA_035605975.1 Allostellaceae bacterium | reverse complement strand
AGAACTGAATGCGAAGCCGATGCGGTTGCTGCTTGCAGCGTGGAAGGAAGGAAACATGCTCGACGCCTATATCTATGACGGGTTGCGCACGCCGATCGGCCGCCACGCCGGCGGCCTGGCGCCGGTGCGGCCGGACGATCTTCTTGCCGGAATCATCAAGGAGGTGGTCGGGCGCAACCCCTTCAAGCCGCGGGATTACGAGGACACGATCATCGGCTGCACCAATCAGGGCGGCGAGGATGCGCGGAACGTCGCACGCCATGCGCTTCTGCTGGCGGGGTTGCCGATCGAGACCGCGGGCGCGACCGTCAACCGGCTTTGCGGCAGCGGCCTCGCCGCCGTGCTCGACACGGCGCGCGCGGCGTCCTCGGGTCAGGGCGAACTCTTCATCGCCGGGGGCGTCGAAAGCATGAGCCGCGCGCCTTTCGTCATGGCGAAATCCGAGACGCCCTATCAGCGCAGCTTTCGCATGTTCGATTCGACCATCGGCCCGCGCTTCCCGAACCCCAAGGTCGAGAAGGCCTATGGCGCCGACACCATGGCGGAGACCGCCGACAATGTCGCGCGCGAGCATCAGATCACGCGCGAAGAGAGCGACAAATTCGCCCTCGCCTCGCAGCAGAAATACGCCAAGGCCAAGGCCGCGGGGTTCTATGACAAGGAGCTGATACCGGTGAGCGTCGCCAGTGGCCGCAAAGGCACGGTGACAGTCATTGCGCAGGACGAGCATCCGCGGCCCGACACATCGCTCGAAAAGCTGCTCGCCTTGAAGCCGCTCAACGAGGGCGGCGTCGTCACCGCGGGCAATGCCTCGGGCATCAATGACGGCGCGGCGGCGCTCCTCATCGGCACGAAGAAGGCGGGCGAGAAGGCCGGCGCCAAGCCCTTGGCGCGCATCGTCTCGGCTGCGGTCGCGGGCGTCGCGCCGCGCGTCATGGGGCTCGGGCCGGTGCCGGCTTCGCAAAAGGCCTTGGAGCGTGCCGGGCTTTCCTTGAAGGACATGGACGTGATCGAGCTCAACGAGGCCTTCGCGAGCCAGGTTCTGGGCTGCCTCAAGCTCATGGGCATCGATTACGAGGACGACCGCGTCAACCCCAATGGCGGCGCGATCGCCATCGGCCATCCGCTCGGCGCCTCGGGCGCGCGGCTCGCCTTGACCGCGACGCGGCAATTGCACGCGACCGGCGCGCGCTATGCGCTCGTCACCATGTGCATCGGCGTCGGCCAGGGCATCGCCGCTGTGTTGGAACGCGTTGCATGAGCCCGCCCGACGCGCAACCGCCGGCGCCAGTGGGGCCGCTCGCGACCGAGCGGGCGGCCTATAAGCTCTGGTTCCCGGAGCATGTGCGCTACAGCGACGTCGATCACAACAACCACGTCAACCATGCGGTGTTCCTGACCTATTTCGAGACCGCGCGGGTTTCGATCACGCGCAACCCCGCGCTCGGCATGTTGGACCCGGGCGAGAATTTCAACGTCGTCCATCTCGAAGTCGATTACAAAGCCGAGCTGCGCTTTCCCGGCGATTTCGAGGTCGGCATGCGCGCCATCAAATATGGCCGCACCTCGTTCCGCCTCGGCCAGGCCGTGTTCCAGGGCGAGACATGTCTCTGCATCGAGGAGGTCGTGCTGGTCTTCATGGACCGCGCCACGCGCAAAGCGAAGCCGATCTCGGAGAAGCTCCTTGCCTGGCTGAAGGAAAACGGCGCGACGGCGGGGTGATGCGCGGCAGCAGCCGTGAATTCTATCGCGGCGCCATTGCGAGCCCGCGAGCCCGAAGGGCGAAGCAATCCATAAAGATGAGGAAGCGCGGCTGAAGTCGCATGGATTGCTTCGGCGCTCGCGCGCCTCCCAATGACGGGTCATAAATCGATCAATCGTTAAACCGCCGGCGGCGCCAGCTTCCGCCAGTCATTCGCCAGCGCGAGCTCGGCCTCTGTCAGGCGCTGCAAGGCATCGAGGTCGAGCCCTTCCACCATCTCGCGCACCACGAAGCCGTCAGCCGTCACATCGAGCACGGCGAGGTTGGTGTAAACCCGCTTGACGCACCGCGCGGCGGTCAGCGGCAGGCTGCAGGCCTTGCGCAGGCGCGGGCTTCCGTCCTTGGCATTGTGCTCCATGAGGACACGCACCTCCTTAGCACCGGCGGCGAGATCCATCGCGCCGCCGACGCCCGGCGCGAGCTTGTCCGAGTTCGTCGCCCAATTGGCGAGATCGCCCGCCGCCGAGACCTCATAGGCGCCCATGATCGAGAGATCGAGATGGCCGCCGCGGATCATCAGGAAGGAATCATTGTGGTGAAAGAAGGCGCCTCCCGGGCGCAAGGTCGTGAGCCCCTTCCCCGCATTGATGAGATCGCGATCCTCTTCGCCCGGCCGCGGCGCGCCGCCCATGCCGAGAATGCCGTTCTCGCTGTGGAACACGACCTCGCGGCTTCCCGGCACGTAATCCGAGACGAGCGTCGGCAGGCCGATGCCGAGATTGACATACTGGCCCTCGGCGATGTCCTGCGCCACGCGCCACGCCATCTGTCGTCGCGTCAGCGGCGTCATGCGGCGACCACCCGGTCGACGAAAATGCCGGGCGTGACGACCGCCTCCGCATCGAGCGCGCCGAGCTCGGCCAGCTCGTCCACCTGCGCCACGGTCACTTTCCCCGCCATCGCCATCACCGGATTGAAGTTTCGCGCCGCCTTGCGATAGAGGAGATTGCCCCAGCGATCGGCGCGATGCGCCTTGATCAGCGCGAAATCGCCCGGCAGCGGATGCTCGAACACATGGAGCGCGCCCTCGATCATGCGCGTCTCCTTGCCCGCGGCGAGCTTGGTTCCGGCGCCGACGCGGGTGAAGAAGCCACCGAGCCCCGCCCCTGCCGCGCGCATGCGCTCGCTCAGCGTGCCTTGCGGCACGATCTCGATCTCGATCTTCCGTTCGGCATAGAGCGCGTCGATCACTTGCGGATCGGTCGAGCGCGGATAGGAGCAGATGAGCCTTCGCGCGCAACCGGCTTTGAGCAGAGCCGCCACGCCGACCAGGCCGCTGCCGGCATTGTTGCAGACGACCGTCAGCTCGCGCCGGCCCTGCGCGATCACCGCCTCGATCAGGGCAAAAGGCTCTCCGACGGAGCCGAAGCCGCCGCAAAGCACCGTGTCGCCGTCCTTCAAGCCTTCGAGGGCCGCGGCGAAGCTCTCGACGCGCTTGTCGATCACGGCGCAACCCTAGAAATTGACGGCATCGCCGCCCTTCAGCGCCAGCATCTGGCGCGCCTCGTCCGGCGTCGCGATCTCGAGCGACAGGTTTTCGAGGATCGCGCGAATCCGCGTCACCTGCTCGGCATTGGTCTTCGCCATCTGACCTTTGCCGAGATAGAGCGAATCCTCGAGCCCGACGCGCACGCTGCCACCCATGATCGCGCCCATGGTGATGAGCGGCATTTGGTGGCGCCCCGCGGCGAGAATCGACCAGTGATAGGCATCGCCGAAGAGCTTGTCGGCGATGCGCTTCATATGCGCGAGATTTTCCGGATCGGCGCCGATCCCGCCGAGGATGCCGAAGATGGTCTGCACCAGCAGCGGCGGTCGGATCAGCTTGCGATCCAGGAAATGGGCGAGATTGTAGAGATGGCCGACATCGTAGCATTCGAACTCGAAGCGCGTGCCGTGACCTTCTCCTAAATCCTTCAGAATCCGCTCTATATCTTGGAAAGTATTACGGAAAATGAGGTCCTTCGTGCCTTCGAGATAGGGCCTCTCCCAATCGTGCTTGAACTCCTTGTAGCGGCCGAGCATCGGGTAGAGGCCGAAATTCATCGAGCCCATATTGAGCGAGCACATCTCGGGCGAGGCCTTCAGCGGCGCGGCCAGGCGCTCCTCGAGCGTCATCTTGTGGCCGCCGCCGGTGGTGATGTTGATGACCGCCTTCGACGCCTGCTTGATGCGCGGCAGGAACTGCATGAAGACCGCGGGATCGGGCGTCGGCCGCCCGTCTTTCGGATCGCGCGCATGGAGATGAAGGATCGCGGCGCCCGCTTCGGCCGCGCCGATCGCTTGCTCCGCGACCTCATCGGGCGTCACCGGCAGATAGGGACTCATGGTGGGCGTATGAATGGAGCCCGTCACCGCACAGGTGATGATGACCTTGCCCGATTTCGCCATGCCGTCCTCCCTTGCCTCCCATCCGGAAGCTTGGCCGTACCGGCAAAGTGTTAGAGCGTTTTCGGCCGCAGGGGAACCGCCCCCGTGCCGGCGATAGGGCTCAGGCGTTCGCGCGGATGAAGTCGCGGATCTTGGGATAGATCGAATTGCGCCAGCGGCTGCCGTTGAAGACGCCGTAATGCCCGACGCCGGGCTGCATGTAGAGGGGCTTCTTCGCCTCGGGCAGGCCGGTCAGCAACGCTTTCGCCGCCGCGGTCTGGCCGACGCCGCAAATATCGTCCTTCTCGCCCTCGACCATGAAGACCGCGGTGCGCTCGATCGCGCCGGGCTCGACCAGCCGGTCGCGCGACAGGAACGAGCCATGCGCGAGGTCGCGGCGATGGAATACGCGATCGATGGTCTGGAGGTAGAAATCCGCCGGAAGGTCCATCACCGAGGCGTATTCGTCATAGAATTTGCGCGTCGCATCGGCGCTTGCGCCGTCGCCCTCGACGAGGTGGCGGAAAAGCTCGACATGGGCGTTGACGTGGCGGTCGAGATTCATGCTCAGGAAGCCGGCAAGCTGCAGGAAGCCCGGATAGACGCGGCGGAAAGCGCCCGGGTGGCGCATCGGCACCGTGTCGACCACATGCTGCTCGAGCCAGGCGAGGCTGTTCGCCTCGGCAAAGCGGCTCACCTGCGTCGGGTTGGCGGCGGTATCGATCGGCCCGCCCATCAGGACGAGGCTCCTCGGCTGCGCGCGCTCGTCGGCCTGCGCCATGAGCGAGACCGCCGCGAGCACCGGCACCGCGGGCTGGCACACCGCGATGACGTGAAGCTCGGGGCCGAGGCGCCGCATGAAGGCGCTCATCAGATCGATATGGTCGTCGAGATCGAAGCGCCCGTGCCGCAGCGGCACGTTGCGCGCGTTAACCCAATCCGTGATGTAAACGTCGTGATCGGGCAGCATGGTCTCGACCGTGCCGCGCAGCAAGGTCGCGAAATGGCCCGAGAGCGGCGCCACCAGCAAAACGCGCGGCTGCGGGAGCGGCGTCTCCTTGTGGAAATGCAGCAGCGTGCAGAAGGGCGTGTGCTCGACCGCCTCTTCGCGCACCGCGACCGGCTGACCGGCCACGAGCGTCGTCGCGATGCCGAAATCCGGCCGGCGATGCGAGACCCCGGCGCGCGCCATAAGCTCGCACACCGCCGCAGCATGGCGCAGCGCCGGATGATCGCGAAACGCGAGCCAAGGATGGTTAAGGAATTCCTGCCCCGCCCGCGCGATCAGGCGAAACGGAGCGAAGGCGTCGCTATGCGCCTGATAGGCCTGGTAGAGCATTGATTACGGCTCCCCGCAAGCGCGGCGAGCCGCGCTCAACCCCGCAATTTTCCGGTCATACAATTGAGAACCCGCTAATCTCCCGACCACCCCGGCGAAGGTTAATTCGCGGGCTCGAAATAGCGGTCATCCCGCAAGGTTTGGAGGGCCACCGTTTTCATGTCGTGCGGCAGGCCGACGCGCGAGAGCCGGACATGAGGCGTCGGCTCCCAAGGGGAACGGTAAACAGCGTTGACTTCCCATACCAAGGACCGCACGCCGCGCGAGCGGAAGCGCTGACCGGCGGAAATGCCGAAATCGTCGCCTTCGCCCAAATGCCGTCTGAACATATCCACCACCGTTCAATGCTGCCGCAACGCTCCGCAGGCGGTCGCATCATAAGAGAAGCGCGCAGCAAGATCGACCGCAAAGACGACTCGGGAACCCGCGCCGGCATGAATGCCTGCTATGCGACGGCCTCGCGCATGCCGCGAATGAAAATTGCCAGCGTCACGACCGCGAGGGCGGCGAAAATCGCGAAAGCGGCGACAACCGAGCCGTCGGCGAACGCGCCGTTGATCAGCGCGCGCGACGCGTTGACCGCATAGAAGAACGGATCGAACCGTGCCGCGATCTGGATGATCCGCGGGCCGAAGGTGACGGGCAGCATGATCCCGGAAAGGATCATCGCCGGCAGCACGAAGGTGTTAATGATTCCGGCAAGGATTCCGCCCTCGCGGATGACGAGGGCGAGGCGATAGGACACCGAGGCCATGCTGATGCCGATCAGCACGACCAGCGGGATGAGCGCCGCCGCGCCCAGAATGTGCAGCTGCAGCCCGAAGAAGAACGAGCAGGCGATGAGCGCGATGCTCTGGATCACGAGGTTGACCGAGGATTGGAGGATGAAACCCAAGGCCAGGGCGAGACGGCTGATCGGCGTCACCCGCAGCCTTTCGAGAAAGCCGGAATCGAGCTTGTCGCGCAGCGTAAACCCCTCGAATCCGGCACCAAACAGCGCGTTCATCACGAGGAGGCCCGGCGCGAAGAACTGGATGGCGTTGCCGTCGGGAAAGCCGCGCGCGCCGGCGACGCCGTTGAGGAGCGGGCCGAACAGCAGGAGATAGATGATCGGCTGAAACAGCCCGCTGACGCTCCAGAACGGGTTGCGCATGGTCACGCGCAGCTCGTTCATGGCGATGAGGTAGGTATCGCGCAACGAGAACGCTCCTCAGCAGGCCATGGGGTCGGTTTCGCGCAGGCTGCGCCCCGTGAGCTTCAGGAAGACGTCGTCGAGCGAGGGGCGCGAGAGATGGACGGATTTCGCCGGGTAATTCCCCTGTCCGACGACCCGCAGCAAAGCCGGCAGAGCCTCGTCGCCGCGATCGACATGGATTTGCAGCATCGTGCCCGCCCGATGCCGCTCCAAGACGAGCGGATTGCCGTCGAGCAGCGCCGCGGCGGCGCCCGCCTGCCGCTCGTCGTCATAGCCGAGCGTGACGATATCGCCGGCGATTTGCTTCTTGAGCTCGGCGGGCGTTCCAAGCGCGACCACCCTGCCGAGATCGACGATCGCCACCCGGTCGCACAGCGCGTCGGCCTCTTCGAGGTAATGAGTCGTGAGAAAAATCGTGGTGCCCTGCTCATGCACGGTCTTGACCTCCTCCCAAACGCGCGCACGGCTTTGCGGGTCGAGTCCGGTCGTCGGCTCGTCGAGAAACAACAGCTCGGGCGCGTTGATGACGCCCGAGGCGAGATCGAGCACCCGGCGCTGACCGCCGGAATAGGTCTCGGCCTTGCGGTCGATAAAGGCACCAAGCCGCAACCGTTCGGCGAGCAGGTCGATGCGGCGCCGGGCTTCGCTTCGGCTCATGCGATAGAGCTGGGCATGGAGCATGAGATTCTCGCGCCCGGTCGCGACTTGCTCGAGCCCGCCCTTCTGCCCAACATAGCCGATGCGGCGGCGGATTTCATGGGCCTCGGTCGCCAAGTCGAACCCCGTCACGGTGGCGCGTCCCGCGCTCGGCAACAGGAGCGTGCAGAGCATGCGCATCGTCGTGCTCTTGCCGGCGCCGTTGGGGCCTAGCAGGCCGAAAATCTCGCCCGCATCGACTTCGAGATCGATCGCGCGCACGGCCTCGACGGCGTCCGCCTTGCCGCGGGCGAAGGTCTTCGACAGCTTCTCGGTCAGAATGATTGGGGCCATGAGCTCGATGTGGTGAGCGCCTAAAAGACGACGGTCAAACTATCAGAAGGCGAGCGTGCGCCCCAGGCCCCCTTTGTCGACGCTCCTGGCAAGCATCACGGGGGATAACGATCCCTTCCCTGACGCGCGGCGGCGCAGCTTACTTCGGCGTTGCGGTGATCGGCGGCAGGGATTTGACATAGACGGCGATGGCGTGGCGATCGGCATCGGTCAATTGCGACGTACCATCCACAACTTCCGACATGCCTTGGCCGACATAGTCGCCGCCCGGTGTCATGCCGGATTTCAACACCTCGACGACATCATCGAGCTTCCAATCGCCGATCCCTTCCTTGGGATCGGAAGTGATGTCCGGCGCCTCGTTGCCGTCGGGAGCATGTGGATTGCCGGCATAGGCATGCTTGCGATCGAGGCCGCCGAGGAAATTGCGCGGCGTGTGACACTCCTGGCAATGCCCCACGGCTTCGGCGAGGTAGCGTCCACGATTCCATTCGTCGCTCTGCTTCGGATCGGGCTTGAGCGGTCCCGGCGTGAAGAAGAGCGTGCGCCACCCGATCAGCACATTGCGCCAGCGCAGCAGGAGCTTCACCTCTTCCGGATGGGACAGCCGATCCACCGGCTTTTGACTCATCAGGAAGGCATAGATATCGGCGATGTCGTGATCGGTCATGCCGGTGAAGGCAGGATAGGGAAAGATCGGATAAAGATAGTTGCCTTCGGGATCCTTTCCCTCGCGCATCGCGCGAAGAAAATCCGTCTCGCTCCATTTGCCGATGCCGGTCACGGGATCGGGCGTGATATTGGGTCCGTAGAACGTGCCGAAGCGCGTATCGAGGTCGCGGCCGCCGGAAAATCGCGGCGTCCCGGCTTTTTTGTCGGTGTGGCACGCATCGCAACCCGCAGCAGCGGCGAGATAGGCGCCGCGTGCGATCGCCGCGTCGTCGGCAGCCGATGCAGCCGAGGGCAACAGCAGCGCAATCGCAAGAATGGTAAACCACGATGAGACCGGTCTCGGCGGCATGACGAAACTCATACCTGAACCCGCCGCCAATCGCCAGCGCGAGCGCGCGCAAACGTGGACCCAGTTCTACGGGAGATATCGCAAGCCTCCGCCACACGCATCGTCGCCTCTTCTGAGGACGGCGGGTGACGGATTGAAGGAGAGCGACGTGACGGCGGCGCAAAGCGCTCGAGGCGCCGCGCGGGAGATCATCAAGAAGGCGATGCGACAGGCGGCGGCCGGTGAGCCGGCCGCGCCCTCATTTCTTTTCTTCCGGCGCGCGGAAGGCGTTGTGGCAGAGTCCGTTGCAGCTTTGGCGATACAATCCGCTCAAGCTCTTGCCGACGGTCTGCGGATCCGCGGTCTTGACCACCGGAACGAGCTCCAGCTCCGCCTCGTGAAGCTTGGCCGGGGCCGCTTTGGCCTCGTCGAGATGCTGCCACAGTTCGGGTTTGGCGCGCGTCTTGCCGGGAAAGTCGGTATTGCTGGTGCCGGGCGGAAAGAGAGCTGCGAGCTTCGGTCCCATTTGCGTCGAGAGATCGAGCAGCTTGTTGACGCCTTCGATCGCCGCCTCGCGCGTGCCTTTTCCCTTCGCGAAATCGCTAATGGCATCGACCGCGTGCTGCTGGTCTTCCATGAAATCCTTGCGGGCTTTGATCGCCGCTTCCTTGCTCTCCTGCGCTGTCACCGACGCCGTCCCGCCGATGGCCAACAACGCCAAAGCCCCGGCCGCCATTCCTGCCCTGAGATATTTCTTCATACGTTCCTCATCACTTCCACCGAAGCGATGATATCAGCGCCTCAGTGACGGAGAGTAACGTTTGCGTGAAATTCGCGCGAGCTAACGCGCGACGAAGCGCGCTAGATCAGCCCCAATTCGAGCTTCGCTTCCTCGCTCATGCGATCCTTGTCCCAGGGCGGCGACCAGACGAGCTTCACCCGCACGTCGTTGACGCCCTCGACTTCCGCAACCGCGTCGCGCACTTGGCCGGGCAAGGCGCCGGCCACGGGACAGGCCGGTGTCGTCAGGGTCATCTCGATATAGACGATGCCGTCTTTGTTGGCGATGAGCTCGTAGATGAGGCCGAGCTCGACGATGTTCACGGGAATTTCCGGATCGTGCACCGTGCGCATCGCCTCGAGCACGCGCTCGGCCAGAGCCGGGTCGTTCTCGCCCGAGGCCGGACGCTCGACCTCCTCGCCCGCCGGCATCTCGTTGCCATGACCAAAATCGAACGGATCCTCGCTTGCCATGATCGCTACTCGGTCTTGACCGTGGCGCCGACTTCACCGGCCTTGAGCGCCGCTTCGAAGGCGCGCCAGGCGAGGGTCGCGCATTTAACGCGAGCGGGATAAGCTTTGACGCCTTCGAGCGGAGCCAGACGCTCGAGATCGTCCTGCAGCGCCTCGGGCACGCTCGGCTCTTCGCCGCCGGTCACTTCGGCATGGAACGCCTTGAAGAGCTCTTCGGCCTCGGCGACGGTCTTGCCCTTCAGAACTTCCGTCATGAGCGAGGCCGAAGCGGTCGAGATCGCGCAGCCGCGGCCTTCAAAGCTCACATCCTTGATGCGATCGCCGTCGATCGAGAGATAGACGGTGACGCGATCGCCGCACAGCGGATTGTGGCCTTGCGCGAAGTGACTCGGATGCGGCATCGCATGAAAGTTCCGCGGCTTGCGGCCGTGATCGAGAATGATGTCCTGATAGAGTTCCCGCGATTCCATGTGCCTCAATTCATCCCTATGCTCACCGCGCGAAAATCGCCTGCGCCGCCGTTACCGCCTCGACAAGCCGGTCGACGTCGCTTTCATCGTTATAGATGCCAAAGGAAGCGCGCGTCGTCGCGTGCATGCCGAGCTTCTCGAGGAGCGGCTGCGCGCAGTGATGGCCGGCGCGCACCGCCACGCCGTGCTGATCGAGCAAGGTCGCGAGATCATGCGGATGAACGCCCTCGACATCGAGCGAGAGAATGCCGAAGCGCCGCTGCCCCGCGCCGACAAGGCGCACCCCTGGCAAACGCGACAAACGATCGATGCCGTACTCGGTCAACGCCGCTTCATGCGCCTCGATCGCATCGCGTCCCAGCGCCTCGATGTAGTCAAGCGCGGTCGCGAGCCCGATCGCGCCCGAAATATCGGGCGTCCCCGCCTCGAAGCGCGCCGGCGGCGGCTGAAAGGTCGTGCGCTCGAAGGTGACGCTCTCGATCATGTCGCCACCCGCTTGCCAGGGCGGCATGACGTCGAGGATCGCCCGCTTGGCATAGAGCACGCCGATGCCAGTGGGGCCATAGGTCTTATGGCCGGAAAAGGCGTAGAAATCGCAATCCATCGCGCGGACATCGACCTTCATCCGCGGTGCCGCCTGGCAGCCATCGACGAGGAATTTCGCACCTTTGGCATGCGCCATCTTGGCGATGGCTTCGACTGGCACCATCGCGCCGGTGGCGTTGGCAAGCTGTGTCACCGCCACCATCTTGGTCTTCGATGTGATCAGCGCTTCGAGCTTGGCGAGATCGAGTCCGCCGGTGGCGTCGATCGGGGCAACTTTCAGCGTGAAGCCGATGCGATCGCGCAGGATCTGCCAGGGCACGATGTTGGCGTGATGCTCCAACTCAGTGATGAGCACCTCGTCGCCGGGTTTGAGGAAAGCGCCGCCCCAGCTATAGACGACGAGATTGATCGCCTCGGTCGCGCCGCGCACGAAGACGATTTCGCCGGCATCGCCCGCGTTGAGGAAGCGCCGCACGGTTTCGCGCGCATTCTCATAGAGCTCGCTCGACTTGGTGCTCAGCCGATAAACGCCGCGATGCACATTGGCATAATCGGTGCGATAGAACTCGCTCACCCGATCGATCACCGCGGCAGGCTTTTGCGCGCTCGCTGCGCTGTCGAGGAAGATGAGGCCGGGATTGTTGGCAAAGATCGGAAAGTCGCGCTTGACGCGGCGCGGATCGAACGCGGCCGATGTCCTGACAGCGGCGGATTTCATGCCTCGTCCTCGTCGCGGTCGAGCCAACGCCGCACATGCTTTGCTAGATGCGCATGCAAGACCGCGTCGTCTTCGATCTGCTCGATCGCCTCGGCGGCGAAAGCCTCGATCAGCATGCGCCGCGCCTCGGCAGGCGGAATGCCGCGCGCTTCCAAATAGAACAACGCCGTCTCGTCGAGATCGCCGACCGTGGCGCCATGGCTGCATTTGACGTCGTCGGCGAAAATTTCAAGCTCGGGCTTGGTGTCGACAGTGGCGCGGGGCGAGAGCAGCAGGTTCTTGTTGAGCTGATTCGCGTCGGTCTTCTGCGCCTCGGGCCGGACGGCGATGCGGCCCAAGAACACGCCATGCGCGCGCTCATCGACGACGGTCTTGAAATATTCGCGCGTGGTACAACCCGGCGCCGCGTGATCGACGATCGTCGCGACCGTCGCCTCCTGCTCGCCGCGCAACAGGCTCGCGCCGAAGAGCCCGCAGGCCGCGCCTTCGCCGGCAAAGTTCACGGCGATCTCATGCCGCGCGAGGCCGCCGCCGAGATTCAGCACGAAAGCTTCGTAGCGCGTGGCTTTCTCCAGAACCGCACGGGCCTGCGCGAAATGGATCGCGCTCTTATCCTCGTCCTGCAGCTTGGCGTGGCGCAGCGCAGCGCCTGGCGCGAGCTCGATCCGGGTGACGGCATTGGTCCAATGATCGGTGCCGCCGACAAAGCTCTCGATGAGGGTGGCGCGGGCGCCCTCGCCGAGGCGCAGCAGCGAGCGCAGCTGCGAGGAGCGCTGCGGCGCACGACCGAGATGCACGATCTCGACCGGTCGCTCGAGGACGATCCCCGGCTCGAGCGTCAGAACGAAGCCGTCCGCGAACAGCGCCGCGTTGAGCGAGGCAAAGGCTTGGCCGCCGAGGCGGTCGGTCTCGTCGAGCAAGGCTTTCGCCAGATCGGGCCGTTGGCCGAGCGTCGCCTCCGTTCCGGCGAGGTAAACGCCTCGTGGCAGCACGCCGATATCGCACAGCGCCGGAACGAGCCGGCCATCGATCAGCACCAGGCGATGGGTTTTTTCCGGGTAGAGCCAGCGCGCGAGATCGGGCGAAGCGGCCGCGTCTTGCGCCGCGGGCGCGAAATTCGCGCGGCGCAGCGGACCGAGATTGGTGAAGCGCCAATCCTCGCTGCGCCGCGTCGGAAAGCCCAGCGCCTCGAAGCGCGCGAGCGCGGCACGGCGGCTGTCGGCGAGCCAGGACGGCTCGCCGGCGCGGCGTTGCGCGTCGAAGGCGGCGCGGTAGGGCGCGGTTTCGGCGAAGGCGGTCACGCGGGGCCTCTCAGGCCGCGTCGCCGAGCATGGCATAACCGCGCTTTTCGAGCTCGGCCGCCAGGCTCTTATCGCCCGACATGACGATCTTGCCCTGGCTCAGCACATGCACCCGGTCGGGCTCGACATAATCGAGCAGGCGTTGGTAATGGGTGATGAGCACCATGGCGCGTTGGGGCGAACGCAGCTTGTTGATGCCGTTGGCGACGAGCCGCAGCGCGTCGATATCGAGGCCGCTATCGGTCTCGTCGAGCACGGCGAGCTTCGGCTCCAGCATCGCCATTTGGAAAATCTCGTTGCGCTTTTTCTCGCCGCCCGAGAAGCCGACATTGACGCCGCGCTGCAACAGGTCATCGCCGATTTCGAGCTCTTTGAGCTTCGCCCGCACGGCTTTGAGGAACTGGCCGGCATCGAGCTCGGCCTCGCCGCGCTCGCGCCGCACCGCGTTCAAGGCGGCGCGCAGGAAATACATATTGTTCACGCCCGGAATCTCGACCGGATATTGAAAGGCGAGAAAGAGACCGGCGCGCGCCCGCTGATCGGCGCTCAGCGCCAAGAGATCGCGGCCTTCATAGAGCGCGGTTCCCTCGGTCACCTCATAGCCCGGACGGCCGGCGAGAATGCCCGCGAGCGTGCTCTTGCCCGAGCCGTTCGGCCCCATGATGGCGTGCACCTCGCCCGGCTGGACCGCGAGATCGATGCCTTTGAGGATTTCACGTCCTTCGGCAATTTTTGCGTGCAGATTTTTGATTTCCAACATCAAAGCGCGATACCTCACTAACCGACTGAACCTTCGAGGCTAACCGCCAGAAGTTTCTGCGCTTCGACGGCAAACTCCATCGGAAGTTCTTTCAGAACTTCCTTACAGAAACCATTGACTATCAAAGATAATGCGTCCTCTTTCGAAAGGCCGCGTTGCTGGCAGTAGAACATTTGCTCGTCGCTGATCTTCGAGGTGGTCGCCTCGTGCTCGACCCGCGCCGAGGGATTGCGCACCTCGATATAGGGCACGGTATGCGCGCCGCAGCGCGCGCCGATCAGCAGCGAATCGCATTGTGTGTAGTTGCGCGCGTTCTGCGCCTTGGGCTGGACGCGCACCAGGCCGCGATAGGTGTTCTGGCCGCGGCCCGCGGAAATACCTTTCGAGATGATCGTCGAGCTGGAGTTGCGGCCCATATGGATCATCTTGGTGCCGGTATCGGCCTGCTGCAGATTGTTGGTGATCGCGACCGAGTAGAAGGCGCCAACCGAATCCTCGCCCTCCAAGATGCAGCTCGGATATTTCCAGGTGATGGCCGAGCCGGTCTCGACCTGCGTCCAGGAAATCTTGGCGCGATCGCCGCGGCAGGCGCCGCGCTTGGTGACGAAATTGTAGATCCCGCCCCGCCCCTCGGCATCGCCGGGATACCAGTTCTGCACGGTCGAGTATTTGATCTCGGCGTCTTCCAGCGCGACCAGCTCGACCACCGCCGCATGAAGCTGGTTCTCGTCGCGCTGCGGCGCGGTGCAGCCTTCGAGATAGCTCACATAGCTGCCCTTGTCGCAGATGATGAGCGTGCGCTCGAACTGGCCGCTCTTCGCCGCATTGATGCGGAAATAGGTCGAGAGCTCCATCGGGCAGCGCAGGCCCGGCGGCACATAGACGAAGGAACCGTCGCTGAACACGGCGGAATTGAGCGCGGCGAAAAAATTGTCGCCCTGCGGCACGACCGAGCCGAGATATTTGCGCACCAGCTCCGGATGCTCGCGCACCGCCTCGCCGAAGGAGCAGAAGATGATGCCGAGCTCGCCAAGTTTCGCCTTGAAGGTGGTGGCGACCGAGACGCTGTCGAAGACGGCATCGACCGCGACGCCGGCGAGCGCCGCGCGCTCGTTCAAGGGAATGCCGAGCTTCTCATAGGTCTTCAGCAGCTCGGGATCGACCTCGTCGAGAGATTTCGGCCCGGCCGCCTTTTTCGGCGCGGAGTAATAGGTCGCCGCCTGATAGTCGATCGGCGCGATCTTGAGCTTCGCCCAATTGGGGCTTTCCATCTTCTGCCAGTGATGGAACGCTTCGAGCCGCCAATCCAAGAGCCATTGCGGCTCGTGCTTCTTGCCCGAGATGAAGCGGATGATGTCGTCGCTGAGGCCCGGCGGCGCGCTCTCGCTTTCGATGTCGCTGACGAAGCCGTATTTGTAGCCTTCGCCCGTCAGCGAGCGGACCGTCTCGAGGCTGTCATCGGGTGACGTCATAATGAAACATTATCCTCTCTGGGCGCGACCGGCCGAGCGAGCGGCACGCCGAACGGCATCGCCATTTCGGCGAGCGTGACCGTGCTCAAGGCAGCGCTTACCGCATCGTTGATGCGGCGCCAATGCGGCCGGGTGGCGCAGAAATGGACGCGCTTGCAATCCGGACCATGCACGGTGCATTGCGTCACACCCATTGCGCCGTCGATCGCCGCCACCACCGCGGCGAGCGAGATCGCCGCGCCGTCGCGCGCGAGGCGATAACCGCCGGCAGCGCCGCGCGCGCCGGCGACGATACCGGCATGCGCCAGCGCCTTCAGTACCTTGGCGACGGTGGCGCGCGGCAGGTTGGTTTCGTGGGCGAGAACCGCCGCCGTCATCTGCCGCTCCGGATTGGCGGCGAGATGGGTTGCGATGATGACGCCGTAATCGGCGAGCTTGCTGAGAATGATCATCGAATGCCGAAGGATGTCCCTTCTGAAATTAGGACAATTAGGACCGCTGCGGTACGCAATAGGTCGGCATAAAACCCTAAGCTTCAACCCCCCGCAACCATTATTTTCACGAAACCGCGAGTCGCCAAAAGTAGAGGCTTTCCAAAGGATTGGAGGCCTATCGGAGCGGCCGCCGAGAGGATGTGCGCGGCTTTTGAAGTTCGCCGTCGTGATAAAGTAAATCTCGCATCACCAAACGGCGGGACTGAAAGCCGGCGGGCCAGTGCCGGCGCGTATTCGGGAGGGAGACGATGCTCACGCTTTATCACAACGACATGTCGGTCTGCGCACAGAAGGTGCGGCTCGCCCTTGCCGAGAAGACTCTCGCCTATGAGGCGCGCCACCTCAATTTGCGCGCGGGCGATCAGCAACAGCCCGATTATCTGAAGCTCAATCCCAAGGCCGTGGTGCCGACCCTCGTTCATGACGGGACGGTGGTAACGGAATCGATCGTCATCAACGAATATATCGAGGACGCCTTCCCGGCGACGCCGTTGCGCCCCGCCGACCCCGCGGGCCGTGCACGCATGCGGCTCTGGACCAAGGAGATCGATGGCGGGATTTTCGCCGCCACCGGCACCGTCAGCATGAGCGTCGCCTTCCATCATCAATACCCGCCTGAGGTCGTCGAGGAGCTGGTACGCCTGCGCGGCCCCGCTTATCGCCAGCGTTTCGAGCAATTGAGAAAGGGCGCCGACAATCCCGCTTTTCCCGATGCAATCAAACGGCTTTACAAGATGGTGACCGATATGAACGCCGCGCTCGAGCGCGGGCCGTGGCTCCTCGGTAAAGCCTTCACCCTCGCCGATGTGGCTTATGCGCCCTATCTCACGCGGCTCGATCATCTGAAATTTCTCGGCCTCATCGACCGCCATCCGCGCGTTGCCGATTGGTATGAGCGGCTGCGCGCCCGCCCCGCCTATCAATCGGCGCTGGCCGCGCAGTTCAATCCCAAATATCTCCCGCTGATGGACGAAAAAGGCAGCGAGGCCTGGCCGCGCGTGCGCGCGCTGCTCGGGCTTTAACGCCATGGCCTTGGCTCTTGCCGGCATTCGGGCCTGCGTCTTCGATGCCTATGGCACATTGTTCGATGTCGCCGCGGCGGCGACGCGCTGCAGCGATGTACTGGGTGCGAAGGCCGCGCCGCTGAGCGAGTTGTGGCGCCGCAAGCAGCTCGAATATACCTGGCTGCGCGCCGCACAGAACCGGCATGCCGATTTCTGGCAGGTCACGGGCGATGCGCTCGATTTCGCGCTCGAGACGCTCGGCCTCGCCGATGATAGGTTGCGCGAGCGACTCATGGCGCTCTATCGGACGCTCGACGCCTTTCCCGAAGTGCCGGCGACGCTCGGGCGATTGAAGCAAGCCGGCCTCAAGACCGCGATCCTCTCGAATGGCACACCCGCGATGCTCGCCGCCGCGGTGACGCAGGCCGGGATCGGCTCGCTGCTCGACCATGTCCTGTCGGTCGAATCGGTTGGCGTCTACAAGCCCGCGCCGGCGGTCTATCGGCTTGCCGTCGGCACGCTCGGGCTTGCCGCCGACGCGATCAGTTTTCAATCCTCCAATGCCTGGGATATTCACGCGGCCTCGGCCTTCGGCATGAAGACGGTGTGGTGCAACCGCACGGGTCAGCGGCGCGAGCGCTTGCCCGGCGCTCCCGATCGCGAGATCAAGACGCTGGCCGAGCTTCCCGCGCTGCTCGGGATTTAGGGAAAGAGCTCATGGATTTCGCTTTCTCGGAAAAATCGCTGCGCATCCAGGACGCGCTTCGAGCCTTCATCGCTACGCATGTGGCGCCGCGTGAGGCGGACTACGCGCAGCTCGAGGAAGCGGGCGTCTTCCCGCCGCCTTTCCTCGAAGAGCTCAAAGCCAAGGCGCGCGCCGAGGGCTTGTGGAATCTCTTCCTTCCCGGCTTGAAGCCCGACGAGCCCGGCACGCAAATGTCCAATCTCGATTACGCGCCCTGCGCCGAGATCATGGGCCGCCACGATTGGGCGTCGGAAGTGTTCAATTGCAGCGCGCCCGACACGGGCAATATGGAGCTGCTCCATCTCGCCGCGACGCCGGCACAGCAGGAGCGCTGGCTGAAGCCGCTCTTGGACGGCGCGATCCGCTCCTCCTTTGCCATGACCGAGCCCGATGTCGCCTCGTCCGACGCGACCAACATCCGCACGGCGATCACCCGCGACGGCGGCGATTGGGTGATCAACGGCCGCAAATGGTTCATCACCAACGCCGCCGATCCGCGCACCAGGCTTTTCATCGTCATGGGACAGACCAGCCCCGACCGGCCCGAGCCGCATCGGCGCCAAAGCATGGTGCTGGTGCCGGCGGACACGCCGGGCCTCAGCGTGGTGCGCAATCCGCCGGTCATGCACCAAGTGCATTTGAACGGGCATTGCGAGGTGCTGTTCGAGAATGCCCGCGTGCCGGCCGAGAATCTCTTGGGCGAGGAAGGCGGCGGCTTCGCGCTCGCCCAGGCGCGGCTCGGGCCGGGGCGCATCCATCATTGCATGCGCGCCATCGGCGCCGCCGAGCGGGCGCTCGAATTGATGATCGCGCGCTCGCTCGAGCGCCGCACCTTCGGCCAGGCACTGCACGAGCATGGCACGATCCGCGAGTGGATCGCGCTGTCGCGCATCGAGCTCGAGCAGGCGCGGCTGTTGGTCTTCAAGACCGCCTGGCTGATCGATCAATTCGGTACGAAAGCGGCGCGGCGCGAGGTCTCGCTCATCAAGGTGATCGTGCCGCGCATCGAGGTAGCGATCGCCAATCGCGCGATGCAGGTATTCGGTGCCAAGGGGCTGACCCAAGATACGCCGCTGCCCGACATCTGGACCCACGGACGCTATCTGCAGATCGTCGATGGGCCCGACGAAGTGCATCTGCGCTCGATCGCCCGCGCCGAGGTGCGCGCGATGGAGAAGAAGCTCGGAAAGACGCGCTAGCGGACCAGCGTCACGGCGACGCAGCAGCGGCGCCGCCGTGACGGGGAAATTTACGCCGGTTCCTGGATATGCGCTTCGAGGAACCAGAGCGCCTTATCGAGGGCGCGCGAATAGGCGGTGAAAATATCGGCTGTATCGGCGTCGCCCGCCTCGTCAGATTCATCGATCGCCGTGCGCACGGCATTCGCCGCCTTGCCGTAGCGCTCGATCAGCGCGGCGAGGTGATCCTTCGATTGGTGGATATCGGTCGGATAGGGCGCGAGCGGAGTTGCCTTGGCCACGGCCTGGGTCGTGCCGAGCGCCGTGCCGCCAAGCTGGACGACGCGCTCCGCGAGCGTATCCACATGGCCGTCGATCTCGGTGCGGAACCCGTCGATCATCTCGTGCAGCGCGATGAATTGCGGTCCCTTGATGTTCCAATGCGCCTGTTTCGTGAGCAGCGCCAAGTCGATCGCCTCGGCCAGGCGCGCGTTGAGGATGTTGATCGAAGTGGTCTTGGTGTTGGACGGCAGATTGTTTTCGGTGCGGTATCCCGGCATGGCAGCCCCTCCTGCTTCAGGTTGATTTCAACGCGTGAGCCAAAACGACGCTCTCTAGAGATAGTATCCCGCCGTCACGCGGCAAGACTCGCCTCGCCGTCGAGGGTCGCGGCGACGGCATGGATCACGGCGGCGATGCGGACGGCTTGCTGAATCGCCTCGCGCGAGACGCCGGCCTGACGCAGCACCTTGTCATGGGAATCGATGCAAGCGCCGCAGCCATTGATCGCCGAGACCGCCAGCGACCACAGCTCGAAATCGGCCTTCTCGACGCCGGGATTGGCGATGACGTTCATGCGCAGCCGCGCCGGCATGGTGGCGTAGTCGCGATCCGACGCAAGATGCGTGAAGCGGTAATAGATGTTGTTCATCGCCATGATCGAGGCCGCGGATTTGGCGGCTGCGACCGCCTCGGGCGTCAGATGCGCAGCCGCCTCGGTCGAGATCGCCTCGATCAGCTTGGGATTGCGCGCGGCGAGCGCGGTCGCCAGCAACGCGCCCCAACGCTGCTGCTCGGTCAGCACCGTGTCGGTCAGCAAGGAGCCGAGATTGAGCTTCAGGTCCTTGGCGTAGCCGGGCAAAGTTTCGCGAAGTTGCTCGACGGTCATGGGAATTGTCCTTCCAATTGAGTATGGCGGGCCGCGGGTGACGGGAGCATGACGCCCCCGCTGCCGGTTTATGCGGCTTGCAAGGTCTCCTGCCCCTTCTGCCAATTGCAGGGGCAGAGCTCGTCGGTCTGGAGCGCATCCAGCACGCGCAGCACTTCCTGCGGGTTGCGGCCGACGCTCATGTCATTGACCGAAACGAAGCGGATGATTCCCTGCGGATCGACGATGAAGGTCGCGCGCAAGGCAACGCCGTCGGTTTTGTCGAGGATACCCAAGGCGTTGCTGAGCTCGCGCTTGTGATCGGCAAGCCAGGGGAAGCTCACCTTGCCCAGATCCTCGCGCGATTGGCGCCAGGCGAGGTGGACATAGTCGCTATCGACCGACATTCCCAAGAGCTGTGCGTCGCGGTCGTCGAATTCGCCGGCCACCCCATCGAACCCGACGATCTCGGTCGGGCAGACGAAGGTGAAATCCTTCGGCCAGGCAAAGACCACCATCCACTTGCCAGCATAGCTCGCATTGCTCACCGGCTCGAAGGCCTTGGCCGGATCGGTGCCGTTCACCGCCGTCAGGGCAAAGCCCGGAAACTTGTCGCCAACAGTCAACATCTCTCATCTCCCACGATTCGGCTGCGATGAGAGAAAGATGGCTCCTCCCTTACAATCGTTCTAATGAATAAATATGTTAGTTTTGATCGGAAAAATCGATGAGACCTCTCCCCAGCCTCCAGCAGCTTCGCTTCCTCGACGCGCTTGACGAGCACCGCCATTTCGGCCGCGCCGCGGCGGCTTGCGCCGTCACCCAGTCCACGCTCAGCGCCGGCCTCCAGGAGCTCGAGCAGCGCCTCGGGGCGAGCCTTGTCGAGCGCAGCCGCAAGCAGGTGATACTGACGCCGCTCGGCGAGGAGATCGTCGCGCGCGGGCGCCGGCTGCTGCGCGGCGCCGAAGACATCGCCGAGCTCGCGCGCGGCGCCGCCGAGCCTTTGTCGGGTCCGCTGCGGCTCGGTGTCATCCCGACCATCAGCCCCTATCTCGTACCGGCGATCATGCGCGGCCTGCCCAAGACTTTCCCCAAGCTCAGGCTGTTCCTGCGCGAGGAGCAGACGGCGCCGCTCCTGGAAAAGCTCAATGCCGGCCAGCTCGATCTGGTGCTCCTTGCCCTGCCTTACGAGGTCGGCGATGCGGAGACATTCGAGCTCGGCACCGATCCGCTCTTCGTCGCCATGCCGCCCGGTCACCCGCTCGCGCGCGAGACGCGCGTTGCCGGCGATGCTCTTGGCCGCGAGAATCTTCTGCTCATGGAGGACGGGCACTGCCTGCGCAGCCACAGTCTCGAGGCCTGCCGCCTCGCCGGTCCCGGCCGCAACGAGGTCTTCCAAGGCACCAGCCTCAGAACCGTGATTCAGATGGCGGCCGGCGGGTTGGGGCTTACCCTCGTTCCGCAAATGGCGCTCGGCGCCGAGCTTCCCGCCGATGGCAGCCTTGTCGCGAGGCCACTCGCTGCCGACGCGCCGCCGCGGCGCATTGCGCTAGCCTGGCGCCGCAACTCGGCCCGCAAGGCCGAGTTCCGCCGCTTCGGCGCTTACGCGAAATCCCTGCTCGCAGAATGCGAAACCGCCAACGCGCCAAGCCGCTGAGCTCATCGATTTCTATTGTTCTTGTTTTGTTCTTATGATAGAAGACGGCCTGTTCACACGGAGGCCGCATATGGACCGCAAGCTCGACCTTCAGGGCGCTGCCCTTCTGCTCATCGGCTGGCTGGTGGCGCTCTATACGACTTTGAGCTGACGCTGCTTTTGGGCTAACGCTGCTTCGGGCCGAGGCTGCTTTGAGCTGACGCTGCGCGCCGCGACCCGCGCCGCTCTTGGCGGCGATGCGCTACGGGCGCTAAGGTCGCTGCATGAAATTGCTTGTGATCGAGGACGATCGCGAAGCGGCGGCCTATGTCGTCAAGGGACTGACCGAAAGCGGCTATGTCGTCGATCTCGCCCATGAAGGGCGCGACGGTCTCTTCATGGCAAGCTCCGGAAACTACGACGCACTGATCGTCGACCGCATGCTTCCCAAGATGGACGGGCTCGCCGTCATCGCTGCCCTGCGCAGCGCCGAGATCCGCACGCCGGTGCTGATCTTGAGCGCGCTCGGCGCGGTCGATGACCGGGTGAAGGGGCTGCGCGCGGGCGGCGACGACTACCTCGTCAAGCCCTTCGCCTTCGCCGAATTGCTCGCCCGCATCGAAGCGCTGCTGCGCCGCGGCGGCGCCGGGCCGACCACCACCAAGCTCAGGGTCGGCGATCTCGAAATGGATCTGCTTGCGCGCAACGTGCATCGCGGCGACCGCGAGATCGATCTGCTGCCGCGCGAATTCCGCCTGCTCGAATTCCTGATGCGCCATGCCGGCCAGGTCGTCACCCGCACCATGCTGCTCGAGAATGTTTGGGATTATCACTTCGATCCGCAGACCAATGTGATCGACGTCCATGTAAGCCGGTTGCGGCAGAAGATCGACAAGGGCTTCGATCGGGCGCTGCTCCACACGGTTCGCGGCGCCGGCTACCGGCTCGACGCGGCCTGAACTCCGTGCCGCGGCTTCTCAACACCAACGCTTTTCGCCTCGCCGCCGTCTATTTCGCGCTGTTTGCGACCTCGGTTCTGGCGCTCCTCGCCTTCATCTATTTCTCAACCGCCGGCTTCATCGAGCGCCAGACCGAGGCCACCATCGACGCGGAGATTCGCGGCCTTGCCGAGCAATATCAGGAGCACGGGCTCGCCGGGCTGATCGAGATCATCCAGGCGCGGGTCGATGCCGCCCGGCACACGCGCAGCAATGCCGACGACACGCTCTATCTCATCACCGACCCGCTGCTGCACCCCTTGGCGGGCAATCTCGAGAAATGGCCCTCGGCGGGCGAGCGCGGCAATGGCTGGATCGGTTTTCCGGTCCAGGAAACCCGTGGCAGCGTGACCGAGACCGACGGGGCGCGCGCCCGCGTCATCGTCCTACCGGGAAATTTCCATCTCCTCGTCGGCCGCGACCTGCACGAGGCGCGCGTCTTCCGCGAGCGCATCACCCGCACCCTCGGCTGGTCCGGTCTCATCACCCTCGCCTTGGGCGTCGCCGGCGGCTTCTTCATGACGCGCAACATGCTGCACAAGGTCGATGCCGTGAACCGCACCAGCGCCCGCATCATTCACGGCGATTTGACGCAGCGCGTGCCGGTGACCGGGAGCGGCGACGAATTCGATCAGCTGGCGCACAATCTCAATGTCATGCTCGATCAGGTCGAGCGGCTGATGGTCGGCATGCGCCAGGTGACCGACAACATCGCCCATGATTTGCGCACGCCCTTGGCCCGGCTGCGCTCGCGGCTCGAAGTGACCTTGATCGAAAAGCCCGATGCGGCCCGCTATGCCGAGGCCTTGCGCGACACGATCGCCGAGGCCGACAACCTCCTCGGCACCTTCAACGCCCTGTTGAGCATTGCCGAGGCGGAGGCCGGCTCGCGCCGCACCGGCATGGGAACCGTCGATCTCGCCGAGATCGCCCGCAATGTCGCCGAGCTCTACGAGCCGGTCGCTGACGATCAGGGCCTCGCTTTGACGCTTCAGGTTCCGGACAGCGTCATGGTACGCGGCGACCGTCATCTGCTCTCGCAGGCAATCGCCAATCTTCTCGACAATGCGCTGAAATACACGCCGGCCGGATCGGTCGCGCTCACCGTCGCGACCGTGGACGGGTCGGCGCAGGTGGAGGTCGCAGATTCGGGGCCCGGCGTTCCGGCCGAGCGGCGCGAGGCCGTATTCGATCGCTTTGTGCGGCTCGAGGGCAGCCGCAGCACGCCCGGCAATGGGCTGGGGCTAAGCCTCGTGCGCGCCGTGGCAAAGCTTCACGACGGCGCGGTATGGCTCGAGGACAGCAAGCCGGGCGCGGAGCCGCCCGGGCTCAAAGTCGTGCTGCGGATCCCGCTGGCGCCCGCCCCTGCTCTTTTACCCGCGGACGCCGCCGCAAGCCGCAACGCGCTCGTCGATACAACCGTTGCGGGCCTCGGCGAGCCGGCGCGCCATCTCGGTGATGTGTAAGCGCAGTTGCTCGCGGCTGATGCCGGCACTGGCGACGACCGGACCCATGATGTCGTCGGCAAGAAGCTCGTCGAGACTGGGTTCTCCTACCAACCACCGCCGCATGATACGCCCTCCACGAAAAACTTCCTTCACGATCCTTCGCAATTTTGAGCTTACGCGTTAACCGTGGCCCTTTTGTGGCGCGAAGTTCGGTCGTCATTCATTTGCGGTGATACTCATTAAGAGAAGGTTCACATCCGCTTGATTGGCGGCGAGAGATTGAGCGGATTTTAGCAAAGGGCGCGTCATCGACACGGCGAATGCGCAACGCGCAAAGCTTTCACCCGCGCCACGCCTTGGGCAGGCAGATTTTGACGCGGCCTTCGCCGACGCCGACGCTATCGACCTCGACGCCCTAGACGCGGCGCATCGTCGCGGCCGCCGCCAGCGCCGCGGCACACAATCCGCTGGCGAGCCCGGGCCATAGTGATCTCATACCAAGGACCCCTTCCGCCGCATTCCGTTGCCTTATGTTCCTGAGAACATATCGAAAATCCAAATGCACGCGTCGGCAATCGCCAATCTCGGCCATCTGCGTCCTCTTTACATATCGCTATATTTATAAAAATATAGCGTTATGATCACGATCCGCGCCAACCGGCTGACGACGTTTTCGGTAGCCGCCGACGGGGGCAGCGTCTCGATCGGTGTTGCCGATGAAACCGGCGCGCCCTGCGCGCTGGTGCTGCCAAGCGAGTGCCTGCAGGCCCTTGTCATGAGTCTCCCCGAAATGGCCGCGCAAACGCTGCGCCGCAAGCACGACGATCCCAATCTCCGCCTGGTCTTTCCGGTCGAGAACTGGGCGGTCGAAACCAGCACCGAGGCGCGGCGCCTGATCGTCACCTTCGCGACGGCTGACGGGTTTCGCGCCTCCTTCGCGCTTTTCGCAAATGAGCTTCTCCAGATCGCGAGCACCGCGCTTGGCGGCGAGGAAGCGCCGCTGGAGTGCGCGCTCTTCCCGCCTTCCGGCACCCATTAAATGTTGGAGGTTCGATCGATGCATCGACTGCACCGTTTGCGACAGGGCGCCTTGGCGCTGCTTCTCGGCATCGCGCTGGTGGCGCCAGCGCCGGCTTTTGCCGACGAGGTCCTTGTCTTCGCCGCCGCCAGCCTCAAGAACGCGCTCGACGACGCGGTCACGGCCTTCGACAAAAGCGGCGCCTTGGTCAAAGTCTCCTATGCGGCGAGCTCGGCGCTCGCCAAGCAGATCGAGAACGGCGCCCCGGCCGATATTTTCATCTCGGCCGATCTCGACTGGATGAACGAGGTGGCCAAGCACAATTTCATCCAGCCGGCGACGCGCAAGAATTTGCTGGGCAACGTGCTGGTGCTGGTGGCGCCGGTCGACAACAAGACGAAGGTCGAGATCAAGCCCGGCTTTCCCTTGGTGAAGCTCCTCGGCGACGGGCATCTCGCCATGGCCGATCCTGCTGCCGTGCCGGCCGGAAAATACGGCAAGGCGGCGCTCGAGGAGCTCGGCGTCTGGAGCGCGGTCGAGCCGCGCGTGGCGCGCGCGGAGGATGTGCGCGCCGCGCTGCTCTATGTCTCGCGCAAGGAAGCGCCTTACGGCATCGTCTATCAGACCGACGCGGCGGCCGATAAGGGCGTGCGAGTCGCCGGCGTCTTTCCGCCCGATACCTATCCGCCGATCATCTATCCGATCGCGCTGACTGCGGCGAGCAAGAACCCCGACGCGAAGAAGCTCCTGGCCTTTCTCGAATCGCCGGAAGCAAAACCGTTCTTCGAGAAGCAGGGCTTCGCGGTCTTGAAATAGCCGTCAGCGGCTGAGGCGCGTGCGCTTGGCGGCGCCGCGCGGCTGAGGCCGGGTGGCGCGCGCGAGAAAGGCGAGATGCGTCTTGCCGGCGCGCGCGGCGCTTGCCTCGATCGCGCGATAGCGCCGCAACATGTCCTGGCCGAAGGCCGTCAGCACGGCGCCGCCGCCGTGCGTGCCCCCAAGCTTGGTCGTTACCACCTTGCGGCGGAAGCCCTGGTTCATCTGCTCGATCAGCATCCAGGCGCGGCGATAGGACATGCCGAGCGCGCGCCCGGCGCTCGAGATCGAGCCGGTCTCCGCCACGGCTTCGAGGAGACGCATCTTGCCGGGTCCGACCGATTGCCCAGGCGCGAGATCGATGCGCAAGGTGAGACGCGGCGGCATTGTCCGCTCTGCCCGTCGCCCTACTCGGCCGCCGCGGCGGCTTCGTCGGGCTGGCGGAAAGCCTCGAGGCGCGGCAGCACCTCCTTCGAAAAGAGCGTGAGGTTCTCGACCGTGTCCTCATGCGACATGAAGCCGGCATGGCTCATCGAGAGAAGATTGCCCATGCCGCCGCAATGGCCGCAGAAATCGACGATCTGGTCATAGACCTGGTCGGGCGTGCCGCAGAACATGATCCCGGCATCGATCAGGTCCTGGACGCTGCCGGTCATCATGTTGATCGCGCGGCCGTCCTTCGTAAAGCTGCGTGCCGGCGGCCGGCCCGCGGCCTTCATGAGCTGCACATTGGCGTCGACCGAGATGAAACCCGGCGGATTGCGGAAGGGCGCGGGCGTGAAGGGCAAGGTGCGCAAGTAATCGGCGACGAGCTCGCCGCGCCGGCGCGCCTCGGCCTCGGTCTCGCCCACGGCCATCAGGCCGAGATAGGCGAAGCGGTCGGGCGGCGGCGAGCGGCGATGCGTCTCGCGATAGGCCGCGCGATAGGTGTCATAGAGCGCGCGCGTCGCATAGCCGGTGCCGAGCGTCGCCATGGTATAGCCCTTCTGCCCCAGCCGCACCGCGTTGTGCTTGCTGCCGGTCGTGCTCCAGACCGGCGGATGCGGCTGCTGGTACGGGCGCGGCCAGATATTCACCTGGCGATAATGGAAATTCTCGCTCTCCCAGTTGAACGGGCCGTCATGGCTGGTCATCGCCTTGATGATGAAGTCATGCGCCTCCCAGAACCGCTCTTCGACGCCGACCGGATTGGCGTTGGAGGGGCTGAATTCCGAGGGGACGCCTTTGACGAAGCCCATTTCCAGCCGGCCGCGCGAGACCACGTCGATGGTCGAAAGCTCTTCCGCCGCGCGCAGCGGATCGGGACGATGGGCGAGCGGATAGCCGAGCACGAGGAGCCGCGCCCGCTTGGTGATGCGCGCGAGGATCGACAGCGTCACCACCACGGTCGAAGCCATGCAGGTGGCCGTGCTGTGATGCTCGTTGACCATGATGTTGAAGCCCAGCTCGTCGGCGAGCTGCCACTCGTCGTAGTAGCGATGGAGGAGATCGCCGGCGAGCTTCGGGTCGAGCCGCTTGTTCGGGATGGTGATGCGGAGCGCGCCGCCGTGATCCTTCCAGGCCGGGGAATAGGGCTGCTCGGTGAAATGAAACACCTTCATGGCGCCGAACGCTCCTTTTCCTCGATGAAGCCCAACACCGCGCGCGCGAATTCCTCCGGACGCTCGACATGCGGGAAATGCCCGGCACGCTCGATGGTCGCAAAGTGGGCATTGGCAAGCGCGGCGCAATAGGCGCGGCCGTAATCGGGCGAAACGATGCGATCCTCGGCACCCCAGAGCACGAGGCTCGGGATGCGGATGCGATGCAGCCGGCCTTTGAGCTTCGGGTCGTGCATATAAGGCCGCCAGCCATAGAGCGAGGTCGCTTCGCGCGCCCGCGCCAGCGCATAGAGCGTTTCCTCGGGCAGCTTGCTCACATCGCGCTCGGCGAATTGCTGATCGCAATAGATCACTTTCGCCAGGTCGGCTTCGGTGACGAAATACATATCGAAGATATCGCGCGTCTCGCGGTCGCCGATTTTGATGCCGAAAGCATCGACCAGGACCATTTTCCGGAAATGCGCGGTCGTCTTCACCGCGATCGCGGTGGCGATCCAGCCGCCGATCCCCGCCCCCACCACCGCCGCGTCGCGCAGATCGAGCGCCTCGAGCAGATCGAGATAGAGATAGGCGATATCGTCGATGGTATTGAAGCCCGGCGGCAGCTTCGCTTTGCCATAGCCCGGATGGGTCGGCGCGATCACCTGCGCCGATCGGCTGAGGAGCTCGAGCGCCGGCTCGGCGCGGTCGAAACCGATCTCGGGATGAAGGAAGAGCAGCGGCTTGCCGCTGCCGCGACAGTCAATCTCGATTTCGATGCCGTTGATTTCGACGGTGGAATGTCCCGGGGCGAGCTTCATGCGCCGATCCGCTTCCGGGCCTCTCGCAGCCTCATTCTCTGCTCCTACCGATACCGGGCGTCATTCTCACCAATCCCGCTCAAGGGTCAACAGCGGTCGAGAGACAACGCTGTGCTTTCGCCAGGGTTCACTCGGCCGCCGCCTTGGCGGAGGCGGTCTCGCTGTCGAGAAGCTGCGCCACGAGGCGCCGCGCCTGGACGCCGCCCCAATCGGCATGGACATTGACGGTCGGCGCTGCGGGATCGAGCGCGATGCAGGTCTGCTGCGCTTCGAGGATGTCCTTGTCCTCGTTGAAGGCGTCGATGGTGACCTTGGTCAGGAACGCATCGACCTGCTTGTCGCCCAGCTGATAGTCGCGGCAGCTCGCCCAGAAATAATGCGTACTCGCTTCGGTTTCGGGCGTGCAGGCGTTGAGGATGATAAGCCGCAGCGCGCGCGGCTCGGGCTTGTGCGGCGCGACCTCGGTGGTCGTCACCGCGATCGCAACCTGGCAGGGCGGCCGGAAATCGATGGTCTTCTCCAAGACCGAGCGCTCGGCAAGGCCTTGCTTCAGATTATGCGGGGCGGTCACCACCTCGGTGGGCGTGCGCACCACCCGGACGACATCGTCGCCGCGCTCGAATTGGAGCTCAGCCCGGCTGTCATCGGTGCCGATGGTCTTGGCGTGAACGATGCCGACATGGGAGAGGTCGATCAGATTCTCGACCACCAGCAGATAATGCGCCGCGATCGGCAAGCGGCCGCGCACCGCGGTCCAGCCCGGATCGTGGTTCTGATGGAAATCGGGGATGAGCGCGGGATCGGCCTTGGCACGCTCGCCCATCCAGATCCAGAGATAGCCATGGCGCTCGATGAGCGGATAGGCACGCACGCCGAGGCTCGGCGGCACGCGGTCCTGGCCGGGGATGCGCACGCAGGCGCCGCTCGCATCGAAAGTGAAGCCGTGATAGCCGCATTGCAGCCTATCGCCCAAAAGCTTGCCCTTGGACAAGGGCGCGCGGCGATGGCAGCAGCGATCCTCCAGCGCGACGGCCACGCCGTCCTCGCGGCGGAACAGCACGACCGGCTCGCCGAGCAGCAGCCGCGCCAGCGGCGTGCGGCCGACTTCCTCGGTCCAGGCCGCGACATACCAGGCGTCTCTCAAGAACTTGCCCGACATTTCATTCCCCGGAGCGATAATTTCCGGCTCATTCTAGCAAATCCGATTGCGGCGGGGCACCTCTCTGCGGCATAGCTCTGGGATAGATTAAGGGAGGGGTTCACCCATGGAAGAGCGCGTTACGTTCCAATCGGCCGGTCTCAAGATCAACGGCACGTTGCATCTCCCCCCGGGCACGCGGCCGGGCGAGCGCCGGCCCGCCTTTATGGTGCTGCACGGCTTCGGCTCCAACAGCTCCAGCAGCAATTGTGTACTGCCCTGCCAGATGCTGGCCGAATGGGGCTATGCGGCGCTGCGCTTCGATTTCCGCGGCTGCGGCGAGAGCGAGGGCAAGCGCGCCAACACGATCTGTTTGGAGCAGGTCGAGGATACGAGCGCGGCGCTGAGCTTCCTGCAAACCCGCGCGGAGATCGATCCCGCCCGGATCGCGGTGGTGGGATCAAGCTTCGGCGCGGCGGTCGCGGTCTATACCGGCGGGGTCGACAACCGGGTCGCAGCGGTGATCTCCTCGGGCGGCTGGGGCAATGGCGAAAAGAAATTCCGCAAGCAGCATGAATCGGACGCGGCGTGGAAGAAATTCACCGAGATGATGGCGCGCGGCAAGGCGGAGCGCGCGGGCGGCAAGTCAATGATGGTGCCGCGCTATGACATCGTGCCGATTCCGGAGCATCTGCGCACAAATCTCGCGAAGAACTCCATCATGGAGTTCACTTTCGACACGGTCGACAGCATGTTCAATTTCCGCGCCGATGACGTGGTCGGCAAGATCGCGCCGCGGCCCCTGCTCCTGCTACATTCCTCGAATGATTCGGTGACGCCGACCGAGCAGTCGATCGGGCTCTTCGAGCATGCCGGCAAATCGACCACCGAGCTTCACCTTTTGAACGATGTCGACCATTTCATGTTCTCGGAGGAGAACACTCGCGTCATCGCCTTGATCCGCGAGTGGCTCGACAAGTATTTCCCTGTGCGGCGTTAGCGCTATACATCTGATGTTCAATTCAGTTGCTCCCATCGTCATTCCGGCCGAAGCGAAGCGCAGAGCCGGAATCCAGGGGTTACAGACACTGCATTCACCCTGGATGCCCGCTTTCGCGGGCATGACGAATGGGAACATACCGTTAGAGTCACTACACTAGGATGGCCGAAGGTGTGACCGTCACAGCGGAGCAGCTCGCCGTTCTGGCCGAGGCGATCTTTACCGCCAAGGGCATGGCGCGCGAGCATGCGAGGACCGTCGCCGAGGTTCTCGTCTGGGCCGATTTGCGTGGCGCGCCGTCCCATGGCGTGCAGCGCATCCCGCGCTACATCGAGATCATCGAGGCCGACGAGATGAATCTCCGGCCGCAGATGACGATCGCGAAGGAGCTGCGCGGCGCGGTGCTGATCGATGCCGATCGTGCGCCCGGCCAAGTCTCGATGAGCTTTGCCGCCGCCGAGGCCGCGCGCAAGGCGAAGGAGAGCGGCATCGGCCTGGCGCTGGTCCGCCGCACCACGCATACGGCGGCGCTCGGTTTCTACACGCGGCTCGCGGCGCTTCAAGGCATGGCGGCGCTGGCGGGCTCGGCCTCTTGGCCCAACATGATCTATCACGGCGCGCGCGACGCCGGGGTCGCGACCAACCCGCTGTCGATCGCCGTACCGCGCGGCCGGGGCGAGCCGATGATCCTCGACATGGCGACGGGCGTCGTCGCGCTCGGCAAGATCGTCCACGCGGCGCGCAGTGGCAAAGCGATCCCCGAAGGCTGGGCGCTCGACAAGGACGGCCAGCCGACGACCGACCCGAAGAGTGCCGCCTTTCCCCTGCCGCTCGGCGGGCCGAAAGGATCGGGGCTTGCGCTGATGATCGAGTGCATCGCGAGTCTCATCACCCAGAACCCACTCATCGCCGAAACGCTCGAAGGAACCGCGGAAGGCAAGAAGCACCGCCAGAACGCGTTTCTCATCGCGATCGACATCGCTGCTTTCGGCGCGCTCGATCTCTTCGCATCGAGCCTCGAGCGCACCATCGCCGACCTCAAGGCGCTGCCGCGCCAGGACGGCATCGCCGAGATCCTGATGCCGGGCGAGCGCGGCGAGCGCGAAGCGGTGAGGCGTCGCCGCGACGGGATGGCGATTCCGGCGGCGACCTGGGCCGAGATCGGCCGCGTCGCCGCCCGCTTCGGCGTGGCGATGCCCTAACGCCGCTACCCCGCTTATGTCTCCGCGGCGACGGCCCTGCACCGGGATAGGGCAAGGCGTTTTCTTGCCCGATGCGGCAAACCCGTCTAGAAAATGACGCAACGGGGTGTAGCGCTCAGAAAGGAAAGCCATGGCGACCGCAACGACAGTTCCGGCCGGCGAGGATCGTTATCAAATCGCGGCCCGGATCGAGCGGCTTCCCTTCTCGCGCTGGCACTTGCGGATGGGCGCCATCGTCTCGACCGGCTGGTTCTTCGACGGATTCGACGCTCTCGCCATCGCCTATGTGCTGCCGGCGCTGGTGCAGCACTGGCACATGACCTTCGCGACCGCCAGCACGCTGATCAGCGCCGGCTATGTCGGCCAGCTCATCGGCTCGATCCTCTTTGGCTGGCTCGGCGAGCGCTACGGGCGCGTGCCGATTTTCCGCTACACGCTCATCCTCTACACGGTGATGAGCATCGCCTGCGCGTTTGCGTGGGACTACCAGTCGCTTCTGTGGATGCGCGCGATTCAAGGCCTCGGTCTTGGCGGCGAGATTCCGATCATGGCGAGCTATATCGGCGAATTCGCCAAGGCCTCGCATCGCGGCCGCTACGGGCTCGGCTTCCAGCTCTGGTTCTCGATCAGTTTCATCTTCGTCTCGGTGATCGCGCGCTTTGTCGTTCCGAATTTCGGTTGGCAATGGATGTTCATTATCGGCGCGATCCCCGCCATCATTCTCATCCCGCTGCGCCGCTGGATGCCGGAATCGCCGCGCTGGCTCGTGAACAAGGGGCGCGACGAAGAAGCGAATACGATCCTCGCCAAGATCGAGGATCAGATCTCCGAGCATGGCGCGAAGCCGCTGCCGCCGATCCCGACCGATCTCAAACCGGTCAAGCCCTCGACCGCGACGATCGGCGATCTGCTACGCGGCATCTATCGCCGCCGCACCCTCGCCGTGTGGACGATCTGGTTCTGCACCTACATCATCGTCTACGGGCTCAATACGACGGTGCCGACCTTGTTGCGCACCGCCTATCACGCGACGCTCGAGCAATCCTTGAGCTTCGGCTACATGGCGAGCGGCCTCGGCCTCTGCTTCACGGTCACGGGCATTTTCCTGATCGATAAATTCGGCCGAAAGCCGCTCTTCGCGTTTGGCCAGCTCTGCAGCGCGATCCCGCTGCTGCTGCTTTTCCTCTATGCTTTCCCGGGTCAGGGCCTCGCCTTCCTGATGGCGATGTTCATGCTGGGATCGGCCTTCAACTCGATCTTGGCCCTGGGCCTCAGCACCTACACGGCCGAACTCTATCCGACGGAAATGCGCGCCGTCGGCGTCGGCGTCGGCAATGCCTGGGTCCGCTTCGCCGCCGTCATTGGGCCGATCTTCCTCGGCTGGGCAAGCGTCCATATCGGCCTCAACAACGCCTATTTGGTCTATGCGATTTTCGGCGTGATCGGCGGCCTCACCGTGATCTTTGTCGCGATCGAGACCAAGGGAACGGTGCTCGAAATTCTCTCGCCCTCGCTCTCTTCGTCGTCGGGACGGACCGCATCGACGCCCAAACCGCAAACCGGCGCCGCGGAGTAGAGATCGCCGCCATCATGCCCAGCGCTCGAGCCAGGCCGGCAGGATCTCGGCATTGACGGCGTAGAGCGGCGCCTGGCCGGCCAGGACGCGCGTGACGTTCTCCACTGCGGTTTGCGCGATGGCGTCTGAGCCTTCGCGGGCGTGCCCAACACAATGCGGCGTCAGAATCGCATTGGGAATGCCGCGCAGCGCGCTGTCCGCCGGCAAGGGCTCGGTCTCGAAAACGTCGAGCGCGACCTTGTGCAGCCGGCCTTCCTTGGCGATCGCGACCAGCGCCAATTCATCGACGATGCCGCCGCGCGCCGTGTTGATGAGAACCGCCTCGGGCTTCATCAGCCGAAGCTTCTCGAGATCGAGCATGCCGCGCGTCTCGGCGTTGAGCGTCGCGAGCACGCAGACGATGTCGCTCGTTTGCAAAAGCTCGTCGAGCGGCACGCGCTCGACATAGGGCGGCAGCGGCGCTTTGAGGCGCGGCGTGCAAGCAAGCATCCGCACCTCCCATGGCTGAAGCCGCGCGGCAATGGCGCGCGCCATATTGCCGAAGCCGATCATGCCGAGCGTCTTGCCGCGCAGCATGCGCCCCTTTTGCCGCGGCGGCGGTGGACGATTGGCGCGCAGGGCTTCGATCTTTTCCGGCAGATTATGGAGAGAGGCGAGGATCAGCATGATCGTCGCCTCGGCCATGCTGAGGTAGTTCTCCGGCACCTGACCGTTCGCCAGAAGAATCCCGCGGGCGCTCAGCGCCGCAAGATCGAAGCTCTCGGTGCCGATCCAGGGCGAGACCACCGCGCGCAGACGCGGCGCCGGATCGAGGAGCTTTGCATCGACGGCGAGGCCGCTGCCATAGAGCAGATCGGCGGAAGCGAGCGGATCTTTCGCCGCACGCAGCGCGGCAAGATTTGGATAAAGCGTGACCTGATGCCCCAGGCGCTTTAGGGCCTCCTCGACGGGTGCGACCGCGTATTCGGCGGCTGGCCCCGACACCACGACGGCGTGCATCGGCTTTCGCTGCTCCTTTCGCGCGAAGCTCTCGGGAAAACGGCGTTGTTGCTCGCTCCGCGCGGATTTATAGTAGCGGCAACGTACGGGCTGAGAAGACCGACCCAAGGGAGTTGAGTGATGGCCGTATCGTCCACTGCGCTGCGCAAGGATCGCGATCTCAGCAACAGCATGCCGCCCGCGGAATGGGCGGCGCGCGTCGATCTCGCCGCGGCTTATCGCTTTGCGCAATATGCCGGCTGGAACGATTCGATCTTCAACCACATCACCCTGCGCGTCCCGGGCGAAGAAGACCATTTCCTCATCAAGCCGCATGAGCTGCTGTTCGAGGAAGTGACCGCATCGAATCTCTTAAAGCTCGACATGGAGGGCCGGCCGATCGGCGAAGACAAACCCATCAACCCGGCTGCGACCACGATCCATACCGCGGTCTTGATGGCACGGCCCGAGCTCAACGCGGTCATGCATATGCATACCCAGCCGGGCATCGCTATCTCCGCCTTGAAAGGCGGGCTCAAATTTCTCTGCCAGGAAGCGATGCTGTTCTACAACCGCATCTCTTATCATGATTTCGAAGGCATCGCGACCGACAGCGACGAATGCGCGCGGCTCGCGCGCGATCTCGGCCCCAAGAACCGCGCGGTCATCCTGCGCAATCACGGGCTTCTCACCTGCGGCAGCACCATCGCCGAGGCCGTGACCGGCATGAAGATCCTGATCGCCGTCGCCGATATGCAGCTGCGGCTGATGGCAACCGGCGGCGAAATTCTCGAGCCCTCGCCCGAGGTGTGCGAGCGCACGGCGCGGCAATTCGAGAATGCGCGCATCGGCGGCCAGAACCATCGCGCCGAATGGGCGGCGATCCTGCGCAAGCTTGACGGGCGCGATCCCTCCTTCCGCAATTGAGGCCCTGAAGCTCCAATCCAAGCGCCTCTCCGCTTTTCAAAGTTCGGCGCCGCGGCATGACCGCAGCGCGCGCACGCCATCCATCTGCATGAAAGAACCATCGCAATGAAGGTCTATCTGTTCGATCTTGTCCCCTATCCCAAACATTTCGATCAGTTCCAGGATCTGCCTTATCCGCTTCCGGGCAGCCATTTCGATCCGGCGCTCGCGCAGCGCGCCTACGCCGAGCACATCGAGGCGTGGAAAGAGATGGATCGCCTCGGCTTCGACGGGGTCGGCTTCAACGAGCATCACACCACGCCGCACGGGCTGATGAACTCGCCCAACATGATGATCGCCGCCGCGGCGCAGCACACGAAGAATTTGAAGTTCGTCGTGATGGGCCATCTGCTGCCGATGCACAATCCGCTGCGCATCGCCGAAGAAACCGCGATGGCGGATATTCTCTCGAATGGCCGCGTCATCGCCGGCCTTGCGCGCGGCGCGCCGCGCGAATATCACGTCTTCAGCATGCCGGCGGCCGAAGCGCGGGCGCGCTTCGAGGAAGCCCACGACATCATCATCAAGGCCTGGACCGAGGACCAGTTCTCCTATGAAGGCAAATACTGGTCCTTCAAGGATATCGCGATCTGGCCGCGGCCTTTGCAGCAGCCGCATCCGCCGGTGTGGATTCCGGTCACCGGCACGAAGGAGACGCTCGACTGGGCGGGCCAACGCAACTACCCGATCGTGCTGCCGGAATTCGCGCGCGGCGCGATCGAGGACGTGATCGGCTATTACGCCAAGGCGGTCGCGCGGAGCGGCAACAGGATCACGCCCGATCAGATGACGCTGTTCGCCGATGCCTGGGTCGCAGAGAGCAAGTCAAAGGCGATCGCGGAATACGGGCCCTATTATGTTTATTTCCAGAACAAGCTCTTTGGCCATGGCAACAGCACGGCTTTGAGCCGGCTCGGCTCGGCGCGCAATCCCGCCTCCTATGATTACATACGGCCGGAGAATCGTGCCGGCATGGGCGTCGAGCGCGTCAAGACCGGCGCCTTCGCCATGGCCGATGTCGAAAAGCGCGTCGCCGACCGTGCCGCCTGGGGTTCGCCCAAGGAGGTGGCCGAGCGCCTCATCGACGAGGCCGAGCACGCCGGCGTCAATGGCGTGCTCCTCAACGTCAATCTCGGCGCCTTGCCGCATGCGATGTTCATGGAGCAGATCCGCCGCTTCGGCGAGACCGTGCTGCCCTTGCTGCACGCGCATCAGGTGAAGCGCGTGCGGCCGGCGGAGATGGTCGGCGCCTGAGTGCCGCTATCAGACGCGCGCGGCGAGCCGGCGCTGCTTCACCTCGGAGATCACCGGCTCGAGGTTGAAGACGCGCTTGGCGTTGCCGCCCAAGATGTTGCGCTTGGCGTGCTCCGAGAGGAACGGCAGGTCGTAAATCGTCGAGGGCAGATCGGTATCCCAATGCGGATAGTCCGATGAGTACATGAGCTGCGTCTCGGCATTGATCATCTTGAAAGTCAGCTCCAGCGCCTCGCGGTTGTTCACCATCTCCATCGGCTGGGTCGAGAAATACATCTCGCGCATGTAATCCGATGGGCGCTTCTTGAGGAGCGGCACTTCGGACGAGCGCATCATCCACTCATTGTCGAGCCGCTGCATCAGGAACGGTATCCAGGCAAGGCCGCTCTCGACCCAGACCGTCTTGAGCTTGGGGAAACGCTCGGGCAGGCCGTTCACCAGCCAATTGGTGCAATGGAGGATGTTCCACCAGGAAAAACCCAGCGCATGCGCCGCGAGAAAGCGGTTGCAGAGATTGAGGCTCGCATCATGCCCGCCGCCCAAGGAGCTGTGGAAGATGAGCGGGAAGCCGCGCTCCTCGAGCGCCGCGTAGGTCTTCATATAGGCGTTGTCGTAAAGCTGCTTGTGCCGCGCGGTGCAGACGGTGAAGCCGATCACGCCCTTCCTGTCGCCGAACTCCTCGACCACTTTGAACGCCGCTTCGGGATCGTTGAACGGCAGATAGAGCGAGGATTTGATGCGCGGCTCTTCGGCGAGGACGGCCTCGCAGAGCCAGCGGTTGTAAGCGCGCGCCAGCGCCACCTCGACCTCGACCCGCGGCGTGAAGCCCAGCCCCAACATCGGCGTCGGGAAGAGGCAAAGAATGTCGATGCCGATCGCGTCCATCCAGCGCCGCGTCAAGGTGATGTCGCGATGCGGCGTCGGCGGCGTCTTTTCCTTGCGACGGCCGGGATAGCGCGTGACGCGCCCCATCATCTCCTGATGACCGCCCGCTCCCTGGGTGATGCCGCCGCCGCCATAGCCCTGATAGCGCGCCTGGTCGCGCAGCACCGGGTCCTCGATATATTGGCAGATCTGCGCGAAGGAGCCGGTCTCGTAATGATGTCCGTCGATGTCGACGATGAGGAAATCCTCGTAGCGCCGCTGGATCGCCTGCTCGCTCGCATGGCGCAGCAAGGTCGTCGTGTCGAATTCCTCGACCGAAAGGTCGCGATAGCTGACCGTATCCATCCCGATCGTCCTTTTTCTCAACCGCCCGGATTGCGCGCAATGATAGAGCATCGACGGTCGGCCGGGAACGGATTTCGCATGCCGCCAGCCCTGGCCGGGGCGCGCGGCTTCCGCTACCGTCGCCCGGTCGCTTCATCTCGCAGCATGCGGTGCGTCAGCCTTGCCGACCAGGACACAGCCCAAATCGCCGAAGCTCGTCAAATCCCCTGCCCGTCAGCTCAGCCGTGCCCTGCCGATGCAACTGCTGCGGGCGCGCGAAGCGGTGATGCAGCGGCTGCGGCCGCATCTCCACGAGCTCGGCTTCACCGACCAGCAAGGCCGCATCATCCGCACCCTGGTCGAGATCGAATGGATCGACATGCTGGAGCTGTCGCGGCGCTGCTGCATCCACCCCGCGAGCCTGTCGCGGATCATCCCGCGCCTCGATGAGAAAGGCATCGTCCGCCGCCGTCCAGCCCCCGACGACGCGCGGCGCGTCAACGTCTCGCTGACGCGCAAGGGCCGTGCCGCCTTCGAGATGCTGTCCTTCGAATCCGAAGTCATCTATGCCGATCTCGCGACCGAGCTCGGCGCGGCGCGGCTCCAGGAGCTCCACCGTTGCCTCGAGGCCCTGATCGATATCCTCGGCGGCGCCGATGCGACGGTTCCGGAGGCGCCCGAAACCGAAATCTGACGCGCGGCACCGGTTTCATTGCGAGTGCGCCGCAACAAGGCTAGACTCGGCGGCACATCCGCTTTCGCGCCAGACAGTCGAGGAGGACCGCCCGCATGACCGCCCAGGTTTCGCTCGAGGATCGCGCCGACGCACTCGAACAGGAGATGAGCGAC
The DNA here is from genome assembly GCA_035605975.1 of Allostellaceae bacterium. GTDB lineage: Bacteria > Pseudomonadota > Alphaproteobacteria > ATCC43930 > CGMCC-115725 > CAIKMD01. Next base: position 16,808 of record DATNGG010000092.1, on the reverse strand, counting down.
GAGCTCGACCTTCTCTACACCAAATCGGCGCTCCACAACATGGAAGACGGCCAGCTCGGCGCGAGCGGCATGGGGCTCGCCGAGCAGATGAAGCATCCGGGCAAGCTCTTCCTCATCGGCGACGATCCGCGCCTGCCGAAGATGCCGGCGAAACCCACGCTCCTCGACTATTTCAAATACCGCGCGCGCGGCACGATGCATCTGCTGCAGAGCGCGACGCATGCCCTCAACGCCGGGATGCCGGAGAAGATCATCCTCGCCAGCCTGCTGCACGACATCGCCAACGCGATCTTCATCAAGAGCGATCATGGCTATTGGGGTGCGCAGCTCGTCGAGCCCTATGTCGATGAGGAGGTGAGCTGGGCGATCCGAGCGCATCAGGCGCTGCGCTTCTTCCCGGATGAATCGGTCGGCTACAAATACCCGGTGCTCTACGCCAGCTATTTCGGCGAAGATTATGTTCCCGACGACTACATCAAGCACGCCTATCAGAGCGCACGCGACCACAAATGGTACATGACCGCGCGCATGATCACCGTTCACGACATCTATTCCTTCGATCCGAACGCCAAGGTGAGCTGGGAGCCGTTCATCGACATCATCGGCCGGAACTTCCGCCAGCCGGCGGATGGCTTGGGCTTCGACAACAGCCCGGTCGCCCATATGTGGCGCACCATCCGCCGCCCGACCAAATACCTCTGACCTTCGCCGGCCGCGCTTTTCCGGGCGAGCCGTTTTCCAATCCTTAACCGCCGCGGGCGTCACATCGGCGCCAGCGCCGCGGGGCGTCGGAGGATGGAAAAAGCATGGCCCTGGGCGGCGAATTCATGGCGCGGATCGGCGCGAGCCTCCGGCTTGGCGTGCTCGCCGCGATGCTGGGCGTCGCGTTTCTCCTGCTCGCCGGCACGCATGACGCCAAGGCGCAGCTCACGACCAATGTCTATAAGCGCGTGCTGCTGCTTCGCGTCGGCAATGAGACGGCGACGGGCTTCACTCTCGATCTCGACGGGCGCCAATACCTCATCACCGCCAAGCATGTGGTCGCGGCTTTGGGCGAGAAAGGCACGCTCGGCATCTTCAAGAACGGCGGCTGGCAACAGGTGGCGGTGACGATTTTCCGCTGCGCGGAGCCGGTCGATATCGCCGTGCTGATCCCGCCGGCGCCGCTGACGGAAAGCCCGCCGCTCGAGCCCACCAGCAAGACGCTGCGCTATGGCGAAGAGATGTATTTCGCCGGCTTCCCCTACGGTCTGCGCTCGAGCGCTCCGGCTTTGAGCGGCGGCTATCCCGTCGCCTTCGTCAAGAAGGCGACCATGTCGGGCGAGGTCAACGAGAATGGCACGGCGATGTTCGTGCTCGACGGCTACAACAATCCGGGCTTCTCGGGCGGGCCGCTCGTCTATCGCGACGCGGCGCGCCCCGGCTTCGTTTACGACGTAGCCGGCGTCGTCAAAGGCTTCCGTGCCGATCTCGCGCCGGTTTACAAGCGCGAGCCGGTCACGCCCGACCAGATCACGGCTGACGACATCGCCAAGGACCGGATCGTTCACACCAACAGCGGCCGCACCCTGCGCTTGACCGACACCGGCGAGGTGGTGAAGCTCAATTCCGATCTGCTGATCGCCTACAACATCTCCTACGCCATCGCCCTCATCCGCAAGAATCCGGTCGGGCCGGAAATCGCCGACACCGCCAAGCCCTGACGTCCTCCACCCCGGCGCGAGACAGCGGTTGAAAATCGCCGCCGCTTGCCGCACAAAAGACCAAGCCGATAAAAGACCCGGAGGGAGGTACGATGCCTGCGACGACGAGACGATTTGCACGCAACGCCAAGGCCGCCGTGATGGCGCTGATCCTGGCGGGCTTGCCGCTCTGCGGCGGTCCCGCCAAGGCCGAGGCCATCAAGATCGGTACCCTGCGCGTCGCCGCTTTCGCGCCGGTCTTCATTGCGCAGGACAAGGGCTATTTCAAAGCCGAAGGCATTCCGGCCGAGCTCACCTTTTTCGAAGCGGCGCAGCCGGTTGCGGTCGCGACGGTCTCGGGCGGGGTCGACTTCGGCGTCGCGGCCATGACCGGAGGCTTCTACAACCTCGCCGGCCAGGGCGCGCTGAAGCTCATCGCCGCCGCCAATCGCGAGCATCCCGGCTTCGAGACCCAGGCCTTTCTCGTCTCGGATCAAGCCTTCCGCAACGGGCTGAAGACGCTCAAGGATTTGCCCGGCCATTCCTTTGGCGTGACCGGCCCCGGCGGTCCGCCGGTCTATGTCGTGGGCGGCGTGCTCGCGGAAAAGCTCGGCTTCGACTTCAAGACCATCAAGCTCGTTCCGCTCAATACCATGCCCAACATCAACAGCGCCTTGGCCGGCAGCAAGGTCGATTTCACCCTCTCCTCGATTCTCGGCGCGATGAGCCAGTATGTCGCGGAAAAGAAGGTGCATCTCCTCGGCTGGGTCGGCGACGCGGCGCCGTGGCAGTTCGGCGCGGTCTTCACCGCGACCAAGACGGCGGATGACCGGCATGATCTCGTCGAGCGCTTCCTGCGCGCCTATGTGAAAGGCGCGCGCGAATATCACGACGCGGTCACCGGACCGGGCGAGACGCGCAAGGACGGACCCAACATCCAGGAGACCGTCAAGATCGTCGCCAAATATGTCGAGCAGCCCGAGGCGGTGGTGGCGAAGGGCCTGCCCTATGTCGATCCGCAGGCACGGCTCGACGTCAAGGACATCCTCCATCAGATCGCGTGGTACAAGACGCGCGGTCTGGTGAAACCCGAGGTCGATGGCGGCAAGATCATCGACAAGCGCTACGTTAAAGCCTTGCCCTGAAAGCGAGCCGCGCGCGGCGGCCGAGAAAGGCGCGTGACCCATGAAATTCGGCTATTTCACGCTCAGCGACAATCACTACCGCGACAACGCGCGCAGCGCCAATCAATACGTGACCGACATCGTCGACGAGGCGGTTTACGCCGACGAGCTCGGCTTTCATTCCGCCTGGGTCGGCGAGCATCACTTCAATTCGCTGGGCGTGCTCTCCTGCCCCGACCTCGCCTTGGCGCATATCGCCGCGCGGACAAAACGCATCCGCTTGGCGCCGGCGGTGACCGTCTTGCCGCTGCACCATCCGATCCGCGTCGCCGAGCAATGGGCGACGCTCGATCTCCTCTCGGGCGGGCGCGTCGATTTCGCCACCGGACGCGGCTACGACGCCGGCGAGTACCGGCCCCTCGCCGCCAATTTCGCCGAGAACGCCGCGGTCTTCGCCGAAGGTCTTGATATCGTCGCCCGGCTCTGGGCGAGCGCCGAGCCCTTCTCCCATCACGGCAAATATTACCAGTTCGAGAATGTCTCGATCACGCCGCAACCGGTGCAGAGGCCGATCCCGATCCATGTCGCGTCCTTCTCGCGCCCGACCATCGAGCTTGCCGCCAAGCACGGCTTCGGCCTCGTCATCGCCGCTTTTGCCGCCACCATCACCTTGGGCGGCGTCGCCGAGGCCGCGCGCTATTATCGCGCGGCTTGCGCCGCGCAAGGCCGGAAGCCAGCGCGGATGATCTCGAGCTATTTCATCCATTTCGCCGACACGCCCGAAGAGGAGCGCGCGGCGCGCGAGCGGCAGATGCGCTATGCGCGCGAATGCGGCGGCGCGGTCTCGCCGGGCGACCGCAACACCGCGCCCGCGAGCTACGACTACTATCACGACTTCAAGGAGCGTATGAAGGGGACGCGGCCCGAGGATCTCGACGATCGCGCGATCTTACTCGGCAAGGCGCCGCGCATCATCGAGACCTTGAAGAAGATGGAAGCGCTCGGCTTCGACGAAATCATTCTTTACTTTAATGTCGGTTTGAAGCCGCACACGCAGGTGAAGGATGAAATGGCGCGCTTCATCGAGGAAGTGGCGCCGGCTTTCGCATCGGGCGGTTAACCACCCCCCTGCCACCGCTCTCAGCCTTGAAGCGGAGCCCCATTTGGACCAGTCGCGGGACGACTCGCGCCGGTTTGCAGCGGCGGTGCGTTAACCTTCACGAAACTGTGGTCGCCGAGGATTGAAAATTCTTCGAAGGCGATTGGCCGCGTGATAGAGTAGCAAGCGCGCACATAAACAAATTTACGATGCAATCCCTCGAAGGTATTCAGACCGTCGGTTCCGTCCCGCTTGTCGTGGATGTGGACGGAACCCTTATCGGCGGAGACCTTCTCGTCGAGAGCATGGTCCGGCTCGTCGCCGCTCGGCCGCACCGGCTGTTCTCGATCCTACTCTGGATGCTGTCGGGCCGCGCCGTGCTCAAGCGGCGCATCGCCGAGCTCGTCGCCATCGAGCCCGCCACCTTGAATTTGAATGCCGTGGTGATCGAGCGGATCAATGCCGCCCGCCGCGACGGGCGCGAGGTCTATCTCGCCTCGGCGGCCGACGAGTCCTATGTCAGAGAGCTGGCGGAGCATGTCGGCGCCAACGGATATTTTGCCTCCGACGGGGAACGCAACCTCGCCGGAATCGCCAAGGCGAAGCGGCTCATCGCCGAATTCGGCCAAGGCCGCTTCGATTATATCGGCAATGAATGGCGCGATCTCGTCGTGTGGAAGGCCGCCAATCATGCGATTGCGGTCGGCCCAAGCGGGTCTCTGCGCAAGCGGATATCCGCCGTCGATCCCGCGGCCGAGGTGATCGAAAAGCATCGCTCGGGCCTCGCCGACTATCTCAAGGAGCTGCGGCCGCATCAATGGGTCAAGAACATTCTCGTCTTCACCCCGCTGGTCGCCGCCCATGATCTCGTCCTCCATGAGCTGGCCCTGACCGGCATCGCCTTCCTGTGTCTCAGCCTTTGTGCGTCGGGCACCTATGTCTTCAACGACATTCTCGACCTTGCGCATGACCGTCAGCACGCAACCAAGCGCTTCCGGCCTTTGGCGAGCGGACGAATCCGGATTGCCTCTGCCGCCCTGATGGGCGCCGCCCTTATCATCGGCGGGTTGGCCTGGGCATTCGCGACCTCGACCGGGTTGTTCGGCATCATCCTCGCCTACTTGATCGCGACGAGCGCCTATTCGCTTTACCTCAAGCGCAAGACCTTCGTCGATGTCGTCGCGCTCGCGACGCTCTATACGATGCGCATCCTCGCCGGCGCGACCGTCGCCCTGATCCCGCTGTCGCACTGGTTCCTCGCCTTCTCGATTTTCATTTTCCTCGCCCTCGCGATCGTCAAGCGGCTGCGCGAGATCATCGGCTTGCGTCACGCCGGCAAGGAAAAATCGAGCGGCCGCGCCTATTTCGTCGAGGACTTGCCGGTGCTGGCGGCGCTCGCCGGGGCCAGCAGCTTTGCCGCCGTGGTCGTCCTGGCGCTCTACATCAACAGCCCTGAAATCGCCGAGCACTATGGCCGGCCTGACTTCCTCTGGCTGCTTTGCCCGCTGCTCGTCTATTGGCTGGGGCGCGTCGTTCTGCTGACCAATCGCGGCGTGGTCGCCGATGACCCGATCGTCTTCGCGCTCATCGACCGCGCGAGCTGGGTCGTCGCGCTTTGCGCCGCCGCGACCTTCATCGCCGCGCTTTAAAGCTTGAACCCCAAACCCGACGGCCTCCCCATCTCCCGCGACGAGACCGCTCGCCCTCAACGCCGGCACAGGTGAATGACGTGAGCCAAAGCCCTTTCCTCGATCGGCGCGAGCACGATTCGGCGCCAGGCGCCGTCTTTGTTGCGCTCTGCCTCGTTCTGCCGATGCTGATCGTGGTCGCCAATTTCGCCATCGGCGCGCGCGCGCCCATCACGGCATTCTTCAAGGACGACATATCGCTGATCGATCCGGTGTGGCGCCTCGTCGAAGGACATCAGCTCGGCATCGATTACCATGATCCGCGCGGCTTCGGCTTTTTCTACCTCGCCGCGCTGCTGTGGCGCTGGTTCGGGCCGCATTACTACGTGCTTCGCGCCGCGGCCGATGTTTTTTCCCTCGTGATCGTCGCCTGCGCTTTCCTGGTCGCCCAATACCGGCTGCGGCGGTCGGTCCTGCTGTCGATGCTGTTCTGCATTACCGTTGCCGTCGAGGCCTCCGCCCCGTCGGTTTATGGCACGACCCGCGATTTCGGCATGGCTCTCGTCTATGACCGGCTCATCATGGCCGGCCTCCTCGTCTTGTTCGTTCAGAGCTTTGCCCGCGGCTGGGACACGCGAGCGCGGCACGGCGCGCTCTATCTCTTCGCCATCGCGCTGGTCCTCAACGCGCTATTCCTCATCAAGATATCGGGCCTCTTCGCCGGCATCGCGATTCTTGCCGCGGGCGAGCTCGTCGTTAGCCGGCCGCTCGCGCGGCGTATGATCGACGCGCTCGTCGTGGCGGGTTTCCTCGGTGCGATGATCGTCGCCGATTTCGTCGTCACGGGGACGAAGCTCGCGCCGGTAATTACCGAGTACCGGCTTGCCGCCCAGGCGCAATCCGGAACCTACTCGCTCCACGATGCAATTTCTTTCGCCCTGCAATGGCCGGTGCTGCTCGCCGTCCTCCTCCTCATCGTTTACGCGTTGTGGAAACCGGGCAAGGCGACGCGCCTCACCTGGAGGCAGTGGGGCTTCATCATCGGGTGTTTCTGGGCCTGCCAAATTCTTCTCAATATGAGCAATCACGGCGCTTCGGGCGCGCTGTTGTTTCTGGCGCCGGGCGCGGTCTTCGCCGTGGTGACCTTTGTCGATACGCCTGAAATGGTGAAGTCCTGGGAGCACTGGCGCAGCTGGATCGATGCGACTTCCGCGCGCTCCGGCTTGTCGTTCGCGCGCGCACTCCTTCCGCTGTTGATCCTCGGCATTGTGCTGGCCCATGAGGGCATTCCGTCCCTTGCGGGACTGAGGCTCGACTACCGCATCGCGTCGGGCAAGATCGAGCCGGTTCGCGTCGCGGCGCAGGGCGGCATCGTTCTCGAGACGCTGATGAAGGACCCGGACGATATCGGCGAGATCGAAGCGCTCAACGACGGCATTCGCGCGATCGAGCGCATCGGCGTCGGTCGCCAGGTCATCGCCAATCTCGATTTCGCCAATCCCTTCCCTCCGCTGTTCTTGAGCCCGCCGCCAAGAGGCGGGTGGGCGTATTGGCATTTCGGCAACGACTTGCCGCAAGGCTACAAGCTGCAGCCATCCCAGGTGATCGGCGACGCATGCATCGTCGCGCAGCCCAAACGGCCGGTCTGGGGCGGCGATTTCCAAGCCCCTTTGCTTGCCGTCGCCAAGCCCCGCCTCGAGACGGGCTTCATGGCAATCTATGAGGACGCGTTGTGGAAGATTTGGCGGAAGACGGAAGGCTGCGCTTCGCGCGCCGGGACCAGCCAAGCGCTGCAATCGGCGCCGCCCGGCTCAACCCCAGCCTCGGCAGCGAATTGACGGCTCTGTAAGCGGGCTTCCTTAGCTCAGGAGAGGATCACGCGCGCGGCGCCGCAGGCCGCGCGCTCGGGCTTTGCTGCGCTTCGTGCAACGCATCCTTCGCCTTCGAGAAGGCCGTCCACGCCTGGATGAAAGCGTTCTCCGCCGCCGTCAAAGCCTGCGTCAGCTCCATATCGCGCGCCGGCGATTGGTCGAAGATGCGCACCGTCGCGGCAAAGCGGCTGCGCGCCGCGCGATAGCGCTCTCCGGTGATCCGCACGTCGTTTTCGAGCTCGGCGATCCTTGGCATGGGTGTCAGCTAACAGTGCGACTCGGGCGCGGTCAAGCCGGAAAGCTGCTCGCGGCACGGTTTGCTTCGCGCGCGTCACGCTTTTTTAACCACCATCCGATCCGTCCAGCCGATGATGAGATCGGCGATGGCCTCGCTGTTCTTCTCCATCATCAGCACATGGCTGTTGCCGCGAATGCCGTGCTCCGCGAGCTGCATCCACTGAGCCTCGACGCCGGCCTGGCGCAGATACTTCACCGTGCAATGATCGTAGGGCGCGTGATAGGACGCCTCGGCGGTCACGACCAGGATCGGCACCTTGCGCAGATTGGGCAGCGCGCGCGCCGGCTCGACTTGCAGATAGCCGTGCACGAGGCCGGGCGCATCGGGCTTCTCTTGCTGACGGATCTTCAGCTCGGACGGGTCGTTCACCGGCGGATCATAGTTGAGCGGCATATCCGTGATGCCATAGCGCAGCGCCGGCGTCTTGCCGTATTCGAACCAATCGGGCGCGCCGACGAAGGATACCGGATAAAACGGCGGACCGTTCGGCTCGATCGCGAGCAGGCCCTTAACCGCATCGGGCCGCGCATCGGCGACCGGCCAGCCAAAGGCGCCCGCTTGCGAATGCACCATCAGGATCGACGGCCCAATCTGGTCGATCAGCGCGATCAGCGCGGCGGTGTTGAGCTCCTGCTGGCGATGGAAATCCTTGATCGAGGGAAGCTGCGAGGCGACGAGTTGCTGTACCGCCGGATCGTCGAGCGACGCGCCGCCCGGCCATTGCGTGTGCAGATGCGCTTGCGGCCAGAGCTCGAAGCTTTCCTGTGCGACATAGCGCGACTGATTGTTTGCTATGTCGGTCGGCGCTTTCGGACCATAAACGCTCGGATAATAGGGCGAGCGGCCCTTGCCGACCTGATCGACGACATAGACCGCATAGCCCGCGCGCGCGAAATTCTGCGCCCAGCCTTCGCGGCCATCGGGCGTGCCGGTGTAGTTGGTGCCCGACATAGTGCCGCCATGCACCATGATCACCGGGTAGGGAGAGCGCCGCTCCGCCGGGATCATATACTCGGCATAGATTTGTCCGACGGTGTATTGCTTGCCGGCGATAGTCTCGACATGACCGCCGGCATAGACCCAGCCGGTCTTGGCGAGGACAAGCGGCGCATCGCCTTTGTTCGACATCGTCATGGCATTCTCCCCGAGCTGGCATCGACCGGGCGTAGGATAGAGCGCCGGGAGACGAGAGACAGGCCCTGAAACACTTGCGTCCGGACGCCCGGCATCCCAATCTCAGAAAAGACCCAAGAGGCTTGGCATGCGACGCGCTCTGTTGCCTCTGTTGCTTGCGCTGCTGGTCGGCTGCGCCAGTCCGACTGTCACCCCGATCCCCGGTCCGATACCGCCGCCGCCCGCCGGCGCCGCACAGATCATCCTCTATCGCGAGATCGGCTATTACGAGCCTTCGGATGTGCTGCGGGTGGCGCTCAACCAATCGCCGATCGGCATCTTGCCGCGCGGCACGGTTCTCTATCGCGACCTCGCGCCCGGCAGCTACACCATCACCTTCAGCCCGACTCGGCCCGATCCTTTCCAGTTCAAGACGGTAACGCTCGGCCCCGGCCAAGTCGCGTATATCAAGATCGCCGCCCTGCCGGCGAGGCCCTGCACCGGGCGCAGCATCGCCGGTTGCGACATCAACGGCTATACGACGATGCTGATGACGCCGGCCGCTGCCCAGCAAGAGCTTCAGGGCCTCGCTCTCATCACGGGGTGAGCGCGGCGCGGCGGACGGCTTGACACAGCTTTGCCACGACGAACGACTCGCATCCCGCGCGTAGTCTCTCTGCGGCGGCGCGCTTCCCCGCCGTCGCCAAAGCTTGATACGCCCATGCGTGCCCGCCGCGTTCGATTCCCCGATCATCCAGCGCGGCGGGTACGAAATGGCGGCAATCGCGGCGGTGAGCCGCCCTTCCCCCGTCTTCGACAGCTTGCTAAGCCACGCCGCCGCGGCGCGGATGGGTGGCCGAGCGGTTTAAGGCACCGGTCTTGAAAACCGGCGTGGGGGCAACTCCACCGTGAGTTCGAATCTCACCCCATCCGCCAGCGCCGTCTGTCGAGCGATAGGCGGTGCGAGGCTTTTTCAGGCGTAGTCTCTCTCTCTTAAGACGCCTTCTCGCCGATAGCCGAGGTGCGTCCGCAAGACAGACGCACAGTGCCCGCGAGCTTGTGGCCGTTCATGTGGCCCAACAGCATCTCGTCACGTCCGGCGCCTGCGACGAAGGCTCCTTCGCTTGACACGGAGCCGGTGAGTCCCTGCGCACCTCGGACGGTGATCATGCTGCCGGTGATCTTGCCGTTCGCAACGATCATCTCGAACGTCGCACCCGGACAGCTCGCCGTTGGCGACGGCGCCGATCCTCTCCAAGTGCCATCGAAATTATTGGCTTTTGCGTCTGTTGTGAACGGCAGAAAAGCCACTAGGCACACAGCGAGTGTGATGCTTCTCATCGTCAGCGCACTCATTCGCGTCGATAAATTCCAACTCGGGCCGCTTGCCTTCGCGTCAATCGCGCACGCTGCAACTCGCTAGTCCCCTACGACGTTCTCAGCGCGGCTGCATCGGCTTCGTCACTTGCCTCAAGGGCGCGGCGGTTGGGAAGGACAGCGTCGCCGCACGGGATCTCGTGTTGCAGCAGCGCGAAGACCCGTGTTCCCGCGCTATGAGTCGGATCGCCGAGAAATTCGACAACCGCGAGGCCGACTTGCTCGCAGAGGCGTGCGATACTCGATGGCGGAAGCGGCGGCGCGCCGCGAAATGCCGCATCGCTCGTCATCGTGTCGCGCTTGGCCATGCTTCGCACGCGCTGGGCCACCCAATCGGGCAGTGCGCACAGCAGGTGGTTCACGATGGCATGATCATCATAAGCGGTCTTGAAATGGAGCAGCGCACGGCCGCCCGGCCGCAGCACGCGGGCGGTCTCGCGAAGATTGGCCGCGATCACATCATGGGATGGCATGTGCTGCAAGACTTCGTATGAGAAAACGAAATCGACGCTGTCCTCGTCCAGAGGAAAGAACATTCCGTCGGTGGCAAAGAAGCGCAGATTATCGACGTCGCGATTGGCATCGAGCGCGGTTTGGATCATGCCTTCTGACACATCGATCGCCGCCACCGCGTCAAAGCGCTCGGCGAGCGCGCGGCTGAAGCGTCCGACCCCGCAGCCGAGGTCGAGGGCGGCTTGCGCCGCTGCGGGAACGCGATAGGTGGCGAGAACGGGATCGATCACGGTTCGGGCACGCTCCTCGCCAAGGGAGAAGAACTTGTCGACATTGCCGTCCCAGAATTCCGTCTCGACATAGTGGAACGGATCATGCGCGGCCCTGCTGTTCCAGGCCGCTTTCATCTCCTGTCGAAGTCCATTCATGGCGGGGATCGACTCCTCGGTTGCAGCTATGAATGTCCACGCGCCGACGCGCGCGACGCGAACCGCCAAAAATCGCTTGTGAGTTCGGCGTGCCGCCGGAGGCTCAGGCCGCCGGCACCCATCGACACGATTTAGGGGCCGGGACGCCGCATTGCGCGGGCCTCCCCCCGTTATCACACCCTGGTCACCGCCAGTTCGGTGCCGCGCCGCGCCGCTACCACGGTGCAGCGGATAGCGATCCGCCACTTCCCGTCATGTTAGCGTCTCCGCCATCCAATCGGCCGTGAGCGGGCGGAACTTGTAGGGGATGTTGAAGCAGACGTGATTGCCCTCTTCATAGACCACGAAATCGACCGGGCCGCCCGCGGCCTTGGCGAGCTTTTCGCCCTCCGAGGCCGGCACGATCCGGTCGCCCGCGCCGAACAGCACGAGCAACGGGCATTTGATCTGCGCGGCAACGCCGTTGTCGAGGCTGAGGCGATGGGCGAGCGCCAGCGCCTCGTCCATTGTCGCGAGATGGGCGCGAATGCGGAAGAGATCTTGCGAGACGCGCGGCAGCAGCGGCAGCACCGGCCCGAAATTGAACGGGCCGCAATTGGCGATGCAGGCTTTGAGGCGCGGCTCGAAAGCCGCGGCGAGCGGCGCATAGATCGCGCCGAGGCTTTGGCCGACAATGCCGACCCGCGCCGCATCGACATCGCCGCGGCGCTCCAGGACATCGATTGCCGCGCCGATCACTCGCCCCCAATCGGTGCGGATCGGCATCTCGAACGCCACCTCGCCCTGGCCGGGCCCGTCGAGCTGCAGCGTCGCAAGGCCGCGCTCCAGGAACGCATCGCTCCAGGCATGGAGCTCCTCCTTGCAGGCATCGAGCCCTGGCAGGATGATCGCGACCGCCGGTTTTGCGACGCCGGGCGGACGGCGCAGCCAGCCCGCCAGCCGCCCCTCTTCGAAGGGGATGGCGATGCGCTCCATCCTCTCTTCGAACCGCGCCATCGCCTCATAGCAACGCAGCATCGCGCGATGCGTCGCCAAATACGCGTCGGGCTGGGCGCCGAAAAGATGCTTGCCGTAATGATAGTAAATCGCGGCACGCAGATAGGCGTCTCGCGCGGTGACGCTCCGTCCCTTGGCTGCAGCCTCGTGCGCGAGCCCTTCATGCAGCGCCCCCTGTTCGCTCCAGACGCGGCACCACTCGGACCAGGACTCGATGCGCGCGCGCATCCGGTCGATGTCGTTGATGTCGATCCCCGTCGCGACATAGCGCGGGATGAAATGCGAGAAGATAAGGTCGACTTGCGGATCGCGTGCCATGAGCGCCTCTAGAACTTGACCGGCAGGAAGCGCCGCGTGAGGATTTGATCGTCGCTCGGCGCCGAAGGCAGAATCTTCATATCGAGGAACGAGCTCTTGATCTTCGCGAGCGAGGCCGGATCGAACGTGCCATCCTTCAACAGCTGCGGCATCAGCAGATCGTAACTCTTCTTCACCACCTCGGGGCTCTGGTTGAGCGCCGCGGTCGCGATCGCGACGGTTTCGTCCTTGTGTCCGCGCATATAGGCGATGGTCGCGAAAAAGCCTTTGAGGAAAGCGTCGACCGCGTCGGGATGCTGGTCGAGGAATTGCCGGTGCGCGAAGACGACATGGGTGATGAAGTGCGGCTCGAATTTGTCCATGGTCGCGAGAATTCGCCCCTGCTTCTTTTCCTCGAGCACGAGCGCCGCGCCGGTGGTGGTGATCCCGGCATCGATCGAGCCGGTCAGAAGCGCCGAGATCATCGCCGGGCCGGCGCCGGTCGGCACCACGTCGACGCTTTTGGCGTCCCAGCCCTGGTGCAGCGGAATCTGGTGGCCGAGCCAGTCGGTGAGCGAGCCCGGAGAGCTGACGGCGACGCGCTTGCCGCGCAGATCGGCGATCGTCTTGATCGGCGAATCGGCTTTCACGGCAAGGGCGATGTCGCTCGGCGCTCCGGCGAAGGCGGCGACCGCCAGCACCGGCGCGCCTTTGGCCGCGAACGCCATGGCCGGGCCGCCGCCGAGACCGATATCGACGCTGCCCGCGGCCATGCCTTCCTGCATTTTGGCGTCGCCGGTAAAGCCGGTGACGGTGAAATCGACGCCGTATTTGGCGAAGATGCCCTGCTTCAGGCCGACATCGAGAACGACGAAGCTGAATTGCCCGGGAACGGATTTGGCCGCCCGCAGCGTCGTGGCCGCCTCGGCCCAGTTGGCGGCAAGAACACAACCGAGCGCGGCCAACACGGCCCCGCAGCCAAAACATGCGCGTTTCGAAACAGACATCTTCGCTCCCTCTCTGGCGGCGGCTCGGATGGGTCCGCCCGCTCTTGTCGGCCGCCCCAGGATCGAGGCGATCACGCTGCAATCCTTTCTCAGTGCAGCACGGCGAGCAACTCAATTATTGGTGGGCGCACCGATGCGCACGATGGAACGCGGGCGCGGCCATCGTGATTGAGGAAGTAGTCGGATCGCGCGCCGCGACGGACGGTTTGCTCCTCTGATCCAAGTCAACGCGGACAGGACCGGTCTGTGCTCGAATTTCAACCTGGGCAACGCAATCGAGGAGCCGTACCCATGCCGCACTATCGCATTCCCGCGACGTTGAAGGCCGAGCATGATGGACTCCACGCCGAACTTGCGCGCGCCACCCAGGCCGGCGGCAAAACCAGCCGAGCGGCCGAGGCGGTGGTGCGGATCATGCATCCGCATTTCGTCAAGGAAGAGGAATATGCCCTGCCGGCTCTGGGGCTTCTCACGGATCTGGCGGCCGGCAAATTCGAGCCTGGGATGACCACGGTGCTGAGGCTGACCGACAAGCTGGAAGCCGAGATGCCGCGAATGCTCGCCGAGCATAAGGAGATCGTCGCGGCTCTGAACCGGCTGATCGAGGTTGCCAAGGCCGAGAACAATCCCAGCGTGGTGGCGTTCGCGGCAAATCTCATCGCTCATGCCCGCGCCGAGGAAGAGATCGCTTATCCGGCGGCACTGCTCGTTGGGCGCTACATCAAAGCGAGGCTCGATGCCGGCGAAGCCAAGAAGGCATAGCCCACCCGCCGATCTCTTCCCGGGGTCGGGGCTGGCTCCGGTGCCGGAGAAAGCGAGCCTTTCGGAGCTGCGCGCGGCGGCGGCGCGCTGCACCGCCTGCCCGCTTTATCGCAACGCAACCCAGACCGTCTTCGGCGAAGGCGCCGCGCATGCGCCACTGATGCTCGTCGGCGAGACCCCGGGCGATCGCGAAGACCTCGCCGGCCGGCCTTTCGTCGGCCCGGCCGGCGCGCTGCTCGATCGCTGCCTCGCGGAGGCCGGCATCGAGCGCAAGGACGCCTATGTCAGCAATGTCGTCAAGCACTTCAAATGGACGCCGCGCGGCAAGCGCCGGCTTCATGCCAAGCCCAATGCCGGGGAAATTCGCGCCTGCCGGCCTTGGCTCGAAGCCGAGCTGCGCGTGGTGAAGCCCATTGTGCTGGTCTGCCTCGGCGCGACCGCGGCGCAGGCGCTGCTCGGCGCGCAATTCCGCGTCAGCCGCTCGCGCGGCGTCGAGATCGCCTCCGACCGGGCGCCGCATGTGGTGGCGACGGTCCATCCTTCGGCGCTGCTGCGCGCCGATGATGCATCGCGCGAGGCGGAGATCCGGCGCTTCACCGCCGATCTGCGCGTCGCCGCTTCGCTGCTGAAGAGGGCCGGATGAGAAAGCCTCCACTCAATGGAAATCGCGCGTCGCGGGCTTGATGCCGGAATCGCGCCTGAGGCGCAGATCGGGGATGAAGATGTCGCGCGGCTTTCGGCCCGGCATCTCGCGGGAATCCGGGCCGCCGCCATGGGTCACCTGATCGCCGCGCCCATGGGGCAGCGGAAATTCCTCTTCGCGATTGCCGACGCTGCGCAGCAGCTCCGATAAATCGCGCAATTCCTGCGCGACGAGATGGACCACCTCGCCTTCGCGCTGGATGCGGCCTTTGACCGCGATCATCCGCGCCGAGAGCACGATGCGGCGAAAACGCTCGAAAATCTTGGGCCAGACGACAAGATTGGCGATGCCGGTCTCGTCCTCGATGGTGACGAAGATAACGCCGCTCGCCGAGCCGGGGCGCTGGCGCACCAGCACTAACCCCGCCGTCATGGTCCAGCGCCCGTCGCGCGTCTCGATCGCTTGGGCGCAGCTGGCAATCTTCTGCGCCGCGAGATCGGCGCGCAGGAAGGCGACGGGATGGCGGCGCAGGGTGAAGCCCACCGCACCATAATCTTCGACGACTTCGCGGCCCGTCGTCATCGGCCGCAGAGCGACGGCAGGTTCGGTCAGCTCGGGCAGGATTTCTTCCGCGCGCGCCGCGGCGGCAAAGAGCGGCAAGGGTTCATCGCGCAGCGCACGGATCGCCCAGATCGCCTCGCGCCGGCTCAAGCCCAGCGCGGGGCGGAAGGCATCGGCGTCGGCAAGGCGCTCCAGCGCCGCCGCCGGCACGTCCGAGCGGCGCTGCAGCTCCTCGATACTCCGATAGGCCCGATCGCCGCGCGCTGCGACGAGCGCCGCGCCGTCCTTGTTGGCGAGCCCCTTCACCAGGCGCAGGCCGAGACGGACGGCATGGTATTTCGACCCATCCACCGCCTCGGGGGTGCAATCCCAGCGCGAGGCATTGACATCGACCGGCCGTATCTCGACGCCGTGCTGGCGCGCATCGCGCACGATCTGCGCCGGCGCGTAGAAACCCATGGGCTGCGCGTTGAGCAAAGCGGCGCAGAACACATCGGGATGGTGGCACTTCATCCAGCTCGACGCATAGGCGATCTTGGCGAAGGACGCGGCATGGCTTTCGGGGAAGCCATAAGAGCCGAAGCCTTCCAGCTGCTTGAAGGTGCGCTCGGCGAAATCCCTCGCATAGCCGCGCTCGAGCATGCCGTTGACCAGCTTCTCCCGGAAGGCGCTGACGCCGCCCGTATGCTTGAACGTCGCCATGGCGCGGCGAAGCTGATCCGCCTCGCTGGGCGTGAAGCCCGCGCCTTCGATGGCGACGCGCATCGCCTGTTCCTGGAAGAGCGGCACGCCCAGTGTCTTGCCCAGCACCCTCTCCAATTCGGGCCGCGGATACTCGACATCCTCCTTGCCCTCGCGCCGCCGCAGATAGGGATGCACCATATCGCCCTGGATCGGCCCCGGCCGCACGATCGCCACTTCGATGACGAGATCGTAGAAGGTCTGGGGCTTGAGACGCGGCAGCATCGCCATCTGTGCGCGGCTTTCGATCTGGAAGACGCCGATCGTGTCCGCCTTGCGGATCATCGCATAGGTCTCCGGATCCTCGGCCGGAATGCTGGCGAGATCGTGGTGCACGCCCTTATGCTCTTCGAGCAGATCGAAGGCGCGGCGCATGCAGCCCAGCATGCCGAGGCCCAGCACATCGACCTTCATGAAGCGCAGCGCGTCGATATCGTCCTTGTCCCATTCGATGACCGCGCGCTGCTCCATCGCCGCCGGCTCGATCGGCACCAGCTCGTCGAGCCGGTCCTGCGTCAGAACGAAGCCGCCGGGATGCTGCGACAGGTGGCGCGGCGTGCCGATGAGTTGCTTGGCGAGATCGAGCGTCAGCCGCAGGCGCCGATCGTCGAGATTGAGGTTGAGCTCGGCGGCGTGCTGCGGCTCGACCCCTTCCTCGCTCCAGCCCCAAAGCTGCGAAGCGAGCGCGGCCGTGACGTCCTCGGTGAGACCCAGCGCCTTGCCGACCT
>DATNGG010000091.1:0-44105 GCA_035605975.1 Allostellaceae bacterium | reverse complement strand
ACGTCGGGATGCGCCTTTTCGACCTCGTCGAAGAGGATCACCTGATAAGGCCGCCGCCGCACCGATTCGGTAAGGCTGCCGCCTTCTTCATAGCCGACATAGCCGGGCGGCGCGCCGATGAGCCGCGCGACCGAATGCTTTTCCATGTACTCCGACATGTCGACGCGCAGCATCGCCTGCTCGTCGTCGAACAGGAACTCGGCGAGCGCGCGGGCAAGCTCGGTCTTGCCGACGCCGGTGGGTCCAAGGAAGAGGAACGAGCCCAGAGGCCGGTTCGGGTCCTGCAAGCCGGCGCGCGCGCGGCGGATGGCGTTGGCGACCGCCGTGACGGCCTCGTCCTGGCCAACGACGCGCCGCTTCACATTGTCCTCCATGCGAAGCAGCTTCTCGCGCTCGCCTTCGAGCATCTTATCGACCGGGATGCCGGTCCAGCGCGAGACGACGCTGGCGATGTGCTGATCGGTCACCGCCTCTTCGATCATGCGGTGGCTTTCGGCTTCCTCGGCGAGCTTCAGCTTGCGCTCGAGCTCCGGGATAACGGCATAGGTGAGCTCGCCGGCGCGGGTGAAATTGCCCTTGCGCTGCGCCTGCTCCAGCTCGATCCGCGCCTGATCGATCTGCTCCTTGAGCTTTTGCGCCGAGGCCATCTTGTCCTTCTCGGCGCGCCATTGCGCGGTCAGCTCGGCGGATTGCTTCTCGAGGCCGCCCAGCTCCTCGATCAGTTTTTCGAGCCGCTCCTGCGAGGCCGGATCGTGCTCCTTCTTCAAGGCCTCGCGCTCGATCTTCAGCTGCATGATGCGGCGGTCGAGCTCGTCGATCTCCTCGGGCTTCGATTCCGCCTCCATGCGCAGGCGCGAGGCCGCCTCGTCCATCAGGTCGATCGCCTTGTCGGGCAGGAACCGGTCGGTGATGTAGCGGTTGCTCAACGTCGCCGCGGCGACGATCGCGCCGTCGGTGATGCGCACATGATGGTGCAGCTCGTATTTGTCCTTGATGCCGCGCAGGATCGAGATCGTATCCTCGACCGTGGGCTCGGTGACGAAGACCGGCTGGAAGCGCCGCGCGAGGGCCGCGTCCTTCTCGATGTGCTTGCGATATTCGTCGAGCGTCGTTGCGCCGACGCAATGGAGCTCGCCGCGCGCCAGTGCCGGCTTCAGCATGTTGGACGCGTCCATCGCGCCATCGGCCTTGCCGGCGCCGACCAGCGTGTGCAGCTCGTCGATGAAGACGATGATCTCGCCTTCGGCCGCGGTGATCTCGGCAAGGACGGCCTTGAGCCGCTCCTCGAACTCGCCGCGGAACTTGGCGCCGGCGATGAGCGCGCCGAGATCGAGCGCCAGGAGGCGCTTTTCCTTGAGGCTGTCGGGCACGTCGCCATGGGCGATGCGCAGCGCCAGGCCTTCGACGATCGCCGTCTTGCCGACGCCCGGCTCGCCGATGAGCACGGGATTGTTCTTGGTGCGGCGCGACAACACCTGGATGGTGCGGCGGATTTCCTCGTCGCGCCCGATGACGGGATCGAGCTTGCCGTCGCGCGCCGCCTCGGTCAAATCGCGCGCGTATTTCTTCAGCGCGTCATAGCCTTCTTCGGCGCTGGCGCTGTCGGCCTTGCGGCCTTTGCGGATCTGCTCGATCGCGGCATTTAGGGTTTGTGCTGTGATCCCGCCCGCGGCAAGCGCCTTCGCGGCCGGCGTATCCTTCGCCAAGGTCATCGCGAGCAACAGCCGCTCGACGGTGACGAAACTGTCGCCCGCCTTCTCGGCGAGCTTCTCGGCCTCGTTGAACAGCCGATTGGTTTCCGAGGTGAGATAAACCTGGCCGTTGCCGCCCTCGACCCGCGCGAGCTTGTCGAGCGATGCGTCGACCGCGGCGGACACGGCGCGCGGATCGCCGCCCGCGGCGCGAATGAGATTGGAGGCGAGACCCTCTTTGTCCTCGATCAGGACCTTCAGAAGATGCTCAGGCGTGATTTGCTGATGGGCGCGGCGCTGCGCCAGGTTTTGCGCGGCCTGGATGAATCCTTTGGCGCGCTCGGTGTATTTCTCGAAATCCATGATCGCCCCTTATCGAAACGGCGCGGAGGGTCCCTCTTGGAGGCAACCTCTCCTCGTCTTCCAAAAAGATATGGGGGCGCGTGACCCGCTGGAAAAGGGTCGGCCTTGGCCCGGGACGGCGCCGAAGCGCCGGGATCGGCGACTCAGGCGGTCGGCGGCGCTTCGGAATCGTCGGCTTGGGGCGGCTCCGAAGCCTGCGGCTGCGGCTGGGCCGCATGCGGCTGCTGCGCGTGCGGTTGCGCCGATTGACCCGGCTGGGCGAACTCGCCGTCGCCCTCCATGCCGTTCATCTCGGTATCGGCGGGCGTCATCGGCCGCGGCGCACCCATCGGGCCGCCTTCGCCATTCGCCTGCATGATGCGGAAATAGTGCTCCGCATGCTGATAGAGGTTTTCCGCCGCGATTCGGTCGCCCGAGGAAGAGGCTTCGCGGGCAAGCGCGATATAGCGCTCGAACACCTGATAGGCGTTGCCGCGAATTTTGACGCTCGGCCCGTTGCTGTCGAAGGTCTGCGAGCGATTCGGCGGGCGCGGTCCCCGGTTGTTGTTGGGGTGACCGCCCATATTATTGGGATTATGATTGCGGCCCCGGGACCGCTTGTTCTGTCCTGGTCTCATGACACCTTTGAAATCTTGATGCATGTGCTCGCTTTTCGCGTTTCCGTTGCCGTCTTTAGAAACCCCAGGCGCTGCCATCGGCAGGTTCGCGCATCACGGCTCGGGGGTGTGCCGGCGCCCAGCGGGCGCAGAGCCTCATGGCTCCTTTTCTTTCGTAAAGTCACCCTAGACGGGATGTTTGGATAATCCAATGACTTTTTTACCGTCGGAGCGGTTAATCGCCGGATTTCAAAGCCCTGCCACGAGGCAGCGCGGCGTTCCTGACAAATCCGGTCGCAGCGACCTGATTTTTAACCCCGATTCGGAGAAAAGCGCAACCACCGAAGCGCTCTGTCCGAAGCCGATCTCGACCGCGGCAAAGCCGCCCGAGGCCAAGAGCCGCGCGATCGCCGGGGCCAGGACGCGATAGGCGTCGAGCCCGTCCATCCCGCCATCGAGCGCCGCTCTCGGCTCGAACTTCGCCACTTCCGGCGCGAGGCGGGAAATCTCCTCGGAGCTGATATAGGGAGGGTTGGCGAGGATTACATCGACCGGGCCGAGAATTTCGCGGTCCCAATCGCCCTCGCGGAAGTGGGCCCGACCCTCGAGCCTCAGCCGCGCCGCATTGCGCCGCGCCGTCGCGACGGCGCCGGGCAGCCGGTCGATGCCGAGTCCAGTGGCATTGGGCAGCTCGCTCAAAAGCGCCAGCAGCAGGCAGCCCGTGCCGGTGCCGAAATCGAGGACGCGCAGCTTGGCGCCGCGATCGGCGATCGCCGCGAGCGCAGCCTCGATCAGGGTCTCGCTGTCGGGGCGCGGATCCAGCGTTTCCGGCGAGAGCTCGAAATCGAGGCTCCAGAATTCGCGCCTGCCTCTGAGGCGCGAGAAAGGCTCGTGCCCGGCGCGGCGGCGGACCAGCGCCTCGAATTGCGCCCGCGCCGCCGCATCGAGGGCGCGCTCGGGCCAAGCGAGAAGCTCGCCCGGATCGACGCCGAGCGCCAAGCCCAGGATGAGGCGCGCCTCGCGCCGCGGCTCGGCAATGCCGCTCGCCGCAAGGCGGGCGGCTGCGGCAGTGATCGCACCGCCAACGGTCGCGGCGGCAATCTTCGGCTCACGCGTCATTCGGCTTCGGCGAGGCGCGCCGCCTGGTCTTCGGCCAAGAGCGCTTCGATGAATTCGTCGAGCGCTTCGCCCGACATCACCTTGTCGATCTTGTAGAGCGTCAGATTGATGCGGTGATCGCTCACCCGGCCTTGCGGGAAATTGTAGGTGCGGATGCGCTCGGAGCGGTCGCCGCTTCCGACCTGGCTCTTGCGCGAAGCGGCGCGCGAGGCCTCCTTCGCCTGGCGCTCGCGCTCGTAGAGGCGCGCGCGCAGCACCTTCATCGCCTTCGCCTTGTTCTTGTGCTGTGATTTCTCGTCCTGCTGCTGTACGACGAGGCCCGTCGGGAGATGGGTGATGCGCACCGCACTGTCGGTGGTGTTGACGGATTGGCCGCCCGGCCCGCTCGAGCGGAACACATCGATACGGAGATCCTTGTCGTCGATCTTGATATCGACCTCCTCGGCTTCGGGCAAAACGGCGACGGTCGCCGCCGAGGTGTGAATCCGCCCCGATCCCTCGGTCTGCGGCACGCGCTGCACGCGATGCACGCCCGATTCGAACTTCAGCCGATGGAAGACGTCGTGGCCGGTGATCGAGGCGATCGCCTCCTTGAAGCCGCCGATCCCGGTCTCGGAGACTTCCATCACCTCGAAGCGCCAATTGTGGAGCGCCGCATAGCGCTGATACATGCGGAACAGCTCGGCCGCGAAGAGCGCCGCCTCCTCGCCGCCGGTGCCGGCGCGAACCTCGAGGATGGCGTTGCGCGCATCGGCCTCGTCCTTCGGCAACAGCAGCAGCTTGATCTCGTGCTCGAGCGCCGGGATGCGCTTCTCCAGCAGCTTCATCTCCGTCTCGGCGAGCGCGCGCATATCGGCCTCGCCGTCGCGCGCAAGCGTATCGAGCTCCGTCTGCTCGATCCGCGCCTTCGTCAGCGCGTCGATCGCTTCGGCGAGCGGCGTCAGATCGCTGTATTCCTTGGAAAGCTTGGCGAAATCGCCGCCGGCGCGCGCCGGATCGGCGAGAGCGTCGCGCAGCTCGGCATGGCGGCGCACGACTTTCTCGAGCTTCACATCAAACGGGGTGGCGGCACTCACGCTTTCCTCTCATCCTCGCTGCCGAGCCGAAAGAGGCGCCGCAGCAAACGCTCGCTGGTCGTGACATCGGCTTCCTCGCCGGCGAGCTGGCGCAGCACTTCCGACGGATCGTGCAGGAGCCGGTTGACGAGACGCCGCGTCACGGTTTCGGCATCGCCCCCTTCGGCCAGCGCTTCCTCGCGCAGGCGCTCGACCCGGCGGCGCAGCGCCACCACCGCCGGCACGGCGCGCCGCGAGGCGGCGCGCGCGGCGAAATCCGCCAGCTCCGATTCGAGGATCGCCCAGGCCGCGGCCGACGCCGCCTCGCGCTCGGCGCGCCCCGCCAGCGCCGTGCGCTCCAGATCGGCGAGATCGTAAAGGAAAGCGCCGTCGAGATCGTTGATCGCGGGCTCGGCATCCGCCGGGATCGCCGCGTCGATCACGAAAATCGGCTTCAACGGCCGCTTGCGCAACGCCGCGGCGACGAGCGCACGGCTCAGCACAGGCTGACCATTGCCGAGCGCGGAGACGACGATGTCGGCCGCGGCCAGCGCCTCCGCGAGGCCATCGAGACCGGCCGCCTCGCCGGCGAGATTATGCGCGGCGCGCGCGGCACGCGCCGGCGCCCCGCAGATGATGAGCCGGCCCAGCCCCGCGCGGCGGAATTGCCCGGCCATGAGCTCGCCGAGCTCCGAGGGCCCCAACAGCAGCGCGGTGCGGCCGGCGAGATCGCCATGGATGTCGCGCGCGAGCGCCAGCGCCGCCGTCGCCAGCGAAACCGGCCCTTGCGCGATCTTGGTCTCGCGCCGCACGCGCCGCGCCGCCGTATAGGCGGCTTCGAGCGCGGCTTCGAGCATCTCGCCGACGAGTCCCTGCTCCGCGGCGGCGCGATGCGCTGCCTTCAATTGCCCCAATACCTGCGGCTCGCCGATCGCGCGGCTGTCGAGCGCGCAGGCGACCGCGAAAAGGTGCCGCAGCGCCGCCGCACCGGCCCGGCGATAGACCGATGGCGCCAAAACCGCCGGCGCAAGCTCCAGCCGGGCGGCGAGCAGCGGGACGAAAAGCTCGAGCGCCTGGGGATCGCTGCTGACGAGCTCGACGCGGTCGCAGGTCGCGAGCAGCATCGCATCGGCAAGGCCGCGTTCGCGCAGCGCGTCGAGCAGCGGATCGAGATCGGCTTCGATCAGAGCGAAGCGCTCGCCGAGATCGGATCGGGCGGAGCGATGATTGATGCCGATGACGAGCAGCTCGCGGCTCGCCCCGGCATCGCTGCTGCCGGGCATGACGAACTCCGCTAGCGGAAGGGCGCGAGCCGGTCCTCGAGCGCCGCGAGCGGAACTTCGCTCTGCTCGCCGGTGTCGAGGTCGCGCAAGGCCGCGACATTGCGCGCGATTTCGTTGTCGCCGAGGATGACGGCAACGCGCGCCTTGAGCTTGTCTGCGCGCTGCAGCCGCCGGCGCAAATTGCCGGAATAGCCGAGATCGATCGTGAAGCCGCTGCGCCGCAGGGAATGCGCGAGCGTCAGCGCGAGCGCTTCGCCGGCCTCGCCCAAGGGCACGAGCACGATCGGCCGCGGCGGCGGCGCCGGCTCGTCGATCAGCAGCGCGAGGCGCTCGATGCCCGCAGCCCAGCCGACGCCCGGGGTCTCGGGTCCGCCCATCACGCCCATCAGGCCGTCATAGCGCCCGCCGCCGAGCACCGTGCCTTGCGCGCCGAGATCGGTCGTCACGAACTCGAACGCGGTGTGGCAATAATAGTCGAGCCCGCGCACGAGGCGCGGATTGAGACGGAACGAAATGCCGAGGGTTTCGAGGCCGCTCCGCACTGCCGCGAAGAAGTCGCGCGATTCTTGCGTCAGATAGGCCTCGAAAGCCGGCGCCTCGGCGTTGATGCGCTTGTCGCCCTCATCCTTCGAATCGAGGATGCGCAGGGGATTGCGCTCGAGCCGCTTGAGGCTGTCCTCGGAGAGACCGTCGCTGCGGCTCGTGTAGTAGGCGATCAAGGCCTCGCGATAGGCGAGCCGGCTCGCCAGATCGCCAAGCGTGTTGAGCTCGAGCGCCGTCCGCTTCAGCACGCCCAGCGCATCGAGAATATCGGCGGCGAGCGCGATGATCTCGACATCGCCCGCCGGCTGCGCCGCGCCGATCAGCTCGACATCGATCTGGTGGAATTGCCGGAAGCGGCCTTTCTGCGGCCGCTCGTAGCGGAACATCGGCCCCGAGGCGAAGAGCTTTTGCGGCAGGCTTTGCGTCAGGCCATTGGAGAGGATCGCGCGCACGATGCCGGCGGTGTATTCCGGCCGCAGCGTGATCTCCTCGCCGCCGCGATCGGCGAAGCTGTACATTTCCTTGGAGACGATATCGCTGGTCTCGCCGATCGGCCGCGCAAACACCTCGGTGAATTCGAAGATCGGCGTCGCGATCTCGTGATAGCCGTAGCGTTCGGCGATCTGCCGCGCCGTCTCGATCACCGCGCGATGGCGGCGCTGCGCCTCGGGAAGAAGATCCTGGGTGCCGCGGACCGGCTGAAGAGCTGGCATCTCGGATCAGAAGAGACGAAGGAATTCGATATCCGTCATTCCCGCGCAAGCGGGAATCCAGCGCAAGCGACGCGCGTGAGCCCTGGACCCCGGTCCTGAGCCCATCGAAGGGCGCGGGGGTGACGAATTGAATGCTCGGGTAAGCCGACTCACGAAACGGCTTCGGCCGCCGCCGCTTCCTTCTTCGCGGCCTCGATCTCGGCGGCTTTCTTCTCGACCAGCGCGACCAGGTGATCGACGATGCTCTGATCCTTGAGGCGGTGCGCCGGCACGCCGGCGATATAGACCTGATGGGTGCCGTTGCCGCCGCCGGTGAAGCCGATATCGGTCTCGCGCGCCTCGCCCGGGCCGTTGACGACGCAGCCGATCACCGACAGCGTCATCGGCGTCGTGATATGCGCCAGGCGCTTCTCCAGAACTTCGACCGTCTTGATGACCTCGAATTGCTGACGCGCGCAGGAGGGGCAGGAAATCACCGTGACGCCGCGCCGGCGAAGCCCCAGCGACTTGAGGATGTCATAGCCGACCTTGATCTCCTCGACCGGATCGGCCGAGAGCGAGACGCGGATCGTGTCGCCGATGCCGGCCCACAGCAGCGAGCCCATGCCGATTGCCGATTTGATCGTGCCGCTCATCAGACCGCCCGCCTCGGTGATGCCGAGATGAAGCGGATAGTCGCAAGCCTCGGCCAATTGCTGATAGGCCGCGGTGGCGAGGAACACATCCGAAGCCTTGCACGAGATCTTGAACTCGAAGAAATCATTGTCTTCGAGAATCTTCGCATGGGTCAGCGCGCTCTCGACCATCGCCTCAGGGCAGGGCTCGCCATAGCGCTCGAGGAGATCGCGCTCGAGCGAGCCGGCATTGACGCCGATGCGCATCGAGCAATTGTGGTCCTTCGCGGCCTTCACCACCTCTTTGACGCGCTCGGACGAGCCGATATTGCCGGGATTGATGCGCAGGCAGGCGGCGCCGTTCTTGGCCGCCTCGATCGCGCGCTTGTAATGGAAATGGATGTCCGCGACGATCGGCACCTTCACCTGTGGCACGATCGCTTTGAGCGCCGCCGAGGATTCCTCGTCAGGGCAGGAGACCCGCACGATATCGGCGCCGGCGCGCTCCAGCGCCTGGATCTGCTCGACCGTCGCCTTCACGTCATGCGTCAGCGTATTGGTCATCGATTGCACGGTGATCGGCGCATCGCCGCCCACCGCCACCGGACCGACATGAATCTGGCGGCACCGGCGTCGCTGAATGTCGCGGTAAGGACGCACGCTCATCGTGGAAACCTCACGGGGGAAAAGCTGCGCTAAGCCTCAATATGGGTGTTATAGCGCGCTCGCCGCAACGGCGAAAGCCGCGCTGCGGCTCGGTTAAGGAAAGGCAAAGGCCGGCCGGCTCACTCCGCCGCGGCGGTTCCGGCGATCAACCGGGCGGGATCGAGCGCGATCTGATTCCGAACCGTGCCCTTGATCGGCGGCGTTCGATGCCCGTCGACTTCGATGTCGAGTCCCGCCGCGTTCCCGGTCCGCATGACGAGGCCCGACCGGTCGCCCACCCGGTAGGAATCGCCCGGATGGAGAACCTTGTCGAGGAGCACGCGGTCGCCGTCGCGGATTTGCAGCCAGCTGTCCTTGGTCACCGCGATGACGATGCGCGAGACACCGCCTTCGGCGCCATAGACCCGCGCTTGAGTCGAGGCCGGCACGGCCGGCGGCGCCGCGACCGCAGGAAGCCCAGCCGGCACGGCGGCGACGGCAACGGGCGGCGGCGCGACGGCGACAGCGGCGGTCCCTGGCTTTGCCGCTTGGCCAGCGGGAGCGGCGGGCGGGGTTGAGGCGGGCACGGGCGCCGCGGTCGCAACGGCCGGCGGCGCGGCGGCGGGAGCCGCGGCAGGCGAAGCGCCGCTCGGCGCGGCTGCCACGGCGGCGGCTTCCGCCGCTTTGGCGTCGGTCGGGGAGGATGGGGGGCTTGGCGCCGCCGTCGCCTGAGCCGTGGACGAGGCTTCGAGATCGGCCGGGACCGCGCTCACGCGTTCGGGCCGGTCGCGCTCGCCGGTCGAGACGTAATACCAGAGTCCATAGCCGCAGAGCGCGAAGATCAAAGCCGCGAGCAGCATGCGCCCGCCCGGAATGCTCCGCTCCGCCAGCGGAACGGGAAAGCTCAAGCCGCGCTGCGGCTCGAAACCGACGGTTTCCTGCTTGAAGCGGCGCACCGCCTCGTCGCCATCGAGGCCGAGATGCGCCGCATAGGCACGCACGAAGCCGATCGCATAGACTTGGGCCGGCAGCCGGTCGTAATGGCTTTCCTCGATCGCTTTCAGGAACGAGGCGCGGATTCGCAGGCTCGCCGCGATCTTGTCGATGTCGCCGCCGAGCGTGCGCCGCGTCTCGCGCAGCAATGTGCCGATCGAGTGCCGCGGCGGCTCTTCTGGTTTGATCGAGGTGGTGGAGGTCGGCATGTCGTCCGCGCGCTCCGGTTCGGGCGATTGGCCGTGTGCGGCGCCACGTCTCGAACGACCGAACCGGCGCCGGGGATCGTCCGCGCTGAATTTTCTAGCAAATTACCGGGCGAGGCTGCAACCGTCGCGGGGACGCGGCGCCTCATACATTGATGCCGCGGTCGCGCGCGAAATCGTGGAACTTGTCGCGCAGGCTGCGGCCCGACACGCCGGCGAGCGAGGCGACGAAGGCTTCGAGGGCGGATGCATCGAGACTGCGGATCGCCGCCTTCACCGCCCCGATCGCGGATGGCGCCATCGACAGCGAGCGGAAGCCGAGCCCGACCAGCGCCATCGCGTCCAAGGGCTTGGCCGCCATCTCGCCGCAAACCGTGATCGGCAGCCGATGCTCGCGGCAGAGGGATTGGATCTCGCCGAGAATTCTCAACATGGGCGGCGATAGGGGATCGTAGCGCTCGGCGAGGCGCGGATTGCCGCGGTCGGCGGCGAAGAGGAATTGGACGAGATCGTTGGTCCCGAGCGAGATGAAATCGGCGCATCCGCCGAGTGCGGGGATCTGCCAGAGCAGCGCCGGGACTTCGAGCATCAAGCCGACTTCGACCTTGCCCGGCATCTCGCCGCCCGCCTGGCGCTGGCGGTCGAGCTCAAGATCGAAAATCTCGCGCGCCGCCATGAATTCGCCGACATCGGCGATCATCGGGAACATGACGCGCAACAGCCGGCCGGCGGCCGCGCGAATGAGAGCGCGCAATTGCTGGCGCAGCATCGCCGGGCGATCAAGCGCGATGCGAATCGCCCGCCAGCCCATCGCCGGGTTCTCTTCGGCGATGTCGTCCATATAGGGCAGGACCTTGTCTCCGCCGATGTCGAGCGTGCGGAAGGTTACCGGCCGCTCGCCCGCCTGATCGAGGACGCGGCGATAGAGCGCGGTCTGCTCCGCGACGGTCGGAAATTTCTCGCGCAGCATGAATTGCAGCTCGGTGCGGAAAAGCCCGATGCCCGCCGCGCCGGTCTCGTCGAGATAGGGCAAATCGACGAAGAGGCCGGCATTGAGGAGAAGCGCCACGGCGACGCCGTCCTTGGTTTCGGCCGGGAGATCGCGCAGCGCCTCGTAATGCTGCCGCTGCCCCAGCCGCACCTTGATGCGCTCATCGACCGCCTGCTGCACATCCTCGCTTGGCCGCAGCACGACCGCCGCCTCGTCGCCATCGACGACGACGGCGTCATTGGCATCGACGCGGTTCAAGACGTCCTTGACGCGCCCCACCACCGGGATATCGAGCGCCCGCGCGACCACCGCGACATGCGCGTTGGGCGAGCTTTCCTCGAGCACCAGGCCCTTGAGGCGCCGCCGGTCGTAATCGAGCAGTTCCGCCGGCCCCATGTTGCGCGCGATGAGGATGAACTCTTCCGGCAGATCCGCGGCGGCGGTCGAGAAGGGATGGCCGGCGAGATGCTGCTGCAAGCGGTTGGCGAGATCGTCGAGATCGGCGAGCCTTTCGCGCAGATAGGCGTCGGTCGCCTGATTCATCCGCGCGCGCATGTCGCTCTGGACCTTCTGCACGGCGGCTTCGGCGGTCAGCCCGCTCTTGACGGTCTCCGAGATGCGCCGCAGCCAGCCGTGATCGCCCGCGAACATGCGATAGGTCTCGAGCACGTCGCGATGCTCGCCGCCCGGCGCCACGTCGCTCGCCGATAGCAGATCGTCGATCGCGCTCTGCATCGCCTCGACCGCGCGCCGCAGCCTTTCGAGCTCGGCCTGGGGATCTTCGGCGACCACCTGCCGGATGACGATGCGCGGCTCGTGCAGGACCGCCTGCGCGATGGCGAGCCCGCCATTGAGCTTTATGCCCTCGAGCCGCAAGGGTTGTTGCCCCTGACCGGGCACGGGCTGGCGCTCGAGCGGGTTGACGAGCTCGCCCGAGGCGGCGAGCTCGGCGAGCACCATGGCGATGGTCTGGAGCGCTTCGACTTCGTCCTCGTGATAGTGCCGCAGCGTGCGATTCTGCACCACCACCACGCCCAGAACCCGGCCCGAGCGCAGGATCGGCACGCCCAAGAGCGAGTGATAGATTTCCTCGCCGGTCTCCGGCCGGTAGGCGAAATCCGGATGCGCCTGGGCATCGGCCAAAGCGAGCGGCAACGCCGTCGCGGCGATGACTCCGACCAGGCCTTCGCCGACCCGCAGCCGCGTGCGGTGCACGGCTTCCGGCCGCAAGCCCTCGGTCGCGAACAGCTCCAGCACCTCGCCGGCGCGCATGATGTAGCAGGAGCACACTTCGGCCACCATGTCGGCGGCGATGATGCGCACGATGGTGTTGAGCCGTTCCTGCGCGGTGCCCTGCCCCGCCATCACATCGCGCAACCGGCGGAGGACAAGCCGCGAAGCGGAGACCGCTTCCATTACTGCCCTGCGTGCTCCGCCGGCGGCGGCTCCGCGCGCGCGATCCGCGCCCGCGCCCCGAGCGCGGCGACCGCCTGGTCCACCAGCTCGTCGAGAATCTCCTGGATCGGTTGCTCGCGCGTCACGAGCCCCACGCTTTGTCCCGCCATCAGCGAGCCGCGCTCGACATCGCCCTCGATCACCGCGCGCCGCAGCGCCCCCGCCCAATAGCGCTCGATCTCGAGCTGGGCATTCTCGCGCGACACCTCGCCGCGATTGAAGCGATCGATCACGCCGCGCTGCATCTCGGTGAAAGCGCGCGTGCCTTCATTGGCGAGCGCGCGCACGGGAATGACCGGAAAGCGCGGATCGAGTTGCACGGAGGGCACGGCGTCGCGCGCGCCCGCGCGCAAGAAGGCCTGCTTGAAGCGCGGATGCGCGATCGATTCGTGAGCGCAGACGAAGCGGGTGCCGAGCTGCACCCCGGCCGCGCCCATTTCGAGATAGGAGACGATCGCCTCGCCGCGCCCGATACCGCCCGCGACGAACACCGGCACCTCGCGCAGCGCGGGAAGGATTTCCTGCGCAAGCACGCTGGTCGAGACCGGCCCGATATGCCCGCCCGCCTCCATGCCCTCGATGACGATCGCATCGGCGCCCATGCGCACGAGCTTCTTCGCGATCGCCAAGGCCGGTGCGAAGCAGAGCAGCTTCGCACCCGAATTCTTGATCTGCGCCGCCGCCCCGGCCGGCGGCAGCCCGCCGGCGAGCACGATGTGGCCGACCTTGCGCTGAACGCAGACCTCGATGAGCGCCGGCAATTCCGGATGCATCGTGATGAGGTTGACGCCGAAGGGCCGCGCCGTCAGCGCGCGCGTCGCGATGATCTCGGCGTCGAGCTCCTTGGGACCCATCGCGCCGCAGGCGATGACGCCGAAGCCGCCGCCATTCGAGATCGCGGCAACGAGGCTGCGCTCCGATACCCAGGTCATCGCGCCGCCCATGATTGCGAGATCGCAGCCGAGAAACGCCGCGCCCGCACGCCACAGGAGCTGCAGCTGCCGGCGCGCCTGCGCATCGGCGCAACTGCGCTCGGGCAGTGGCCGCGCCGCCGCGGCGGGCGCGCTATGGCGCTCGGCCTCTTGCGTCATGCATCGAGCCCGTAGGCGGTGTGCAGCGCGCGCAGCGCCAGCTCGGTGTATTCCTCGGCGATCAGCACGCTGACCTTGATCTCCGAGGTCGAGATCACCTCGATGTTGATGCCCTTCTCGGCAAGCGTCTTGAACATCAATTGCGCGACGCCGACATGGCTGCGCATGCCAACGCCGATGACCGAGACCTTCACCACGTTGGCATCGGGCTTCAAGTCGCGAAAGCCCAGCGTCGCGCGGCACTCTTCGAGCAGCTTGACGGTCCTTGCGAGATCGGCCTTGGTGACGGTGAAGGTCAAGTCCGTGGTGCCGTCCTCGGCGACGTTCTGCACGATCATATCGACATTGATCGCGTGATCGGAGAGCGGGCCGAAGATCGCCGCCGCGACGCCGGGGCGGTCGGGCACCTTGACGAGGGTGATCTTCGCCTCGTCGCGGCTGTAAGCGATGCCGCTCACGACTTGCTTTTCCACGATTTCTTCCTCGTCGACGACCAGGGTTCCGGGCGCTTCGGTGAAGCTCGACAGCACTTGCACGCGCACGCGATGATTCATCGCCAGCTCAACCGAGCGCGTCTGCAGCACTTTCGCGCCCAAGGAGGCCATCTCGAGCATCTCCTCATAGGTGATCTTATCGAGCTTCTTCGCCTTCGCAACGATGCGCGGATCGGTGGTGTAGACGCCGTCGACATCGGTAAAGATGTCGCAACGCTCGGCGCCGAGCGCCGCCGCCAACGCGACCGCGGAGGTGTCGGAGCCGCCGCGGCCGAGCGTCGTCACCCTTCCATCGGCGGCGACGCCCTGAAAGCCCGCGACCACCGCGACTTCGCCCGATTTCATGCCGGCGATGAGCGCATCGCTCGGGATGGCTTCGATCCGCGCCTTGCCATGCGCCCGATCGGTGCGCACCGGCAACTGCCAGCCGAGGAAAGAACGCGCGCGCACGCCGAGCCCCTGCAGCGCCAGCGCAGTGAGGCCCGCAGTCACCTGCTCGCCCGAGGCGACGACGACGTCATACTCCTTGGGGTCGGGGATCTCGCCCATCGCATTCGTCCAGCCGACGAGCTGATTGGTTGCGCCGGCCATCGCCGAGACCACCACGGCGACCTCGTTGCCCGCATCGACCTCGCGCTTGACGCGGCGAGCGACGGCTTTGATCCGCTCGATATCGGCGACCGAGGTGCCGCCGAATTTTTGCACGATGCGCGCCATTCGCCCCGACCTGCGCGATGCCTTGGGATAGACTAGCGTCGAGAATCTCGTTGCCGCCCTGCGAGCGCCCTATACATAGTCCCGGCAAGGAAGGCAATCATGAAGCCAGAGGCACAATCGGTCGATCGCGCGGAGTTGGCGCGTTTTGCGGCAATCGCGCCGCAATGGTGGGACGAGTCCGGCGCGTTCCGTCCGCTCCATCACCTCAACGCCGCGCGATTGAGTTTCGTTCGCGATCGCCTCGCGGCGCATTTCGAGCGCGCGACGAAGACGCGGCGCCCCTTCGCCGGTCTCAAGCTGCTCGATATCGGCTGCGGCGGCGGGCTGATGAGCGAACCTTTGACACGGCTCGGCTGCCGCGTCACGGGTATCGATGCCGACGACGCAGCGCTCGCGGTGGCGCGCAGGCATGCGCGTGAGCAGGATCTCGTGATCGACTACCGCGCCGAGTCGCTCGAGTCCTTGGCAAAGAAGAAAGCGCGGTTCGATGTCGTGCTAGCGCTCGAGATCGTCGAGCACGTCACCGATCCCGAAGAATTCCTGCGCTTGGCGGCGGGGCTGGTCGAGCCGGGCGGGGCGCTCATCCTCTCGACGCTCAACCGCACGCCGAAGGCCTATCTCTTTGCGATCGTCGGCGCCGAATATCTCTTGCGCTGGCTGCCGCGCGGGACGCACGCCTTCCGGAAGTTCCGCCGTCCCTCCGAGCTCGCCCTCGCCCTGCGCCGCGCCGGACTCGAGATCGCGGACATGGCGGGCCTCAATTATGACCCGGTGCGAAGCCTCTGGCGGCTCGGGCCTGATCTCCAAGTCAACTATTTAATATTTGCCAGGAACCCCCGCCGGAAATAGAGTTGAAGTGTAGGTGAGTGTCGCAACCGGGGGGTTTGCGAACAACATCCCCGCGGGGGCAAGGCACTCGGTGCTGTCCCACGGTGGTGTCATGAACGCGTTTCAAGCGCCCTCCAGCGACGGGACGCCGCTCTCGGGCAAAATCAAGTGGTTCAACCGCAGCAAGGGCTTCGGCTTCATCGTGCCGAATGACGGCACAGGCGATGTCTTCCTGCCGGCGGCGGTGCTCGAGCGCGCTGGTTTCAGCGAGGCACCGGACGGCGCCGCGATCACCTTCGCCTGGGTCCAGGGACCGAAGGGCCGGGCGGCGACGCAGATTTTCGAGCTCGATACCTCGACGGCGAGGGCGCCGCGCGAAACGCGCGCGCGGCGCGAGCGCGAGGACGAGCCGGCCGGCCCGACCGAGTCGCTCGATGGCGTCGTCAAATGGTACGACGCCGCGCGCGGCTTCGGCTTCATCCTGCCCAATGACGGCGGCAAGGACGTCTTTGTCCATGTGACGGTCCTGCGCCGGGCCGGGATCGACGAGCTTCAGCCCGGCCAGAATGTCCGGATCGAAGTGGCCCAGGCACGGCGCGGTCGCGAGGCCATCGCCATTCAGCTGGCGGGCTAGCGGCGCCGCCCTGGCCAGCGCCGCTCGCCTCGACAAAAATACACTCAATTCCCTTCGACGAACCGCGCACGAGCGGCGGCTTGCGCTTGCCGGTGGCGAAGACGCTTGCGCCTCCCAACGGACATGCTACTATATGTTGGGGTCGGGAGACCAGTTATCCACAGGATACGGTGGGGCAGCCATGGAATCAATCTGGACGTCGGAACTCATGGAGCAATTGGCCGTGCTCTGGGCCGAGGGGCATTCCACGGCTGAAATCGGCCGGCGCCTGGGCATCAGCAAGAACGCGGTGGTCGGCAAGGCGCATCGCCTGTCCTTGAAGCCGCGCCCCTCGCCCTTGAAGCGGCCGCCAACCCGCCGCGTTATCGGCATCGCGCCGCCGAGCTGCACCTGGCCCCTGGGCCATCCGGGAGAGAATGGCTTCCATTTCTGCGGCAAGCGTCCGGTGCCGGGCAAACCCTATTGCACCGAGCATGCGGCGATGGCTTACGTCCAGCCGAAGAAGCATAACGCCGCCTGACGATCGCGGGTCTCGATGCCGCGCGGCTCCGGCCCGCGGCAGCGCCCGTGGAGCCCCGCGCTCAGCGATGGCCCCAAAGGCCAAGGCGGGATGAGCGCGCCTTTCCTTCGGCGCCGAAATATTCGTAGCTCTCGGTCGTGTCGGCGAGCGCCAGACCTTCGGCGACGAGAAACCGGCCGAGATCGGTTCCGCTCGCATCGACGCACACCGCCGCGGGATTGCCGCGCTGACCGGCGGGAATCCGACACGAGACCTGGGGCGAGCGGTCGAGGCGCTGCGCCAGCGCATCGCGCGCCGCGTCGGCGCAATTGCCGCGCCCGCCGCTTCCCGCTCCGCATCGATCGCCCGGATCGGGCGTCCTGACGCCGAAGAGGCGGATCGGTCGCCCCGCCACGGCAAGGGTGGTGGCGCCCGAAACCGCCGCCGCACCCGCGATCATGGGTGCCGGCGCGGGACGGGCCGAAGCCTCAGGCGAGGCGGTCGGCCGGGCCACTTGGGTGAAGGGATTGGCTTTTGGTGCCGGTGGCGGCGGCTCGTCCTCGGGGACCGGATAGACCGGCCGCGGCGCGACCTCGATCGTCGGCAGGTCCGGCACGGCGGGGGGCAACGGCGCCTGAGCGACAGCTTCCGGCGCCCCCTTTACCTCGACCGGTGCGGTCGCGCGGGCAAGCTCGCGGGCGGCAAAGTCGGGCGGCGGCCCCGCATCCGCGGCGACCGGGGGCGGCGGGCGCAAATAATGGCCGAGGCTCAGGGCGCCGAAAACCAGCAGCAGCGCGCCGGCGGCGAGCCCAGTCAGAACGCTTTTTCGCATGGCCCGACCCTAGCATTGGCGGCTCGGAGGTGCCACATTTGACAGCGAAGGCGTTCCGCCCAAAGGCCGTTTTCCCTTGACAATTGAGGCTTTGGGCTGCGCCATACGCGCAAGACGCCGCCGCTTTACCGCCGCATCAAGGATAGGCTCATGGGCTCGTTCAGCTTAGTGCATTGGATGGTCGTTCTGCTGATCGTTCTGCTCCTCTTCGGAGCCGGCAAGCTGCCGCGCGTGATGGGCGACTTTGCGAAAGGTATTAAGGCCTTCAAGGCGGGCATGAAAGACGAAGACGAGGCCGCCAACCCGCCGCCGCAAGTGAGCGCGCCGACCGCAACCGCCGCCGCCGAACGTCCGGCGCATGACCGCGGCTAAACGCCGCTAGACCCGCGGCGGCACGACGCGATGCTGCGCTATTCGCGGCTGGTCGGCGCGCTGCCCGCGGTCGTTCCGTTCGTTCCGCCCGAAGCTTTCGAGCGCCAGCTCGGCCGCCCGATCGCGGTGCGCATCGGCGCCAATGAAAGCGCCTTCGGCCCCTCGCCCAAGGCCGTCGCGGCGATTCGCGAGGGCGCGACCCGCGTCAATTGGTATTGCGATCCCGAAGGCTATGTGCTGCGCGAGGCGCTCGCGCGGCACCATGGCGTCGCGCGCGATCAGATCGGGCTCGGCATCGGCGCCGACGACCTTCTGGGACTTGTCGTTCGCGCCGTGATCGACCCGGGCGACCCGGTCGTCATGTCGCACGGCGCTTATCCGACCTTCGCCTTTCATGTGAACGGATTCGGCGGCCGGTTCGTCACCCCGCCCTATCGCTCCTTCCGCAACGACCCAGAAGCGCTTGCCGATGCCGCTCAAGCCAGCAATGCGCGGCTCGTCTATCTCTCCAATCCCGACAATCCGACCGGAAGCTGGCTTGCGGCCGACGACCAGCTTGCGATTCTCGAAAAACTTCCCGCCGGCAGCCTTCTCATTCTCGACGAGGCCTATAGCGATTTCGCGCCCGCGGGCTCGCTGCCTGCGATCGATCCCGAAGACCCGCGTGTTATCCGCATCCGCACCTTTTCGAAGGCGCATGGTATGGCGGGCGCGCGCGTCGGCTACGCCATCGGGGCGCGGAGCCTCATCGCCGCCTTCGACAAGATCCGCCACCATTTCGGCGTGACGCGGCTGTCGCAGGAAGCGGCGCTCGCCTCGCTCGGCGATCCGGATTTCATCGCGACGGTGGGGCGTCTCGTTGCCGAAGGCCGGCGCGATTACGAAGCGCTCGCCGCCTCGCTCGGGCTCGAAGCCCTGCCCTCGGCGACGAATTTCGTCGCCATCGACATGGGCAATGGCGATCGTGCGCGCGCGACCTTGGCGAAGCTTTTGGCGGACGAGTCGGTGTTCCTGCGCATGCCGGGCGTCGCACCGCTCGACCGGCTGATCCGCGTTACGGTTGGGACGCCGCCTGAGCGCCAGGCGTTTGCTCTGGCTCTGACGCGGGTTCTTCAGCGCTGAAAGCGGCGAGGAAGTCGCCGAGAAACCGCTCCATGCCCTCGGGATGCGCGCGCGGCGCCGGGGCCGGCCCTTCGCCATAGCCGAGCGCCGCAAACGGGCGCAGCAGATCCGGATCGCGCGACAGGACATAGATCGGCACCGTCCAGGCTTCGCCGGCGCCGCGCGTCAGATCGGGCGGCTGGTGATCGCCCAAGATGATGACAAGCGGCGAGCCGTCGAGACGCGAAAGCCAGGCGCCCAGCGTCTTCAGGTCATAGGCAATGCTTTCGAGATAGGGCGCATCGAGATTGGACCAGTTGGGCGCGGCGTAAATGCGCTCCCAAGCGCCCTGCGGCACGGTCGCGAATTTTCCAACGTCGCGCCAATCGGCGAGATAGGGCGGCACCGGCACGAAGGGCGTGTGACTCGACACCAGCACGATCTGCGCAAAGAGCGCGGCATGGCCGGGCCGCAGTTCGCGCGAAGCGAACTCGCGCAGCGTGTACTGATCGGGAATGCCGAACCAGCCGAATTCCGGCCCGCCATAGCCGAGCTCGCTGCCGTAGTAATGCGCATCGAATCCCCAGAACGCGCCTTCGGGATAGGGCTTCTTGATGCCGGGCATCACCTCGACGGTGCGATACCCGGCCGCTGCGAGATAGCGCGGCAAGCCCTTGCGGGTGCCATTCAGCACGAGCTCGTTAAGCAGCGCGTCGAGCTTCACGCCGCTCGCGATCGTGTTGTGCGCCAGCCATGACCCGCCGCCGAAGGTCGGCGAGAGGAGGCGGCTGGAGAGGAGCCCGTAGCCGGCCGTCTTCACCTCTGCCGCGAAGCTCTCGAGCGCGGGCGTGAGGGCGGCGCGGTAAGTCGGCTCGTCGAGCGCCACCGTGCCATAGGATTCGACATAGATGAGATAGACGTCGCGCGCCTTGAGCCCGGGCAGAGAACCGAGCGCCGGCTGCGGCGCTGCGAGCGTCGCCGCGTAGCGCCGGTCATAGCCGTGGAGAACGGCATAAGCCCGCCACGCCGATTGCGCCTGACGCGAGGCGGTTTGGAGCGTGCCGAGATTGACGAGCCCTTGCGTGCCGAACGGCACGGCGATGAGCGCCAAGCCGAACAGCGCGACGGCGAGCGTCCACGCCGCGGTGTCGGGCCGCACCATCGCCTGCTCGATGCCGCCCACAGCGCGCACGGCCAGGACGAAGACGAGGAGCAAGCCCGC
Source organism: Allostellaceae bacterium (assembly GCA_035605975.1). GTDB lineage: Bacteria > Pseudomonadota > Alphaproteobacteria > ATCC43930 > CGMCC-115725 > CAIKMD01. The sequence continues at coordinate 24,048 of DATNGG010000091.1, read as the reverse complement.
ACCGGCGGCGACCAGTAGCGCCGCGCCGCGCCAACCCACGGCATCGAGATAGAGGCCCGCGAGACTTGGGACATGGCGCAGGTCGAAATAGAGATCGAGCGGCCGGTCGAGAAGCTGCGCCACCCATCCGGCGGCGAAGTGCAGCCCGGTCAGCGTGACGAAGAGAATGGCCAGCACCCATCGCCACGCGGCGCCCACACGCCGGCCGCTCCAGCCGATGAGGGCGAGAAGCGCCAGGATCGCGAGCAGCAGGACGGGCGGGCGCGGATCGAAGCTCAAGCCATGCGCGCTCGCGCTCGGCAGCGACAGCGCCCACAAAAACACAACGCCGAGGACGAGGGCGGCGCGATAAGCGCGTCGTGCACGAATCATGATGTGGCCTTGAAGATCGCGCCGAGGCGCTCGTAATCCTCGTCGGCGTTATAGGCCTGCGCCGCGATGCGGACCCAGGCCGCGCCTTCGAGCGCAACGAAGGAGGCTTCGATGGCATGGCGCTCCGAGACCTCGCGCGCCAGCGCCGCCAAGCGCGCGGGGCTTGGCTCGCCGCCGAAGGGCAGGCGGATCGTCGCCATCGCCGCGAAGCCATCGATAGGGCCGGTCGTCTCGGTGCGCCAGAGCGCGCTCAGCCGGCGCGCCGCTTCGCGCGCCATGGCGATGTTGCGGTCCATCAGCGCCGTCCCGCCGAGCTGTCGATGAAAGGCGAGCGCCGCCGGCGCGGCGAGCGCGGCGGTCACGTCGCGTGTGCCGGTCCATTCGAATTCCGCTTGGAAGCCGCCGCCATAGCCATGCGAGATCGCCAGCGGATGGATGAGCGCTTGCACCGGCTTTGCCGCCCAGAGAAAGCCGCAGCTGCGCGGTGCGAAATTCCATTTGTGCAGGTTGCCGATATACCAATCGGCACCGAGCGCCGCGATGTCGAGCGCGATCATCCCCGGCGCATGGGCGCCATCGATCGCCACGCGCGCGCCGGCCTCATGCGCCAGCCGCACGAGGCCGGCAACCGGCAGGACGAGCGCGCTGTGCGAGGCGATATGATCGAAAATCGCCAGCTTGGTGCGATGGCCGAGCCGCGCGGCGACCTGGCGCAGAACTTCCCCCTCATCGGCGATCGGCAAGCGGAGCTCGACCTCGATGACCCGCGCGCCGCTGCGCGAGGCGGCGTAATGCGCCGCCTTGCGGATCGCCGGATAGGAGAGGCTGGTGATGAGGATTTCATCGCCCGCCTCGAAATCGAGCGCGCGCAGCACGGCGTTGAGGCCGCTCGTCGCATTCTCGACGAAGACCAGATCCGCAGCCGCGGCGCCAAGCGCCGCCGCGACCGGCTGCACCGCCTCGCGCAACGCCGCCTCGATCTCGCTGCTAAGGAACCGGGTCGGATTGCGCTCGATCCGCGCGCGCCAGCGATCTTGCTCCTCGAGCACCCGCCGCGGCGTCAGCCCGAAGCCGCCGTGATTGAGATAGGCAAGACCCGGCGCGAGCGCCCAATGCTCGCGCGCGGCGGCGGCCGAAAGCGGCAACGATGCAGACTGGTCCGATCTCGGCGTCATCCTGCCGCTCATTTTCCCGGGAGCCTTATGGGCTTCAAGTGAAACGCTGTCATGCTTATCTACAATGATGAAGGAAATTTTGCGTGAACGGGAGTTTAGGTATGAGCGTATCAGCGCTTTTGCGGGGGAAGGGCAGCCACGTCGCGACGGTGCGGACGACCGAGACCGTTGCAACGGCGGTGACGAAGCTTCATGACGAGCGGATCGGCGCGCTGGTCGTGCTCGACCGCTGGGGCAAGCTCGCCGGCATGTTTTCCGAGCGCGACGTGATCCGCGCCCTGGCGCAGGACGGCGCGGCGGCGCTCGATTATGAGGTTCACGAGTTGATGACGCCCGACGTCACCACCTGCGCGCCCGAGGATGCGATCGATGGGGTGATGGCGACGATGACCGCGCACCGGATCCGCCACCTGCCGGTGATGGCCGAAGGCCGGCTGGTCGGCCTCGTCAGCATCGGCGACCTCGTCAAATACCGGCTCGACGAGAAGGAAGCCGAGGCGAGCGTCCTGCTCGACATCGCCCGGGCGCACGGTTAGGCCCCGCCCCATCCTTCCCCTTCCGCAGGGTTCGGGCTAGACGAACCCTATGCGGGTGGATGACTTCGATTTCGCCTTTCCGCGCGAGCTCATCGCCGAGCGGCCGATCGAGCCGCGCGACGCGGCGCGCCTTCTCGTCGTCGCCACCGATCTCGAGGATCGCCGCATCGGCGACCTCCCTACCCTGCTGCGTCCGGGCGACGTGCTGGTGGTCAACGATACGCGGGTCATTCCGGTGCGCCTCCAAGGCCGCCGCGGCGACGCCGCTATCGCGGTAACGCTTCATCGCGACCTCGGCGGCGGGTTGTGGCGCGTTTTCGCCAAGGGCGCACGCAGGCTGAAGCCGGGCGATGAGCTGAGCTTCGGCCCGGGCTTCGCCGCCGCGGTGGCGAAGAAGGAAGCCGAGGGCGATATCGTGCTGCGCTTTGCCGCGGAGGGTGCAGCGCTCTCCGCGCTCTTGGAGCGCTATGGGCAGATGCCGCTGCCGCCCTATATCCATCGCCCCAAGACCGGAAATCCGGCCGACCGGCATGATTACCAAACAATGTTCGCCGCGCGCGACGGCGCGGTCGCCGCGCCGACCGCCGGGCTGCACTTCACCCCGGCGCTGATCGCGGCGCTGCGCGCGGCCGGCATCGTCATCGAGACCGTGACGCTCCATGTCGGCGCCGGGACTTTCCTGCCGGTGAAGGTCGAAGATACGCGCGATCATTTGATGCATGCGGAGTTCGGCGTCATCGAGCCCGCAACTGCGGAGCGCCTCAACGCGGCGCGCGCGGCCGGACGCCGCATCATCGCCACCGGCACGACCAGCCTCAGGCTGCTCGAGAGCGCGGCCGATGAACGCGGCGTCATCCAGCCTTTTGGCGCGGAGACGCAGCTTTTCATTACACCCGGCTATCGCTTCCGTGCCATCGATGTGCTTCTCACCAATTTCCATTTGCCGCGCTCGACCCTCTTCATGCTGGTCTCGGCCTTTGCGGGGCTCGAGCGTATGAAGCGCGCCTACGCTCACGCGATCGAAGAGCGCTATCGCTTCTTTTCTTATGGCGATGCCTGCCTGCTCTTTCCCGAAGGCGCGGCATGATCGACTTTACGGTCTTGGCGCAGGAAGGCGCGGCGCGGCGCGGGCGGATTGCGACGGCGCGCGGCGCGATCGAGACACCCGCCTTCATGCCGGTCGGCACGGCGGCGACGGTCAAGGCGATGCGGCCGGAAGAGGTCGCGGCGACCGGCGCCGATATCATTCTCGGCAACACCTATCATCTGATGCTGCGCCCGGGCGCCGAAGAGATCGCGGCGCTGGGCGGCTTGCACCGCTTCATGAATTGGCCGAAGCCGATCCTCACCGATTCCGGCGGTTATCAGGTGATGTCGCTCGCCAAGCTGCGCGAGATCGACGAGCGCGGCGTCGTCTTCCGCTCGCATCTCGACGGCACGCGCATGGAGCTGACGCCGGAGCGCTCGATCGCGATCCAGCGGCTTTTGGGCACCGAGATCACCATGGCCTTCGATGAATGCACGCCCTTTCCCGCAACCGAGGACGAGGCGCGGGCGTCGATGGAATTGTCGATGCGCTGGGCGGCGCGGTCCAAGGAGGCGTTCGCCGCGCGCGACGGCGCCGGACTCTTCGGCATCGTTCAGGGCAGCATCTATCCAGATTTGCGCGCGCGATCGGCCGAGGCGCTCCGCGCGATTGGCTTCGACGGCTACGCGGTCGGTGGCCTCGCCGTGGGCGAAGGCCAGGAGGCAATGTTCAAGGTCTTGGACGAAAGCGTGCCGGCGCTGCCGAGCGAGCGGCCGCGCTATCTGATGGGCGTCGGCAAGCCTGCGGACATCGTCGGCGCCGTCACACGCGGCATCGACATGTTCGATTGCGTGCTGCCGACGCGTTCGGGGCGCACCGCGCAAGCCTTCACCGCGCGGGGCACGGTCAATCTGCGCAATGCGCGCCACGCCGCCGATCCGCGCCCGCTCGAAGAGGGCTGCGATTGCCCGGCCTGCACGCAATATGGCCGCGCCTATCTCCATCACCTCGTCAAGGCCAACGAGATCCTCGGCGCCATGCTGTTGACCCAGCACAATCTTCGCTACTATGGCCGCTTGATGCGGGATTTGCGCGACGCGATCGAAGCGGGAAGGCTCGCCGATCACGCCGCAGGCTTTGCCGAGACCCAAGCGCTGGGCGATATCCCGTCGTTGTGAGAGCGCGCTGCCATGGCTGATCCGACCTATCGCGACTTGAAGATATTGGGCTCGCATGCGCCGCTGCCCGCCTCGCCCGAGGAAGCGGTGCTGGAGCGCGTGCCGAACCCGCATCCGAGCGAGACCTATCTCGTGCGCTTCACCGCGCCCGAATTCACGACGCTCTGCCCGGTCACCGGCCAGCCGGATTTCGCCCATCTCGTCATCGATTACGTGCCCGAGCAATTCTTGATCGAAAGCAAATCGCTGAAGCTTTTCCTCGGCGCATTTCGCAATCACGGCGCGTTTCACGAGGATTGCACATTGAGGATCGCCAAGCGTCTCGTCGAAGCGATCGCGCCGCGCTGGCTGCGCATCGGCGGCTATTGGTATCCGCGCGGCGGCATGCCGATCGACGTGTTCTACCAGACCGGCGCGCCGCCCGATGGCCTGTGGCTGCCCGATCCGGGCGTCCAACCCTATCGCGGCCGCGGCTGAGATGGCGATGAGCGCGGACGCCAAGACGGCGATCCGCAACGCGGCTCTCGAATTGGGCTTCGACGCGGTGGGTTTCGCGCGGCCGGAGCTCGCGACAAATGCGCGGCGCGGCCTCGAAGACTTTCTCGCCCAAGGTTATCACGGCGATATGGGCTGGCTCGCAGCGCGCGCGGGGGAGCGCACCGATCCGCAAACGCTCTGGCCCGAGGTCAAGACCGTCCTCGTGCTCGGCATGAATTACGGACCGACGAGCGATCCGCTCGCGACGCTCGATGAGCGCGACCGCGGCACGATCTCGGTCTATGCGCGCGGACGCGATTATCACCAGGTGATGAAGAGCCGCCTCAAGCAGCTCGCGCGGCGCATCATCGAAATCGGGCCGCAGCAGCTCAAAGTCTTCGTCGACACCGCGCCCGTGATGGAAAAGCCGCTGGCGATGGCCGCGGGGCTCGGCTGGCAAGGCAAGCACACCAACCTCGTCTCGCGCGAGTTCGGCTCCTGGCTGTTTCTCGGCGAGATCTATTTGTCGCTGGCGCTGGAGCCCGATGCGGGCGAGGCCGATCATTGCGGCGCGTGCCACGCCTGTCTCGATGCCTGTCCGACGCATGCGTTTCCCGCGCCTTATCGCCTCGATGCGCGGCGCTGCATTTCCTATCTGACGATCGAGCACAAGGGACACGTCCCCAAGGAGCTGCGGGCGCCGATCGCCAACCGCATTTACGGCTGCGACGATTGCCTCGCGGTTTGCCCGTGGAACAAATTCGCCAAGAGCGCCAGCGAGGCGCGCTTTGCCGGCAGCACCGACGCGGCGGCGCTTGCCGAGCTCGTCCAGCTTGACGATGCGGCGTTCCGCCGGCGCTTTGCCGGAACGCCGGTGAAGCGCACCGGCCGCGACCGCTTCATCCGTAATGTGCTCATCGCCATCGGCAATTCGGGCGAGCCCGCGCTCGCCCCACAGGCCGCCGCACGGCTCGACGATGCCTCGCCGCTGGTGCGGGCGATGGCGGTCTGGGCGCTCGCACGCCTCGGCGAGATCGAGATGCTTCGCGGTGCTCGGGAGCGGCTTCTTTCCGGGGAAGACGATCCGGCCGTGCGGGCCGAGTGGGCCGAGGCCCTGCCGAACTAACCTATAAATCAGTGTATGAAACGAAAGAATGCGCCGTTTTCACGCGCAAGGCGCGTATTCCGCAGGAATTAAATCATTCGATTGACATATGCATTCGAATGAATTAGATTTCTTTCATGAGCGAACAAGAGCACGAGACCACCCCGAGCCGCGCCGGCGCGCGCGGCGAGGAAATGCGCAACCGGCTGCTCGAAGCCGCCATCGATGTCTTCGCCCGGCATGGCTATGACGGCGCCTCGACGCGCATGCTGGCGCGTGCGGCCGGCGCCAATCTTCAGGCCATTCCCTATTACTTCGGCGGCAAGGAGGGGCTTTACCTCGCTGCCGCCGACTACATCGCCGGGCGCATTCGCGGCCATGTCGGCCCGGTCGCGGCGCGCGTGCGCGCGCGGCTGGCGGCGCAGGGCGGCGCGACGCTGCCTCCGGCGGAAGCCAGCGCGCTGCTCGCCGAGATGCTGCGGACCGCCGCCCGGCTGATGCTGAGCGAGGAATCCGCGCATTGGGCGCGCTTCATCGTCAGCGAGCAGATGGAGCCGACCGAGGCCTTCGAGCGCATCTATGCGGGGGTGATGTCGCCCTTGCTCGAGACCGCGCGCGGCCTCGTCGGCGCGCTGATGGGCGAGGATGCGGCGAGCGAGATCGTGCGGCTGCGCACCCTCGCCTTGCTGGGACAGGTGCTGGTGTTCCGCGTCGCCCATGCCGCGGTGATGCGCCAGCTCGGCTGGCAAGAGATCGGCCCGCGCGAATTCGCGCTGATCGACGCGATGATCCAGCGCAGCGTCGGTGCGATCGGCGGCGGATCGGATGGAGCGGTGTCGCCATGAAACGACGCATCCCGATCGTCATCGCCGTGCTGCTGATCGGCAGCGGTCTCGCGGCTTGGGCGCTTGATCTGCCCGCGCGGCTCGGCTGGCGCGGCGCGGCGCCGGATGCCCTCACGCTTTACGGCAATGTCGATATCCGCCAGGTGGAGCTCGGCTTTCGCGTCGCCGGCCGGCTCGAGGCGATGAATTTCGAGGAAGGCCAGAGCGTCAAGGCGGGCGCGATCCTCGCCCAGCTCGATGCCCGGCCCTATGACGACAAGGTCGCGGCGGCACAAGCGCAGCTCGCGGTCCAGACCGCAACCCTCAGTAAGGTCGAGGCCGGCCCGCGCCCCGCCGAAATCGCCCAAGGCCGCGCCAATCTCGCCGAGCGCCAGGCCGATCTCGCCAATGCGCGCCAAGCGCTCGAGCGCGCGGTGAAGCTGCGTCCCGCCGGCGCGATCTCGCAAGCAGCGCTCGACGACGCCAAGGCCGCCGCGGGAATGGCCGTGGCGCGCGAAGCGGCGGCGCAGCAGGCGCTCGCGCTGCTCGAGGAAGGCTCGCGGCCGGAAGACATCGCCGCCGCCCGTGCCAGCGCACTTATCGCAAAAGCCAATCTCGAAGCGGGGAACACCGATCTCCGCGACACCAAGCTGCTGGCGCCCGCCGACGGCATCATCCTGTCGCGCGTGCGCGAGCCCGGGGCGATCGTCGGGCCGAGCGACGCCGTCTATGTGCTCTCGCTGACCAAGCCGGTCTGGGTGCGCGCCTATATCGCCGAGCCGCTTCTCGGCCGCATCCATCCCGGCATGGCCGTGACCCTGACCAGCGACAGCGCGCCGAACCGTCCCTATCACGCCCATATCGGCTTCATCTCGCCGGTCGCCGAGTTCACGCCGAAATCGGTCGAGACACCCGAGCTTCGCACCGACCTCGTCTATCGCTTGCGCGTGATCGTCGATGACGCCGATGAAGGCTTGCGCCAAGGCATGCCGGTCACCGTGACGGTTCCGCTTGCCTCCCAAGCCAAGGCGGGATGAGCGATGACGCCGGCGCTGGTCGAGATCAAAGACGTCGTGAAGCGCTTCGGCGCGGGGCCGGCGGCGCTCGACGGCATCTCCGGCGTCGTCCAAGGCGGCGCGATCACCGGCCTGGTCGGCCCGGACGGCGCGGGCAAGACCACGCTGATCCGGCTGATGACCGGGTTGCTCTTTCCCGATAGCGGCTCGGTCAAAGTCCTGGGATTCGATACCGCAACCGATCCGGCGCCGATCCAATCCGGCATCGGCTATATGCCGCAGCGCTTCGGCCTCTATGAGGATTTGACCGTCGAAGAGAATCTCGCGCTCTATGCCGAGCTGCGCGGCCTGCCCAAGGCCGAGCGCGCGGCGGCCTTCGACGAGTTGCTACGCTTCACCGATTTGCGGCGCTTCACGAGCCGCCTCGCCGGCAAGCTCTCGGGCGGAATGAAGCAAAAGCTCGGGCTTGCCTGCGCGCTGCTCAAGAAGCCGCGGCTTCTCCTCCTCGACGAGCCGGGCGTCGGCGTCGATCCGATCTCGCGCCGCGAGCTGTGGCGCATGGTGAAAGATCTTGCCAAGGACGGCATTGGCATCGTCTGGTCGACCGCCTATCTCGACGAGGCCGAGGCCTGCGACACCGTGCTGCTGCTCAATGCGGGGAAGCTGCTCTTCACCGGCGCGCCGCGCGATCTGACCGCGCGGGTCGAGGGCCGCGTCTTTCGCGTCAGCCACATCGAAGGCCGGCGCCGCCCGGTCCTGGCAAGCGCGCTCGCCGAACCCGGCATCATCGATGGCGTCATTCAGGGCGAGGCGATCCGCCTCGTCGCCGCCGCTGGAACCGAGGGCTTGCCCGCGCCGCCGGCGGAAGCCGGGCCCGAGGCCGAGCTGCGGCCGGCGGCGCCGCGTTTCGAAGATGCGTTTGTCGACATCCTCGGCGGCGGGCCGGGCGGGCGCTCGCGCCTCGCCGAAGCGATGCCGGCTTTGCCGGCGCAAGCCAAACCCGTGATCGAGGCGAAGGGCCTCACCAAGCGCTTCGGCGATTTCACCGCCGCCGACAATATTTCCTTCGCCATCCCGCGCGGCGAGATTTTTGGCCTCCTCGGCCCCAACGGCGCCGGCAAATCGACCACCTTCAAGATGCTGTGCGGGCTTTTGAAGCCAAGCGCCGGCGAAGGCCGCGTCGCCGGCTTCGATCTGAGGCGCGACACCGCCGAGGCCCGCGGCCGGCTCGGCTACATGGCGCAGAAATTCTCGCTCTATGGTGATTTGAGCGTCGCGCAGAATCTCGATTTCTTCGCCGGCGTCTATGGCTTGTCGGGTGCGAGGAAGCGCCGCCAGATTGCGCTGATGGCCGAGATTTTCGATCTCGGCCGCGAAATGGCGCACAGCGCGCGCGACCTCGCTCTGGGCTTCAAGCAGCGGCTCGCTTTGGCCTGCGCGGTGATGCACGAGCCCCAAGCGCTCTTTCTCGACGAGCCGACCTCGGGCGTCGATCCGATCACCCGGCGCGAGTTCTGGACGCATATCAACGGCTTGGTCGAGAAGGGCGTCACCATCCTCGTCACCACCCATTTCATGGACGAGGCCGAATATTGCGACCGCATCGCGCTCATTTATCGCGGACGAGCGATCGCGCTCGATTCGCCCGACGCGCTGAAGGCGCGGATCGCCAGCCGCGACAATCCCGATCCGACCATGGAGGACGCGTTCATCGCCCTCATCGAGCAATCCGAGCGCCGGGACGAAGCCGCATGAGCGTCGGGCGGCAAGATCGGCTGCGGCGCTTCGCGGCGCTGGTGACCAAGGAGACCTATCAGATCGTCCGCGATCCGAGCAGCATCCTCATCGCGCTCGTCCTGCCGCTCATTCTCCTCTTCCTCTTCGGCTATGGCGTCTCGCTCGATGCGACACGCACCAAGATCGGCCTCGTCATCGAGGCGCCGACCCCCGCCGCGCGAACGCTGGCCGCGAGCTTTCAAGCCTCGCGCTATTTCGATGTCCGCCTGGGCCGCGACCGCCGCCAATTCACCGACGATCTGGTGCGCGGCGCCGTCAAGGGCATCGTCGTGATCCCCGCCAATTTCGCCGCCGATCAGATGAAGCATGGCGCCGTCTCGCCGATCCAGGTGATCGTCGACGGCACCGATCCCAACACCGCGAGCTTCGTCGAGAACGACGCGCAAGGCGTGCTGGCGAGCTGGGCCCGCATCGAGGGCGCGGACACCGGCGCGCAGCGCCCCGGCATCGAGATCGAGCAGCGCTTCTGGTTCAACCCGCAGCTGACGAGCCGCTTCTTCCTCGTGCCCGGCTCGATCGCCATCGTCATGACCTTGGTGGGAACGATGCTCACGGCGCTCGTCGTCGCGCGCGAATGGGAGCGCGGCACGATGGAGGCGATGATGGCGACGCCCGTCACCGCGGCGGAATTGCTCGCCGGCAAGGTGCTGCCCTATTTCGTCCTGGCCCTCCTCTCGATGACGCTCTGCGTGCTGATCGCGGTCTTCGCCTTCGGCGTGCCGTTCCGCGGCTCGGTTGTGGCGCTTTACGCGCTGGCGGCGGCGTTCCTCGTGCCCGCCTTAGGCCAAGGCATGCTGATCTCGGCCGCGACCAAGAACCAGTTCCTCGCCTCGCAGCTCGCGCTGATCTCGGCCTTTCTCCCCGCCTTCCTGCTCTCGGGCTTTCTCTTCGAGATTGGCTCGATGCCGAAGATCATCCAATGGATCAGCGTCATCGTGCCGGCGCGCTATCTGATCCCGAGCCTCCAAAGCGTATTCCTTGCCGGCGATATCTGGCCGATGTTCCTGCGCGACATCGCCGTCATGCTCTTCGAGGGCGCGATCCTTTTCGCCATCGCCGCCCGCAACACGCGCAAACGGATCGCCTGAACCATGTGGGGCCGGCTCAAAGCGCTGATCGTCAAAGAGCTCCTCGCCGTGCTGCGCGATCCGCGCGCGCGCATCATCCTGATCGGCCCGCCGATCATCCAGCTCGTGGTGTTCTCTTATGCCGTGACCTTGGAGGTGAAGAACGTCGATATCGCCGTGCTCGACCGCGACCATGGCGCGTGGAGCCAGGAGCTGTTGCAGCGCATCGCCGGCGCACCGAGCTTTCGCGCGATCGTGCCGGTCGCAACCCCGGCGGCGCTGCGCCAGGCGATCGACCGCGAGGAGGTTCTCGCCGCGATCCAGTTGGGACCGAGCTTCTCGCGCGACATCGCCGCCGGCCGCCCGGCCGAGCTGCAGATCATCCTCGATGGGCGGCGCTCCAACGCCGCGCAGATCGTCGCGGGCTATCTCAACCGCATCGTCACCGGTCTCGCCGCCGATGCGGCGCGCCCGGGCGCGCACCGCGCCGCCGCGACGACGCTCGTCCCGCGCGACTGGTTCAACCCCAACCGCGACTATGTCTGGTACACCGTGCCGAACCTTATCGCCGTCATCGCGCTCCTCATCGGGCTCATCGTCACCGCCCTGTCGATCGCCCGCGAGCGCGAGCTCGGCACTTTCGATCAGCTCATGGTCTCGCCCTTGCGCACGCACGAAATCCTCTTGGGCAAGCTGGTCGCGCCGCTGCTGATCGGGATCGTGCTGATCACCGTCTATGTGCTTGCCGCGCTCTTCGTCTTCGGCGTGCCGCTGCGCGGCTCGCTGCTGCTGCTCTATGGCAGCGCGGTCTTCTATCTCGCGGCGCTGGTCGGGCTGGGGCTCTTCATCTCATCCCTCGCGGCAACGCAGCAGCAGGCGATCCTCGGCGCCTTCCTCTTCATGGTGCCGGCGATATTGCTCTCGGGCTTTGCGACGCCGATCGACAACATGCCAGGCTGGCTCCAGCCCGCGACTCTCTTCGATCCGCTGCGCTATTTCCTCGTCATCGTCAACGGCGTGTTCTTGAAAGGCCTCGAGCCGGGGGAGATCTTGGCCAACACCCTGCCCTTGGCGCTCATCGCCCTCGTCACCTTGAGCGCGGCGGCGTGGCTCTTCAGGAGGCGGATGGAGTAATGGCTAAGACCGCAATTCCGAACGATAGCGTCGCTGAGCGGATGTGGCTGGAAACGCGGACCGGCTCCTGTCGTCAACTCGTCGGCTTGGCGAGTTTTTGTTCGTCCTCGATCGCTTTGTCGATGGCTTCGATCCAATCCTGAGCGTTCTTTATTCCGGCCGCCAAGTCAGCGCGATCCGCATCTCGTAAAATTCCTTTCGCCGCGCATTCGCGTCGCACACCCACGAGCACCTGACGAAACTGCTTCAGATCATCGACTGCAGACATTCACCCCTCCTCAAAACGAAGCCGCCACGGAGCGTCGGCGATAGGGCTGTTTTGAAAGGTAGCAAGGGCTCGCTCGGGGGGCATCGAAGTGCGACACCGCCCCGGTCGGTTGCTGACCTTCTTCAGAGCAGAGACGCTCGAGGAAAAATCTCGTGGTGAATTATTTCTTAAGTTTTTGCCTGTAGCCTCGGAGGATGGCGCGCCCGAGAGGATTCGAACCCCTAACCCCCAGATCCGTAGTCTGGTGCTCTATCCAGTTGAGCTACGGGCGCATCGCCGCCGGCAAAGCGGGCGCGACCCTAGCGACTCGGGGGCGTGCTGACAAGCCGCCGCGGCCCGACTCGGCATTGCGCCGGGAAATCGGCTCGAAAGCGGGGCGATCTCGCCCCGCGCGACGCCCGCGCCGCGGCGCGACTCGCCAAGCGCCTTGTCGCTCCCGCGCGCTTCGCATAGAATCGGCTGCGGCAGGGCTTTGGATGCCGGCGCGTTCTGTCCAGCGTTTTCCTGAAATTGCGCCGGCCGGGGGTTGCCCGTGAATGTTCGTCCCGTTCACCGGCCGAAACGACAAGACATGACGCGAAGGTCGCTCACACAGATGCTTGGTCCGCGGACTAAATTGCTGGCGCTCGCCGCCGCGATCGCGCTCTCCGGCTGCAACGGCACGCTCGATGGCGCAGCGGGGAGCGCCCCGAGCGCCGCTGCCGGCGCCAAGGCCGGCCCCAGCTCCACGCCCGTCGCGATGATCGCCGCCGCCCCGGCCGATCCCGGGCCCAGCATGGCCGCCGCGCCTGCCGCCGTCGCGCCGGCGCCGGTCTCGGCCACCACCTTCGTCGGCCGCAAGGTCGAGCAGCTGCGCAGCGAATTGACGCAGTTCCAGGGCAATGTCGCCGTCCACCAGCAGGAGCTCGGCGCGGCGCGCGAAAGCGCCTCGAGCAACGCCTCGGCCTATTTCGGCACGGTCGCCCAGATCAACACCAGGCTCCAATCCGGCACCACCCCGGGCAATCCCGAGCTCGTCGCCAATTGGAGCCGCGCGCAATCGATGCTCGACCGCATGAACAGCGACGTGGCGAAGCTCAACACCATCGCCAACGAGGCGGCGTCGGATTCCTCTTTCGGCAATTACGTGCTGAACGACATCCGCTCGGCCTATAGCCTCCAGGGCGGCGTCGAGAGCGACCGCGCCCAGCTGCACGAAATCGAGAACCAGGCGCTTGCCTCGCTCACCTCCGTCGACCAGCTGCTCAACACGCTGAGCCAGGAGATCAGCCGCCAGTCGAGCTATGTGACCAACGAGCGCAACAACCTCGTCACCCTGGCGCTCGCCATCCAGAACGGCCAGCTCTATGGGCCGAGCCTCGCCAATCGCACCTTCGCCACAACGCCGGCGCCGAGCGTTGCCGGCGCCACCGCCCTGCGCCAGAATACCAAGCCCGCCTCGGCCTCGGCACGCGGCGCCCACGGCAAGTCGGGCGAGCGGCCGCTGGTGGTCATCCGCTTCGATCAGCCCGATGTCCCCTATGAGCAGCCGCTTTACACCGCGATCAGCCGCGCCCTCGAGCGCAAGCCCGGCGCGACTTTCACGGTAATGGCGGTCGCGCCCAATGCCGGCTCGCCGGCGCAGGTCGCGGTCAACACCAACGCCTCGCGGCAAAATGCCGAGAACGTGCTGCGCTCCCTCACCAATATGGGGCTGCCGGCGAACCGCGTGTCGCTCTCGGCGACGATGAGCCCCGATATCCAGACCAACGAGGTGCGGGTCTTCGTTCGCTGAGGGGATGACCGCGCCCTCGGCCCCGACTTCCCTCAAGACCTTTCCCGTCACCTGGGACGAGCTTCACCGCCACGCGCGGGCGCTTGCCTGGCGCGTCGCCGAGCGTGGCCCCTGGCGCGGACTCGTCGCCGTGACCCGCGGCGGGCTGGTGCCGGCGGCGATCGTCGCCCGCGAGCTCGACATCCGCCTCATCGACACGGTCTGCGTGGCGAGCTACGAGGAGCGCCAACGCGGAGAGGTGGTGGTGCTGAAAGCGATCGCAGGCGACGGCGCGGGATGGCTGATGATCGACGACCTGGTCGATACCGGCCATACCGCGCGGGTGGTGCGCGAGATGCTGCCCAAGGCGCATTTCGCGACGATTTATGCCAAGCCCGCGGGCCGGCCGCTGGTCGACACCTTCATCACCGAGGTGAGCCAGGACACCTGGATCGTCTTTCCCTGGGATAGCGAGGGGGAGCCGCCGCCCGCAGCGGCGCTGGCCGGAAAGCCCGCGCGGCGCGCCGCGGCGAAAGCGCCGCGCAAATGAGCCGCGTCAGGCTGTTCGGGGCCGCCGCGGCGGCCTTCTTATGCCTTGCCGCGATGGCGCAGGCGGCACCGCGACGCGACATGATCGCGACCGCCAATCCCTTGGCGAGCGAGGCCGGGCGCCAAATCCTGCGCCAGGGCGGCAGCGTGATCGATGCGGCGATCGCCGCGCAGATGGTGCTGAACCTCGTCGAGCCCGAATCCTCGGGCATCGGCGGCGGCGCGGTCATGGTGCTGTGGTCGGCGAAAGACCATCGCGTCACCAGCTTCGATGGGCGCGAGACCGCGCCCGCGGCGGCAAAGCCCGACCGCTTCCTCGATGCGCAGGGCAAGCCGCTCACCTATTTCGACGCGCTGGTCGGCGGCCGCTCGGTCGGCGTGCCCGGCCTGTTGCGCATGCTCGATCTGGCGCATCGCCGCTTCGGCAAGCTGCCCTGGGCCTCGCTCTTCGATCCGGCGATCAAGCTCGCCGAGAGCGGCTATCCGATGTCGCAAAAACTCCATGACGAGCTGGCGCGCGATCGGCTGTTTCAGCGCGTCGGGCGGCCGGCCCTTTTCTTTGCCGAGGATGGCAGCGTCAAGCCGGTCGGGACGATGCTGCGCAATCCCGAGCTCGCCGCGGTGTTCCGCACGATCGCGCAGGGTGGCGCCGATGCGTTTTATCGCGGGCCGCTCGCCGCCGAGATCGTCGCCACGGCGGATCATGCGCCGGTCAATCCGGGCGATCTCACGGTTGAGGATATCGCCGCTTATCAGGCGAAGGAGCGGCCGCCGGTCTGCGGCACCTATCGCGTCTACCGGCTCTGCGGCATGGGCCCGCCCAGTTCGGGCGGCGTCGCCGTGATCGAGATCCTCGATCTGCTGCGGCCTTTCGACCTGCGGCATCAGATCGATACGCCCGAGGCCTGGGACCTCTTCGCCCAGGCGAGCCGCCTCGCCTATGCCGATCGCGACCGCTACGTCGCCGATCCGGATTTCGTCAAAGCGCCGATCGACGGGCTGCTCGACCGCGCCTATCTCGCCGAGCGCAGCAAGCTCATCGCTCCCGGCCATTTCCCGCCGGGGCCGATGGCGCCCGGCGATCCGCCGGGCGAGCACGCCGATAATTGGGGCCGCGACTCAACGCCCGAATTTCCCTCGACCAGCAATCTCGCGGTGATCGATCGCGCGGGCAACGCCCTCGACATGACGACGACGATCGAATTCGCCTTCGGCTCGCATCTGATGATGCGCGGGTTTCTCTTGAACAACGAGCTGACCGATTTCTCCTTCGTGCCGGAGGATAAGGGCCGGCCGGTCGCGAACCGGGTCGAGGGCGGCAAGCGCCCGCGCAGCTCGATGTCGCCGACGCTGGTGTTCGACAGAAACGGCAAGCTGGTGATGAGCCTCGGCTCCGCCGGCGGCGCGGCGATCATCACCGACGTGGCAAAGACGCTCCTTGCGACGCTCGACTGGCATTACGGCCTGCAGCGCGCCATGGACCTGCCCAATGTCTCGAACCGCAACGGCGCCACCGATATCGAGACGCGGCCCGATGCCGATGCCCTCGCCGGCGCGCTCGCGGCCGACGGCCATCCGATCCGGCGCAATGGCCGCGACAGCGGACTCTCCGGGATTCGCGTCACGCCGCAAGGCTTCGAGGGCGCCGCCGATAAACGGCGCGCCGGCAACGCGCTGGGCGATTGAGATGGCCGAGGCCGCGCGCCCGACCGTCCGCGTCTTGCCGGGCCATGACAAGCGCGTCGCACTTGGGCATCCCTGGATCTATTCCAACGAGATCGCGATGGATGCCGCGGCCAAAGCCCTACCGCCCGGCATTCTCGTCAATCTCGTCGCGGCCAGCGGCAAGAATCTGGGCATCGGCACCTTCAATCCGCACACTCTCATCGCCGCGCGGCTGTTGAGCCGGGACGCTGGCACACGCATCGATGCAGGATTTTTCGCGACGCGTTTCGAGCGCGCCTTGAGCTTGCGGCGCCGTCTCTACGACGCGCCCTATTACCGCGCTATCCATGCCGAGGCCGATGGTCTGCCCGGACTCGTTCTCGACCGCTTCGGCGACGTGCTCGCCTGCCAGATCAACACGGCCGGGCTGCAGCGGCTCGAGGACGAACTGATTGCCGCGATGAAGCAGGTCTTCGCGCCGCGCGCCATCGTGTTGCGCAACGATACCGCGGCGCGCGGCCTCGAAGGGCTCGCCGGCGAAGAGCGCGTCGCCGAAGGCACGCTCGAGCCCCCGGTCGAGATCACCGAGAACGGTGCTCGCTTTCTCGTCGATCCCCTTGCCGGGCAAAAGACCGGCTGGTTCTACGATCAGCGCGAAAACCGCCGCTTCGTATCGCGGCTTGCCGCGGGAGCACGCGTGCTCGACCTCTATTGTTTCGGCGGCGGCTTCGGCATCGAGGCGGCGATGTCCGGGGCCGATGCCGTGCTGGCGATCGACCGCTCCGATGCCGCGCTCCAATGGGCGGCGGCCTCGGCGAAGCTCAACGGCGTCGATCAACGCTGCCGCTTCGCGCGCGGCGAGGCCTTCGCCGAATTGGAACAGCTTCATGCTCAAGGCGAGCGTTTCGATGTGGTGATCGCCGATCCGCCGGCCTTCGCGCGCTCGAAAAAGGATCGCGGGCCGGCGCTGCGCGGCTATCGCAAGCTCGCGCGGCTCGCTGCGGCGCTCGTCGCCAAAGGCGGCGTGCTCTTCATCGCCTCCTGCTCGCATCAGGTCGAAGCGGAGGCGTTTGCGCAAGAAGTGCGCCGCGGCATTCACGACGCGCAGCGCGACGGCCGGGTCATCGCCTCGAGCGGCGCCGCGCCCGACCACCCGGTCCATCCCTTCCTGCCCGAGAGCGCTTATCTCAAGGCCGAGACCCTGGTGCTGGATTAGCGCGAGGTCGGTTTTCGCCGACAACCCATTCGCGTCATGGCCGGGCTTGTCCCGGCCATCCACGCCTTTGACGCGACACTGCTTCAAAAACATGGATGCCCGGAACAAGTCCGGGCATGACGATTCAAAATTAACCTAACTTCGCTTCAGCGCGGCGTGCCCGGCAGGGTGAGGCGGAAGATCGTGCCCGAGCCGGTGCTTTCATCGAGCGCGATATCGCCGCCATGGGCGCGCATCACCTCGCGCGCGATCGCGAGCCCGAGTCCCGTGCCGCCCGGCCGGGCCGAGCCGGCAAAAGGCTGGAACAGGTTTTCGCGCGCCTTTGGCGGCATGCCCGGCCCATCATCGGCCACTTCCATGACCAGCGAGCCCTTGCCGTCGACCGCACGCACGCTGAGGCGCCGCGCCCCCGCCTCGGCCGCGTTTTGCGCGAGGTTCTGGAACACGCGGAAGAGCTGGTCGCGATCGCCGGTCGCAATGATCGAGGGCGGCACCTTGTTGTCGAGCCGCAGCCGTTCCTCGCCCGATTTCAACTCGAGCTCGCTTAGCTCCTCGATGAGACCCGCCAGCGCGAAGCGCACGCGCTTGAGGCTCGGCGTCCCCTCGCGGGTATAGGTGAGGGTGCCAGTGCACAGCGCCACCGCGCGATCGATCGCGGCAACGAGGCTCGGCGCGACGCGCCGCACCTCGGGCACGGCACTCCCGGCAATGCTGTCCGAGAGGAGCCGCATGGTCGAGAGGATGTTGCGCAGATCGTGATTGATCTTGGTGACCGCCGTGCCGAGCGCGGCGAGCCGCTCCTTCTGGCTCAAGGTCTGGCGCACCGTCTCTTGCATTGCCGCGAATTCGCGCTCGGCCTCGCCGAGCTCGTCGCGCCGCCGCCGCGGCGCGACCGCGCGCGAGGCATCGAAGGGCGATTCGCGGAACTGGATCATGCCCTGGGTCAAGCGGCGCATCGGAGCGACCAGCAGCCATTGCAGGGTGACATAGACGAGCGCGCCGGTGATGAGCGAAATGATCAGCGAGACGCCGAGCAGCTGGCCGCCGAAATGCCACATCTTGACGCGCAGCGGCCGCGAATCGATCAGCACCTCGACCACCACGTCGGGCTCCTTGCGCGACACGTCGAGCACGCGCAGCACGCGGTTGTCGTGGCGCAGCATGGTGGTGAGCGCGTCGCGCATCAGCGTGAACATGCCGACGCCGCGCAGATCGAAGGTCGCGCCCGGCGTCGGCGGCATCTGGCTGTCGATCATCAAGGTCTCGTCGGCCTTGTGGACGACGATGCCATGCGCTCCGACATCGGCCAGCAACTCGTTGGCAAGAGAGGGGCTGACATAATTGTCGGGGGTGGCTTCGAGCGCGAAGACCGCGAGGCGGGCGGCGTCGAGCCGATCCTCGAGATAGGCGAGGCGGTCCCGCGCCACCGTCGGCAGGAAGATCAGCACTTCCGAGACCATCACAAAGAGCGCCGTCAACAGCAGCAGCCGGGCCGACAGGCCGGTTCGAACGAGGTTTCGCAAGGGGTTGAAGCGCAAGACTATTCCCCAGGATCGCGCGCGCCGTTGACTTCATCCGACCGCTCACCTATACAGCGCCGTCGTCCCCCTGAAAAGCGTCGTCGGAGCCACGCCCGTGAAGCGCACCTATCAGCCGAGCAAACTGGTCCGCAAGCGCCGCCATGGCTTTCGCGCGCGCATGGCGACCGTCGGCGGCCGCCGCGTGCTCGCAAGCCGGCGCGCCAAGGGCCGCAAACGGCTTTCCGCCTGAGGGACTGAAACGGCCACCCTCGATGACCGCCGTCGCGCGCCTCAGGCGCCGGCCTGAATTCCTGGCGGTTGCAAAGAGCGGCCGCAGATGGGCCGCGCCCGGCCTCGTCCTGCAAGCCGCGCGCCGCCCGGAGGGTTCACGTTTGCCGCCCGCACCCCGCATCGGCTTCACCGCCAGCCGGAAAGTCGGCATCGCCGTCGAGCGCAACCGCGCCCGCCGCCGCCTGAAAGCCGCCGCCGCGGCAGTTTTACCGCAGGCGGGCGAGCCTGGCTTCGACTATGTCGTGATCGCGCGCGGCGAGACCTTGACCCGGCCCTTTGCCGATCTTCTCGGCGATCTCGAAACCGCGCTGAAACGCGTCCATGCGCCGCGCCGCGCGCCGGGAGCGGCATGATGGGCGCGCTGCTCCGCGGCCTCATCGGCGCTTACCAGCTGCTGCTCTCGCCGCTGCTGCTGCCGAGCTGCCGCTTCGAGCCGAGCTGCTCGCATTACGCGCAGGAGGCGATCGCGACGCATGGCGTCCTGCGCGGCCTCGGCCTCGCTTCGCGGCGCTTGCTGCGCTGTCACCCTTGGGGCGGCAGCGGCTACGATCCCGTGCCGCCGGCGTGCCGCGAGCGCACCCACCACGCCTGAAACCCATGGACCAGCAGAAAAACCTCATCCTCGCGATCGTACTCTCGGTCGCCATCCTGTTCGGCTTTCAGTTTTTCCTCGCGCCCAAATTGGAAGGGCCGAAGCCGCCGGCGAGCCAAACCCAGAGCCAGCCGGTGCCGCAGGCCAACAAGCCGGCCGCGCCGGGAACGAAACCCGAAACGACCGCTGCGGCCTCGACCGCGATTCCGCGCGCGACCGCCCTCGGCGAGACGCCACGCGTCCAGATCAAGACGCCGCGGCTCAGCGGCTCGATCGATCTCGTCGGCGCCAAGATCGACGATCTGACGCTGACGACCTATCGCGAAGAGCCCGATCCCAGCAGCCCCGAGATCGTGCTGCTGGCGCCCGAGGGCACCGAGCATCCCTATTTCGCGGAATTCGGCTGGGTTGCGAGCGACCCGGCTGTGAAGCTGCCCGGTGCCGATACGCGCTGGACGAGCTCGGGCGAGACATTGCGGCCGGGACAGCCCGTCACCCTGACCTGGGACAATGGCGCGGGGCTGCGCTTCACGCGCCGCTACGCGGTCGACGAGAACTACATGTTCACGGTCACGCAGAGCGTCGCCAATCAATCGGGCGCCAAGGTTTCGCTCTTTCCCTATGCTTATGTCGCGCGCAAGGGCGAGGTTCCCGTCTCTTCCACCTATCTGCTGCATGAAGGGCCGGTCGGCGTCTTCAACGGCACGCTCGAGGATGGCTACAAATATTCGAGCCTCAGCCCCGGCAAGCCGGTGAATTTCGCCTCGACCGGCGGCTGGCTCGGCTTCACCGACAAATACTGGCTGACGGCGCTCATCCCCGACCAGAAAGAAGCGGTCTCGGCGAATTTCCAGCATTTCATGCAGGGTCAAACCGACGTCTACCAGGCCGATTTCCGCGGCAGCGAGCACGGCCTCGCGCCGGGCAGCAGCTTCACCACCACCGACCGCTTCTTCGCCGGCGCCAAAGAGCTGACTCTCCTCCAGAATTACGAGGACAGGCTGGGCATTCCGCTCTTCGACCGCGCGATCGATTTCGGCTGGTTCTGGTTTTTGACGAAGCCGATCTTCCTAATGCTCGATTTCTTCTACGGGCTCATCGGCAATTTCGGCTTGGCGATCATGCTGCTCACCGTGATCATCAAATTGATCTTCTTTCCGCTCGCCAACAAATCCTACACGGCGATGAGCAAGATGAAGCAGCTCCAGCCGGAGATGCAAAAGCTTCGGGAGAAGTTCGGCGACGACAAGGCCAAGCTCAACCAGGAGATGATGGCGCTCTATAAGCGCGTCGGCGCCAATCCGATGGCCGGCTGCCTGCCGATCGTCATCCAGATCCCGGTGTTCTTCTCGCTCTACAAGGTGCTCTACGTCACGATCGAGATGCGCCAGGCGCCGTTCTTCGGCTGGATCCACGATCTGTCGCTGCCCGATCCGACGAGCTTTGCGAATCTCTTCGGTCTCTTGCATTTCACCCCGCCGCACATCCTGGCGATCGGCGCGTGGCCGATCATCATGGGCATCACCATGTTCCTGCAGCAAAAGCTCAACCCGCAGCCGCCCGATCCGGTGCAGGCGAAGATGTTCATGGCGCTGCCTTTCGTCTTCACCTACATGCTGGCGCAATTCGCCTCGGGCCTCGTCATCTATTGGGCGTGGAACAATTTGCTGTCGATCGCCCAGCAATGGCTGATCATGCGCCGCGCCGGCATCACGCGCGGCGGCAAGCCGGTCAAAACCTGAGGGCCAAACCCTCTCCGCCCAGTGGGCGGAGAGGGTGCGACCCGCGGATCGAAATCCGCGGGGAGCGGGTGAGGTGGGTCATTGACGGCGTGAGGTGGCGAACAACACCTCACCCTTCCCATCGCTTCGCGATGGGGACGCCCCGGCCAACCGCTCTTCGCGGTTGGCCCCAAAGGGTTCGATCGCAATCGCGATCGAACGGGACGTCCCCTCTCCCCGCTTCGCGCTTGTTATGGAGAGGGAATCTTGGCAATGCCTGACATCTACCCCGTCGACGCGGCGCCCGACGCGTCCGCCGAGGAGCAAGGCCGGCTGCTCTTCGCCAAGCCCTGCCGGTTCGTTGCCGGCGCGGCCGACGAAACCGCGATCCCCGCCGACACGCTGCCCGAGATCGCCTTTGCCGGCCGCTCCAATGTCGGCAAGTCGAGCCTCGTCAACGCGCTCACCGGTCAGAATGCGCTGGCGCGCGTCTCGCGCACGCCCGGCCGCACGCAGCAGATCAATTTCTTCGAGCTGGGCGACCGGGTGATGCTCGTCGATTTGCCCGGTTACGGCTATGCCGCGGCGCCCAAGCAGGCGATCGCGCGGTGGACGAAGCTGATCGAGCGCTATCTGCGCGGCCGCGCCAGCCTCCTCCGCGTGCTCGTGCTGCTCGATGCGCGGTTCGGGATCAAGGACACCGACGAGCCGGTGCTGCGGCTGCTCGACGAGGCGGCGGTCTCGTACCAGGCGGTCTTGACCAAGGCCGATCTCGTCGAAGAGGAGGCGCTCGCCGCTCTGCTCCCGCGGCTCGGGGCGATGCTCGCGCGCCACGCCGCCGCCCATCCGGTCATCCACATCACCAGCGCAGAGCGCGGCTCCGGCATCGCCGCCTTGCGCGGCATGCTCGCGACCCTGGCAGCCGAGCGAGGCGCGCGCTAGATTTCGGCCGCCATGGCCGATACTCCCTCCCCGGCGAATGATGCCGCCAGCAAAGCCGCGACGCTGTCGGCGGCTCTGCCTTATTTCAAGCGCTATTCCGGCAAGACCGTGGTCGTCAAATATGGCGGCCATGCCATGGGCGATGAAGCCATCGCGCAGCAATTCGCCGCCGATGTCGTGCTTCTAAAGCAGGTCGGCATGAATCCGGTCGTCGTTCATGGCGGCGGCCCGCAGATCGGAGCCATGCTCGAGCGCCTCAAGATCAAGAGCTCTTTCGTCGACGGCTTGCGCGTCACCGACCGCGAGACCGTCGAGATCGTCGAGATGGTGCTCTCGGGCTCGATCAACAAAGAGCTGGTGATGTGGATCAACAAGGCGGGCGGGCTCGCCGTTGGCCTGTCGGGCAAGGACGCCGATCTCATCCGCGCGCGGAAATTCGAGCACACGCCGCGCCGCGCGACCGACAGCAATATCGAGAAGGTGCTGGATCTGGGCTTCGTCGGCGAGCCTTATGCGATCAACACCAAGATGCTCGACCTCCTCGAGAAATCGGACATCATTCCAGTCATCGCGCCGATCGGCGTCGGATCGAAGGGCGAAACCTACAACATCAATGCCGACACGGTCGCGGGCGCGGTCGCGGCGGCGCTCAAAGCCAAGCGCTTCCTGCTCCTCACCGACGTGGTCGGCGTGCTCGACAAGGAGAAGAAGCTGATATCCCAGCTCACGGTCGAGACCGCACGCGAGCTCATCGCCGACGGCACGATCTCGGGCGGGATGATCCCGAAGATCGAGACCTGTCTCGACGCCATCAAGGGCGGCGTCGAGGCTGCGGTCATCATCGATGGCCGCGTGCCGCATGCCATTTTGCTGGAATTGTTCGCCGAGGGCGCGGGAACGCTGATTCGCCGCGGCCGGCAAGCCTAGGACCAGGAAGGGAGACGCTCATGGACATGACGACGAAGACCAAGGCCAAGCCGCGCCTCGGCACCCACCCCGCGCGCAGCTACCCCGATCTTCATGACCATTTGCGCTCGCTGGAAAAGGCCGGGCTGCTCGTCACGGTCGACCGTGAGATCAGCAAGGACACGGAGATGCACCCGCTGGTGCGCTGGCAGTTCCGCGGCGGCATTCCCGAGAAAGGCCGCAAAGCCTTCCTCTTCACCAATGTCAGCGACGCCAAGGGCAAGCATTACGACATCCCGGTCGCGGTCGGCGTGCTCGCCACCAACCGCGAGATCTATTCGATCGGCATGGCTTGCGATCTCGACAAGATCGACGAGACCTGGAACCGCGCGGTCGCCAATCCGATCCCGCCGCGCGTGGTGACCGACGCGCCGTGTCAGGAGATCGTCGTCACCGGCAAGGCGCTCAAAAAACCCGGCAACGGGCTCGACGGCATTCCGCTGCCGATCTCGACCCCGGGTTGGGACGTCTCGCCCTATACGACCTTGTCGCAATACATCACCAAGGACCCCGAGACCGGCATCCAGAATATGGGGATTTACCGCGGCCAGGTGAAAGCGCCGGACCGCTTGGGCATGAACCCCTCGCTCGAACTGCGCCCCGGCATCTACACGCATTGGGAAAAGGCCAAGGCCAAGGGCAAGAAGCTGCCGGCGGCGGTGATCCTCGGCTGCCCGCCCTGTATCGCCTACACCTCGGCGCAGAAGCTGCCCGAGACCATGGACGAGCTCACCGTCGCGGGCGGCCTCGTCGGCTCGCCGATCAATGTGGTGAAGGCAAAGACCGTCGATCTGCTGGTCCCGGCCGAGGCCGAGATCGTCATCGAAGGCTTGATTCATACCGACGAGCTCGAGCCC
>DATNGG010000090.1:0-20119 GCA_035605975.1 Allostellaceae bacterium | reverse complement strand
CCGAAATGAATGTCCGCGGGTTTGACGCCCTCGGCGAGGCGAAGCTGCGTGAACATGCCGGGCCGCGGCGGCACGCTGTCGGGGCGCAGATAGGCGCTCGCCCTCAAGAGCGGATATTGCCAGCTGATCCACAGCCGCCGGCCGCCGGGCTCGCCGTCGGGCACGCGTTTGAGCCGCCTGCCGAGCAACCGGCCGGTGGTGCGAAAAACCTCCTCGACGCTGTCGAGCGCGATGCTGCCGACGAGATGAACCTTGTCCGGAGCCATTTCCGCCATCCTCGCCTCCCTTCATAAACCAGAGCGATCCTGATCCCGCCCGCAACGCGAGAGTGCCGCCGAGCGGGTAGCTTATGCGGTCCGGGGTATGATAGGAAACCCGCGAGAAAAGGGCCGGCTCCATCGCCGGCAGGACATCTGCGGAGCGAAACACAGCATGCCGACCATCACCCATGCCGAGGCCATTGCTCGCGCCAAGCGCGTGGCCGAAGTCGCCGCCGCCAACGCGGCGGCGACCGAAAAGCTCCGCCGCATGCCGCCGGAGAACGTCAAAGCCATGATGGAATCGGACCTCGTCGGCCTCATCATCCCGAAGGAGCGCGGCGGCTACGGCATCGACAGCTGGATGGTGGTCGCCGATGTCGTCGCCGAGGTGGGGCGGGTCTGCGGCTCGAGCGGCTGGTGCTTCGATCTCTTGATCCAGCATCACTGGGTCTTGGGCATGTTCCCCGGCGAAGCGCAGGACGCACTCTACAAAGCCGATCCGCGCCCGAAGATCGGCACCTCCTTCATGCCGGTCGGCAAGGTGAGCCGTGCGCCGGGCGGCTTTCGCCTCTCGGGCGAATGGAGTTTCTCCTCGGGCGTCGATCATTGCGACTGGGCGATCCTGGGCGCGGCGGTCCCGCCCGCCGAGGGCAGCGGCGCGCCCGATATCCGCTTCTTCCTGCTCGGCCCGGGCGAGTTCAAGGTGCGCGACACCTGGAACGCGGTCGGCTTGCGCGGCTCCGGCAGCAACAACGTCGTCGTCAACGACGTGCTGGTGCGCGAGGAGCACACGGTGCGCAGCGCGGATTTCGGCGCCGGCACATCGCCGGGCTCCAAGGTCAATTCGGGCGTCATGTTCCGCGAGCCGGGCTATGTCGCTTTTCCCTTCGGCATCTATTGTCCGCTGATGGGCATTGCGCGCGGGGCGCTCGATTGCTTCACGGACTTCGCCCGCGGCCGGGCGGCCGGACCCGCCCGCGACCCGGTTCTCCAGCTGCACCATTCTCAGCACGTGATCGGCAAGGCCGCAGCCGAGATCGACGCCGCCTATCTTCTCGGCAAGGACAATGACGAGAAGCTGCGAACCCTGCTTCCGCTCAGCCCCGACGACGCGGTGGCGATCCGGAGAAATTTTACCTTCGCCTCGCGCCTTGCGATGCGCGCGGTCGATCGGCTGTTCGAGGTTTCGGGCGCCCGCGGCATCGTCGACGGCAATCCGATCCAGCGCTTTTGGCGCGACGTCCACGCCGCCGGCAATCACGTCGCCTGGGGGGTCGATAGCAGCTATATCAGCGCGGGCGCCCATGCGATGGGCATGCCGCTGCCGGGAGCGCATTGATGGCCGCGCCGGCCCGCCCCCCGCAGCGCGAGCGCATCGCGGTCGAGGAAGGCTTCACCATTCCCGAGATCGCAGCGGCGGCGCGCGCGCTCGCGGAGAAATCCGGCGCATCGACGGCGGTGACGCCGGCGCGCCGCGCTTTGTTCCAAGAGCTTTCCGATCTCGGCGAGCGGCGCATCCGCGCCATGGACGAGGACGGCATCACGATGCAGCTCGTCGTCGTCGGCTCGCCCGGCGTGCAGGCCTTCGATCCGGCGCAAGGCACCGAGCTCGCGCGCCTCGCAAACGATCGGCTTGCCGCCGCCTGCAAAGCCTATCCCACACGGCTCGCCGGCCTCGCCGCGGTCGCGCCGCAAAACCCCGCGGGCGCCGCCGCCGAGCTCGAGCGCGCGGTGAAGACGCTCGGTCTCAAAGGCGCAATCATCAACTCGCACACAAATGGCGAATATCTCGACGCCAAGAAATTCTGGCCGATCTTCGAGGCGGCTCAGGCGCTGGACGTGCCGATCTATCTCCATCCGCGCGAGCCGAGCCCGGGCATGGCGGGGCCGCTCGGCATGCCGGGGTTCCGCGTCGCTTGGGGCTATGGCGTCGAGACCGGAACCCATGTGATGCGGCTGATCGCCGGCGGCGTCTTCGATGCGTTTCCGCGCCTGAAGCTGGTCATCGGCCATATGGGCGAGAGCATCCCCTTTACCTTGGAGCGTATCGACAACCGCTATCTCTGGGAGCTCGAGATCGGCGGCTTCGCGCGCACCATCAAGCACCTGCCGAGCGCCTATTTCCGCGAGAACATCATCGTCACGACCAGCGGCATGAATTACCGCCTGCCGCTGATGATGACCGTCGCGCTGTTGGGGATCGACAATCTCCTCTTCGCCGCCGATTGGCCCTTCGAGAAAGCGCGCGACGCAGTCGACGCCATGGACGCCATGCCGCTCTCCGAGGAGGACAAAGCGAAGATCTATCACCGCAACGCCAGGCGGGTGTTCCGGCTGTAAGGTCCGGTGCTTTTCGCAACCCGCTAAACCGTTTGCGCTCCGCATCGCCTGGGCGGATAATCCGCCCAGCGCGCATTTCGATCACCGGGTCCGGAGGCCGTCTCATGTTCGCCAAGCTCAATCACCTCGCCATCGTCAGCGAAAACTACGCGATGAGCACGCGCTTTTACGAAGCCGTGTTCGGCCTCAAGACGGCGCGCGAGGCGCGCGTCGAGAGCGCGACGGTGGTCGGCGACGGCTATGTCGGCATGAACATCAATCCGCGCGTCGCCGGACGCGGCGCGCGGCTCGAGCATTTCGGCTTCGAGGTGAACGACGTCGAGACCGCGCTGTCGCGGCTCAAGGCCTTTCCCGATGTGCAATGGGCGAAGCGCCCCTCCAACCGGCCTTTCGCGGGCATCTCGGCGCATGACCCCGACGGCAACGTGTTCGATATCTCGCAAAAGGACATGGAGAACCGCACCGACGTCTATGTCGAGAAGAACGCGCTCCATCCCACCCACATCACGCATTTCGCGCTGCGCACCATGCATGCGGATGCGATGGCCGAGTTCTATCGCACCGTGTTCGAGCTCGAGCCGCGCAACAAGCGCGAGGGCGATCCCAACCACTATCTGACCGACGGGCACATGACCATGATCATCATGCCCTGGCGCATCCACGACTACGACAACACCGGCATCATGCCGCCCTCGCTCGACCATATCGGCTTCAAGACCGAGAGCCTCGCGAAGTTCAAGAGCGAGGTCGAGCGCCTCAGCGCGCGCAACCCCTATCTCGCGCCCTTCCCGGTTGCTCAAGGCCCCGAAGCCCGGGCGCGGCTCGCCCTGTTCGAGAAGAGCTGTCCTTTCTGCCAGCATCACCTGTCGGATATCGAGGGCGTGTTTCTGGGCGTCGCCGAAGCCTGATCCGCGCGCCCGCCTTTAGGGTGGGCGCGCCAATTGCTTAAGCTGTCGCGAGATCGCTATCCTGTAGCGGGGCGTCCGGTCGCGGGCGCCGCAAGGGGAGAGCGCCATGGATCAGGTTGCGAGCACGACGCGCACGGTGTGGAATCCCGACAAGTTCCGTTTGCGCCGCCTGGTCGAGCGCCTCGTCGAGATGGACGAGGTCGAGGTGCTGAGCGAGCCGGTCGCGCTCTCGGAAATGAGCCCGATTATCGAGAACACCAAAAAGGGCGTTCTCTTCAAGAAGGCGGGGCCCGAGCAGCACGAGGTGGTCGGCGCGGTCAGCGCCTCGCGCAGCCGCCTTGCCGCTGCATTCGGCGTGCCGGAAGCGAAGATGCGCGAGGAGTTCCTCCGCCGGCAGGCCAATCCGCAGAAAACCTTCGTCGTGCCGACGAGCGAGGCGCCGGTGCAGGAGATCGTCCTCACCGGCGACCAGATCGACATGTACAAGCTGCCCTTCCATGTGCAGCACGAATATGACGGCGGGCCCTATATCACCTCGGGCAATGATTTCATCATCGACCCCGTTTCCAAGCGCAGCAATGTCGGCTGCCGGCGCCTGATGCTGCGCGGCAAGGACAAATGCGGCTTCAATGCGACCGCGCCCTCCGATTTGCAGGCGATCTATCGCGGCTGCGTTGCCCGCGGCGAGAGACTGCCGATGAGCTTCACCATCGGCGCGCATCCGCTCGACACCATGGCGGCTTCGCATCGCGGCATGCCGGGCCAGGACGAGATCAACACCATCGCCACCTTCCGCGGCGAGCCGCTGGCCGTCGTTAAATGCCTCACCAACGACATTTACGTGCCCGCCGATGCGGAGATCGTGCTCGAAGGCTATGTCGATGAGCGCGGCTATATCGACAATGAGGGCCCCTACGGCGAATACATGGGCTATTACGGCCCGATGCATGGCGATCCGGTCTTCCATGTCACCGCCATCACGCGGCGTCGCGACGTGCTCTACCAGACGATCAAGCACGGCGTCGGCAAGAATCTCGGCTGGTGCGACGGCGCGCCGATGGGTGCGGTCGGCACCGAGGCACGCGCCTGGCAGGTGTTGAAGCAGGCGGGCATCGATGTCGTCGACGTGTTCTCGCCGCCCGGCCCGGGGGTGAACTGCCATCTGCGGGTCTCGATCAGGAAGCGCAGCAATGCCGAGCCGCATGCGGCGATCAGCGCGCTGCTCGGCATGCTGCGCACGACCAAGCATGTCTATGTCACCGACGACGATGTCGATATCCGCTCCAGCGAGCAGATGGAATGGGCGATGTCGGGGCGCTTCCAGGCCTCGAAGGACATCTATGTCCTAAAGGATATGCCTTTCATGCCGATGGATATGTCAGGCCATCACGGCATCAGCGACAAGGTCGGTTTCGACTGCACTTGGGTCCACCCGCGCCCCACCGCCGTCACCGCCCGCGTTCCCGAAGCGGCAAAGATCGGCGGGCCCGCGCGCTTCCAAACCGTGCAGCAGGCCTTGGAATCAGGGCCGATGCATTTCGCCAAGCTGATGTCGGTGCTCGGCAGCCGCGACGGGCGCGAGATTGTGCGCGAAATCGA
Organism: Allostellaceae bacterium; assembly: GCA_035605975.1. Taxonomy (GTDB): domain Bacteria; phylum Pseudomonadota; class Alphaproteobacteria; order ATCC43930; family CGMCC-115725; genus CAIKMD01. The sequence goes on along the minus strand of DATNGG010000090.1, from coordinate 15,012 downwards.
GACGCTGCGCGATGCCGGCCACCTCGAGCGCAACAGCGACGGCGAGTACTATCTAAAGAAGTGAGTTAGACCGGATTCGCGAGCGCTTAAATCGGCCCTCTCCGCCGCGAAGCGGGGGAGAGGGAGGGACCCAATCGCGATAGCGATTGGGAGGAGGTGGCATTTTACGTCAGATACCCACTTCACCCGCTCGCTTCGCTTGCACCCTCTCCCCCGCACGCGGGCGGAGAGGGTTAGTTCTGCAAGTTACCCTCGCCAGTATGCGAACCCCATCGCGTTGCCGGTGCCGGCTTCGGAGCGATAGCACGGCACATAGTCGACGATGTTCGGCGCATAGCCGAGATCGGCCATGGCGCCCGCGACCGGCACCCAGTTTTTGACCTCCGAGGTTCCGGCCTGAAAGATCGGCTCGCCCAGCGACGCGACACCCTCGATGCGGCGATTGCGCAGCGCATCGAAGATCGCGTTGTCGACCGCCTCGTCGATGACAAAATGGGTCAAGCCGCCCGAGGCGATGAGCGCGACGCGCGCGTCGCTCTTCCAGCTCTCGATCGCGCGCAGCAAGGATTTGCCGAAGGCATAGCAGCGCTCGACGGTCGGCTGGTTCGGCGGATAGAAGGTGTTGAGCACCACCGGCACCGAAGGCACCGGCTTGTCGCGCATGATCTGGCGATAGACGAAGCCGAAAGCGTGCGGGATGTGATCGACGCCTTGCGGCAGCATGCCGAGGGTCGTCACGTCGAACTGATCGGCGATCGCGGTCGCGATGATGTGCGAAGCGAGCTCGGGATGGCCGTGATAGGTCGCGCCTGCCGGCGGGATATGGCCCGGGATCGCAATCGGAATGCCTGGCGGCATTTGCGCGATCTGCTCTTTGGTCGGAAAGAGATTGGGGATGGTCTCGCCGCGATAAACGCTCATCGCCGGGATGAGCGCCTCCTTGAACATCTCCATCTGATCGTTGCCGACGATCACCGCGACATCGGGCTTGGCGTCGGCGAAGACATCGGCGAGCTTGGCGATGGCGCGCTGGCAGGCGGCGTGCCGTTCGCGCCACAGAGCGGGCGTGATCTGGCGCTCGAGATTCTCGGCGGCGCGAACCGCCTTGAGCCCGTCGAAGCTATAGGCCTTGCCCTTGAACCAATGCGCCGGGTTGCGGCGGTCGGCCTCGACGCGCTGGCCCCATTGATCGGGCGGGGTCGAGAGCATGGGCCCGTGCGAGGTTCCGAGTCCGAGAACGATCTTGGCCATGGCTAGATCAACTCTCCTGTCTTGGGTTTCGCCCGCCGGCCTGGTTTCGGCGACGCCGGCGCATCGGCAAAATTCGTCTTGTGACCGAAAGTGGTCGCATAGTCGCGCTGCGCCGATTTGGGCAAAAAGCGCCGCTCGACCTCCTGTATCTTACCATATCCGAGAAGTTTTTTGACGTCCGGCTGGCCGAAGGGACTGGCCTTGACCCGGCGGTTCCAGTCGAGCAGGGCCGGCGCGCCGCGGGCATGCAAATCCTTAAGCAAATCCCAAGACGCCTGAAGCCCTGCGGTCGCGGCGATGGTCGGGTAGAGCACCACGCGCAAGCCGAGCTTTTCATACTCCTCCCAGCCGGGCGGCGCGTCCTCCCCGCCCCAAATGCCGAGCACCGGACCGGGGATCGCCTTGCAGGCCTGGCGCACCTGCTCGCGCGTCTGCACCGAGTTGAGCCAGACGAGATCGGCCCCGCCCTCTTTCACATAGGCGACGCAGCGCTTCAGCGTGTCGTCGAAATTGCTGGCCTCGGCGCCGATCCCATCGCAGCGCGCGCAGATGACGAAATCGGGGTCGAGCGCGTCGCGCGCGGCGACCGCGGCCTTGATCTTGCCGACCGCCTCCTCGACCGGAATGAGCCGCCGGCCCGCCGCCGTGCCGGATTTTTTCGGCGCCTCCTGATCTTCGATCTGCAAAGCGGCGACGCCCGAGCGGATGATCGCCTCGGTTGCGAAATGCACATTGACCGCATTGCCATAGCCGGTATCGGCATCGACTAGAATGGGGATGTCGCAATGCGCCGCCATATGCCGCGCATGGTCGACCAGGTCGCTGAGCCCCAGAATGCCGTTATCGGGCACGCCGTAGAGAAAATGCGCGAGCTGCGAGCCCGGCACGAAGAAGCACTCGAACCCCGCCTCCTGCGCGAGCCGCGCATAAAGCGGGCTGAACCCGCCCGGCATGACAGTGAGCGTCTTGCGCTTCAACATGGCGCGGAACTTACGCCGCGTCTCCTTTACCCTGTCGCCGCCTGCCTTCGCCATCGCCCCCTCCCGGATTATCGACATGGACGTTGCGGCGAAGTTTAATGAGCCGCGCGCCTCTTGTGCAAACCGACCGAGTGAGGACCTCATGGCCGAGGACGAGATAACCCAAAAGCTGCTCCGGATCGATGCCTGCGCCGTTTCCGATGCGGTCGACCGGCTGCATCTCGACGGCGCGGTGTCGGGCATCGCGCCGTTCTCGGTGGCACGCCGCATCGCCGGGCGCGTGCGCACCGTCGGGCTCGGCCCCGCCAATGCCGTGCCCTCGCCGCGCCATCTCGGCACCGCCGCGATCGAGGCGGCGCAAGCGGGCGATATCATCGTCATCGAGCAGCGCACCGGCATCGAAGCGGCGGGCTGGGGCGGGATTCTCTCGACCGGCGCCGCGGCCAAAGGGATCGCCGGCGTCATCGTCGAGGGGCCGGCGCGCGATCTCGACGAGGCGGTCGAGCTCGATTTCCCGGTCTATGCCCGCTCGGCCACGACGCGCACGGCGCGCGGGCGGATCGCCGAAATCTCCTGCGGCATGCCGATCACCGTGGGCACGGTGAAGGTCACCGATGGCGACTACGTGATCGCCGACCGCAGCGGCATCGTCTTCATCAAGCAGCGCGATGCGCGGCGCGTGATCGAGGCGGCGGTCCAGATCGCGGCGCGCGAGGCTGCGATGGCCGCGGCCGCGCGCAGCGGCGAGCCCATGGCCAAGGTGATGGGCGCCGATTACGAGGCGATGCTGAAGCGGTGAGGGCGTCTACTCATAAACGCTTGATGTCCGATTTCGCGGTCAGACCGGACTGAGGAGAGCGTGGGGTTGTACTTCCGCCTGTGGCCCATAGCTGAAATCTCGCAAACAAGGACCAAGAACCATGCAGATTAGCGCTTCCCAATGCCCGGCAGCATGCGCTGCAGCACACCGTCCCTCCGAATGAAATAATGCCAGAGGGCCGCGAGCATATGCAGCCCCACGAGATAGAGCAGCACGTTGACCAGGACCCCGTGCACATCCCCCGCCTCGTGCGCCCATTCCATCGTGTTGTCGGTGATGGCCGGCAGCGCGATAACTCCGAACAACGTCACCCGGAATCCGAAGTAGCCGGCCGCGGCCCACCCGAGCACCGGGATCACGAGCAGCAGCGCGTAGAGCAATGCGTGCGTGAGCTTGGCGAGCTTGCGCTCCCACGCGGCGATGCCTGTCATCGGCGGCACTGGACGGATCAAGCGCCAGAGCAGGCGAATGACGACGACCAGCATCAGCGCCGCGCCGATGGAGAGGTGCCAATCCACCAACCCTTCCTGCGGCGTGTTCCGGCGGATATCCGGCATGGTCCAGCCGACGAGGACTTGCAAGCCGACAAGGCCGAACACCAGCCAGTGCAACGCACGCGCAACCGGATCGTAGGTCCGTTGCTCTTCGCCGCGGTTCAGGTCGACGGGGCGGGAGCGATCGATGGATGTGGTCATGATCGACTCACTCGGATTTGCAGGCTGTGGCGGAAGGGTCGGCTGCGCTCGCGCGCTCCTCATAGTGGCCATGCACGTCCGCTTTCGCGGCGTCGTACAGGCCCTCGACATAGTGAACGTAGGAGACATAGGACTCGACATAGTCGCGTCCGGCGGCGACGTCGTTCTTGTCGTAGCTCTTGCGCGCTTCCACCTTCTCGAATTGCTCGGTCAGCCCGGCTTGCATCGTCTCGGTCAGCAGCTTGGCCACGGGCGCGACATCGCCGGTCGCAATCGCCTTGTCAGCGGCAGGAACGGCCGGACCGAGATCCGTGCCCGCGGGCTTGAGACCGGTGTATGGAGCGCCTTCGCCCGCCCGGTGAATGCGGACGAGGGTCTCGAAGAAGTACATGTCGGCCATTTCTTTTGCGGCCGGGTTCAGCTTTCGGACCGAAGCGGCGTTATCGAACGCGGTTTTGATTTCTTTCTCGTTCTCCTTCGAGACCCAGATCAGAACGAGATTGGAATTGTTCTCATCGAGCGCCTGACGCGCCGCGGCGACGACGGGGCCGTCCAGCGTGTCGCAGTGAGCGAATGCCGCGGGCGCGCCGGACAGCGATAACAACGCGGCGGCGGCCGCACCGACGGCGAATCTGGAACGAGTCATAAGCTGTTCCTCCTTTGTCAGAGGCTGACAAAAGAGGCCTTGACCTGCCTTGACTTAGGTCAATGAGGAGCGCCTCCGGCCGCGATTCGCCATCGATAGCCAGATTGAACATCGCGAGATCGGGCTGTACCTTGGCTTCGCCTCGGCTGCGATCGTCGGCACGTCCGTGGGCGTCCGCGTTCTGCAAAAATGGCTGCATCGCCCCGAGATTCAGCGCACTCACCCATTCCGCCGGGCTGGCCGGGGATCGCCCCGACCTGGACGTCGAGCGCGAAGGATATGGTGATGACGGCGCTCGGCCCCAGCCGCGTTTGGGCGACGGTTGGCTATGGCATCGTCAATGAAGTTTATTGGCCGTCAGCCGGTCGACCACAGATCCGCGATCTGGGATTCATCGTCGCCACCGCGTCGGGTTGGCACGAGGTCAAGCGCGTCGCCCGGTATCAATTGTCGCTACCGAAGCCATATCTTCCGCTGCCAGGAATCGTTCATGAAGGCGATGCCTACCGTCTCGAACTCGAGTTGTCGCTCGATCCCTTGCGTGACGTCCTCCTCATCGCTTTTCGTCTCACTGGCGAGGACGCCAAGCTCTATGCCTTGCTCGCCCCACATCTTGGTGGCAGCGGCCTTCACAACAATGCGCGGGCCGCGGACGGCTTGCTCGCCTGGAAGGCGGAGAACGCGCTTCACCTCGCAGCCGATTGCGGCTTTTCGCGCGCCAGCGCGGGGTATGTTGGACATTCCGATGGATGGCAGGACTTTTCGCGTCATGGATACATGCGCTGGGCCTATTGCGAAGCCCTCGATGGCAATGTCGCACTGATGGGTGAGTTGGCTGCGCCGCAAGGGGTAATGGCATTAGGCTTTTCTGACAGTCTTGAGGGCGCTCGCACGCTCGCGCGATCGAGCCTCGGCGAAGGTTTCGATCCGATTCGACGCTCTTGTGCGTCGGACTGGGAGGCTTGGGCGGCGGACCTCGTGATACCCGACGCCCCCGATGAGATTCAGCGCGAGGCCTATCTTTCAGCTGCGGTGTTAAAGATTCACGAGGGGCGGACGTACCCGGGCGCAATCGTTGCGAGCTTGAGTGTCCCCTGGGGAAACACGAGCGACAGCGCCGGCGGCTACCACCTCGTCTGGATGCGAGACGCAATCGAAGCAGCCTTCGGCCTGCTCGCCGTCGGCCACGCGACAGATGCACGGCGGATTCTTGGCTACGCCATCGCCACCCAGCAAACCGACGGTGGATGGAGCCAAAATAGCTTTCCCGACGGTCGGCCGTTCTGGACGGGCGTGCAACTCGATGAAGTCGGATTCCCCATACTGCTCGCGGCCAAGCTCGCGGAACACGGCGCGCTCGATCGTCTCGCGGGCGTCGCGGATATGATCAGCCTTGCTGCTACCTATCTCGCGCGCAACGGGCCCCTCAGCCCGCAGGACCGGTGGGAAGAGAATGCTGGCATCACGCCCTTCACGCTTGGGATCGAGATCGCTGCCCTGGTGGCCGCTGCCGATTACCTGCCGGGAGCGGAGGCCCGCTATGCCTTGTCCCTCGCCGACTATTGGAACGAGCGGCTCGAGGACTGGACCTATGTCGAGACCGGCGTGTTCGCCGAGGCATTCGGCGTGGACGGCTATTACGTCCGTATCGCACCGCCGGCTCTCCAGGGCGGATTATGCGGACGGATCGACATTCGCAACCGGCCGGGCAAAAGTATCCCTGCCATTGCGCTTATCGGCATGGATTATCTCTATCTCTGTCGCCTCGGATTGAGAGACCCGCGTGACGTGCGTATTCAGAACACGCTGAAGGTCTGTGAGGGGATCCTCCGCGTCGAGACGCCGCACGGCGTCGCATATCGCCGGTATAACGAGGACGGCTATGGCGAACACGAGGACGGCAGTCCCTTCGACGGGTCGGGCATCGGCCGCGCGTGGCCGCTGCTGACAGGGGAGCGCGGTCATCTCGATCTATTGCTCGGCATCGACCCCCTTCCCTACCTCGAAATGATGGCGCGTATGACCGGCCCGGCCGGTCTCATTCCAGAACAGATTTGGGATGTTCTGCCAATTCCCGAGCGAGGGCTTCAACCGGGCAAGCCCACAGGCAGCGCGATGCCGCTGGTCTGGGCGCATGCCGAGTTCCTCAAGCTTCTGGCGGCGCGACGTCTAAGCCGGCCGCTCGAGCTGCTCGGAAGCGTCGAACGGCGCTATCGCGCGCGGCGCCCCACAGCGGCAGCATGGCATTGGCGGCTCGCCGAACCCTTCGATGTCTTGCCGTACGGCCGCGCGCTTCTGATCGAATCTCTCAATCCGTTCCTCCTTCACTTCGGCTTCGACGGCTGGCGGCATATTGCCGATGTGAGGTCGGAGCCGCAGGGGCTGTCCATGCATGGCGTCCGCTTTGATGCAGCGATTTTGTTGGATCATTCGGTGATAGATTTCACGTTTTATTTTGTTGAACAGGGTCAATGGGGAGGCACCGACCATCACATCACCATTCGCCACGGGTGATGGCGGACTTTCGGTTGTGGCACTAGGCCGACTTATGGCGATGTGTGCTTTCCTGCTGCTGTTGGTGCCATTGCAATCTTATGAGTATACCCCCTAGCGCCGATTCCAAGCCCGTGGCATCAACCTCTCCGCCGCGAAGCGTAGGGTTGTTCGACCCCGCGCCTCACAAGATCGCGCTCATCGGCCTGAGCTCGGTCACCGGCGGAAAGCCGCAGAGCTCGGCGGGATTGTCGACGAAAATGCGGTTGCGCGTCGCCTCGTCGGGCACCCAATCGAGCATGATGTCGACCAGATCGCCGTCATTCGGCATTGGCTTGAAATATTGCGGATGCGGCCAATCCGTGCACCACAACAGGCGATTGGGCGCATGCGCGGCGAGCTTTCTGACGATCGGCACCGTGTCGGCGAAGGGAAAGCGCTCGTCCGATGAAAAGCGCGGATTGATCTTGATCCAGCAGCGGCCGGTATCGAGGCATTGCAGCAGGAATTTGAATTCCGCGCTGTCGGTGCCTTTCTCCGTCTTCACATAACCGACATGCTCAAGGACGAAGCGGCCGGGCGACGAAAGGATCTGCTTGTTCCAGGTATCGTCGTGGATGAGATAATGCGCGGACCAGCCGTATTCGTGGACGCGGTGAACGAGCCGCTCGTCGAGCACCGGCCCGAAGCGCCAGGCGAAGCGCGCGCCGATCACGCCGGCCTTGGTCAGGATCTCGAATTCTCGGTCCGTCGTCTCCGACCATGGCGCGATCACGGCGCGCAGCCGGTCGGGAAAGCGCGACAGCCCGTGCAGCGCGATCTCGTAGCTGTTCTTGTACATCATCGACTGCACCAGAAGGCCGCGGCTGAGGCCCATCGCCTTCTGCATCGCAAGCCAGTCCTCGATCGTCGCGTCGTCGAAATCGAGATGGCCGAAAACATGGCCGGGCGCCAAGGGAAAGCGCGCTTGCGGTCCGATGAAGTGGAAATGCGTGTCGCACGCGCCCGGCGGCAGTTTCAACTTGGGCGTCTTGTAGTTGCGATCGAATGGCGGCGATTTCTTGCGTTCCATCAAAAATCCTCCCTTGCTTCGCCGCGAATTTAGCAGCCCGCGGCGGGCGCGTCAGGCGCGTCTTTGCCGTTTCGGGTTTGCCGGCTTTGCGGCCGGAGGTTAGAGTCGCCACAAAGATCGGGAGGAACGAATGGCCGTTCAGAAAATCGGCGAGCATATTCCGCGCGAGGAAGATTTCCGGCTGCTGCGCGGCAAAGGCCGCTACGTCGCCGACGTGAAGCTGCCGGGCGAGGCGCAAGGAATTGTCCTGCGCTCGCCGCATGCGCATGCGCGCATCCTTTCGATCGACACAGGCAGGGCCAAGGCGAGCCCCGGCGTCATCGCTGTCTTCACCGCCGCGGACCTCGCCAAGCGCGGCCTCGGCAGCACGCGCCCCTTCGCGCCGAGGAAGCGCAGCAACGGCACGCCGGCTTTCGTCTGCCCGCAGCCGCTCTTGGTCAAAGATCGCGTGCGCTATGTCGGCGATCCCGTCGCCTTCATCGTCGCCGAGAGCGTCAACGCGGCGAAGGACGCGGCCGAGCTGGTCGATATCCGCTACGAGCCTTTGCCTGCCGTGATCACCGCCGAGGCGGCGCTCGCGCCCGGCGCGTCCGCGGTCCATGACGACAATCCCGGCAACGAGGCGTTCTTCTTCGAGCAGGGCGACAAGGCCGCGGTCGAGGCCGCTTTCGCCAAGGCCGCGCATATGGTGCGCCACAAGACGGTCATCAACCGCGTCACCGCCAACACGATGGAACCGCGCGGCTGCCTCGCGCAGTACGATCCGGTCGATGGGCGCTACACCATCCGCTGCACCGTGCAATCGGCGCATGGGCCGAAGGCCATCCTCGCCGACCAGATCTTCAAGCTGCCGCACACCAAGTTCCGCGTGCTCTGCGACAATATGGGCGGCGGCTTCGGCATGAAGGGCGGCTGCTATCCCGAATATGCGCTCTCGCTTTTCGCCGCCGAGACGACCGGGCGGCCGGTGCGCTGGATCGCCGAGCGCAGCGAGGGCATTCTCGCCGACGATCAGAGCCGCGGCAGCGTCGTCGATACCGAATTGGCGCTCGACAAGGACGGCAAGTTCCTCGCGCTCAGGATGCGCAACAGCGCCTCGATCGGTGCCTATTACTCGAACGACCGGCCGGCGATTCCGCTGACCGTCGCGCTCAACTGCCTCATCAACACCTATCACATGCCTGCCGTCCACGCGCAGGTGAAGGCGATCCTCACCAATACCATGACCATCGCGCCTTATCGCGGCGGCGGCCGGCCCGAGCCGATCTATGTCACCGAGACGATCATCGACAAGGCGGCGCATCAGCTCGGCCTGACGCCGGCGGAGCTGCGCCGGCGCAACACCGTGCCGGCGAGCGCCATGCCTTACACGACGGCGCTCAAGGCGACCTATGATTCGGGCGATTTCCTCAAAAACCTCGAGGATTGCCTCGAGCTTGCCGATCAAGCGGGTGTGGAACGGCGGCGCGCGGACGCAAAGAAACGCGGCAAGATCCTGGGCTTCGGCGTTGCGACCGCGGTTGCGGCGACGGGCGGGCGCGATTTCGAATTCGCCGAGGTGCGCTTCGATCCCTCGGGCGCGGTCACGCTCATCACCGGCAGTATGGATCACGGCCAGGGCCACGCTACCACCTTCAAGCAGGTTCTCTCGGACAAGCTCGGCATCGACGCCGATCTCATCCGTTACGAATATGGCGATACCGATCTCGTGCCGATCGGCGTCGGCACTTTCGGCTCGCGCTCGGCGATCTTGGCCGGCGGCGCGATCACGGTCGCGGCGGAGAAGCTCATCGAGAAGGGCAAGAAGGTCGCGGCGCATATGCTCGAAGCCGCGGTCAGCGACATCGCCTTCGAGAACGGCACATTCACCATCGCTGGCACCGACCGCGCGGTACCGATCAGTGCGGTGGCGAAGCATGCTTTCGAATGGGGGCATCTGCCGAACGACATCGAGCTGGGCTTCACCGAGAACGCCAATTACGGCCCGCCCAACGCCTCGACCTTCCCGTCGGGTGCGCATATTTGCGAGGTCGAGATCGACGAGGAAACCGGCAAGGTCGCTTTGACGCGCTATGCGGCGGTCGACGATGTCGGCCGCGTGCTCAATCCCTTGGTCTGCGAAGGTCAAATCCAGGGCGGCATCGTCCAAGGCATCGGCCAGGCGCTGATGGAGGACATCGTCTACGACACAGCGAGCGGCCAGCTCCTCACCGGCTCGTTCCAGGATTACTGCATGCCGCGCGCCGATGATTTCTGCGATTTCGTCTTGGGCAGCAATTGCTCGCCGACGCCGCGCAATCCCTTGGGCGTCAAGGGCGTCGGCGAGGCCGGCACGATCGGCGCGCTGCCCGCGGTGATGAACGCGGTCAACGACGCGCTCCACCGCATGGGCGCGCCCTATATCGAGATCCCGGCGACCTCGGAGAAGGTCTGGCGCGCGATGCGGGCGGCGCGGTAATTCGGGGCCGCGCGCGGCCATGCCGCAGAACTGGATTGCGGTCGCTTCTGCCGAACACGCGCGGCGCGGCGGCGAAGGCGGCTTCATCCAGGTCTCGCATGGCAAGCTCGCGCCCTTGAAACGCGTCGCGCCCGGCGATCGCGTCGCGGTCTACGCGCCGACCGTGACGATGGGCGGCAAGGAGAAGTGCCAGGCCTTCGTCCTCCTCGGCATCGTGCGCACGGGCGAGCCTTATCAGGTCACGATAAGCGAAGACTTCAAGCCCTTCCGCCGCGATGTGGACTGGAAGTCGAAAAAAGAGACACCGATCGCACCGCTGCTCGAGACGCTCGACTTCACCAAGGGCCGCCGCAATTGGGGCTATCAGCTGCGCTTCGGCCTGTTCGCGATCAGCGACCACGACATCGATGCGATCGCGCGCGCGATGGGGGTGGCGTTATCAGATAAGTGACGTCGAAACAAAAATGAAACTTCGAAAGCTTTCTGTTCTTCTCTTGGTACTCGCGCCCCCGTCAGGCGTGGCCGCTTGCACGATTCATGACAATATGCTCGCGTCAAATTTCCACCGCGTGAATGTTGGGATGCAAGAGCGACAAGTTCTCTCGGTCCTTGGGACACCACACACTATCGGTCGTTCGGTCCTTGGGACACCACACACTATCGGTCGTTGCGAGGCTCCGTTTCAGCCCTGGAGACGGCCTGACTGTGCCAAAAGCTATCTTTACCCGTCTTGGGGAGAGCCGCTTTTACCAATTATGTGGATGGTCTGGTTCGACGCGAGTGGCACGGCGATCGACAAGGCCCGCTTTGAGTCGTGGTGAACCAAACCCTTGGGAGTGATCGCTGCATCAACAGCGCGCGTCCTTCGACTGCGCGCTTCGCGCGCGCTCAGGATGAGGCGAAAGGGTGAGTGGCATCGGCCGTCGAGGCCAGTAAAAATTTACCTCATCCCGAGCGAAGTCGAGGGACGCAGAATCGATGTGCAGCGATATCCGGGTAATCGGCAATCCTGCGTCGCAATAGAGGGGCTTTTTACCGCCTCGCCTTCGCTTCCTCGATCGCGCGCCAGACGCGCTCGGGCGTCGCCGGCATCTCGACATGACGGACGCCGAATTCCGACAGCGCATCGACCACCGCGTTGATGGTCGCGGCCAAGGCCGGCGTCGTGCCGCCCTCGCCGCCGGGACGGATGCCGTAGCGATGGCTCGTCGCCGGCAGCTCGATGAGCTCGCAATTGAAGCTCGGCAGCACATCGGCACGCGGGATGGCGTAATCCATGAAGGACGCCGCCATGTTCTGCGCGCTTGTGCGATCGAAATAGCACAGCTCCAACAGCGCTTGGCCGATGCCCTGCGCCGCCGCGCCATGGGTCTGACCATGAAGGATCAGCGGATTGATCGCGCGGCCGACATCGTCGGCGCCGCTCCAGCGGGCGATCTCGACTACGCCCGTATCCGGATCGATCTCGACCTCGCAGATATGCGTGCCCGAGGGCCAGGCGCCGAGCGTGATCGTCTGATCGGAGATCGCATCGAGCTTTCCTTGGAGCTCCGCGGGCAAATCCTTGCGCGTCGCCGCGGCCTTGGCCGCATCGAAGATGCCGAGACGGCGATCCGTGCCGCGGATGGTGAACTGGCCGTTCGCGAACTCGATATCGGCGGGCGCGGCTTCGAGCACATGGCCGGCGATCTTCTTGCCCTTCTCGATGATATCGTCCGTGGCCTTGCCGATGACGAGACTGGCGAGGCGCATCGAGCGGCCCGAATGCGAGCCGCCGCCCGCCACAACGCGCGCCGTATCATGCGCGACGTAATCGATGCTCTCGAAGGGCACGCCAAGCCATTCGGTCACGAGCTGCGCGAAGCTGGTCTCATGGCCCTGACCGCTCGACATGGTGCCGCAGACGAGCTCGACCCGGCCTTCGGGCTTCACCGTCACCTCGGCGCGCTCGCGCGGGAAGCCGCCGGCGATCTCGATGTAATTGCCGATGCCGATGCCGCGCAGCTTGCCGCGGCGCTTTGCTTCGGCGCGCCGCGCGGCAAAGCCGTGCCAATCCGCGAGCCGCAAAGCCGCGTCCATGCCCTTCTCGTATTCGCCATTGTCGTAGGTCTGGCCGACCGCGTTGGTATAGGGCATGGCCGTTGGCGGAATGAGATTGCGCCGGCGCAGCTCGGCCGGATCGATGCCCAGCCGATCGGCGGCGAGATCGACGAGGCGCTCGATGATGAACACCGCCTCGGGCCGGCCGGCGCTGCGATAGGGCGTCGTCGGCGGCGTGTTGGTTACGGCGGCGCAGCCGCGGAAATAGACCGCGGGAATGTCGTAGACGCCCGACATCTGGCCAAGGCCTTTGCGCAGCGGCACGAAGGCGATGGTGTGCGCGCCGACATTGCTGAGATTGGTGCCGCGCAGGCCGATGAACTTGCCGTCCTTGTCGAGCGCCAGCTCGGCCTCGGAGAAGAGGTCGCGGCCCTGATAATCGCTGAGGAAAGACTCTGTGCGGTCGCCCAGCCATTTGACCGGCCGGCCGACGCGCTTTGCCGCCCAGGGCAGCAGCGCATATTCGGGAAAGAAGAAATTCCGCGTGCCGAAATTCCCGCCCATATCGCCGCAGAGCGCACGGCAAGTCTCGGGCGGAACGCCCAGCACGCTGGCGAGGTCCATCTTCTCGCGCGCAACGCCGCTGCCCGTGCCGGCATAGAGCGTATAGCGCCCGGTCGCCTTGTCGTAATCGCCGACCGCGTTGCGCGGCTCCATCGGCGTGCCGGTGACGCGCTGCACCCAGGTCTCGAGCCGCACGACATGCGCGGCGCGCGCGAAGGCGGCATCGGTCTTGGTCTTGTCGCCGACATCGACATCGACGCAAAGATTGGACGGCGCCTCGTCCCAGACGCGCGGCTTGCCCGCTTCGATCGCGTCCTTCGCCATCGCGACCGCTTGCAGAACCTCGTAATCGACCTCGACCAGCTCGGCCGCATCCTTGGCCTGATCGGCGGTCTCGGCGACGACGATCGCCATCGGCTCGCCGACATGGCGCGCCTTGTCCCAGGGCAAGAGCGGCTGCGCATGGGTGAAGGTCGAGAAGCCCTCGCGCAGTTTCACCGTCACGTCCGGCGGGCCGACGAGCGATGGCCGGTGATCCATCAGATGCAGCCCGTCAGCGTGGAAATCGGCGCCGGTCAGGACGGCGAGCACGCCGGGCGCGGCCTCGGCCGCTTTCTTGTCGATGCCGCGGATGCGCGCATGCGCGTGCGGCGAGCGCACCAGCGCCGCATGGGCGGTGTCGGGCACGCGCACATCGGCGACGTAGTAGCCGCGGCCGGTCAGGAGCCGAAAATCCTCCTTGCGCTGCACGAACTTGCCAATGCCGCCGGCCGTCTCGCTGCGCTCGCTCATCCTCGAACTCCGCCCCACTTTTCGTTTTTCATGTGCCGCCACTAAAGCCTCAGTGGACCGGCTCGCGCAAGTGCGGCAGGTGGTTAGCTCCAGAGCGCGCGGCTCGCCCGCTTTGCGCCCTCGCTCAGCGCCTTGAGCTTGGCCCAGGCGATTTGCGGGTGGACGCGGCCACCGAGCCCGCAATCCGTCCCGGCGATGACGCGCTCGCGCCCGACCGCCTTCGCATAGGCGATGATCCGGTCGGCGACCAGCTCGGGATGCTCGACCACATTGGTCGCATGACTGACCACGCCGGGGATCAGCAGCTTCTCATCAGGAAGCCGCGCTTCGCGCCAAACCTTCCATTCGTGCTCATGGCGGACATTGCCTGCCTCGACCGAATAGGCCTGCGCCTTCACAAGCAGCATCACCTCGACGATGTCGGCGAGCGGCAGATCATTGACATGCGGGCCATGCCAGCTGCCCCAGCAAATGTGATAGCGCACGCGATCCTCGGGAATGCCGGCGAGCGCCGCATTGAGCGCCTCGATGCGCAGCCTCGCGTAGCGCTTGTACTCCTCGAGCGTCGGGTGCGGCTCGAGCATGTCCCAGGTGTCGGGCAGGCCGGGATCGTCGAGCTGCAGGAGGAAGCCCGCTTCGACGATCGCGCGGTATTCGACCGCTAGGGCCGCGGCGATCCCCTCGAGGAACGCCTCCGGGCTCGGATAATGCACGTTCTGTCCGCGGCAGAACATTTCGAGGCTGCCCACCGCGATCGAGGTGACGAACGCCTCCTCGATGCCCGCGGCTTCGGTCGCCGCTTTGAGATTGGCGAGATCGCGCCGCAGCGCCGCTTCGCCCGTATAGCGGATCGGCCCGGTGCAGGCGGGGCGCGAGGCGACGCTCGGCACTTGGGCGCCCCCGCTGTAGAAATCGGCGAAGTCGCGCTGCTCCCAACGCTCGCCGACGATGCGCATCGGCTTGCCCGGCGCCGCGCGCTCGGGCGCCGCGGCGCCCTGCGGCGCCGGCGCGAACCCGGCGAGCCGCCCGAAGATGTAAGTTCCCCAGGCCGCCAGATCGGCGGCGGAGCGCATCGGCTTGCCGAACTCGCCGTCATTGGGCAGATCGACGCCCGCCTGCGTCTGCGCCTGCACCGTCTCGGCAACGGCATCGCGCAACAGCGTATCGAGCTTCGCCTCGTCCGCGGCGTTTCCCGCCGGCT
>DATNGG010000089.1:0-91351 GCA_035605975.1 Allostellaceae bacterium | reverse complement strand
CGCGTCACTGCGGCTGGACGATTTTGCCGGCGGCGAGGTCACAGGCGCGCCACATATACCAGCTCGCGATGGAGCGCCAGGGTGCCCATTTCTTTCCGCGCCGCTCCATCTGCTCGCGCGTTGCAAGCAGGTCGGGAGTGACCTTCTGGGTTGGCTTGAGGCCGAGGAACGTCAATGCAAAACCTTTGCGAACGCCATAGTCGTCGACGGGAAGAACGTCGGGGCGACCAAGGCGGAAGATGAGAAGCATCTCGACCGTCCAGCGGCCGATGCCGCGCACCTGCGTCAGGCGCTCGATCACCGCCTCGTTCTCCATGCGCTGCACCTCGGCGAGAGTCGGGATGACGCCCGCCACCGTCTTCTGCGCGAGATCGCGCAGCGACAAGAGCTTTCCTTGCGACAGGCCGGCGCCGCGCAGCTGCGCCTCCGGCGCGCGCAGAATTTGCTCGGCGGTCGGGCTTTCCGGCGCGTAGGGGAAAAGCCCGCGCAGCCGCGCGAAGATCGCCGCCGCCGCCTTGCCGTGAAGCTGCTGATAGACGATCGACTCGGCGAGCGCCGGAAAAATCTCCGGCGCGCGTTTGAGGCGCATGCGGAAGGGGCCGATCTCGGCGATGAGGCGGCCGAGGATCGGATCGCAGCCGCTCAAATATTCGAGCGCGAAGGCGGGATCGAAGCCGAAGGCGCCGTCGCCGGCGAAGGCTTCGGCGGCGCCGTTCGCCGGCGTGCCTTCGAGCGCGAGCAGCTTCAGCTTGGTGGCGATGCCGCCGCTCGCGGTGAAGCCGCCGAGCTTGCCGCCCGCGGCAAGCACGCGGTGGCACGGCACGATGATCGCGAAAGGATTGCGCTTCAACGCCTGGCCCACGGCGCGCGCTGCGCCGGGCGCGCCCGCCCGGGCGGCAAGCGCGCCGTAAGAGAGGGTCTCGCCCGGCGGAACGGCGCGCAGCTCTTCATAGACGCGGCGATGAAAGGGCGGCACCTCCGCCATATCGAGCGCGAGCGCCGACACATCGCTCGGCGCGGCGGCGAGGAGCGCGGCGATCGCCGCGATCGCCGCCTGGATCGCCGGCGGCGGCACGGCTTCGCGCGCCTCGGGAAAGCGTCGCGCGAGCCGGCCCCGCGTCTCGGCCTCGCGCGCCTCGGGCAGGAGAAGGCCGGCGATGCCGCGCGCGCTCCAGACGATGGCGCAGCGGCCGATCGGCGCATCGAAGAGGGCGAAGCCGCGGGCGGCTAGGCCTTCGCCGCGACGTTGCGGCGCAAGCGCTCCTGGCTCTCGGGCGGCCAGAGCTCGGCGATCCTGTACATCGCCGCGAAAGCCGGAACCCCTTTCGGCAGCTCGATCCATGGCAGCTTGCTCCGCGTAAAAATATGCACATTCGGCGCGACCGCG
Source organism: Allostellaceae bacterium (assembly GCA_035605975.1). GTDB lineage: Bacteria > Pseudomonadota > Alphaproteobacteria > ATCC43930 > CGMCC-115725 > CAIKMD01. The sequence continues at coordinate 89,964 of DATNGG010000089.1, read as the reverse complement.
GCGGGATCGTCGAGCGTTCCCGCCCGCAGCAAGAGCGTGTCGCCCGGCGCGCGATGGTAGTGGCTCCACAGCCGGGTTCCACAACTCTCGCAATAAAACACGTCATGCGGATGGCCGCTACCGGCGGTCAGCCGGTAATACTTCGCCCGCGCATGATCGCCCTCGACGAATTGTCGCTCGATCCAAAGATTGATGACGAACGCGCTGCCGGTGAGGCGCTGGCAATCGCGGCAATGACAGGCATGGATGATCAAGGGGCTGGCCGCGAGACGGTAAGTGATGGCCTGGCAGAAGCATCCGCCGGTGAGGGTCATGGGCGACATCCTCCTCTCCTCGCTGCGCCGACCCAAGGCTAGGCACGCGCGCGGCGCCCGGCAACCCGTGCCAGCCGAGGGCCGGCGGGGCCCTTGCCGGCCTCGCCTCGGGCGCGAAGTCCTGGTAAAATCAGTCCCGGAATCGTGCCCTTGGAGGTCGATATGGAAGCTTCGGCAAACCGCAAATTCGATGTCGGCGGCGTGATGCTCGACCGGCCGTTCCGCATCAGCCGTCTCGGGCATTTCGGGTTCTTCACCGACCATATGAAGGACTCGCTGCATTTTTATCTCGATCTTCTGGGCTTCCAGATGTCGGATCCGCTCGATTTCGCGCATCGCGTGCCGCCGGATCAGAAGGGCAAGTTCGAAACCAAAGGCTATTTCACCCGCTTCAACGGCGATCACCACGCCTTCGTGATCTTCCCGCGCCGCGCCTTCGAGGTGATGAACAACCTCCCGCCGCAGCATGTGGTGAACCAGATCACCTGGCAGGTCGGCAGTCTGAAGCAGGTGGTCGACGCGAATTACTGGATGAAGAGCCGCGAGGTCGATATCGACCGCTCGGGCCGCGACATGCCGGGCTCCAACTGGCACACCTATATGCGCGACCCCGAAGGCAGCCGCAATGAGGTCTATTACGGCATGGAGCAGGTCGGCTGGAACGGGCGCTCGAAGCCCTTGCCGATGCAGAATCGCCGCTTCACCAAGGTCGCGGATCTGCCGCAAATCCCCGAATGGAAAGAGGTCGATGACGCGGTGAAGGCCGGCGTCGATCTTCTATCGGGCGTGCGCAACGAAGAGAAGCTGCCGCTCGATTACCAGGTCGGCGGCATCCTGATGCCGCGGCCCTTCCGCATCACCAGCATCGGGCCGGTGCGTCTCCTCGCCGAGGATGTCGACAAGGTCGCGAATTTCTATACCTCGATCATGGGCTTCGAGCTGACGGAAGAGGTCACATGGCACGGCCATCGCTGCCTCTTCCTGCGCTGCAACACCGATCACCACTGCCTCTCGATCTATCCGCTCGCGGTGGCGAAGGAATTGGACGTGCCGCATCCCTCGCTGTGCTTCTCCTTCGGCGTCCGCTTCTACGATTACCAGCAGCTGCGCGACGGCATCGCCTTCCTCGAAAAGCACGGCGTCAAGATTTTGCATTTCCCGCCCGAGCTCTTCCCCGGCATCGACTACACGGCTTTCGCGGTCGATCCCGACGGGCATCTCGTCCAGCTCTATTACTACATGGAGCAGATCGGCTGGGACGGAAAGCCGCGGCCGGCTCATCTGCGCCGCAAGATCGACAACAGCGCCTGGCCCGAGACGGTGCAGGCGATGAGCGACACCTTCAACGGCGAGCCCTTCCTCGGCCCCTGGGCGTAACCGAACGCCCCTCTCCGCGCGAAGCGGGGAGATGGAAGGGCCCCGTCGCGACAGCGACGGGGAGGGTGAGGTGCTCTTGGCGTAACCCACCTCACCCGCGCTCGCTTTCGCTCGCGCACCCTCTCCCCCCAAATGGGCGGAGAGGGTTTTCGTTTACCGGCAGCCTTCGAGCTTATCCGCGGCGTTGATCACCTTGAAAGGCGGCAGCGTCTTCTCGGCGTAGTCGGCGTATTGGGTGTCGATCAGCCGCGCGGCCGGGAATTTCTGCTTGATGATGCCTTCCTTGAAGAACCAATCCTGCAGATCGAGCACGCTCGCGACATTGAAGCGGCCATTGGGGCTGCGCGCCTGCCAATCCATCTTGTCGAGCTGATCGCGATCGGTCCCGACCTTGTACTTGAACATGATATCGACGACCTCGGCGCGGTTCGGCCCGTGGTGATAGGCCTGGCAGAAATCACGCCCGCCTTTGACGAGAGCGCGGAAGAATTTCTTCGCCGTGTCGGGATTGGCCTTGATCCAATCGCTGTTGGCGAAATAGCCGACGAAGCTCGTGGGCTGCACTTTGAGATATTTCTCGGGATCGAGCCATTTCACGCCCTCGCCGCGCGCCGCGACGATCGCGCCGAAGGGCGGCACTTCGAAAGCGGCGTCGACCGCGCCATTGGCGAGCGCGGTGCCCATCTGCGTGAAGGGGATGTATTTGATGTCGACGTCTTTCAGGTCGAGACCGGCCGAAGCGAGCACCTGGCCGACCTCGTAGAGCGCCGAGGAGCCGGGCGAGACCTCGGCGATCGGCCGGCCTTTGAGATCGGCGGGCGTCTTGATCTTGCCGACCAGCTCCTTGCGGATCAGGACGTCGTGATAGAGCGGCGAGGAGGCGCGCTCCAAGGCCAGGATGATCGGCAGCCCCGAGGCGAGCGCGTTCCAGTAATTGGGCGCAACGCCCCCGCCCACCACTTGCATGCGGTTGCTGGCCAAGAGCGCCATCGCGGTCGATGACGAGTTGATGCTCTCTAGATCGACGTCAACGCCGGCTTCCTTGAAATAACCCTTCTCGACCGCGAGATAGATCGCGGCGGCGGGCACGCTCGGCACCTCGCCGACAACGATCTTGGCGGTCTCGGCGGCCGCGGCCGCGCCTCCGGTGGCGCTCAAGGCGGCGAAGCCCGCAAGAGCCGCAAGACAGGCGATAACGCGCATCGGTCTCATTCCCCCAATTGGTTGACGCCCGACAATAGCATCCAAGCCACATGAAGCGCGACGCCTCAATACGCGGGGAGCGATCTCGGCGAGGCCGAGATGATGCGCCCGCTCGAGCGCTTGCGCAGCGAGGTGATACCTGCACGGAGGGAACCTAGACCGCTCTCATTGCCTCGTCTCAACTCGTCACCCGCGGGCTTGACCCGCGGGTCCATGGAGATGGATTGTCGGGTCAAGCCCGGCAATGACGAGAAGAGGAAGACGCTGGAGTCGATCCGGTAGCGATCTGCTTCAAGCTCCCTTCGCCACCGCGAAGGCTTCCAATTGCAGCAGCACGCCGCGCAGCGCCGTCACATGCGTATGCCGCGCCGGCCGTTTATGCGCGTCGGGATACCACTCCTCCCAATATTTGTTGATCTCGTTGCGGTATTTGTCGTCGGTCACATAGACCGTGATCTTGACGACATCACCGGGATCCATGCCGCCCGCGGCGAGCACAGCCTTGAGATTGATGAAGGCGTTGCGCGCCTGGCCGTCGGCGTCCTCGGGCGTTTTGCCGGTCTTCGCATCGCGCCCGCCCACGCCCGAGGTCATGAGGATGGGGCCGACGCGGCACCCCATCGGAATGGGTGCGCCATGGCCCAGCCCTTCGACATCGAGACTCTTCTGCCGCCGTTCCTCAGCCATCGATTGATCCTCCTTCTCTCTGATTCTCTGTTGACGATCCCTGCTCCACCGGCGGAGATCGGTGTTACGACCAGCGTACGAAACCCAAACCCGTGCCCGACAGCGCAAGCGTGCGATAGCCCGGGATATAGTCCGTCCAGGTGACGTCGAGATGCGGCGCCGCCGCCGCCGCGACGATCCAGTTGCGAATTTCCGAGCTGCCCGCGAGCAGACGATAAGGCTTCAAGCCGCCGAGAAAATCCACATCCTTGCGCTTGATCGCATCGAGCACCGATCGGTCGAGATCCTCCTCGACGCGGAAATGGCTCATCCCGCCCGAGGCCATGATACCGATGCGCTGCTCGCCGGGGAGCGCCGCGACCAGCTCGCCGATCGCGCGGCCCAAAGCGACGCAGCGCCGCGGCGTCGGCTGGTTGGGCGGGTTGTAGGTGTTGAGGAAGATCGGCACGATCGGCACCGGCGCGCCCGCGCCGCGCATATAGCGGTAATGCACGAAGGAATAGGCGTGGCCTTCATGCTCGCTTGGCGGAATCGATTTGACCGCCGAGATGTCGAAGCCCTTCTCGACCAGTCCCTCGATCAGGTGCAGCGCGAGCTTGCCGTCGCACGGATAGGACACCGGACCATTGGGCTCGCGGCGGCGCAGTTGCGCCTGCTTGTACCAATCCTTCTCCGGCTCGGCGGGCGGGCCGGCATTGACGACCGTATCGCCGTAATAGATTGCGATCGAGGGCATGTGGTCGTCGTGGAAGAGCTCGTATTGGTCATCGCCGCAAATGATGAGCGCGTCGAGCTTCGCGCCTTGGATTTCCGCGCGCATGCGCTCCATCGCGGCCTGGGTGTCGTGATAGCGCTTTGTGATCGCCTCGGGCGTCACCAGCGATGCGGCGTTGGCCGGCGCCTCGGCCATGACCTGCTGATAGCTCAGCTCATGGCCGAGCTTGTCGTAGAACGGCAGCCGGTCGTCGCGATCGCGGAATCGCGAAATCCAATCCTCCAGCGTGCAAGTCAGCATGACGCTGTGCGAGGAGGCGAAGGCGGCGGCGATGCGGGCCATTGGGTCCCTTCCTCATGCCTTTTGCTCGCCGATCATTGTAGAGTCCGCGCCGAGCGCCGCAACAGGGGTTCGACCATCGATGTCCGATACTGCCCACTCTCCCACGCCGCTCGCCGATTTGCGCGTGCTCGAATTCACCCAGAACGTGATGGGCCCGAGCGGCGGGCTGGTGCTCGCCGATCTCGGCGCCGATGTGGTGAAGATCGAGCCCATCCAAGGCGAGGCGACGCGCTATCTCGGCGGCTTCGCCTCGGGCTTTTTCAATTACTTCAACCGCAACAAGCGCAGCCTCGCCGTCGATTTGAAGAGCGAGGCGGGCAAGGCGCTCGTCCATCGCCTCGCCGCGACGGCCGATATCGTCTTGGAAAACTACGCGCCCGGCACCATGGAGCGGCTCGGTTGCGGCTATGAGACGCTCAGCCGGATCAATCCGCGCCTCGTTTATTGCGCGCTCAAAGGCTATCTCTCGGGCCCTTACGAGAAGCGCGCGGCGCTCGATGAAGTGGCGCAATTCCAGTCGGGCCTTGCCTATATGACGGGCCCGCGCGGCAAGCCGCTGCGCGCCGGCGCGTCGGTGGTCGACATCATGGGCGGCACCTTCGCCGCAGTCGCGATCCTCGCGGCACTGCGCGAGCGCGACAAAACCGGCAAGGGCCAGCTCGTCAAGAGCGCGCTCTATGAGAGCGCGGTCTATCTCATGAGCACCCATATCGCGGGCGGCGCCTATAACCGCATCGATCACGTGCTGCCGATGCCGGAGCGCGGGCCGGCCTGGGGCGTCTATCAGATCTTCAAGACCGCCGATGGCGAGGATATTTTCATCGCCGCGACCAGCGACGCGCTATGGCAGCGCTTCTGCCAGGTGTTCGAGCGCACGGATCTCGGCGCCGATCCGCGGCTTCGGCGCAATGCCGATCGCGTCACGGCGCGCGAGTGGCTGGTACCGGCGGTCGCCGAGACCCTCGCCAAATTCAGCCGCGCCGAGATCGAGCGACGCTGCGAGAGCGCCGGCATCGCCTTCGCGCCGGTTGCAACGGTCGAGGATCTGTGGCGCGATCCGCATCTCGCCGCCGGCGGCATGGTCGAGACGACGCTGTCGAACGGCGTCGTTACACGTCTGCCCAAGCTGCCGATCGAGATGGATGGCGAGCGGCCGGAGAAGCGCCTCGATCCGCCGCTTCTCGGCGCCCATTCGCGCGCCGTCCTCGCCGAGGCGGGGCTGAGCGAGGAAGAGATCGACGCGCTGATCCGGGATAAAGTGGTGGCGTAACGCTCCACTCCGTCATTCCTGCGAAAGCAGGAATCCAGAGCCGCTGGACTCCCGCTTCTGAGCTTGTCGAAGGGCGCGGAAGTGACGATGGTGAGAGGCGGCGAATAACGCGGGAGGCATCATGGGCAGGCTCGACGGAAAAGTCGCGATCGTCACCGGCGCGGCGATCGGTATCGGTCCCTATTACGCGCGCGGTCTTGCCGCCGAGGGCGCCAAGGTCGCGATCATCGATCTCGACCCGGCCGACAGGGTCGTCGCCGAAATCAAAGCGGCGGGCGGCACCGCGATGAGCATGATCGGCGATGTCTCGGACCGAGCCACGGTCGGGAAATTCATTGGCGCCGTCGAACAGACTTATGGCGCCGTCCATATCCTCATCAACAATGCGAGCCTTGCGCGCATGGCGCGCATACCCGTCACGGAGCTCAGCACCGAGGAATGGGATCGCTATTTCGCCGTCAATGTCCGCGGCATGTTCCTCTGCGTCCAGGCGGTCGTGCCGATCATGAAGCGCCAGAATTACGGCAAGATCGTCAACATCACCTCGGGCACGGTGTGGAACGGCCCGCCGATGATGCTGCACTATGTCTCGACCAAAGGCGCGATCCTCGGCATGACGCGGGCGCTTGCGACCGAGCTCGGCCAGGACGGTATCCGCGTCAACGCCATCGCGCCGGGCCTCACCTCGACCGAGTATATTGGCGGGCGCAACGACTACGCCGAATACCGCCAGGCGATGGCGAAGACCCGCGCCATCAAGCGCGAAGAGCTGCCCGAGGATATCGTCGGCAGCTGCGTCTTCTTCTCCTCGCCCGACAGCGATTTCGTCACCGGCCAATGCCTGGTGGTCGATGGCGGGGCGATGAAGCACTGAACGGAGACAAGCGATGGGAAAACTCGACGGCAAGGTGGCGATAGTCACGGGCGCGGCATCGGGCATCGGCCCTTCTTACGCGAAGGCGCTGGCGGCGGAAGGCGCCAAGGTCTCGATCGCCGATCTCGAGCCCGCCGATGCCGTGGTGCGCGCCATCCGCGAGGCGGGCGGCGAAGCGATGACGCAGATCTGCGACGTCGCCGACGCGGCGGCGGTGGCACGGCTGGTCGAGAGCACGGTCAAGACCTTTGGCGGCCTCCACATCCTCGTCAACAACGCGGCGATCTATGCGCGCTATGTCGCGGTGCGCATGGACGAGATCAGCCCGGCGGATTGGGACCGCGCCTTCGCGATCAATGTCCGGGGGCCCTTCCAATGCGTCCAGGCCGCGCTTCCGCATATGCGGCGCCAGCGCTACGGCAAGATCATCAACATCGCCTCGGGCACCATTTTCAAGGGCGTGCCGATGATGCTGCACTATGTTTCGACCAAGGGCGCGATCCTCGCCATGACGCGCTCGATGGCGAACGAGCTCGGCAAGGACGGGATTCGCGTCAACGCCATCGCGCCGGGCCTCACCTCGACGGATTTCCTCAAAAGCCGCAACGATATTCCCGGCGTGCTGCAAACCATGGCGAAGACGCGTGCGCTTTTACGCGAGGAAGAGCCCGAGGATCTGGTCGGCGCCTGCGTGTTCTTCGCCTCGCCGGAGAGCGATTTCATCACCGGCCAATGCCTCGTCGTCGATGGCGGACAAGTGATGCATTAGCGCCGCGAGCGGCGCGGCGAGAGTTGACACAAAGCCGGTGATTGCGGCTAATGGACAGGCGCGTGGCGATGCGGTTTTCCGCGGCGCCCGCGCCGAGAAGCGCGCTCATGCGCGCCGGATCAACAAGGCTTCGGAATAGGGAGGTATCGCCATGAAAATCGGGATTGGACTCTGTGCGCTCATGGCGGGATTGGCGGCGATGCCGGCGCTGTCGCGTGCCGCGGAAACGGTCACGCTGAAATTCGGCTTTCCCGCGCCTGCCACCTCTTATGTGAACACGGACGGAATGACGCCGTGGATCAACGATGTCGAGAAGGCCGCGGGCGGTACGCTGAAAATCAGGCTCTTCGCGGGACCGGCGCTCGGCACCTTCCGCGACATCTATGACCGCACGGTCAACCGGGTGGTCGAAATTTCCTTTGGCGTGTTCGGCCCGCTCGTGGGCGAATTCCCGCGCACGCAAGTGGCCGATCTTCCTTTCCTCAGCAACAACACCGAGAAATCGAGCGTCGCCCTGTGGCGGCTTTACGCCGAGGGCGCGCTCAAGCCGGAATTCGACCGCGTCAAAGTGCTGGCGCTCTTCAACTTCCCGAGCTCACTCCTCAACGCCCACAAAGCCATCAAAACAATCGACGACCTCAAGGGACAAAAATACGCCGTGTCCTCGCGCATGGCCGGCCAGGTCGCCGAAGCGCTCGGCGTGGCGCCGGTGACGCTCACCCCGACCGAAATCTATGAAGCGCTCAATCGCGGCGTCGTCGACGGCGCCTTCATCGCCTGGACGGCCGTGAGAACCTTCAAGCTCGATGAAGTGACCAACTACCATGTCGAAGTCCCGCTCGGCGAGGCGCCGGCCTTCGTTTTCATGAACAAAGACGCCTATGCAAAGCTGCCCGAGAAGGCGCGGCAGGCGATCGACAAATATTCCGGCGAGACCTTCTCGCACCGTCTCGGCGTGGCCAACCAGAATGCGGATCGCGGCGAAAGCAAGGACGTGGCGGCGAAGAAGGGTCAAACCGTCGCCAAGCTCACGCCCGAGCAATATGCGTTATGGCAGAAGCGCATCGAGCCCGTGATCAATGCCTGGGCGAAACAGACGCCCGACGGCGCCAAGGTGCTTGCCGCCTATCGCGAGGAATTGAAGAAAGTCCACGCGACCGATTGAGCGGTCGCGCGGCCGCGCCCGCTGGCACGGTCCATCGGGAAGCGCTAGAGAGGCGCGGACGGAAGGGGACCGGGATCATGGCCGACAAACGGCAACGCTTGCGCGACATCATCGCGGCGAAATCGCTCTTGAGCGGCAGCTTCACCTTGGCCTCGGGCAAGCCCAGCGGCTATTTCTTCGACATGAAGAAGACGATGTTCGATCCCGAAGGCGCCTCGCTCGTCGGCGAGCTGCTCTGCGATCTTCTCGCCGGCGACAGCGAGACCAAAGCGGTCGGCGGGCTCGAAATGGGCGCGGTGCCGATCGCGCTCGCGATCGCGATGAAGAGCAATGAGCGCGGCCGGCCGATCGATGCCTTCTTCGTGCGCAAGGAGGTGAAGGATCACGGCACCGCCAAGCGGATCGACGGCAATTTCGCCCCCGGCAGCAAGGTCGTCATCCTCGAGGACGTCACCACCACCGGCGGCTCGGCGATGAAGGCCGTCGCAGCTGTGCGCGCCGAGGGCGGCAAGGTCGATAAGATCGTCACCATCGTCGACCGGCTGGAAGGCGCGCGCGAAAACCTCAAGAAAGAAGGCCTCGCGCTCGTCTCGCTCTTCACCAACGACGATTTCAAGCGGTAGAGAGCGCGGCTGCGTCTCGCGCCGTTTCAACCCGCGATGCCGAGAAACACCAGCACCGCCCGGTTGACCCGAATAATATCCTCGTCGCTCAGCCGACCGATGCGCATGCCGAGTTTCGCGCGGCTGACGGTCGTGATCTTGTCGACCATGATGCGCGATACTTCCCGCAGCCCATTGCTGCTACCCGGCGCGACGGCAACGCGAAACAAGGGCGCGTCGAGAGCGTTCGTGGTGAATGGACAGATCGTTACCGACCCAAGCTCATCGAAGCGATCGGCTTGCAGCACGACAACGGGACGAGGCTTTCCGGCATAGTCTGAACCGCCAGAGACGGTCCATATCTCGCCGCGCATTATTCGTCGTTCAGCAGCGAGATCGAATCGACGAAGGCTTGATCGTCGGCCTCTTGGGGACTTGCGGCGATGAGCTTGCATTGCCGGCGCGCTTCCGCCGCAAAACGCGGCGAGCGTGTGTCAGGCACCCAGATTTGAATGGGCCTCAGACCTTGCGCGCGCAGTCGCGCGCGGTGGCTGCGCACCTTATCGCGCGAGCTCGGCGACTTCTTGGCGGCCGGCTGCCGCCGCGGCTTGGAAGGCATCGGACCCCTTCGATCTGGTTACATGTAACTTAGGTGCTAAGGACCTGCGCTGCAAGAGCCTCGGGAAAACCGATTGACATTTGTACGCTAATTGCGTATAATCGCGTACAGATCGAGAGAGGGCGCCATGGCATCGAAGGCACAGATCGCGGCCAACCGCCGCAATGCGGAAAAGAGCACCGGCCCTCAATCCGCGCGCGGCAAGGCGGCCATCGGCCGCAACGCGCTGAGCCACGGCCTCACTGCGGCGCGCATCATCTGCTTCGATGAGAGCGAAGCGGATTTCGCCGCTTTCGCCGAAGGGCTGCGGGCCGCACTCGATCCGGCCGATCCGGTCGAGGCGCAGCTTGCCGAGCGCATCGCGCTCTGCGCCTGGCGGCTGCGCCGCGCCTACCGCGTCGAGGCGGAGCTCTTCAACGCGTTCCGCAAGACGCAGCCGCAATTCCACGACACCGAGATCGGCACGGTGTTCGACTGCGCGACGATGCAGATGGCGGCGCTCGCGCGCTACGAGACGGCGCTCGACCGCGCCCTTAGCCAAGCCCAGCGCCTGCTCGAGCGCTATCAGGCGCGGCGCCGCGCGGCGGTCGAAAATTACGAAACAAAGCCAATTTTCCCTGCGGAATCAGAGGCGGGCGCGGAGGCAAAGCCAATTCCGCCGCGCCCGCCGTCACAAAGCCGTGACGCGGCGCCTGAGATTTAGGCATTCCTCCCCCTCGCATTGACCTGAAACGAATTCGGAGGCTTAGTAGCGCCAACAGGGAGGAACAAAGCAGGCAATGCTCGAGGCGGGACTTCACGCGCTGGCCCTCATCATGGAGCCCGAGCGGCTCCTCATCATGACCGCGGGCGTGGTGCTGGGCCTCTCCTTGGGCGTCATCCCCGGCCTTGGCGGCGTGGTCGGCCTCGCCATCCTCATTCCCTTCACCTATCACCTCGACGCCTTCTCGGCCTTCGCCCTGCTCCTCGGCATGGCCTCGGTGACGACGATCTCCGATCTCATCCCGGCGGTGCTGTTCGGCGTGCCGGGCACGGTCGGCGCCGCCGCCTCGATCCTCGACGGCCATCCGCTGGCGCGCCAGGGCCAGGCGGCGCGCGCCTTCGGCGCGGGCTATGGCGCCTCGCTGATCGGCGGCCTGTTCGGCGCCTTGCTATTGGCGCTGGCGATCCCGGTGCTGCGGCCGGTCGTGCTTTATCTCGCCTCGCCCGAGCTTTTGTCCTTCTGCATCTTCGGCCTTTCCATGGTCAGCGTGTTGAGCGGCCGGGCGCCGCTCAAAGGCCTCACCGCGGCGGGGCTCGGCCTCATGCTGGCGATGATCGGCGGCGATGCGCAGACCGGCACGCTGCGCTGGACCTTCGACACGCTTTATCTTTGGGACAAGCTGCCGCTCGTGCCCTTCACCCTCGGCATTTTCGCGATACCGGAGCTGGTCGACATGGCGGTCGCGCGCACCTCGATCGCGCAAAACCAGGACCGCGCCGCGATCGATCTCGCGGGCCAATGGCAAGGCTTGCGCGACGCCATCACCAATTGGTGGTTGGTGCTGCGCTGCTCGGCCCTTGGCGCCTTTCTCGGCGCGGTGCCGGGGTTGGGCGCGGCGGTGATCGACTGGATCGCTTATGGCCATGCGGTACGGACGGAGAAGAACACCGAGAATTTCGGTCAAGGCGATATTCGCGGCGTCATCGCCGCGATCAGCTCCGACAATGCCAAAGAAGGCGGGCATCTCGTGCCGACCATCGCCTTCGGCGTGCCGGCAGGCGCGTCGATGGCGCTGCTGCTCAGCGCCTTCCTGATGCACGGGTTGGTGCCGGGACCGGAGATGCTGACGAAGCATCTCGACGTCACCTATTCGATCATCTGGACGCTGACGCTCTCGCATGTGCTGGGCGGCATCATCTGCATCGCCGCGAGCGGGCTTTTCGCGCGGCTCGCCATGGTGCGCGCCGGCATGCTGGTGCCGCTCGTCTTCATGGTGATCTGCCTCGGCGCCTTCGAGGGCTCGCAAAGCTGGGGCGATCTCTATTCTCTGTTCGTCTTCGGCGCGGCCGGATGGGTGATGAAGCATCTCGGCTGGCCGCGGCCGCCGCTGATCCTCGGCTTCGTCCTGGGCGGCATTTTCGAGCGCTATTTCTTCATCTCGACCCAGATCTACGGTGCCGGCTGGGCGATCCGGCCGGTGGTGCTCGTGGTCTTCGCCGGCGCCCTTTGGGTGATCGTGCCGCCCTTGAAGACGCATCTCGCCGCGACGATCTCGGCCTTCCGCCGCTTCCACCTCGGCGCGCTGCGCTTCGGCCCGCACGCGGCGTTCAGCCTCGCGATCATCGCGACCATCTTCATCGCCATGGCGGTGTCACGCGAATGGCCGCCGGCGGCGCGCCTCGTTCCAACCGCCTCGATGATTGCGGCATTGTTCTTTGCCATGCTCAACCTCGCAACCGAGCTCTTCGGCGATCCCGCCGAGACGCTGCACGGCCCCGCGGAGGCGCCGCAGATGCCGGGTGCAAGCGCGGGCGCGGCGGCAACGGCCGGGCCAGCGGAGAAGAGCCATTGGGACGCGTTGCGCATCTTCGGCTGGATCGTCGGCTTCCTGGTGGTCGGCGCCGGGATCGGCCTGCTGCCGGCGCTCGCCCTGTTGGTGTTTCTCCTCATGTGGCTCGAATTCACCGAGCCCTGGCCGCGCTCGCTCGTCGCCGCGGCGGTCGCGACGCTCTGCATCTACCTGCTCTTCGACCGGGTCTTCGCCCTGCCCTGGCCGCAATCTCTCTTGGGCGATCTTCTCCCGGCACTGCGCGACGCGACCGGCCTCGTTTGACCCGCATGAAACCCTGTCATCCGCCCCGCCGCGCGCGGTAAGGTCCTCGCGCAAAGGAACCCCCCATGCCCGCGACCGCTCTCGATTCTGCGATCTTCCGCGACATTTTCTCGACCGACGCGATGCGGCGCGTGTTCTCCGACGAGAACCGGGTGCAGCGTTATCTCGATATCGAAGCGGCGCTGGCGCGCACCCAGGCCCAGCTCGGCATCATCCCGCAAGAAGCCGCCGAGGAGATCTGCCGCCATTGCCAGGCGGCGGATTATGATTTCGCGCTGCTGAAACGGCAGACCGAGCGCATCGGCTATCCCGTGCTGCCGGTGGTGCAGCAGCTCGTCAAGCAATGCCAGGGCGGTCTCGGCGAATGGTGCCATTGGGGCGCCACCACCCAGGACATCACCGACACCGCGACGGTGCTGCAAATCCGCGAAGCGCTCGATCTCGTCGAGAGTGAGCTCTCCCACATCGCCAAAGCGCTCGCCGGCCTCGCCCGGCGCTATCGCGACACGCCGATGGCCGGGCGCAGCAATCTGCAGCAGGCCGTGCCCATCACCTTCGGCTTCAAAGCCGCGACCCTGCTCGCCGGCATCGAGCGCCACCGCGCGCGGCTCCAGGAGCTGCGGCCGCGCGTCCTCGTCGGCGAGTTCGGCGGCGCCGCCGGCACCCTCGCCTCGCTCGGCAAGGACGGTCTCAAAGTCCAGGCCGGGCTGATGCAGGAGCTGGGTCTCGGCCAGCCGGCCATCGCCTGGCACACTATGCGCGACGGTTTCGCCGAGGTCGGATGCTTCCTCGGCCTCGTCACCGGCACGCTCGGCAAGATCGCGACCGATGTGAAGCTGATGATGCAGACCGAGGTCGAGGAGGTGTTCGAGCCTTTCGCCGAAGGCCGCGGCTCGTCCAGCACCATGCCGCAAAAGCGCAATCCAATCTCGTGCAACTACATCATCGCCTGCACCGCCATGGTGCGCCAGAACGTCGCCGCTTTGCTCGATGCGATGCTGGAGGACCACGAGCGCTCGACCGGCCCTTGGGAGATCGAATGGATCGCGATGCCGGAGATTTTCCTCTGCGCCTCGGGCGCGCTCCATCAAGCGCGCTTTCTCTTGGAAGGCCTCGAAGTCGATCCCCGACGCATGCGCGCCAATCTCGATCTGACGCGCGGCATGATCGTCTCCGAAGCGGTGATGATGGGGCTCGGCCCCCATCTCGGCCGCCAGCGCGCCCATGATCTCGTCTACGATATCTGCCGCAAGGCGATCACCGGCGGCGGCTCGTTCCTCGACCTGCTCGCGGCCGATCCCGAGATTGCGCGCCATATGGGCCGCGCCGAGCTGGCGAAGCTGGTCGATCCGGCGAATTACCTCGGCGTCGCCGGCGAGATGATCGACCGCGTGCTCGCGGCTTATGGCTGACCCGAGGAGCGCTTTGGCATGACCCTTCCATTGACCTTCGCCTGCGGCGATTACGATACGCACAAAGCGTTGCAGGATGGCCGGGTGAAGCCCGATGGCATCGACCTGACCATCCTCACCGACATGGATTCATCGACACGGCATTGGCGCTTCCTGCGCAACCGCGAATTCGACATCGCCGAATGCTCCTGCTCCTCCTACATCGTTGCGCGCGGCCAAGGCCTGCCCTTTCGCGCGATCCCGGTGTTTCCGCATCGCCGCTTTCGCCACGGCTTCGTCTTCATCAACACGGGCAAAGGCATCGCCAAACCGACCGATCTGATCGGCAAGAAGATCGGCGTCAAATCCTTTCAGGTGACCGCGGTTCACTGGCTGCGCGGCATTCTCGAAAGCGAATATGGCGTGCCGCACAAATCGCTCGATTGGTATGCCGAGCTCGATGAAGACATCGAGTTCGTGCCGCCGCCGGGGCTGAAGCTCACCCGGCTCGGCCATTCGCAATCGGTCGAGACGATGCTCGCCGAGGGCGCGCTCGACGCCGTGCTGCACTCCGACCTGATCGAGCCTTTCCTCGCCAAGGACCCGCGCGTCGCGCGGCTCTTTCCCGATCACAAGGCCGAGGAGATCGCCTATTTCCGCAAGACCGGGATTTTCCCGATCATGCATGTGGTGGCAATCCGCGCCGAGATTGTCGAGGCGCATCCCTGGATCGCGATCAACCTCTACAACGCGCTCGATCGCGCGAAAGCGCTGGCGATGCAGCGGATGGAGAATCCGCGCATGGTCCCGCTCGCCTGGCAGCGCGAAGCCTGGGAGGAGCAGCTCGACGTGCTCGGCCCCGATCCGTGGGAGAACGGGCTGACGCCGCGCAACCGGAACACGCTCGAAACCCTGGTGCGCTATTCGCACGAGCAAGGGCTGACGGCGCGGCTGATGCCGCTCGACGAGCTGTTCCTCGATGTCGGCCAAGGCCGCAAGCGCGGCGGGTACCGCGTCTAGGGCGCTACCACTCGATCCGCTCGCGCGTGACGAGAACCTCGCCGCTGCGCTGAAGGCGGATACGGTTGACCGTGCCGGCATGATCGGGCGAGCCCGAATACTGCGCCTCGACCGCGCCCGAGCCGACGCGCGCATGACGGTTCCAATGGCCGAGCGCGACGTAATCCGCTTGCGTCGCCTCGATTTCTCCGGCGCCGATCAGCCAGGAGGGCCGCAGACGTGTCGAGCGATCGGGAAGCGGCTCGAAGTGCCCGTGCGCCACCGCGACCTGCCAGAAGCTCGTGCGCGGGCGGGTGGCGCCGAGCGGGTCCATGTCGCCGTAATCGCGATGTGCGTTGCCCCACACTTCGAGGGCGAGGGCGGGAAACAGCACCGCCGCATCATGGGTGACGCCGAGCACGCTGAGCCCCTGAAGCCCGGCAAGCGCGCCGTGATGAAACACGGATTGCGCGATCGCGGGATCGTGATTGCCCGGCAGGATGACCACCGGCATGCCGGCCGCGGCGATGAGATTGCCGGCGCGGTCGAGGATTTCGCTCGAAAGGCGGTTATGCTCGAACGTGTCCCCGGCGAGGATGACCGCATCGGCCGCAAGCGCACGGGCGCAGGCCAGAACCCCGCGCAATCCGGCGGTGCCGTCGCCCTGGTAAAGCGGCTCGGTGAAGCCCTCGCTCACATGGATGTCGGAGCTGTGAATCAGCGTGACATCCCGATCGGGTGCGGCGAAGGGGCGGCGATCGCGGGAGGTTAAATTCATGTCATGCGTCTCGGGCGCGCCGCCTATAAAGCCCGCCGCGCGCCGGGTCAACAAGCGCATCTTTTCATCGGCTTGCCTTCGGGAGTAGACTCGGGGTCTTCCGGAGCGTCAGGGAGGGATCTCGACAGATGCGATTTGTCGTCGATGCACCCAATGGCAAGAGCTGGTTCCGGCTCGAAACCGAGATCGAGGCGGCGCGCGAATCCGAGCTCATGCGCCACGCGGTCGAGAAGCATTTCCGCCTCGAGCGCGAGAAGGCCGCGCAATCCTATCAGCCGGTGTCGAGGACCTTCTTCGAGCAGGAGATCGGCCTCAACGCGCATATCCAGCAGGAAATGCCGCTCTTCGTGACGCTGCGCGACACCGACGGCAACGGCCATGTCACGGCGATGCTGCCGCCGCGCGGCAAGCCCGATCCGTCTTTCCGCTGCATCGTCGTCGGCCCCAACAATGCCGACCCCTATCCCGCCGAAAGCGAGGCGATCAAGGCGCTGGGCGATCATTTCGGCATCGCGCTCGAGCGCGAGCGCTGCTACCCCTATCGACGCAGCTAAAGCTGGAGGAAGCGAGATGAGCTTATCATTGGAGCAATTCGCCGCCGAATGCCGCCGCATCCTCGCCGCCGATCCCGGCGTCGACGGACGCAAGCAGGTCTGCGCGCTGGTCGAGGAAGCCTGCAAGGATGGGGCGTTCGTTGCCGCCAATTTCGGCGACGGCGTCGGACAGCGGGACATTCTCTATGAAGATCCGGAACTCGGCTTCTGCGTCTGCGCGCATGTCTACAAGGATGCGCGCGAGAGCCAGCCGCATGATCACGGCCCCTCCTGGGCGATTTACGGCCAGGTCGCGGGCGAGACGGTGATGAATGACTGGGCGCTGGTCGAGCCGGCGGGCGAAGGCAAGATGGGCAAGGTGCGCTTCGTGCGCAGCTATCCGCTCACCCCCGGCACGGCCCATCTCTACAACGAGGGCGACCTCCATTCGCCGCGGCGCGACGGGCCGACCAAGCTGTTGCGCATCGAAGGCCGGAATCTCGACAAGGTTCGCCGCTTCGGCTACCGCGCGGTCTGAACCGCGACGGGCCGGACGCAGCGAGCCTCAGGTGGTGCCGCCCGGGATGGCCGAGGCGGCGCTCGAACCCCAATTGACGATATAGGCGTCGCCGCGCTCGAGGAAAGCGGAGACGAGGCGCAGATAGCGCTCGGGCTGGTCCGACTGGATCACATGCGCCGCGTCATAGACATAAGCGAGATGCGAGCCCGCGATCTGCTCCTTCAAGAAGCGGCCGGTTTCGGGCGGGATGATCTCGTCCTTGGTGCCCATGAGGATCAGCGTCGGCGCCGCGATCGCGGCGACGCGCGCGGGCAGGACCGCATCTGATAGCGACGCCGCGCCATAGTGATCGAGCATGCGCCGATTGCCCTGAAGCTGCTCCACCGGCTTGGTCACCGGCGGCGCGCGGTCGGGATAGGCGAAGAGCTTGCGCCGCGCCTCGGCGGGATCGCTCGGAAGCCCGCCCTTGCCGCCCGCCGGCACGCCGGCCGGCGCTTCGAGCACGAGATGATCGATCGTGCCCGGATGCTTCACCGCGAGCCACAGCGCTTCCCAGCCGCCGAAGGATTGGCCGATCACATCACAGCGTTTGCCGATGACGTGCTCGGCAAAGCGCGCGGCGAGATCGGCGAGCTGCTCCATCGAAGTCACGTCCGCGTGCGATGCCGTGCCATCGAAGCCCGGCGTCACCGGCGCGAAAATCTTGTAGCGCTCGCTCAGCGCCTCGAGCGGCTTCGAGACCGAGAAGCCGCCGGCGGGATGCAGATAGAGCAGCGGCGCGCCGCTCCCAGCGACGAAATAGCTGAGCTTTCCCGAAGGCAGGTTCAATTCCTGACGTTCGAACGGCATGATTGCTCCGCTTCCCTATTCGGCGCTTAAAGGTCTTTGAGCGCCGGCTGCACCCGGTCGCGGAACAGCTCCATGCCGCGGCGCACGACTTTATCGGGCATGTTGCCGACCTTCATTGTGAGCTGTTCGGTGCCGTGGCCCAGCGCCTTGTGGACGCGGCGCATCTGCGCCGCCACCGTCTCGGGGCTGCCGCAATAGACCGAGCCCGCCTCGATCTGCTCCTCGAGGCTGCGCGCGCGCAAGGTCGCAAGCCGCGCCTGGAATTTGTCGCTCGAGCCTTCGCGCTGATAATACCGCGTCTTCTTGATGACGAGCTCCTGCGCGCTGCGCTGCGGCCGCATCAGGATGTGATGGAAATAGTCGAGCGCCTTGCGCATGTGCTCGCGCGCTTCCTCGTCGCTGTCGGCGATGCAGGTGTGATGGCCGATGAGAATATCCTCGGGCACCGGCTCCCAGCCATGAGCGCGCGCCACCTTGTAATAGAGATCGATATTGGCGCGCGCGAGCGCCAAATCGGCGATCAGGACGATGCCGAGCTTCGCCTTGTGCTGCGCGACGAACTCGACCGATTCCTCGTTTGTGCCCGACATCAGGAGCCGCGGATGCGGCTTCTGATAGGGCCGCGGCCAGATCGAAACCGAGGGGAACTGATAGAACTGGCCTTCCCAGCCGAAGGGCTCGGGCTCGGTCCAGGCCTTGAGGATGAGCGCCACCGCCTCGCGCAGCCGCTCGCGCGAATCGGATGGCGGCACGTTATAGGCGATGTATTCATGCGGGATGCCGCGCATCATGCCGGCGATGACGCGCCCGCCCGACATCACATCGAGCATCGAATATTCCTCGGCGACACGCACCGGATTGAGCAGCGGCACGAGATTGCCGAGCATCGCGAGATTGACGCGCTTGGTGCGATGGACCAGCGCCGCGCCGATGAGATTGGGGTTCGACATCAGCCCGTAGGGGCTGAAATGATGCTCGTTGCAGCCGATCCCGTCGAAGCCGCATTGCTCGGCATAGGCCATGCAATCGATGTAATCGGCATAAAGCTGCCGGCCGCGCTCGGGCTCGAACTCCTTGTTGCTGACCGGCCATTCCGTCGGCTCGCGCGGATAGTCGGTCCACGGCATCAGATGGAAGAAATTGAACTTCATCGGCCGGCACCCGGCTTGCGCTCGAGGACGTAGCGGCCGTCCTTGTCACGCGAAAAGCCGGGCTCGGTCCGCAGCGTCTCGAGCTCGCGCACGATCTCGCGCCCGTCGCGGCTCCCGCGCGCGGCCATCAGCGCCTCGAAGCTCTTGGGTCCGTCCTCGAGCGCCGCGCGCAGGCTCGGAAAGCGTTTGCCCGCATAATCGGGCGGCTTCGGCACCGCATGCTCCATCGCCGCGCCGCCGACCGGCCAGGTGAGATCGAAGCCCAATTTGCTGCCGGTGCGCTGGCCGCGCAGCGATGGATCGAGCGGGCTCGCACGCATACCGCTCATAACGACGAGATCGCGGTCACCTTGGAAGCGCGTGCCCAGCGCCCATTCCATCTGCTCGTCCGAGAAGATGTCGATATCGGGATCGACCACGAACATGTGCTTGACGCTGGTCGAGCCCAGGACCGTGTGGATGGCGCTTTTGGCTTCGCCGGGAAAGCGCTGGCGCAGCGAGACGCGCACATGCGGCTGCCCGCCCGCCGAGACCGGCGCATAAACCGCGACCGGCTCGCGCACCACGCTTTTGAGCGCCTGCCAGACATTGAACTCGGTGCGCAGCGTCTCGAGCTGCGAGGTCTCGGTACGATCGAGCCGGCTGCCGCTGATCGTCAGGGTCTGGAACACCGCATCGCGGCGCCGCGTGATCGCCGTGACGTGGAAGACGGGATTGAGCTTCATCCCGCCGTAATAGCCGAGATATTCGCCGTAAGGCCCTTCGTCCTCGACATAGCCGCGCGCATCGAGATAGCCCTCGATGACGAATTCGGCGTCGGCCGGCACGCGGATATCGTTGGTGACGCATTTGACCACCGGCAGCGGCGCGTCGCGCAACTTTGCGACCAGCTCCAGCTCGTCGCCCGGCACGCGCATCGTCGCCGCGACATGATCGATCGGATGCGCGCCGACGACGAAGCTCACCGGCAGAGTCTCGCCGCGCGTTTGCGCCGCGATGTAGATCGCGCGCAGATCGCTCGGCGCGTTGAGATCGACGCCGGTCTCGCGCTTGCCGCGCAGCATCAAGCGCCGCAGCCCCGAATTGACGAGGCCGGTTTGCGCATCGACCGCGAAATCGACCGAGGCCGAGATATAGGGGCCGCCATCCTGCCCATGCTGCAGATGGACGGGCAAGGCGGTGACATCGATCTGATCGCCGGTCAGCACCACCTGCTGCACCGGCGCAGCCTTCGATGGAACCTCGACGATCTCGCCCTTGCCCGCGATGCGGCGCACCAGCTCGTGGACCAGCTTCTCGGGCGGCACGCCGAAGGCGCGCGCGAGCCGGCCGCGATCGGCATCGACATTGCCGGCGAGCTCGGCGGCTTCGGCGCCGGCCTGCTTGAACCACACCGCCTTGGGATTGCCGCTCAGCCTCGCGGCGACATCGGCAAGCTCGACTTGCTGCTCGACGATCTCGGCCTCGCCCGCGGCGGCCAGCTCCTCGAGAAAGCGGCGCAAGCGAAAGCGCTCGAAATCGAGATTGGAGATGCGTTGCGGCGAATCGCTGGCGTCCATGGTTCCCTTCCTGTCCGGCGGGCCGGGCTGTGACGAATTATGCGCTGCCGCCGCATCGCCTTCAACTCGGGGAGGCCGAGGTTTAGACTGGTCCTTTGCCCACTCTCTTGCCGGTGATCCCATGCCTGACGCCTCGCGCGATTTGAGCCCTCATCAGCCCATCCGCCTTGCCGATTACCGGCCGCCTGCTTTCGTCATCGACACGGTCGACCTCGTCTTCGAGCTCGGCGAGGAGAAAACCAGCGTCAAGGCGCGGCTCGCCGTCCGCCGCAATCCCGCCGCGGCGGAGCGCGACGCCGCCTTGAAGCTCGACGGCAAAGAGCTCGAGCTCGTCAGCCTCGCCCTCGATGGGCAGAGCCTCGGCCCCAACCGCTATCAGCGGGACGCCGAGAGCCTCACCATCCCCGGCGTGCCGGACGCCTTCGCCCTCGATATCGAGACGCGCATCGAGCCGCAGAACAACACCGTGCTCGCGGGGCTTTACAAATCGGGCGGCAATTTCTGCACGCAATGCGAGCCCGAGGGCTTTCGCCGCATCACCTATTTCATCGATCGCCCCGACATGATGGCGCGCTTCACGACGACCATCCTCGCCGACAAGGCGCGCTATCCCGTGCTGCTCTCGAACGGCAATCCGGTCGATCGCGGCGAGAGCAGCGGCGGCCGGCATTGGGCGAAATGGGTCGATCCCTTCCCCAAGCCCTCCTATCTCTTTGCCCTCGTCGCCGGCGATCTCGTGCCGTTCCGCGACAGCTTCAAGACCAGCGCGGGCAAGACCGTGCCGCTCGCGATCTGGGTGCGCAAGGGCGATGAGGACAAATGCGCCCATGCGATGGAATCGCTGAAGCACGCGATGCAATGGGACGAAGAGAAATTCGGCCTCGCCTATGATCTCGATGTGTTCAACATCGTCGCGGTCAGCGACTTCAACATGGGCGCGATGGAGAACAAAGGCCTCAACGTCTTCAACACGAAATACGTGCTGGCCAAGCCCGAAACCGCAACCGATGTCGATTTCCAAGGCATCGAATCGGTGATCGGCCACGAATATTTCCACAATTGGACCGGTGATCGCGTCACCTGCCGCGACTGGTTCCAGCTCTCGCTGAAAGAAGGGCTGACGGTCTATCGCGACCAGGAATTCTCCTCCGACATGGGCAGCCGCGCGGTGAAGCGCATCGCCGATGTGCGCCGCTTGCGCGCCGCGCAATTCCCCGAGGATGCCGGGCCCCTCGCCCATCCGGTGCAGCCCGCGCAATATCTCGAGATCGACAATTTCTATACAGCGACCGTCTACAACAAAGGCGCCGAGATCGTGCGCATGATCGAGACCCAGTTCGGCAAAGCGGGTTTCCGCAAGGGCATGGATCTCTATTTCAAGCGCCATGATGGGCAGGCGGTGACGATCGAGGATTTCGTCGCGGCCATGGCCGATGCCAATGGCGCCGATCTCTCGCATTTCCTGCGCTGGTACAAGCAGGCCGGCACGCCCGCGCTGACGATCGAAGACCGCTACGATGCATCGAGCAAGACCTATGAGTTGACGATCGCGCAAACGACGCCGCCGACGCCCGGCCAGGCGGAGAAGGAGCCGCTCGTCGTACCGCTGGCGATGGGCCTGATCGGGCCCGACGGCGCGGAGTTGCCGACGCGGCTCGACGGCGAGGCCGAGGCAAAACGCGGCACCCGTCTCCTCGTGCTGCGCGAGGCGCGGCAGAGCTTCCGTTTCGCCGGTGTCGATGCTCCGCCCGTTCCCTCGCTGCTGCGCGGCTTCTCGGCGCCGGTGCGCATCAAGGGCGTGCCGCTCGCGCGGCAGAAATTCCTCGCGCTCCACGACACCGATCCCTTCGCGCGCTGGGAAGCGGCGCAGCAAGTCGCAACCGAGCTGCTGCTCGGCCTTGCCGCCGCGCAGCGCGCCGGCAACAGCCTGTCGCTCGATCCCGACCTCATCGAGGAGAAGCGCCGCGTCCTCGCCGATGCCGATCGCGATCCTGCTTTCGCCGCCGAGGCCATGGCGCTGCCGTCGGAATCCTTTCTCGGCGATCAGATGGCGGTGGTCGATGTCGACGCGATCCATGCCGCGCGCGACTTCGCCCGCACCGCAATCGGCAAGGCGCTCGGCGCGGAGTTCGCCGCGACTTACGATCGCCTGGCCGATCCCGGCCCCTATCAGAGCGACGGCCGCTCGATCGGTCGGCGCGCCTTGCGCAATGTGGCGCTGGCTTATCTCGCCGCCGCCCAAGGCGAGGCCGGCGTCGCGCGCGCCAAGGCGCAGTTCGACACCGGCGCCAACATGACCGATGTGCTGGCGGCGCTCGCCGTCCTGTCGGAAATCGACAATCCGGCGCGGCTGGCGGCGCTTCAAAGCTTCTACGAGACTTGGAAGGACGACGATCTCGTCGTCGACAAATGGTTCAGCCTCCAGGCGATGTCCTCCCTTCCCGGCACGCTCGCGCGCGTCAAGGAGCTGACCCATCACCCGGCCTTCACCATCAAGAATCCCAACCGCATACGCGCGCTGGTCGGCGCTTTCACGCAAGGAAATCCGCTGCGCTTCCACGATGCGAGCGGCGCCGGCTATGCCTTTCTCGCCGATCAGGTGGCGACGCTCGATCCGCTCAATCCGCTGATGGCCTCGCGCCTCGTTCAGCCGCTGGGACAATGGCGGCGGCAGGATCGCGCCCGCCAGGAGCTGATGAAGCGCGAGCTTGAGCGCGTGCTGGCGATACCCAATCTCAGCAAGAACACTTATGAGATGGTGACGAAGAGTCTCGGCTGATGCGCCGGCTCGCGCTCGTTGTCGCGCTGCTGCTCGTCGCGAGCGGCGGCGCGGCGCGGGCGCAGCCGGCCGGCGAGCCCGTCGATCTCGCTCTCGTCCTTGCGGTCGACGCCTCGGGCAGCGTCGATACCGAGCGCTTCGAGCTGCAAAAGCACGGCTATGCCGCGGCGTTCCGCAATCCGCGCGTGGTTCAGGCGATCGAAGCTGGCACGCGGCGCGCCATCACGGTGGCGATGGTGCAATGGACCGGGCCGAGCCTTCATGTCGAGGTCGTCGGCTGGACGCGCGTATCGGACCCGGCTTCGGCCGAGACCCTCGCCGCCGCCATCGATGCGGCGCCGCGCCAGCTTTTCGGCGGCGGCACCTCTTTGAGCGGCGCTATCGATAACGGCGTCGCTCTCCTGGCGGCGAGCCCCTATCGCGCGGCGCGGCGCGTGATCGACATCTCGGGCGACGGCTCGAACAATCGCGGCCGCCCCGCCGCCGCGGCGCGCGACGAGGCGGTGCGCGCCGGCATCGTCATCAACGGCCTGCCCATCGCCTGGATCGAGCCGGACCTCGTCGCCTATTACCGCACAAATGTCATCGGCGGCCCGGGCTCCTTCGTCATCGGCATCGACAGCTACGACAATTTCGCCGATGCGATCCTCAACAAGCTGGTTACCGAAATCGCCGGGCAGGCCGCGGCCGCGCGCATGGCCACCATCCTTGCCTCCCCTCCCCGGCAATGAAATAGTAGCAAGAGGCAACATTCCCACGCCGTCGCTGCGCACGAGTACGGGGGCAATCGCCGTGAAACGAGAGATGCTGAGGCTGGGCGAGATCGAGCTCGAGTTGCACGAGGCGGGCGACGGACCGCCGCTGCTGTTTCTTCATAGCGGCGGCGGCTTCGAGCCCGAGGACGCGTTCGTTGCGATGCTGGCGCGGCGCTATCGCGTGATCGCACCGTCCCATCCGGGCTTCGGCCATTCGAGCCTCCCCGATTGGATGGACTCGATCGACGACATCGCCCATGTCCATCTCGAGTTGATGGACCGGCTCGGCTTGCGGCGCGTCAAGATGATCGGCTGCTCGATCGGCGGCTGGATCGCGGCGGAGCTCGCGACCAAAACACCCGACCGGATCGAGAAGCTGGTCCTGGTCGGGCCCGAAGGCGTCAAGACCGGCCGGCGCGACCAGCTCGACATTCCGGACATTTTCGCCCTGCCGCAGGAGGAGATGGCGCGGCTGCGCTTTCACGATCCCGCCAAGGCGAAGATCGATTTGGCAAAGCTCTCGCCCGAGCAGCTGCGCATCATGGCGCGCAACAATGAGAGCTTGGCGCTCCTCGTCTGGGAACCCTATATGCACAATCCCAAGCTCGCGCATCGGTTGCATCGGCTGACCATGCCGGTGCTGATGATGCGCGGCGCGAGCGACGGGCTGGTCTCGGCCGAATATCTCGCGCGCTATGCGAAGCTCGTGCCGCAGGCGCGGATCGAGACCATCGAAGCGGCCGGCCATTTGCCGCAGCTCGAGCAGCCCGAGGCGTTCGTTCAAAAAATCGTCGCCTTCTTTAACGAGGGAGTGTGATCGCGATGCGCGCCTGGCATTTCAGCGAGAACGCCTATCCCTTCCTGCCGCCGGCCGAGGACTATCCCTCGATCCGCGTCACCTTGCCGAACCGGCTCTATGATCCGAAGAAAGGCGCCGCGCTCTACGACCGCTTCCTCGAGGAATGGCAGATCGCCGAGGAAGAGGGCGTCAACATCATGCTCAACGAGCACCACCAGACCGCGACCTGCGTCGACCCGGCGGCGCCTTTGGTGCTGGCGGCGCTCGCGCGCTTGACTCACAAGGCGCGCCTCCTGATCCTCGGCAATCCCATCGCCAATCGCCGCCAGCCGCTGCGTATCGCCGAGGAGATGGCGCTGATCGACGTGCTTTCCAAGGGCCGGCTCGAAGCGGGCTTCGTGCGCGGCGTGCCGACCGAGATTCTGCCGGCCAACAGCAATCCGGTGCGCATGAACGAGCGCCATTGGGAAGCGCTCGACATGATCGTGCAGGCCTGGACGAGCAATGACGGGCCGACGAGCTTCGAAGGCCGCTTCTTCCATCACCGCAACATCAATATCTGGCCGCGCCCCTATCAGAGCCCGCACCCGCCGATCTGGGTCTCGACCACCAGCGCCAGCGGCGCAGCGCAGGTCGGCGCGCATGGCTATATCCAGGCGACCTTCCTCACCGGCTTCAAAGGCACGCCGGGGATTTACGATTCCTATCGTAAGGGCTGGCGCGAGGCCGGCCGGGCCGGCGAGGTGCCAGTCAACCGCCTCGCCTATGCGGCGATGGTCTATGTCGCCGATAGCGAGGCCAAAGCCCGCGCCGGGGCGGAGAAGCTCCTCTGGTACATCACCGCCAACAAGGTCTCGCCCTGGTTCCGCAACCCGCCCGGCTACAGCCCGGTCGCCGCCAATGTGCAGATGATGCTCGGCGACGCGGCCGGCGGCGGCTTCGGCAATTTCGGCGGCAATGCTTCGGTCGATGCGGCGCTCGCCAATGGCACGATGTTCTGCGGCACGCCCGACCGGGTCTTCGAGCAGATCAAGAAGTTCTATCACCATGTCGGCGGCTTCGGTAATCTTCTGCTGATGGGCCAAGCCGGCTTTCTCGATCACGAGGAGACGGTCGCTGGCATCCGAGCCTTTGCGCGCGACGTCTATCCGCGGCTCCAGGAGGAATTTCCAGACGACGCACGCTCGGGACGCGATGTCGCGGCTGCGGAGTAAGTCACAAGAGGGGGAGTGAAAGCATGAAACGGAATTTGCTTGGCGGCGCGGCGCTCGCGGCGTTGCTCGTCTTCGCACCGGTCATCGCGCGCGCGGCGACCGATCAGCAGAAAAAAGACGCCAACGCGATCGTCGACAAGAACGCGCAGGCGATCTGGGATATCGGCGATTCGATCTACTACTTCGGCGAAATGGGCATGCAGGAATTCGAGAGCACCAAGCTCTTGAAAGAGGTGATGGAAGCGGCTGGCTTCAAGGTCGAGCTGGGCGGCGCCGGCATGCCGACGGATTTCTGGGCCACTTACGGCTCGGGCCATCCCTATATCGTGATCGAGAGCGAGATCGACGCGCTGCCCGGCGGCAACCAGACGCCGATGGAATTCGACCACAAGCCGATGGTGCCGGGCGCCCCCGGCCATATGGAAGGCCACAACACCCATGGCGGCGTCGCCACCGCTGCGGCCTTCGCGGTGAAGCAAGTGATGGAGAAGTATCACCTGCCCGGCACGATCGCCGTCAATTTCGGCCCCGCCGAAGAAGAGATCGCCAGCCGGCCTTTCATCGTCCGAGCCGGCTATTTCAAGGATGTCGACGCCGCGATCTATCTCCATATCGGCGACAATTTCAACACCGGCTGGGGCCTGCAGAACTATGCCGCGATCGGCGTGCAATTCGCCTTCCACGGAAAGACCTCGCATGCCGCCGTCGATCCGTGGGACGGCAAGAACGCGCTCGATGCGATCGAGCTGATGGATAACGGCGTCGCCTTCCTGCGTCAGCAGATGAAGCCGACCTATCGCATCCACCGCTCGATCATGAATGGCGGCATCCAACCAAACGTGATCCCGGATTTCGCCAAGATCTGGTACTTCGTGCGCGACGCCAACATGCCCGCCGCCAAGGCGACCTATGACAAGCTGCTCAACATCGCCAAGGGCGCCGATCTCATGACCGGCACGACGCATGACGTGATCTATCAAGCCTCGGCCTGGCCGGCGCTTTCCAACAAGGCGCTGTCGCAGGTGGTGCAAAAGAACATCGAGGAGGTCGGACTGCCGAAATGGAACGACGCGGAAGAGAAATTCGCCCGCGATTTCCAGAAGGCGGAGGGCAAGCCGGTCGTCGGCCTGTCGACGAAGCTTCGGACGGACGGACAGCGTCCGCAAAGCTTCTCCTCGAACGATAGCGGCGATATATCGTGGAATGTGCCGGCGGTGGTCTATGGCTTCCCCGCCAGCGTTCCCGGCATCCCCTATCACAATTGGGTGGCGGCGGTGACGCCGACCAGCAGCATCGCGCATAAGGGCGAGGTCGCCGGCGCCAAGGCGCTCGCCGGCTCGGTGCTCGATTTCCTGACCTCGCCCGATGTGCTGAAGGCGGCGCATGCGGAGTTCGAGCAGGAAACCAAGGCGACGCCTTATTTCTCGCTGGTTCCGGACGGCGCCAAGCCGGATACCGATCTCAACAAGGCGCTGATGGCGCAATACCGCCCGGCGATGAGCAAGTTCTATCTGCACAAGACGCCGCGCTATCAACCCTAGCGCGGCGGGCTCGAGGAGAAGGAGGGCCCCATGAAGATTTTCAATTTTCATCTGATGCCTTACGCCGATGTCGATCTCGACGCGCTCGGCCGGCACGGCACGGCATGGGTCACCTTCTCCAACAGCCAGTACGACCCGAAGAAAGGCGCCGAGCTCTATCACCGCTATCTCGACGAGCTCGAATATGCGGACAAGCTCGGCTTCGACGGCGTCGTCCTCAACGAGCATCACCAGAACGCCTATGGGCTGATGCCGACGCCCGGCGTTCTGGCCGGTGCGCTGGCGCGCTCGGTCAAGCGCGCCAAGCTCGCGATCCTCGGCCGTGCTTTGCCGCTGCTGCACAACCCCCTGGCCGTGGCCGAGGAATACGCGATCCTCGATAATCTGACGCATGGGCGCTTCATCGCCGGCTTCGTGCGCGGTATCGGCGCCGAATATCATTCGATGGGCATCAACCCGACCCTCAGCCAAGCGCGCTTCGATGAGGCGCATGAGCTCATCATCAAGGCCTGGACCGAGCCTGGCCCCTTCCGCTACGCGGGCCGCCACTTCGAGATCAATTACGTCAATCCTTGGCCGCGCCCCTATCAGAACCCGCATCCGCCGATTTGGATTCCGTCGCAGGGCTCGACGACGACGATCCAATGGGCGGCGAAGATGCGCTACACCTATTGCCAGACCCTCTCGCCGATCGCCGTGGTCGCGCGCTTCTTCCAGGCCTATCGCGACGAGGCGGAAAAGAACGGCTACACCGCGACGCCCGATCAACTTGCCTGGTCGAACTCGATCTATGTCGCCGAGACCGACGCCAAGGCGATGAAGGAGGCAAAGCCTCATCTCGAAGCGCTCGCCAATCGCTTCCTCAGCATGCCGATCGAGATGCTGCTGCCTCCCGGCTATTCGAGCATCGATTCGATGAAGCGCGTCGCGGCGGCCAAGGTCCAGGCGCATGGCAAGATACAGACCGCCGAAGACCTCGTGCGCCTCGGCGTCGTCATCGTCGGCTCGCCCGCAACGGTGCGCGAGCGCCTCGCCGAATACCAGGACCTCGCCGGCTTCGGCACCAGCCTCACCAAGACGCAATTCGGCACGCTGCCGCGCGACATGACGCGCGCGAATATGGAGGCGATCGCCGAAGAGGTGCTGCCCCATTTCCGCGAGCGCGTGCCGCAAGCGAACGAGACGGTCGCCGCACCGGCGACGTGAGCTGCTCTTAGCAGACCAAGCCCATACGGTCGCTGGAAGGTGGCCGTGCGTCCCTCGACTTCGCTCGGGATGAGGTGCTTGTTTTAATGCCATCTACCATTTTTCCTCACCCTGAGCGCGACCCTGAGCGAAGCGAAGGGGAGCAGTCGAAGGGCGCAGGCTGCTCATGCAGCGTCAGGTGAGATACGTTGCTCTCAAGGAAGCAGCGCCGCTTCGAAAGCGGAGGCGATCGCCGCCTTGCTCTTCCCCGCTGAAACCGCGTCGCCGATCGCGACCACGTTCTGCCCGGGCCTTGCGAGGCGCTTGATCGCGTCCGCCGTGCCGCGCCGCGCGCGATAATAGAACCAGTCGCGGAAGCCGGGGCGCGCGAAGACCTGCCGCAAGCCTGGCCAACGCGCGATCCCGAGATCGAGTGCGAGCGTCGCGAAAGGCCCGAGGCCGAAGCGGTAGCGTGCACCGGTGGCAACGACGATGCGGTCGAACGGCGCCAGCAGATCGGGCGTGCGGCTGGGATCGGTGCCATAGCGGAACGCGACGCCCTTCGCGGCAGAGGCGCGCACGAGCTGATCGACATAGCGCGCGAAGGATTGCGGGTTCGCTTCGTGCTCTTGGAAGAGCGGCGCCTTGCCGGCATAGCGGAAGGCGCCGCCCGGCTCGTTCGCGCGCTCGAACACCGTCACTTCATTGCCGTCCGCCACCAGCGAGGCATAGGTGAGGCCGGCCGGTCCCGCACCGATCACCGCGATCCTCTCGCCGCTCGGCGGCTTGCGGCTAGCGAAGAACAACTCTCGCCCTGCGGCGGCATTGACGACGCAGCCGAGCCGGGCGCCGCCGCGCATCTCATCGACGCAGGTGTTGCAGGCAAGGCAGCGTCGCGCCGGCTCGCCGCGGCGCAGCTTCTCGACCCATTGCGGCTCGGCGACAAGACTGCGCCCCAGCGCAACGAAATCCGCCTTGCCGCTTTCGACCGCCGCTGCCGCCATTGCCGGATCGCCCAGCCGCCCGACGGCGATCACCGGGACTTTCACCGCCTCTTTCACGCCCGCGGCAAAGGGCAGGAAGGTCGCATCGGGCATCGCCATGGGTGGGATCTGCCGCGCCGCCGAAGGCAGCGAACGATAATGGCCGGCGGCGATGTGGAGCGCATCCGCCCCTGCCTCGGCCGCCCAGATCGCGACCTGCCGGCCCTCCGCCCAGGGCATCCCCTCGGGGAAATAATCCTCGACCGACAGGCGGAAGATCACGCCGAGGCCGGGCGCCGCCGCTTTGACGGCACGCAAAACCTCGAGCCCGAAGCGCGCACGGTTCTCGAGCGTGCCGCCATAGTCATCGCTGCGGCGATTCTCGAAAGGCGTCAGGAATTGCGAGATCAGATAGCCATGCGCCGCGTGAATCTCGACGCAATCGAATCCGGCGCGCTGCGCCCGCGCGGCGGCGGCGGCGAAGGCCGCGACGCAGGCGGCGATGCGCGGCTTCGTCATCGCCTCGGGGATGATGGTCTCGAAAGTTGTCTCGTAGACCGGATGCGGGATGGCCGAGGGCGCAACCGGCGTCTCGCCGCAAATGTCGCGCCGTGTATGACCGCCGCCATGGCCGAGTTGGATCGAGGCCTTGGCGCCGCCCTCGTGGATCGCGCGCACCAGCCGCTGCAGCCCTGGCAGAAAGCGGTCGTCATAGATGCCGAGCTCGCGGCGGCGGTGCCGGCCGGCTTTCTCGGGCGAGGCCATCTCGACGGTGATGAGACCGGTGCCGCCCTCCACCCGCGCCATGTAATAGGCGAGCGTCTCGTCGGTGACGAAGCCCTCCTCGTCCGCCGCGCGCGTCGTCATCGGCGGCATCACGATCCGGTTCTTCACCTCCACCGGACCGATGCGTGCGGGCGTCAGAAGAATGTTCAACGATCCGTCCCGTTGCTCTGCCGCGCTTTGCCGCGGCGGCGCCGCCGGCTCAGAGCGGCGCCAGCTTCGGCATCACCTCTGTGGCGAAAAGCCGCTGCGAGCGCAAGGCGTTCTCGAGCGTCATATTGCCGAAGAACATGGCGAAATTCATGTGGTTGACGCCGAGCGCCTTCACCTGACGCTCGATCTCGGCGCGCACCGTATCGGGCGTGCCGGCGATCACCGCGCCGGCTTTCACCGCGGCATCGAAGCCGCCAACGATGTGCTGGGTGTAGTTGACGCTGGTGACGTTGCGCTTCAAGAGCCACATGATCTTCTCGTGATGCTGCTCATGCGCGGGCTCGGCGATCTTGCGCGCATCGGCCTCGGTGTCGGCCACCACCAATTGCCGGTTGACGCCGATGACGACGCCACCCGGAAATTCGGGCTTCGGATGGGCGGGCTTGCCGCGCTTGGCATAGGCATCCTTGAAGGCGTCGATGTTCTTCTTCGCCGTCTCGACCGAGCCGAGGGTTCCGAAATGAAGACCGCGCTCGCCGGCCCAGCGCGAGCCGAACTCGGCGGAGGAGGCGTACCACACCGGCGGATAAGGCTTTTGCAACGGCTTCAGTGCCATCGGCACTTTGGCATAATTGAAGAAGGGCCCCGAATGGTTGAGCTCCTCTGAGGTGAGGCCCTTGATGAGGCATTCATAGGCGTCGAGGAAGATGTCGCGCGACTGCTCGTGATTGACCTTGTGAAAATTAAGCTCGAAGGGCGAGACGCCGCGCCCGACGCCGACCTCGAGCCGGCCATGGCTCAGATGGTCGAGCATCGCGATCTCTTCGATGAGGCGGAGCGGCGAGTAGAGTGGCAGCAGGAAGACCAGAGCGCCGAGCCTGATCCGCGTCGTCGCGCGCGCCACGGCGGCGAGGTAGATGCCGGGGTTGGGCACCATGTTGAGCGGCGTGCCGTGGTGCTCGGCGACCTGCACCGAATAGAATCCCGCCGCGTCGGCCGCCGCGACGAATTCGAGGCGCTCGTCGAATTGCTTCATGAGCGGCCGGTCGTTCTGATCGACGTGGTCGAAGAGGCCGAATTTCATGTGCGCTATTCCCTTTTCGCGGAGGAGGAATGCTAGACTAGGGGGCCCAGGTTTGGGACGCCAGTTCAAAGCCGCTATTATCGGCAATAGCTATGGCCCTATTCGAATCGCGTTGATTAGCCTGCGACGAGGTAATGCATGCTGACCGAAGCCAACAATACGACCCTGACGCAAACAGCCGCCGGCACGCCGATGGGTGATTTGCTGCGCCGCTACTGGTACCCGATCGCCGCGGTCGCCGAGCTCGAGGAAAAAGCCACCAAGCGCGTGCGGCTGCTCGGCGAAAATCTCGTCCTCTACAAGGATCTGGGCGGCCGCTACGGCCTCGTCGACCGTCACTGCCCGCATCGCCGCGCCGACATGGCCTTCGGCTTCGCCGAGGAATGCGGCCTGCGGTGCCACTATCATGGCTGGCTGTTCAACGAGGAGGGGCGCTGTCTCGAGCAGCCTTTCGACGACACGGTCGATCCGAGCTCGCGCTACAAGGACAAGACGCCGATCAAGGCCTATCCGGTCGAAGCGAAGGCCGGGCTGCTCTGGGCCTATATGGGCCCGAAACCCGCGCCGCTCCTCCCCGATTGGGAGCCCTTCACCTGGAAGAACGGCTTCGTCCAGATCGTGTTCTCCTCGATCCCCTGCAACTGGTTCCAATGCCAGGAGAACTCGATCGACCCCGTGCATTTCGAATGGATGCATGCGAATTGGGGCGGCGTGCGCCTCAAAGGCAAGACCGGCCCTTACGGCGCCAAGCATGTGAAGGTCGGCTTCGACGAATTCGATTACGGTTTCGTCTACAAGCGCATCCGCGAGGACACCGACGAGAACAATCCGCTGTGGAGCGTCGGCCGGGTTTGCCTCTGGCCCAATTGCCTCTTCACCGGCGGGCATTTCGAATGGCGCGTGCCGGTCGATGACGAGACGACGCTGAGCGTCGGCTGGTTCTTCAACCGCGTGCCCAAGGACCGCGAGCCCTACGTTCAGAACTCGATCCCCTACTGGATCGGGCCGGTGACCGACGAGAAGACCGGCGAATGGCTGACCGGCGGCGTGATGAATCAGGACTTCGCCGCCTGGATCGGGCAAGGCGTCATCGCCGACCGCAGCCAAGAGCATCTCGCGCGCAGCGACCGCGGCATCACCATGATCCGCAACCGCTTCTTCGAGGACATCGAGACCATCGCCAAGGGCGGCGACCCGAAGGCGGTCATTCGCGACGCCAAGATCAACAGCGCGGTGCCGCTGCCGATCGTCGGCCGCAAGCTGTTCATCGAGGGGCTGACGCGCGAGCAGATGTTGCAGGTCAATGTCTCCGACAATGTGTCGGCGAGGCGCTTCGTCTTCCAGCAAGGCCAGCCGGAGCATGTGAAGCGCGCCTACGAAGACGCAATGGGCTTCAAGATGGAAGAGGATTTCGCCGTCTCGGAGGCGCTCTCGGGCTTTGGGCGCAAGGTGAGGCCCGACGGCTCTCCCGCCGCTTAGGCGAAAACGTCAGCGCGGCGCTTCGGCTTCCTGCAGGCCGACCAGCGAGGCGAGCCGCTCGCGGTCGGCGGCGAGGCTCAAGCTTTCGCCCTGAAAGACGATCTGCCCTTTGTCGAGGACGAGAACCTTCTCGGTCATTTCGAGCGCGATCTCGACCTGCTGCTCGACCAGCACCGTCGCGATGTTGCTTTCGCTGCGCAGACGCGTCAGCGCGGCGGCAAGCGTGTCGATAATCACCGGCGCCAAGCCCTCGAAGGGTTCGTCGAGCAGCAGCAGCCGCGGATTGCCGACGAGGGCGCGCCCGACCGCGAGCATCTGCTGCTCGCCGCCCGAGAGCTGATTGCCGTAATTGCGCCGCCGCTCCGCGAGGCGCGGGAAGAGATCGTAGACGCGCTCGCGCGTCCACTCGCCGGCGCGGCGCGCGACGCGAAGATTCTCATCGACCGTCAGCGAGGGGAAAATCTCGCGCTCTTGGGGCACATAGCCGATCCCCGCCTGAACGCGACGATGCGTGTCGAGCGCCGCGATGTCGCGCTGATCGAAAACGACCGCGCCGGAATTGAGATTGGTCAGGCCCATCACGGTCATGAGCAAGGTCGTCTTGCCGACGCCGTTGCGCCCGAGCAGTGCCCAGGCCTCGTTCGCCGCGATCCCGACCGAGATGCGCTCGAGCACGACGGTGTCGCGATAGCCCGCCGTCACATCGTCGAGGCGCAAGAGGTCAACCATGGGCGCGGGTCCCCAGATAGACATCGCGCACGCGCGGATCGGCTCGAATTTCGGCGACCGTGCCCTCGGTCATCACCGCGCCTTCGACCAGGACCGTGATCCGCTGCGCGAGCCGGAAGACGAGGCTCATATCGTGCTCGATGACGAGGATCGTCAGCGCCGCGGGAAGCTTCAGGAGAAGATCGAGCAGCGCCCCGCGATCCGCCGCCGCGAGCCCCGCCGCCGGCTCGTCGAGCAGCAGGATTTTCGGCTCCAAGGCGAGGACGAGCGCGATCTCGACGAGGCGGCGCTGGCCGTAAGGCAGATCGGCGACCCGCTTGCCCGCGAGATCGAGCAGCCCGAGACTGTGCAACAGCGCCGCGGCGCCATCGACCACCGATGCGGATTTGCGCACGCTGCCCCAGAGCTTGCGATCGAGGCCGAACCGCGCCTCGAAGGCGAGGCCGACATTCTCGGCAACCGTAAGGGTCGGGAAGAGCGAGCTGATCTGAAAGGTGCGCGCCAGACCCAGCGCGACGCGGCGCTCGGGCGAGACATGGGTGATGTCGGCGCCGGCGAGATGGATCGTGCCGGCCGAAGGCTGGAGCAGCCCGCTCATGATGTTGACGAGCGTCGTCTTGCCCGCGCCGTTGGGGCCGATCAGCGCGTGGCGCGCGCCGGTTTCCAAGGACAGCGAGATGCTCCGCGCGACACGAAGCCCGCCGAAATTCTTGGAGATCCCGGCGATCGAAAGCGCTGGCTCGCTCATGCCCGGCTCCGCCATCCCTCGAAGCGGCGCCACCAATCGACGATGAGGCCGACGATCCCCTGCGGCGCGAAGCGCACCGCGAAGATGAGCAGGAAGCCGATCGCGAACAGCCAGTTGAAGGGATCGATCGCCGCCGCGCGGTCGGAGAGGACGACGAAGATCGTGGCGCCGATGATCGCGCCATAAAGACTCCCGGTGCCGCCGAGGATCAGCATGACGAGCGCGTTGCCGGAGAGGAGAAAGGCGAGACTGTCGAGCCCGACCAGGGTCGTGACCTGCGCCGAAAGCGCGCCGGCAATTGCCGCGAGCGCGCCCGAGATGCAATAGAGCGTCACCAGCCGCGACGTCACATGGACGCCGAGCATGCGCATGCGCACCGGATTGTCGCGAATGCCACGGATTGCGAGGCCGAAGGGCGAATTGACCACAATCTTGCAGACGAAAAAGGTAAAGGCCACCACGGCGAGGCTGTACCAATAGGCGGTCTCGCCGGCGAGATCGAAGGTGAACAGCCCCAACAGCGGCGAGAGGTGGTAACCGAAGAGCCCATCCGCCCCGCCGGTGATCGGCTTCATCGCATTGGCATTGGCCAATTGCTGAACCATGGTCGCGACTGCGAGCGTCAGCATGACGAGGGTGAGGCCGCGCGTGCGCAGCACCAGGGGGCCGGTGAGCAAGCCGGTCAGCGCGCCAACGCAGGCGGCGATCGCAAGGCCCAGCACCGGATCGGGCGAGACATGCATCGCAAACAGCCCAGCCGCATAGGCGCCCATGCCAAAGAACACGACATGACCGAGGGAATCGATGCCGCCATAGCCCAGCGCCAAATCGAGCGAGAGCGCGAAGGTGATCTGGATCATCACCTGCGTCCCGAGCGGGAGGTAGCGATTGGCGCCGAAATAGACCACGACCGCGAAGAGGAACGGCAGGGCATCGAGCCAGGAGAGGCGGTGGCGCGTGAAGCCGTTGCGCGCGGCATCGAGTCTGTCGTCGGCGGCGCTCATCGCTCAAGCCCTCGCGAAGACGCCCTGCGGGCGCCACAGCAGCAGAACGAGCACGGCGAAATAGATGACGAAAGCGCCGGCGGCCGGCACGTAATAGCGGCCGAAAGTATCGACAAGGCCCAGAACGAGCGCCGAATAGAACGAGCCTTTGAGGCTGCCGAGGCCGCCGACCGCGACGACCATCAGAATCGGCACGAGATATTCGAGCGCATACCACGGCTCGAGCGGCATGATCTGCGTGCCGAGGATGCCGGCCGCGGCGGCGAGGCCGCAGCCGACGGCGAAGGTGATCGAGAACACCCATGGCACGTCGATGCCGACGCAGCGCGCCATGCGCGGATTGTCGACGGCGGCGCGCAGCTGGGCGCCGAAATCGGTGAATTCGAGGATGAGCCACAGCACCCCGGCGATGAGGATACTCGCTGCGATGATGAAGGCGCGATAGGCCGAGAACGCGATCGCGCCATAGACCCAGGTCTGCGACATCCAGCCCGGCAAGGGGATGGCGTTGAGATTGGAGCCGAAGAACAGGTTGGCGGCGGCCACCGCGACGAAGACGAGGCCGATGGTCATGAGGATCTGGCCGAGCTGGCCGGTGGTGTAGACCCAGCGATAGACCGAGCGCTCGAGCGCCGCGCCCAGCACCATGGTCGCCGCCGCCGCGATCGGCAAGGCCGTGAACAAGGTGAAATGCTCGGACGAGACCAGCGCGAAGGCAATGTATCCGCCGACCATGGCGAAGGCGCAATGGGCGAGATTGGCGATGCGCATCACGCCGAGGGTGATGGTCAAG
This sequence comes from Allostellaceae bacterium, assembly GCA_035605975.1. GTDB lineage: Bacteria > Pseudomonadota > Alphaproteobacteria > ATCC43930 > CGMCC-115725 > CAIKMD01. The sequence continues at coordinate 53,402 of DATNGG010000089.1, read as the reverse complement.
CCGACCGACATGAGGAAGAGGATCATGCCGTACGCGACGCCGTCGACGAGCAGCGCGACCACGGTTGCCGCAAGTTTCAGCATTCGGGCTCGACCTCCCCGCATCGCTTGCCTCACCGATGCCGCCGCGGCGGCTCGTTGAAATTGCAATGCGAGCCCCCCTGATATAGGTTGGTCGTTGACGCGGCAACCAAAAATCGCAGCCGCAGCCGAGGGAGGAACATTATGATGCGCGTGTCCCACTCGACAGTCTGGGCGGCGGCTTTGACGCTGAGCGTGGGCATGGCAATCCCCGCCCAAGCCGCGGACCCGGTGAAAGTCGGCATTCTGGTGACGACCTCCGGCCCCTACGCGAATTGGGGACGGAGCTATCAACAATCGATCGATCTCTATCTCGATCAGCACAACGGCAAGGACGGCAATCCCAAGGTCGAGGTGCTCTATCGCGATGTCGGCGGCGACAATCCCCCGCGGGCACGGCAATTGGCGCAAGACCTCATCGTGCGCGACGAGGTGGCGGTGCTGGGCGGGCTCGAATTCACCACCACCGTTCTCGCCATGGCCGATCTCATCAACCAGGCGAAGATTCCCTTCGTCATCTTCAACTCGGCCACCTCGGTGGTAACCGACAAATCGCCCAATTTCGTGCGCGCGAGCTTCACGCAATGGCAGTCGCTTTATCCGCTGGCGCAGTGGGCGGTGAAACAGAAATACAAGACCTGCGAGATGTTCGTCGCCGATTACGCGCCCGGCCAGGATGCGATCGACGCCTTCAGCTATGGCTTCACCCATGGCGGCGGCAAGATGCTCGACACCATCCGCGTGCCGATGGGAACCACCGACTTCTCCAGCTATTTCCAGCGCGTGCACGACAACGCGCCGAACTGCCTCGTCGCCTTCATGCCGGGCGGGCCGATGTCGGCCGGCACGCTCAAAGGCTTTGCCGAGCGCGGCTTTTCCAAGCAGGGCATCCAGCTGATGGGCTCGGGCGAGACGCCGGAATACGATCTCCCCGCGGTGGGCGATGCGGCGATCGGCACCGTCACCTCGCTCCATTACGGACCCTATCTCGACAACCCCGAGAACAAGGCCTTCGTCAAGGAGATGGTGGCGCGCTACGGCGACAAGATGGCGGGCAGCTTGCCCAGCTTCATCCACGTCCAGGCCTATGACGGGATGGAGATCCTGTTCCGGATGCTGCGCGCCACCGGCGGCAAGCGCGATCTCGACAAGATGATGGCGGCGGCCAAGGGCTATTCGTGGAAAAGCCCGCGCGGCCCCGTCGAGGTCGACCCGGAGACCCGCGAGCTGGTGCAGAACATCTATATCCGCCGAGTCGAGAAATTGCCGGACGGCAAGCTCGGCAACGTCGCCTTCGAGACCTTCAAGGCGATGAAGGACCCCTGGCACACCCTCCACATCGGCGCCCAGAAGAAATAGGCGCCGCCATCAGCGCGCCGGAGCGGCTTGATCCGGTGCGAAAACCACAACAAAGCCGACGCGTGACGGTAGAGCATGACTTCGCGAAGCGTCGCAGGGAGGACACATGAGACGGGTTTTTCGAATTTTCGGGACGGCATCGGCCTTGCTCGTCGCGGCCGGGGCGATGGCCAGCGGCGCGGCCGCGGCCGAGCCCATCAAGGTGGGCATTCTCGGCACGACCTCGGGCCCCTACGCCAATTGGGGCAAGAGTTTCGAGCAATCGATCAACTATTTCCTCGAGCAGTATAACGGCAAGAACGGCAATCCCAAGGTCGAGATCATCTTCCGCGACGCGGGCGGCGACAACCCGCCGCGCGCGCGCCAGCTCGCGCAAGAGCTGGTGGTGCGCGACAAGGTCGCAATCCTCGGCGGGCTCGAATTCACCACCACCGTGCTGGCGATGGCGGACGTCATCAACGAGGCGAAGATCCCGTTCGTGATCTTCAATTCGGCCACTTCGTTCGTCACCTCCAAATCGCCCTATTACGTGCGCGCGGGCTTCACCCAATGGCAGTCGCTCTATCCGCTGGCGCAATTCGCCTTGTCGGAGAAGCGCAAGACCTGCGAGATGTTCGTCGCCGATTATGCGCCGGGGCAGGACGCGATCGACGCCTTCACCTATGGCTTCACCAAAGGCGGCGGCAAGATGCTCGACCCCATTCGCGTGCCGATGGGGACGGTCGACTTCTCGAGCTATTTCCAGCACGTCCAGGAGAACAAGCCGGATTGCCTCGTCGGCTTCATGCCCGGCGGGCCGATGTCGGTCTCGACGGTGAAGGATTTCCACAATCGCGGCTTCGCCAAGGAAGGCATGGAGCTGATGGGCACGGTCGGCGCCGAGTTCGATCTGCCGGCGCTGGGCGATGCCGCGATCGGCACGCTCAACATCTCCGATTACGGGCCCGATCTCGACAATCCCGAGAACAAGGCGTTCGTCAAGGCGATGGTGGCGAAATACGGCAACCAGATGGTCAATGGCGAGCCGAGCTTCATCCATGTGGAGGCCTATGACGGCATGACCATGCTGTTCCACATGCTGAAGGCGACCGGCGGCGTCCGCGATGCCGACAAGATGATGGCGGCGATCAAGGGCTATTCGTGGAAGAGCCCGCGCGGCCCGGTCGAGGTCGATCCCGACACGCGCGAGCTCATCCAGAATTTCTATGTCCGCCGCGTCGAGAAGGTGAACGGCAAGCTGGTCGAGCGCGTGCTAAAGACCATCCCGGCGGTCAAGGACCCGTGGTATTCGCTCCACATTGCCGAGCAGAAGAAGAAATAAGCCGAGCGGGGCGCTCGCCGGAGCGGCGGCGCCCCTCCTCCGCCTGCCCAATCCTGCCCATTCTCGGGATGGGAAGTTTAGGGGTTGAATCGGCGCCGCGCGTGCTCGACTCTGCGCCCCGAGCGATCATCCCAAGGAGTGCCCGGTGAAGCGCAGCGATAAGCGGATTCTGACCACCCATGTCGGCAGCCTGATCCGGCCGCCCGAGCTGCTCGCCTTCCTGCGCGCCAAGCAGCGCGGCGAGGCCTATGACGAGGCTGCCTATGCGAGCTGCCTCGCCCAAACGGTCGCCGAGGTGGTGCGACGGCAGGCGGATGCCGGCATCGACGTCATTAGCGACGGCGAGTTCGGCAAGTCGATCAGCTGGTCGCAATATGTGCTGGAGCGCCTGAGCGGCTTCGAATCGCGGCCCTCGGCCTCGGGGCGCGACGCCTATGCCTATGGCGCCGACCGCGCGCGCTTCCCCGAATTCTACGCCGAGCTCGACAACCGCGACGGCGGCGCGCGCGGCGGCGACGCGGTCTGCGTCGCGCCGATCACCTATACCGGCCAGGCAGCGCTGCAGCAGGACATCGACAATTTCAAGGCGGCGCTTGGGGGGGTCTCGGTCGCAGAGGCTTTCCTGCCGGTCGCCGCGCCGTCGAGCGCCATTCCAGACCGCAAGAACGAGTATTACCGCAGCGAGGAAGAGATGGTGCGTGCCATCGCCGCGGCGATGCGCAGCGAGTACAAGACCATCGTCGATAGCGGCCTTCTCGTGCAGATCGATGATGCACGGGCTGCCGTCACCTATGACCGCCAGGTGCCACCCAAGACCTTCAAGCAATACCGCGATTGGGTGGCGATGCATGTCGATGCCCTCAACCACGCGCTCGAGGGCATACCGGAAGACCGCATCCGCTATCACGTCTGCTGGGGAAGCTGGCCGGGACCGCATGTCACCGACGTGCCGCTCAAGGATATCGTCGATCTCATTCTGCGGGTGCGTGCCGGCGCCTATGTGATCGAAGGCGCCAATCCGCGCCACGAGCATGAATGGCAGGTGTGGGAAACGGTGAAGCTGCCCAAGGGCCGCATCCTCATTCCCGGCGTCGTCAGCCACGCAACCAACGTCGTCGAGCACCCCGAGCTGATCGCCCAGCGCATCCTGCGCTATGCGAAGCTCGTCGGTCGCGAGAACGTGATCGCCGGCACGGATTGCGGCTTCGCCCAAGGGCCCTTCATGCGCCGCGTCCATCCCTCGATCATGTGGGCAAAGCTCGAAGCGCTCGCGGCGGGCGCACGCATCGCCACGGCGCAGCTCTTCGGCGGCAGCAAGCGCGCCGCTAAGCCCGCCGCGCCCAAGCGCCAGGCACCCAAGGTCAAAGCGCGTAAGGTCAAAGCGCGCGCGAGCGCCGCTCGAGCGCCGTCTGCCACAGCGTCGCGCGGTCGGCGTCGAAAAGCAGCTTCGGGTCGTCGGGCGCGGTGAACCAGGCTTGGTCGCGAAGCTCCGCCTCGAGCTGGCCCGGCCCCCAGCCCGCATATCCGAAAGCGACGATATATTGCTTGGGGCCGTGCCCATCGGCGATATCGCGCAACACGGCGGGGCTCGAGCTCATCGCGACCTTGCCGTCGATCGCCATCGTGCCGGCGCGTTTGTATTCGGCGCTGTGCAGCACGAAGCCGACATCAGGCTGGACCGGGCCGCCGGCGAAAATCTCGACCTTGCCGGACGCGCCGCTGCCGGACTGCCCCAGCTCATCGAGCAGGCGACGCATCGGCTCGGTCTCGACCGGCCGGTTGACGACGATGCCCAGCGCGCCGTCCTTGTCGTGGCGAACCACGAGGATGACGGCGTGATAAAAGCGCGGATCGCCCATGCCCGGCGCGGCGATGAGGAACTGGCCGGTGAGAAACGCCTGCTGCGCCACGGCGGCGCCAGGCCTTGGCAGGGCGGCGCAGCACGCGGCCCCGATCACGGCGACCGCCGTCCAGGCGCCGCGGCTCGTTTTTTTCCGATGGACCGATTCTCGATCGAACGCGTTGCTCATCGTCACCCTCGCGCCTGAAAGCCAATGGCATCGCTCGCAACCCTGGTTCTGGACCTCGACGGCACGATTGTCGATTCCCTGCCGGATCTGACCGCGGCCTTGAACCGGTTGATGGCGGCGCGCGGCCTCGCCAGCTTTCCCGCCCCGTCGGTCGCGGCGATGGTGGGCGATGGCACGACGAAGCTGGTCGAGCGCGCCTTCGCCGCCCGGAGCGGCGAGGCCCGGAAGGACGACATCGAGGCCTTTGTCGCCGACTATACGGCCCACGCAACCGAGGCGACGCGGACTTTTCCGGGCGTCGAGGAGACGCTCGGCCGGCTCAAGGCATCGGGCTGGCAATTCGCGCTCTGCACCAACAAGACCATCGCGGCAACGCACGCCGTGCTCGGGGCGCTCGGCCTTGCCCATTGGTTCGCGGCTCTGGGCTGCGGCGACACCTTTCCCGTCCGCAAGCCAAACCCGGCGCATCTCCTCGGCACGCTCGATGCGGCCGGCGGCGACCCCCGACGCGCGGTGATGGCCGGCGACCATGCCAACGACATTGCCGTTGCGAAAGGCGCAAGCGTGCCGTCGATCTTCGCTGCCTGGGGCTATGGCGCGCGCAGCATGGCGGAGGGCGCTTCGGCCGTTGCCGAGCGCTTTACCGACCTCAGGACACTCGGGCCAAAGCTACTTAGCTGACGCGTCATTGCGAGGAGCGCAGTGACGAAGCAATCCGGGGTCCGCGGTTGCCCTGGATAGCCTCGCTACACTCGCAATAACGGCCGGAGAAACTACTCCGCCGCCGCGGCCGTGCGGCTGTTGACGCGCGCCAGCATGCGCTTGGCGTTGCCGCCGCGGATCGCGTTCTTCTCGGCGTCGCTGATGCGCGCCTCGTTGATTGCGTTGTTCGTCCAGTTCATGCCGAAATCGGTGCCGTCCGAGCCGTAGACGATCTTGTCGGCGCCATAGACATGCACCGCGAGCTCGAGCGCGCGGCCGGAGAGCGAGTTGCAGTCGACCATGATCGACGCGTTCTTGAACTTCTTCGACGGCAATTCGACGTTCGGCGTGTCGCACAAGGTGCGATGATCCATGCGATCGACCTCGAACGGAATGTTGCCGCCGAGATTGTGGCTCATCACCGTCACATTCGGATAGGGCTTCAGGAAATCCGTCATGCAGAAGGTGATCATGTTCGAGCTGAGCCGCGCCTGCATGTCGAGCGTGCCGTAGCGGTTGCGGTTGTTGTCGGTCACGTCGGGCTTCGGCGCGTCGGGATCGTCCGGCAGCTTGCCGTAATGCACGAGGAAGATGGCGTGGCGCTTATTCGCCGCTTCCATCAGCGGCGCGAAGCGCTGCGCGCGCTTCTCGGAGAGGAAGCCGTCGCCCGGCAGCACCGCGCCGACGATGCCCGGCAAATCCATTACGCGCTCGAACTCCGTCACCGCCGCCGAGATATTGCCGACCGGCAGGATGGCGAAGGCCGAAAACCGCGCGGGATATTGCGCGCAGACGGCGGCAACCGCGTCGTTGTAGGCGCGCGCCAGCGGCAGCGCGTCCTGCAGCGGCAGCGCCTCGATGCCGGTGACCGGGCTCATCGACAGCACGGCGTGCTCGACGCCGTTCTTGTCCATCTCGGCGAGGCGCGCCTCGGCGCTGTCGTGATCGGCGGGCAGCTTGTTCGGATTGAAGCCGGATTCGAAATATTCGGCGCCGTCATCGCCGCGGAAGATGCGCGGGCGGACGCTGCGCTGGCGCAGCGCGTCGGCAAAGCCTTTGGGACCCCAATGGAAATGCATGTCCACAGATGCCATGGCGCTCCTCGGCCCCGTGAGGCCGTCCCTTTGCGTTAATTGGTTGTCCGAAACACCCGGAATTGCGCAAATCCTATCAGCCCCCAAAGGCCAAAGCAACGCGGGCTCGGGCCGCCCGCCAGCCCACCCGAGGCCGCCCTTGCCCTCTATAATCCCCGGAAACCATGACCGATGCCATCGACACGGATGGGACTTGCCTCTGCCGCGATTGCGGCTGGCTCGCGCGCATCGTCCTGCCCGCGCCCAAGGCCTGCCCGCGCTGCGGCGGGCCACGCCTCCTCGGCCATGCCGAGTTGTCTCGGCTGGCCATCGCCCATGTCGATTGCGATGCGTTTTACGCCTCGGTCGAGAAGCGCGACCGCCCCGATCTCGCCGAAGAGCCGGTGATCGTCGGCGGCGGCGCGCGCGGCGTCGTTCTCACCTGCTGCTATGTTGCGCGGCGCTTCGGCGTCCGCTCCGCCATGCCGATGGTCCAGGCGCTGCGCCTCTGCCCCGATGCGACCGTCATCCGGCCCGATATGGAGAAATACCGCGGCGAATCCCGCCGCATCCGCGAGTTGATGCTGGCGCTGACGCCCAAGCTCGAAGCCGTGTCGATCGACGAGGCCTATCTCGATCTCGAGGATGGCGCGCGCGCCGAGCCGCCGGCCCGTGCCTTGGCGCGCCTCGCGCTCCAGGTCGAGCGGCGCGTCGGCGTCACCATCTCGATCGGCCTTGCGCCCAACAAGATGCTGGCAAAGATCGCCAGCGATCTCGGCAAGCCGCGCGGCTTCTGCATCATCGGCGCCGGCGACGCGCAGGCCGTGCTCGCGCCGATGAAAGTCTCCGCCCTGCCCGGCGTCGGCCCGGTGACGGCGAAAAAGCTCGAAGCCTTGGGCTATCGCACCATCCTGGATTTGCGCCGCGCCAAGCCCGACGAGTTGGCGCATCGCTTCGGCCGCTGGGGCGAGCGTCTCGCCCGCCACGCTCTGGGCGAGGATCAGCGCCGCGTCGGCATCGGGCGCGGGCGTTCGGTCACGATCGGCGCCGAGCGCACCTTTGCCCGCGATCTGTCGCAATACGAACCGATCGCGGCCGAGCTCGCGGCGCTCTGCGCGCGCGTCGCAGAGCGGCTGGCGCGTGCCGATCTCGCCGCCGGATCGCTGACCTTGAAGCTCAAGCGCTTCGACCGCCAGATCAGCACCCATGCCTGCCGCCTGCACGATCCGACGATGCGCGCCGAGACGATCCTCAAAGCCGTCGCGCCGGCGCTGAAGCGCGCTCTCGACGGCACCGCGTTCCGGCTGGTCGGCGTGACGGCGCATGATCTCGTCTCCGGCCGGCGCGCCGACCCGCCGGATTTGTTCGAGACGTTTTAGCGAAGGTTCAATCGACTGGATCGCTTTCTTGCTCTCGTCGCCCGCGGGCTTGATCCCCGGGTCCCCGGGATTGCCGGGTCAAGCCCGGCAATGACGAGATTGGAATGATCCTGCCCGCCTGAACACCGTTCTCAACCGCCGTTACCGCGTGACGATCAGCGCATCGAGCGCGAGCGCGCCTTCGCCTTCCGGGTAAACCGTCAGCGGATTGATCTCGATCTCGGCGATCTCGGGCCGCGCGGCGACGACGGCGCCGATCAGCGCGACCGTGCGTGCCAGCGCCGCGACATCGGCGGCCGCCGCGCCGCGCATGCCGGCCAAGAGCTTGGCGCCGCGCAAAGCGCGGATTTCGCGCACGATCTCTGCCTCGTCGAGCCCGACCGGCAGAATGCGGACATCGCTCAACGCCTCCGCCCAAATGCCGCCGAGGCCCACCAGCATCACCGGACCCCATTGCGGATCGCGGCGCGCGCCGACAATCGTCTCGATGCCTTGCTTGGCCATTTGCTCGACCAGCACGCCCTCGATCGCAAGGCCACGCGCCCGCGCCACCCCCTCGAGCTTCGCCCAAGCGGCATCGAGCGATGCCTCGCCGGCGAGATTGAGGATGACGCCGCCGGCATCGCTTTTATGCGCGAGGGCGCTGGCTTGCAGCTTCAACGCAACGGGGAAGCCGATCTCGCCGGCGATCGCGCGCGCCTCATCGCGCGATTGTGCGAGCCGGCCCCGCGGCAGAGCGAGACCGCATTGGGCGAGATAGGCCTTGCTTTGATGCTCGGTCAGCGTGCCGTGCCCGGGCACGGGCGGCGCCGCGAGCGCGCGCGGCGCGATGCGCGCCTTCGCCCGCTCGAGCGCCTGGCCATAGGCGGTGACCCGCGCGAGGGCGCGCAGGGCCCGCTCGGGCGAGCGGAAGAACGGAACATTCGCCGCGCGCGCCTCGGCGATGAGCGCGGCCGGCACCTCGGCCTCGTCGCCGAGCATCGCGTAGATGACCGGCTTCTTCGCGCCGATCATCGGCTTCAACGAGGCGCGGCCCTTGCGCAACGCGTATTCGCTCGCCGATGAGACGATCGCCGTCAGGACGAGGCTGCCATAGGCCTCGTCGGCAAGAAGCGGCTTGATGGTCCGCTCATACATATCGAGGTGGGTGATCGCCTGGGCGGTCAGATCGAGCGGGTTGCCGGCGCCGACGAAATCCGGCAACTCCGCTTGGAGCTGCGCCGCGAGCGCCGGCGACAGCGGCGGCAGATCGAGGCCGATCGCGTCGCAGAAATCGAGCGTCATGCCTTTGACCGCGCCTGAATCCGTCACCATCGCGCAGCCCTTGGTGGGCGGCGTCGGGCAGCGCATCATCAGCTCGCAGACATCGATGAGCTCTTCAAGACTCTCGACCTGCAGCACCGCGCCATGGGCGAGAACGGTCTGCATCACCGCGTAATTGCCGACCATCGCTCCGGTGTGCGAGCGCGCCGATTCCTGCGCCGCGGCGCTCCGCCCGGCATGCAGCAGCACGATCGGCTTGCCCAGTTCGCGCGCCCGCGCCGCAACGGCAAGGAAGCGCTGCGGCCGCCGGATCTGCTCGGCGAAGGCGGCGACCACCTGCGTCGCCCGATCCTCGATGAGAAAGGCCGCGTAATCCTCGAGGCCGAGCACCGCCTCGTTGCCGGTCGAAACCGTGCAGATGACCGGGATGTCCTTGGCTCTGAGCGCGACACGGATAACGCCCGCAAGCCCGCCGCTTTGCGCGACGACCACGACGCCTGATTTCGCATCGAGCGGCTCGCCAACCTGCTGCGAGAAGGTGAGCGGCAGGCGGCGCAGAAAATCGACCACGCCGAGACAATTCGGGCCGCAGACCGCGATGCCGGCCTCTTCGGCGATCGCGGCGATGCGGTCCTGCGCGGCCTTCCATTCGCCGCCTGCCTCGCCAAAGCCCGCGGCGAAGATGATGATCGCGCCGATCTTCTTGCGCGCGCAGGCCCTGACCGCATCCTCGATGGCGACGCGCGGGATGAGCAGCATCGCCGCATCGACTCCGTCGGGCAGATCATCGATCGTCCGCACGCAAGCGCGGCCATTGATCTCGTCGCGGTTGCGGCTGACGAGATGGATCGCGCCCGCATAGCCGAAGGCTTCGAGGTTGCGCAGCATCAGGAATCCCGCCGAGCTCGGCTCGGGCGAGACGCCGACGATGGCGATGGAGCGCGGCCGCATCAGCCGCGCGATATCGATGCCGCTCATGGCTGCGCCGGAAGAGCCAGACGGCTACTTCTTCGGCCGGCGCATCGCGCCGAGGCCGGGGCGATAGGATTTTTCATCGAGGAACTGGGTCAGGCCCTGGGTGCGTCCGTTCTCGTCATCGACGAGCCGAAGCTGCGAGCTCTTTGCGCCGAGATAGTCGAAGGACTCCTCGAAGGACATCGGCACGACGCCGCGCACGGCTTCCTTGCAGACGCGCAGCGCATGCGGGTTCTTGCCGATAAGGGTCTTGGCGAGAGCGGTAGTGCGCTCGCGCAGCTGCGCCTTCGGCACGGATTCGTTGACGAGGCGCATCTGGGCCGCTTGCTTGCCGTTGAAGGTCTCGCCGGTCAGGATGTAATACATCGCGTCGCGCAGGCTCATCGTCGCGACGCAAGCCTTGGTCACGGCACCGCCGGGAATGATGCCCCAGTTGATCTCGGACAGGCCGAATTGCGCCTCGTCCGCAGCGATCGCGAGATCGCAGGCGACGAGCGGCGTGAAGGCGCCGCCGAAGCACCAGCCATTCACCATCGCGATGGTGGGCTTGGCGAAATGCGCGAGCTGGGCCCATTGCCAGATATGGGCGGAGCGGCGCACGCGCATCTGCTTCACATAGGGCAAGCCATCCTGCGCGCGGAAGAATTCGCGCAGATCCATCCCCGCGGAGAACGCCTCGCCCGTTCCGGTCAGAACGAGCACCTTGCAGGCATCGTCGACTTCGAGTGCATCGAGCACCTCGACCATCTCATCGTTCAAGGCGGGGCTCATGCAGTTGCGCTTCTCGGGGCGGTTGAGCGCGACCCAGGCGATCCCGTCCTCGAGCGTCACCGCGACGTTCTTTCCACCAGGCAGTTTATCGGCAGGCATCCCTTTTTCCTTTTCGCTGCAATGATTGAATTCCGGCGCCGTCAATGGCTTCCGAGCGCGGTTGGGCGCGGCACCGCACTGGCGGCGGGCTCGACATAAACCGAAAACCGCACGCAAATGGTCGCGACCGCGGCGACCACCAGCGGGATAGCAGCCACGACGAAGATCGACCCCGCGCTCCAGTGGTTCTCTAACACGAATCCGCCCAGAGCGGGACCAAAAACCGAGCCGACGCGTCCGGCACCCAACGCCCAGCCGATGCCGGTCGCACGCATCTCGGTCGGATAGAGCATGGCCGCGAGCGCGTTGATACCGCCCTGCCCGCCGATGATGAACAAGCCAGCGAGGAAAATGCCGAGCGCCGAAAGCGCGACGCTATGCGCAACAAGGCCCATCAAGATGACCGCGAGCGCGCCCAGCACATAATTAACGGCCAAAGCCCGGCTTGCGGAATAGCGATTCATAAATATGCCGAGGATCAAGGGCGAGATGATCCCGCCGAGCGAAAACAACGCAGCAACGCCGGCCGCTTGCTCGGCGCCCGCGCCCGAAAACGCGTGCAGGAAGGTCGGCGCCCAAGCGGCGATGAAGGTCAGCACGAAGAGATTCATCGCGTCGCTGAGCCAGAGCGCCACGGTCGCCACGGCACGGCCTTGGCGGAACAGCGCGATCACCGGCATCGAGCCCGATTTCTCTTCGCGGATCGTGAAGCCGGCCGTTGCTGCGAGATCGACCTTCGGATCGATGCGCCGCAACTGGTCGGCGACCTCGGCGTTGCGGTCGCGCAGCACAAGGAACTTGATCGATTCCGGCAACCAGAAATAGAGGATGACCACGAAAACGAGCGGCGTCAGCCCGCCCATCCAGAACGCGCCTTGCCAGCCGTAATGGCTGACGACCAGGGCGGCGAGATAACCGCCGCCGCCCGCGCCGATCGTGTAGCCGATGAAGAGGATCATGACGAGCGCGGCACGCTGCCGCTGCGCGCCGTATTCCGACGATATCGCCACGAGATTGGGCACGACGCCGCCGAAGAACAGCGATGCAACGAACCGGTAGATCGACAACTCGCCGACCGATGTCGATCGCGTCGACAGCAGCGTCAGGATGCCGAACAGCGTTGTGCAGATCAGCACCAGCTTGCGGCGCCCGATCCAATCGGCGAACGGCGCGACGGCGTAGGCGCCGAGGCCCAATGCGATGGTCTGAAGCACAAAAACCGAAACGATCGCGTGCGGCGATACGCCGAAGGAGTGGGCGAGGGCCGGCACGACGAAGCCGACGACGAAAACGTCATAGCCGTCGACCACCATGACAAGAGTGCAGAGGCTGAATATCAGGAAACGGTGGGAACCGATGGCCGACCGGTCCAGGAACTCGCTCACATCGAAACGGCGCGCTGCGTCCATCACTCCCCCCATTGAAACGGCTCCGGCCGGCGAGGTTCGACCTCATATCCGAGGCGCTTCCTTGGCCTTGGCGCTTGCCGGCAACGCCCTCTTGGTGTATGGCACCCTGGAAGGTTACCTATCAGGATACCTGATAGACGGTCAAGTGATTTCGGGGGCGCGGTTGAGCCGAGGCGCCGGAGGGATGATGGCGAAAGCCCCACGTCTGAGCTATCTGATGCGCCAAGCGCAGCTCGCCAACGTTCAGCATCTGGACGCTGTGGTCCGGGTCTTCGGGCTGACGCCGTCGCAATACATCGTGCTGAGCGTCGTGCATGAGCATCGCGACGGGGTATCCTCGGCCGCGCTGGCGCGCCGCCTTGGCGTCACGCCACAATCGAGCCACGAAATCATCACCGGCTTGGAGCGGCGCGGCTTGGTTCAAAGGGCGGAGGACACCGCGTTCCGCCGCGTTTTGAAAGTCACGCTGACGGCCACCGGCGCCACCTTGCTGCGGAAATGCGACGCTGACGTCGAAGCTTTCGAGCAGCGCTTCTTCGCACCATTCTCGCGCAGCGACCAGGCCGAATTCCGCCGGATGCTCGAATGTCTCATTCGCGATAGCCGCGAAAAAGCGGTCGCCGACACGCTGGTCGGCTTCAGCGCTCGCGCCCTTTAGCGGCGGATTGGGGCCGCGCGCCCTCTCACCACGTCGCGTTGACAGCGCGACGCCGCTCTTGCAACGTCGCGGTTGCCATGAAAACGGTTTTACGCGCGCTCCAGCCGACCGGCCCGATCGTCGCGCGGCTGCGGGGACTGATCGGCGATCGAGTGACGGTGGCCGATGACGAGGCGGCGCTGATTGCCGCCATTCCCGACGCCGAGTTGCTTTTGATCAGCGACAATCTTTACACCGCCGAGCTTGCGCGGTGCCTGCGCGTACAGGGCCCGAACCTCCGTTGGATGCAGTTGTTGTCCTCCGGCTATGACGCCGTGGCACGGCATGGACTACCGCCGGGCGTCATTCTGACCAATGCGGGGGATGCCTATGCGCCGACGGTCGCCACGCACGCCATTGCCCTGCTGCTGGGTATCAACCGCCAGCTTCCGACGTTTCTTGCCGCCCAAGCGCGCGGTCACTGGCAGCGCGGCCTCGGCGCGCGTAACGCGGTTCCGTTCAAAAGCACGGTCGCGGTCATTGGCTTCGGCGCGATCGGCAGCGAGATCGGACGTCTCCTCCGATCTTTGGGGGCCCGGGTCATCGCCGTGACGCGCAGCGGCCGAATTCATCCTTATGCGGATGAAGCGGCCCCCGTGGGTGCGCTAGAGGCTATCCTGCCGCGGGTCGACGCAGTCGTGATCGCCTTGGCGGCAAGCGAGGACTCGCGTCATCTCATCGGCGCTTCGGAATTGGCGCTGATGAAACCGACCGCCTTCCTCGTTAATATCGCCCGCGGCTATGTGGTCGACAATTTCGCCTTGGCCGACGCGTTGCGGCAGGGCGTCATCGCCGGCGCCGGCCTCGACGTGACCGAGCCGGAGCCTCTCCCGCCGGAGCATCCGCTCTGGACCGCGCCCAATCTCATCATCACGCCGCATATGGCCGGTAGCGGCGGGATGGTGGTCGCCGAGAGGCTGGCGGAAATCATCGGCGACAATCTCGCACGGCGTCTCAAAGGCGAGCCGCTCCTGCACCAAATCGCGCTCTAGCGGCTTCCGGTGGCCGCGGACTCTGGTAAGATCGGCCACGCCCAGGCAACCCGCACAGGTGAGACATGGCCAAGCTGCGACACATCGCGATCACGGTGAGCGACTTGAAGCGCGAAGCGGAGTTCTATGAAAAGGTCTTCGGCTTTACCAAGCACAGCGAAAACGACGTCGCGGTCAGCCTGTCCGACGGTGTGATGAATGTCACGCTGTTGAAGTTCAAGACCGACGAGGATGCCGGAGACGAGCGCGGCAAGGATTATGTCGGCCTGCACCATATCGGCTTCGTCGTCGACGATCCCAAGGAATTCGCGGCGATGGATCAGACGATCAAGGACAATGGCGGCAAATTCCATTTCGAGGCCCGCGCCGGCATGAATCTCGAGATCAAATACCGCGACCCGTTCGGCATCGTCTTCGATATTTCCGAGCCGAGCCACTCCTGGAAGGGGATCAAGCTCTAAGGACCCCGGCTTCCCGGCTGGGTGCATCGACTTCGCCGGTTTCGCGTTCCTTCCTCAGGGGAATGACCCTCGAGGAAGGACCCATGCATCGGACACCTTATGGCGAGTTGCCTGCCTTCATCGCCGTCGCCGAGCAGCGCAACTTCACCCGCGCCGCGCGCCAGATGGGTGTCTCGACCGCGACGCTGAGCCAAACGGTTCGCGCGCTCGAGGAAAAGCTCGGCATTCGCCTCCTCAACCGCACCACGCGCAGCGTCGCCCCGACCGCGGCGGGGGAGCGTCTGTTGCGCCGGCTGAAGCCGGTGCTCGATGCTTACGAAGCGGCCATCGATTCGATCAACGAGTTCCGCGACAAGCCCTCGGGCGTGGTAAGGCTGACGGTCGCGCCGCCCGCGGCGCATTCCGTGATCGCGCCGCGTCTCAAGGAGTTCGTCTCTCTCTATCCCGAGATAAGGCTCGAAATCTCCGTCGATGCCGACAATATCGATATCGTCTCGCATCAATTCGATGCCGGCATCCGGCGCGAGACGAGCATCGATCGCGACATGGTGGCGGTGCGCGTCAGCAGCGCGATGAGCAATGCCGTGGTGGGGGCGCCCGCCTATTTGGCCGATCATCCGAAGATCGCGGTGCCGGACGATCTTCACGCGCATCACTGCCTGCGCGTCCGGCTCGCGGGCGGCGCGATCCTCCCTTGGCATTTCGCCCGGGCGGGAAAGACCTTCGATGTCGCGGTCACCGGGCCGCTCGTTGGAAACGAGTTCGATCTGCTGATTTCCGCAGCCTTGGACGGTGTCGGCCTGCTGTATCTGCCGCGCGATTTCGTCCTGCCCTATATCCGCGGCGGGCGTCTCGTCTCGCTGCTCGACCATTGGATGCCGCCCGCCGGAAGCTTTTTTCTCTATTATCCGAGCCGCCGCCAGGCGCCGGCGGCGCTGCGCGCGCTGATCGATTTCCTGCGCTATGACGAGCGGTCCGCCGCGTCGCGCACAAAGCAAGGCGCCGCGAATCACCGCCGCGGCGCCCGCTTGGCCTCTTGAATCGAATCCGGAGAGGGCAAGAAAAGATGGGCCGGCGAGGCCGGCCCATCTCCCGAATATTTGGCACTCAATCAGCCGCCATTCGGCGCATCGCGGGCCGCATCCCAGTTCGGGCCGTCATAGACGCCCGTGTTCGCGTGCCCATAAGGCCAAGCGTTCTGATAGGAGGTATAGGGGCCGCCGCGCCTGCTGGTAGGCCATGTAGGGCGGCGAGGCCTGGTACACCGTGTAAGGCGGCGAGGGCTGAGCTTGATAGATGATCGTTTCGGCGAAGGCCGGTACGACGGAGCCGATCACCGCGCCAAGGCTCAAGCCAAACACGCCTGTTCGTACGATCGAAGGAATGCGCATGGTTTCGTTCCTTTGGTTTCGCGGGGCGCATTGCCGCCCCATTCGCGTGAAGCTGCGCATTCTCGACGCGGTTTATAACCGGCGCGGTGCTTTAAGCGGCTTTCAGCATTCCCAAACAATCCCCCGGCGCCGGAGGTGGGCGAGAAAACGCTAATTTCATCAAGGCATTAGGGGAAGCGGCCCCTGCGGCCTTTGGCGCGTCCGGGGTTCACGCCTATGATGCACCCCGCGCTTAGGAGCTTGCGATGGCAAAGATCGTCCTCGGCCTTGGAACCTCGCACGGACCGATGCTCTCGACGCCGCCCGAGGAATGGGGCCAGCGTGCGATTTTCGATCGCCAGATCCGGCACCATTATCGCGGCGAGACCTGGAGCTTTGCCGAGCTGGTCGAGCTGCGCCGCGATCAGCATGTCGCGCGCGAGATCACGCTCGAGCGCTGGCGCGAGCGCCATAGCGCGTGCCGCCAAGCGCTGGCGCGTCTCGCCGCGGCATTCGAGGCGGCGCAACCCGATATCGTCATCATCCTCGGCAACGACCACATGGAGATGTTCGAGCCGGCTGCGGTTCCGGCTTTCAGCATCTTTTGGGGCGAGGCGCTGGTCAACAACCCCTATTCCGCGGAGCACATGGCGCGGCTCGCGCCCGGACAGGAGATTGCGCTTCCCGGCCATATTCCGCCGGGCGGGGCGCGCTATCCCTGCGCCTCGGTGCTGGGCCGGCATCTTATCGAAGCCGCGATCGCGGCGGGCTTCGATGTCGCCTCGATGAAAGAATTGCCGCGCGACGAGACTCCGCACGCTTATGGCTTCGTCTACCGGCAGATCATGAGCGACCGCGCCCTGCCCTGCGTTCCGGTCGCGGTCAACACCTACTACCCGCCGAACCAGCCGAGCGTCGCGCGCTGCTATGCCTTCGGCAAAGCCTTGGCGCACGCGATCGAGAGCTGGGACAGCGATCTCCGCGTGGCGCTCGTCGCCTCGGGCGGGCTCAGCCATTTCGTCATCGACGAAGAGCTCGACGCCGCCTTTCTCGACAGCCTGCGCCGCGGCGACATCGACAAGCTCGGCGGCTTCAGCGAAGCGCATTTCCAGTCCGGCACCTCGGAGATCAAGAACTGGCTGCCGCTTGCGGGGGCCATGGCAGAGCTCGGGTTCGAGCTCGGCCACATCGATTACGTTCCGTGCTATCGCTCGCCCGCCGGGACCGGGAACGCCATGGGCTTTGCCGCTTGGCATCCCTGAGCCTCGACACGCAATCGTGTAAGCAAGAATCTTGCGCCCCGCCGTCCCGGCGAGCCAAGATCGACACAGAGTGTTTTTGCGACCAAGAACAACAGGGGGTATGAGATGAGAGGAACCGCCCGCGCCGCCTTGGGCGCCTGCACGCTGGTCTTGACGCTCGCGGCCTGCACCATGCATATGCAGCCGCCCGCGCCCGATTATGCCGCCATCATCGCCGCGCCGGATCGCAGCGATGCCGACCGCAAGAACGACGAGCGCCGTCACGCGGTGCAACTCCTCGCCTTTACCGGCGTGCGGCCGGGCTGGAAAGTTCTCGATATGGCGGCAGGCGCCGGCTACAGCACCGAGCTGATGGCGCGCGGCTCCGCCCCCGGCGGAACGGTCTATGCGCAGAACCCGCCGGGCATGCCGGCGCGCGCGACCCAGGCCCTCGCCGCGCGCATGAAATCGCCGGCGATGAAGAATGTCGTCGAAGTCACCCGCCCCTTCGACGATCCGGCCCCGCCCGGCGTCGCCAATCTCGATCTCGTCACCTTCTTCTTCGGCTATCACGACACGACCTATCTGCCGGTCGACCGCGCCAAGATGGATCGCGCGCTTTTCAACGCGTTGAAGCCCGGCGGCTATCTCGTGATCGCCGATTACGCCGCCGCGCCCGGCGCGGGCACGACGGTCGGCAAGACCTATCACCGCATCGAGGAGAGCGCGCTCGAGCGCGAGGTTGAGGCCGCCGGCTTCAAGCGCGTGGATGAGGGGAACTTCCTGCGCAATCCCAACGATCCGCACAATTTCCCGATCTTCAATCCGAAGATTCCGATCGACATCTTCGTGTTGAAGTTCCAGAAGCCCTAGCAGCGCGACGCGCTCAGGCCATGTCGAGCGGATGCGCCTTGCGTCCGCCGCGCATGATGTGTTCGGGCGTCATTTCGTGTGAATCGATGAGGCGGCGCGCGAAAGCGAGGCAGCGCTCGGCAAGTTCCGCCGCGCCTTCCTTGAGTTCTTCGCTCGAGCGCAGAATTTCCACATTGCGCTCCATGTCTTCATGCGACCAGCCGCGCGAATGCGCCACATAGGGAAATTGCGGAAAAAGAAAGCCGAGCTCGGCAAAGAACCCGAGCATCTGGCCCGCGACCGATTGGATATTGTCCTGGCCGCCAACGATGATGAAGCCGGCTACCTTGTTGCGGATCAGCACGTTGTTGCGCGTGGTAATTGCGTTCTGCACGCAATTGAGCCGTTCGGCCATCCTGAAATACAGCGATGACGCGGCGCCCCAACGGATCGGCGTCGCGACGATGATGGCGTCGGCCCAATGGACGAGCGCTTCGTAGACCTGGTCCATCTGGTCGCTTTCATCCATCTGGGTGATGGAGCACGGCCAGGTGCAAGCCTGCGCCGATTTCGAGTAATAGCCCTCGCAAGCGCGGAAGTTGAGCGTATTGAGACGAATGAGTCGCGTTTCGGCGCCTTGCGCCGTTCCAGCTTCGAGAGCGCGCTCCAGCAAATGATCGGAGCCCGAAAAGCGCGGATAGGCTTCATCCATCACGCTGGTTGCGATCCCAGCCAAACGAAGCGGTCCGGGCACGCGCTCCGGCTCGCGCTCCAGCGGGTGAGCCGGATGGGGCTTGCGGTTGCGGGGTGTCCCGGCGGCGAGGTTGACGAGCACGCGGCCGGCTTCGACTTTCACAGGCCATGACGGCACGCAGTCTTCCTCGAACCCAGGCTCGCCCGCGCCGCTGCGGCGATCGAATTTCCAGTGGTGCCAGGGGCAGACGAGGAACGCGCCATCGAGCGACCCCTCGCTCAGAGGGCCGCCGGCATGATTGCATATGTTTGAGACCGCGCCGAAGACACCGTTGACGCAGGACAGGGCGATCGGGATGTTTCTTACGACGACGCGCTGAACCTGAGTGCGCGACAATTCGACCGCCGAGCCGAGATCGAACCAATCCTCATTGCCGCTCATTCCGCCCTCTGCTTATCCCAATCACGCGCGGGCGGCGTTTCGCCGCCCTCCTTGTCCGGGATACCCGATCCTAGACCGCGCGCCGTCCCGCATGCGATGACAGGATCGTCACGCGATAACCGTCCGGTCCGACGAGGGTGAATTCGTCGTGGATTGTCCCGCGCCGCAGGCGCGACGGCTTCAGCCCTCGCGCGGCGAATTTGCGGCGCGCCGCGTCGATGTCGTCGACCATCAGATCGAAGGGCGCTTCCCGACCCGGCCGCGGCCGGCGCGCCGCCTGCGTCACCACGAGATGGGTTCCGCCGCGCAGCTCGAGCACGGCGAAATCCTCATCGCTCGCGATCGGCCGCAGCCCCACCGTCTCGAACCATTGCGCTGCTTCGCCGGCATTCGATGCGGCAAAGAACACATGGCCGATGGCGGCGGGCGGCCGGCGATCGCGCTTCGTCGCCATGAGCGCCGCCGCGCCTAGCGAGCCGCAACCAGCCGGTTGCGCTGCACGCCGAGTCCGTCGATCTCGCATTCGATGAGATCGCCGGCCTTGATGAAGACGCCGGTATAGATGCCGATGCCGTTGGGCGTGCCGGTCGAAATGACATCTCCGGGCTCGAGCGTCATCTGGTTCGACATGAAGGCGACTTGCGTCTCCGGCGAATGGATCATGTCGTGCGTGTTGCCGTCCTGCCGCGTCTCGCCATTCACTTTGAGCGTCAAGCGCAGATTGCGGCAATCGGGCACGAATTGCCGCGGCACGAGGTAAGGCCCGATCGGCGCGAAATTGTCCCAGCATTTGCTGCCGAGCCAGTCGGGACCGGGCACCGGCAACTCGCCCTGCACGCGGAAATTCCGCACGGTGAGATCGTTGCAGATCATGAAGCCGGCGACATGCTCCATCGCCCGCTCGACCGGGATGTTCTTGCCGCGCTTGCCAATGACGACGCCGAGCTCGACCTCGCCATCGATATCGTCATAGCCCTTGGGCTTGGCGACATCGTCATAAGGGCCGGTGACGCAGCTCGCCGTCTTCTCGAACATATAGGGCCGGCGCACGACGCCATCGTCCTTCTTCGGCGGCCGGTCGGGCCGCGGATAATTGATCGCGGCGTAGAACATCTTCGGCGGGCGCGCGATCGGCGCGTGAATCCTCACGGCGCTCACCGGCACGACGGCATCGGCCCAGCGCTTGTCATCGAGCCCCGCTTTGCCCAGCAGCGCCGCGGCCTCGCTCAGCACCTCGAAGCTGCGCTCCCACGCCCCGAGCAGGCCGAGCATGGTGTCCGATGGGATCGGCGCTTTCTGCGCCGCCGCGACATGCGGCAGCACCGCGTTGAGGGCGACAGATTTGTCGTCGATCACCAGGGCGACGAAGCGCGGGCTGCCCGCGCTCGACACCGTCGCCAGGCGAAACGCCGCGCTCACAGCAGGCACCGGCCGGAGAGGCGCGGATCGCCCTGCGCCTCGGCGCGGGCGAGAACGCGGCAAAAATAATCCCATTGCGCGTTGCTGCCTCCGACCCGCTTCGATTCATCGCCGAACTTGCGCTGCAGCTCGGCATCGTCCGGCCATTCGAAGGGCAGCCCTGCGCTCGCGCTCGCGACGGTCAGCATCTGGCGGCAGCGATGCTCCACATCGATGCCGTTCAAAACCATCTCCTCGATGCTGCGCCCGGCAAAGATGACGCCGTGATGGCGCATGATCGCGACCTTCGCGTCCTTGCCGAGCGAGGCGGCAAGGCTCCGGCCGAGCTCCGGCGTGTCGATATATTCGGAGGTGCCGCCAAAGCGCGGCGGCGGTTTGCCCGGACCCGAGATCGAGCCCAGCGGCTTCGCCGTCGCGCTGTAGATCACCGAATAGAAGGGATGCGTATGCGCCGAGGCATTGAGATCGGGACGCGCGCGGAAAATCTCGGCATGGATCGGCCATTCGCTGTGGCGGCGGCCGGAGCCCGCAAGCTGCTTGCCGTCGAAAGCGACGAGGATGAAATCGCGGTGATCGAACAGCTCGCCCAGCGAGATGTGGTGGCGCTTCAGCCAAAAGCCGCGGCCCTCGGGATCGCGCAGTGCGATGTGGCCGAAGATGCGGTCGCCATGGCCGTTGAGCTCCAAGATGCGCCCGGCTTTGGCGAGCTTGTCGAGTTCGCGCTCCAGGCTGGCGCCGATCGCCTCCGCAATTCTTACCTCGTCCATGTTTTCCTCCCGACCCGTTTGCTTCACGATGGGATAGGATAGCAAAGCCCGCGTCAAGCCGCCTCGATTGGGGCGCGCGTTACGTCGCCGAGGCGGTGCGCGCCGGAATGCCGCCGATGCCGGGCAGCTTCACGGCCGGCGGTGCGAAACCGAAGCCGAGATCGAGGCCGAGCAAATTGACCTCGATGCCCTCGGCGCGCGCCACCAGCACGCCGAGAAGGCCGAAAAGCGAGAGCTGATAACCAGTGGCGCTGGGGGCGGCGGCGAAGACGGCGCCGCCCGGTAGATAATCCTTGCCGACCGCGTTCGAGGGCAATTCCAAGCCCAGCCCCGGCACCTTGCGCGCGATATAGGCGGTGAAGCTGTTGCTGTTGGGACCGGGCCAGGCGTGATAGGTGTTGGGGTAAGGATAGGACGCGACCGCGGCGCGAATCGCCTCGATCAGCCGGTCCGCGCCGGGCCCGCGGCGATCGAGCAGCAGCATGGGCGCAGCGCCGAACCAGTAATTGTCCGGGCCCGTGCGATCGATGCGGATCGCCGGCGCGCCCTCCGAAACGCCGAAGCCCAGGACCTCGTAGCGGGTAAAGCGCAGCGCGTCGGTCGGCTTGACCACGATCCAGGTATGGACGGCGAAGATGCCGCGCCAGGCGACGGCGCGCGCCGCATAGACCTGGATCACCGCCTCGTGCGTCGTCGCCGGATCGGGCGCAAGGCCCGAAGGATCGCGCCGCGCCTCGTACCACGGAACGCCGCCGTCACGCCCGAACACGCAGGCGCTCACGAGCAGCGGCAGGCCGATGACCACGAGAAAGGCCGAGAGGCACCGGCGCAATTCGGCGGCGTTCACGCGGCATCGAGCAGCTTTTGCACCTGCGGCCAGGGATCGGATTCGATCCCCTTGAACGGCGCCCAATCCTTGTCGGTCATGCGCTTCAGGATCGTCTCTGCGGTCGAAGGCCGAGCCTTCACCCGCTCCCACCAGGCGGCGACGCCCGGACGCCGATCCCACATGCGCGCGAGGTTGACCAGCTCGAGCCGCAGCACATAGGGCAGCACGCCGATATCGGCGAGCGAGTAATCATCGCCGGCGAGAAAGCGCCGGCCTTCGAGCGCTTGCTCCATGGCGGCGAGGAGCTTTTCGTGCTGCGCGACCGCATCGACCGCGTAATGCGATTGCAGCCCATGCGCCGTCACGTCGCGCTTGATGTCGCTGCGCTTGGGATTGGGCGATTTGGCGAATTCCGCCTCGCGCGCCGCTTCGCTCATGCGCTGCATGCGGCTGCGAAAGCAAGTGGCGAAGGAGAGCGTCATGCAAGCGGTATGCACGTATTCGTCGATCCGCTTGTTGAAGAGCCGCACCGTCGCACGATCATGCGGGTCGCGCGGCATCAGCGGATGCGCCGGAAACGCCTCGTCGAGATAATAAAGAATGACGGAGGATTCGATCACCGGACGGCCGTCATGGATGAGGGTCGGGACGACGGCGTTGGGGTTGAGCTTCAGATAAGCCGGATCGAACTGATCGCCCTGCAAGGTCATGTTGTGCTCGATGCAAGGAAGGCCCTTCTCCGCCAGGGCGATCCGCACCTTCTGCGCGCAGACCGAATTGATGCTGTGATAGAGCTCGAGCATGGTTGCTCCTTTGAAAATGCGAGAGGGCGCTAAGCGGCGAGCCGTGCCCGGTCATGCGGCTTGGTGTAATCGACTGGCGTGCCCTTGGGGATGATGCCGGTCGGATTGACGCGCGCGATCGACCAGTAGTTGATCACGTAATGCCGCGGCTTCACTGTCGCGGCGATGCCCGGCACCTGGTAGAGCTCGCGCATATAGTTGAGCAGATTCGGGAAATCCGCGATGCGCTGGCGGTTGCATTTGAACAGCGAATTGTAAGCGACATCGAAGCGCACCAGCGTCGGGAAGAGCCGCCAGTCGGCTTCGGTGATCTGATGGCCGACGAGATAGCGCTGGCGGCCGAGCCGCGCCTCCAATTCGTCGAGCGTCGCAAAGAGCGCGTCGTAAGCGGCTTCGTAAGCCTCCTGCGAGCGCGCGAAGCCGCAGCGATAGACGCCGTTGTTGACGGTGCGATAGATCACATCGTTGAGACGGTCGATCTCGGCGCGCAGCGGTGCCGGATAATAATCGGTGTCGTCGCCCGCGATTCCTCGGAACTCGCTGTTGAGCATGCGAATGATTTCGGAGGATTCGTTGTTGACGATGCGCTTCGTCTTCTTGTCCCAAAGCGTCGGGACCGTGACCTTGCCGGTGTAGCGCGGCTCCGACGCGCTGTAGGCCTCGTGCAGATAGTGAAAGCCGTTCACCGTATCGGGCACGCATTCGGGAAAGGCTGGATTGGCCTCGAAGGTCCAGCCCTGCGCCTTGAGGCCGGGGATGGCATGCGAGACGCTGATCGCGCCTTCGAGCTTTTTGAGGGCGCGGAAGATCAGCGTGCGATGCGCCCAGGGGCAGCCATAGGCGACGTAGAGATGGTAGCGCCCCTCCTCCGCCTTGAAGCCCGAGGAGCCGTCGGCGGTGATGCGGTTGCGAAAAACGCTGTCGATCCGTTGAAACGCGCCGCTCGCCCCGGTCTCTTGCGGCAGTTCCTGATCGCTCCACTGGCCTTCGATGAGCACACCCATGATCGCGCCTCCGTTTTTGCTTCGCGCCACTCACCCGTCCAATTCGGGGTAGTGGCGGAAAATCCCGACCTGATCGTAGGGCAGACGGCGAGGCGAGGCGAGATAGGCCGCAACGCGCGGCCGGGCGGCGACCCGGTCATGCAGGGCGATGACGTGCGGATAGCGCCGCGCCTGCCGCGCCATGCGCTCGGGGAAGGCGTAGCGCAGCCCGGCCACGATCTCGAACAGCGACAGATCGGCATAGGTGACGCGCCGGCCGACGAGACAGGACGGCCCCTGCGGATTGCGGGCCAGCACCCGCTCGAAATAGCCGAGATATTTCGGCATGCGGTTCTTGCGGAAATCCTCGGCGCGGCGGCGCGCCTCGCGCTTTTGATCCTCGTAATAGAGGCCCGAGCCGATCGGGTGATGGGTGTCGTGAATCTCGACGACGAAATCGGCGATGGTGAGCTGGAGCTGGTGGGTCCACAGCATTCCCGCTTCGCTCTTCGGCGCGAGGCCGAGGCGGCGCCCGAGATAAAGGAGGATATTGGCGGTCTGAGACACCACGAGCGGACCATTCTTGAGGATCGGCGGCGCGAAAGCCGGCTGGGCGAGGCGCCCTTCGCTCATGAGCCGCATCATCTTTGCCACGCCGCCCTTGCGACGGGCGATATCCCGGTAGGGCGCGCCCCCCTCTTCGAGCGCCAAGCGGATGAACTCGCCGCGCCCGGGCGTCGAGGGCCAGTAATAAAGCTCATAGGGCATGGCGGTTCCTCCGATTTGCTTGAACAGCGAGTGGTTATATCATGGACGGGTTCGTCCAAGCGCGACGAGAAGGAGGCAGAGCATGCCCGACGAGCTGCAGCGCGATCTCGAAACCAAACGCCTCTCCGAGCTGCCGTTGCGGCTGCACCACCATGCCTTCGTCGTCAAGGACCAGGAGGTCAACCGCCATTTCTTCGAGGACATTCTCGGCCTGCCGCTGGTCGCGACCTGGTGCGAGCGGACCTTTCACCCGGATTTCGCGCGCGAGGTCGATTACTGCCACACCTTCTTCGGCTTGGCCGATGGCGGCGCCCTCGCCTTCTTCCAATTCGCCGATGCCGACGCTTACGAGACGGCACGCGCGATCCTGCCGCCCGGCGGCGGCTGGTGGCATGTCGCGCTGAAAGTCTCGGCGGCGAGCTTCGACGAGCTTTTGGCGCGCGCCAAGGCGCATGGGCTTACCCACCGCGTCACCGATCACGGCTATTGCCAATCGCTCTATCTCACCAGTCCCGACGGGCTCAAAGTCGAGTTCACCGTCGATCCGCCCGATGTCGCCCAGATCGACGCCAAGCGCCGCAAGGGCGCGCATGCCGACCTCGCCCGCTGGCTCGCGGGCGACCGCCGGACCAACAACACGGATCGCCACTGATCGCGCTCTGAGCCCCGCCAGGCGCGCGCGGCGGCCTCCTCCGCTATGAGCGGCATGCAATGGCCTCGGCCGCTCTTTGCGGCACGCGGTGCAAGACCCGCATGCTAGATTGGCCCATGCACTTTCAGCACCCCGCCTCCCGCCGCAGCGCCTCTCCTCCGCACGGTTCAGCCGGCCCCCAATGAGCCAATCCCGCCCCGAGGCCAAGGCCGGGCCGGGCGCGCCATCCTTTTCCGCGCTCCGCGATCCCGGGTTCCGCGCCTATTTCATCTACTCGGCGCTGGCGATGATGGCCGACAGCATCGAGCACGTTATCAGCTATTGGATGGTGTTCCAGAAATTCCATTCGCCGGCGCTGGGCGGCTTCGCCGTGCTCTCGCACTGGCTGCCGACTTTGCTCTTCGGCGTGTTCGCGGGGGCGCTCGCCGACCGCTACGATTCGCGCCGCCTCATTCAGATCGGCATGCTGCTCTTCATGTCGTGCTCTTTGACTTGGGGCGTGCTGTTCATCACCGGATGGATCGAAGCCTGGCACTCGGTGGTGATCCTGACGGTGCACGGTATCGCCAGCGTCTTCTGGGGAACACCCGGCCAAGTCCTGCTGCACGATATCGTCGGCCGCGAGCGCCTGCCGAGCGCGGTGCGGCTCAGCGCCACCTCGCGCTATCTGGGATTGCTCGCCGGGCCGGCAGTCGGCGGAACGATCCTCCTTGCCCTTGGCCCGGCTTACGGAATTTTCCTCAACGTCGTGTTCTATGCGCCGCTTCTCCTCTGGCTGTGGAAGGCGCCTTACGGGCCGCGCTATCAGAAAGACCGGCCGCCGCCGCGGCCGGTGCGCGGCTTCGCCGATGTGCTGATGACCATCGAAGGCATCCGCGACAATCGCATCATCACCGCGATGATTCTCCTGGCCGGCAGCGCTTCCTTCTTCGTCGCCAATGGCTATCAGGCGCAGATGCCGGAATTCGCCGCCGATCTCGGCCACGGCAATGCCGGGCTTTATTACAGCGTGCTGCTGAGCGCCGATGCGGCGGGCGCACTGCTGGCGGGGCTCGTGCTCGAAAGCACCGGCTGGCTGCAGCCGCGCCTCGCCACGCCCTTCGTGCTGGTGATGATCTGGTGCTGCGCGCTCGGCAGCTTCGCCATGACCCGCTCCTACCCCGTAGCGGTGGGCTTGATGTTCGTCGCCGGTTTTGTCGAATTGTCCTACAACTCGATGAACCAGACGCTCGTGCAGCTGCACGCGCCCGCCTCGATCCGCGGCCGGGTGCTGGGCCTTTACAGCATGGCGCAAATGGGCTTGCGCAGCTTCGCCGGCATCAGCGTCGGCGTGCTGGGCAGCGCGATCGGCATTCACCATTCGCTGCTGCTCGCCGTCAGCATTCTCTTCGCGATTACCGTCTCTTTGTTCATCATCATCCGCCCGGCGGCGGTGCAGGTCGGCAGCGGCGACTGAGCCCCGGCGCAGCCCGCCGCAGCGGAATTGACTCGGCTGCAGCCGGGTAGCATTTTCGCGCCAATCCTCTCGATAAGATGCCCGGGGGAAACGATGCTATCGCGCGAAGACAATGAACTGCTGACGCGGGTAGGGCCGGGGACGCCGATGGGCGGCCTCATGCGGCGCTATTGGGTGCCCGCTCTGTTCTCGAGCCAATTGCCCGAGGCCGATTGCCCGCCTGTGCGCGTCACCTTGCTCAACGAGCGGCTCGTCGCGTTTCGCGACAGCAAAGGCCGCGTCGGCCTGTTGGACGAGCGCTGCCCGCATCGCACCGCATCGCTGTTCTTCGGCCGCAACGAGGAATGCGGGTTGCGCTGCGTCTATCACGGCTGGAAATTCGATGTCGACGGCAATTGCGTCGATCTGCCGAGCGAGCCGCCCGGCAGCGCCTTCATGCACAAAATCCGCATCACCGCCTATCCCTGCATCGAGCGCGGCGGCCTCGTCTGGACCTATATGGGTCCGCCGGAGACGAAGCCCGCATTCCCCGATCTCGAATGGACGATGGTTCCCGACTCCCATCGCTACGTCACGCGCCATATCCAGGAATGCAACTGGCTCCAGGCGCTGGAAGGCGGGTTCGATACCAGCCACCTCTCCTTCCTGCATCGCGGCGATGACGGCAATCCCGACGGCGTGCGGCAAAGCGTGCCGATCCGCTACGAGGTGCTGCCGATGGATTTCGGCTTCGCCGCCGGCACCTGCCGCGAAGGGCGGAACGGCGCGACCGATTGGACCTGCAGCATCATGCTGATGCCGTTCCACAAGGTGATCGCCACCTCGCCGATCGGCGCGCATGTGTGGGTCCCGATCGACGACGCGACGACGATGAATTACTGCGTCGAATACTGGCCCGACCGGCCGCTCTCGGCGGCGGATTTGGCGGATTCGAAGGAGTCCTTCTTCATCCATCCCGAGCTTCTGCCCGGAACCGAGCGGCCCGTCGCCAACAAGGACAACAACTATCTGATCGACCGCGCGCTGCAAAAGAGCGGCCAGTCCTTCACCGGCATCAAGGGCATCGGCCGGCAGGATTGCTCGATCCAGGAAAGCATGGGACCGGTCGCCGACCGCACCATCGAGCATTTAGGCGCGAGCGATTCCGTCATCATCAAGCTGCGCCGTCTGCTGCTGCAAACCGTCAAGGAATTCGCCGCCGGCGGGCCTGTGCCAGGGCTCGACCCCGCCGCTTATCGCGTGCGCTCGGGCCGCTTCACCCTGCCGCCCGGCAAGGACTTCACCGCCGCCGTCGACGACTATGTCCGCATCAAGGACGCGGTCCCGGCGCAATAGAACCGAATGAGAGGGCGATGACCGCGCTGATCGGCCGGCCCCTACGGCGCAAGGAGGATGGGCGTCTCCTCACCGGCAAGGGGCGCTTCACCGACGACCTCAACCTCGCGCGCCAGGCCCATGCGGTTTTCCTGCGCTCGCCGCATGCGCATGCGCGGATCCGCGCGATCGATACGGCGGATGCGGCCGCGTTGCCCGGCGTGCTCGCGGTGCTGACCGGCAAGGACTATGTCGCCGAGGGCTTGAAGTCCCTGCCGCACAACCCGAGCGGCGCCGATCATTTTGAGATCACCAAACCGGCCTTCGGCCCGGAGACAATGCCCGGCGGCCCGCCGCCCTTGCAGCCGCCGCTCGCCGTCGAGCGTGTGCGCTTCGTCGGCGAAGCCGTCGCGCTTGTGGTTGCGACCTCGCTCGACGCGGCGCGCGATGCGGCGGAGCGGATCGATGTCCAATACGAGCCGCTTGCCGCCGTAATCGATGCGCGCGCGGCGCTCGAAGGGGACGCACCAAAGCTCTGGGAGGATCGGCCGGGCAATCTCCTTGTCGCCGCCGAGAACGGCGATCGCGCAGCGACCGAAGCGGCCTTGGCGCGCGCTCATCGCGTGGTGCGGCTCTCCTGCCTCAACCAGCGCGTCAGCGGCGCGCCGATGGAGCCGCGCGTTGCCGTCGCCGAATACGACGAAGCGGCGGAGAGCTTCACCATTCACGCGGTGAGCCAAGGCGTTCACCGCATCAAATTCACCGTGGCCGCGTGCCTCGGCATCGCCATGGACCGCGTCCGCGTCATCACCGGCGATGTCGGCGGCGGCTTCGGCGTGCGCTCCTCGGTATATCCCGAATACGCGGTGCTCGCCTGGGCGGCGCGCAAGCTCGGCCGGCCCGTCAAATGGAATTCGAGCCGCAGCGAAGCCTTTCTCGCCGATTTCCAGGCGCGCGACGTCTGGGCCGAGGGCGCGTTGGCCCTCGATGCTGAAGGCAAGTTCCTCGCGCTCGAGCTTTCCTATACCGGCAATCTCGGCGCCTACCCCGTCTCCTATGCCGTGCTCAACAATGTGACGCGCATGGCGGCGGGGGTTTACGACATTCCCGCGATCCATGTCGGCATCAAGGGCGTTGCCACCAACACCGTACCGATGTCGGTCTATCGCGGCGCCGGTCGGCCGGAATCGAATTTCATCATGGAGCGGCTCATCGACCTCGCCGCCGCCGAACTCGGCATCGAGCGCGCGGAGCTGCGGCGCCGTAACATCATTCCCGCCGCTTCCCTTCCCTATCAATCGCCGCTGGGCCATCGCTATGACAGCGGCGCCTTTGCCGAAAATCTCGCCGCGGTGCTGCGCGCGGTCGATTGGAGCGGCTTTCCCGCGCGGCGCGAGGTGGCGCGGCGGCAGGGCCTGTTGCGCGGCATCGGCGTCGCGACCTATCTCGAGACGCCCACCGGCTTCGTCGATGAGCGCACCGATGTTCGCGTCCTGCCCGAAGGACGGGTCGAGGCGGTGATCGGCACCCAAGCTTCCGGCCAAGGCCATGAGACGAGCTTTGCGCAAATCGTCGGCGAGAAGCTTGGCCTGCCGCTCGAAGAGATCTCGATTCTGTTCGGCGACACGGCCATCGCGGTCTCGGGCGGCGGCACGCATTCCGACCGCTCGCTGCGCTTGGGCGGAACCATTCTCGTCCGCGCCTCGGAGACGATTATCGAGCGCGGCCGAAAGCTGGCCGCGCACCGCCTCGAGGCCGCCGAGAGCGATATCGGTTTTGCCGAAGGCCGCTTCATCGTGCTCGGCACGGATCGCTCGATCAGCCTTTACGAGGCCGCTGCTCATGCGCTCGAGCCAGCGACGCCCGAGGCCTTGCGCGAGCCGCTCGCAGCGACCGCCATTCTCGATCATCGGCTGCACGCCTATCCCAACGGCGCCGCCGCCTGCGAAGTCGAGGTCGATCCGGAGCTCGGCTCGGTTCGCGTCCTACGCTACGCGACGGTCGACGATGTCGGCCGCGTGGTCAATCCGATGATCGTCGAAGGCCAGGTCCATGGCGGCGCCGCGCAGGGCATCGGCCAGGCGTTGCTGGAGCAGATTTCCTTCGATTCCCGCTCGGGCCAGCTCTTGACCGGCTCGTTCCTTGACTATCCTCTGCCGCACGCCGACGAGCTGCCGCGCTTCGATGTCGCACAACATGAGACTCTCGCCGCGAGCAATCCCTTGGGCATCAAAGGCGCCGGCGAAGCGGGCGTGACGCCGGCGACCTCCGCCGTGATCAATGCAGTTGTCGACGCCATCAAAGAGTTCGGCGTCAAGCACATCGAGATGCCGGCGACCCCGGAGCGCATCTGGCGGGCGATGAAGGCCGCACGGCGCTAGATGCAATCCCATTGGCGCGGCACGTATGGCGGGCTTATGCTCGCAGCTTGCGCCAGCCTCTTGCCGGGGAGCCCATCATGCACAAGATCGCGATCCCGCAATATATCATCGACCGCGTGGTGAAGTCGCGCGGCCGGCTGCACGCTTTCGATCAACTCCTCGGCCCCTCGACCGCGCTGCTCGTGGTCGATCTGCAAAACACCTTCATGCTTGCGCCCTACCCGACCGAGGTGCCGCTCGCGCGCGAGATCGTGCCGAATGTCAACCGGCTCGCCGCCGCGACGCGGGATGCAAGCGGCCTCGTCGTCTGGATCCAGATGACACATAAAGAGGAAGACCAGCGCAGTTGGAGCGTCTTTTACGATCACGTCTCCAATTCGGCCAATCGGACGCAGGGCTTGAAGCGGCTGGAACGCGGGACCCATGGCCAGGCGCTCTATGATGGGCTCGATGTCCAGCCGGCGGATTTGAAGATCGAAAAAAATCGTTTCAGCGCCTTCATCCAGGGCTCGTCCGATCTCGATCGCCAGCTGCGCTCGCGCGGCATCGACACGGTGATCGTGACCGGAACCGTGACGAACACCTGCTGCGAATCGACCGCGCGCGACGCGATGATGCTCAACTACAAGACAATCATGGTCTCGGACGCCAATGCCGCGGCGACCGACGAGGAGCATAATGCGAGCCTGGCCAATATCCTGCGCATTTTCGGCGATGTGATGTCGACCGACGAGGTGATCGAGCGCCTGATCGCCGCAGCACCGGCGGCGCGCAGCGCGGCGGCAGGCTGACCCGCGGCGGGGCTAACCCTGCGGCAGCGGCTCGCCTCGGACGATGCCTCTTTTGGAGGCATTGCGCGCGACACGCCGATGAACGGAAATTCATCTTGCCGTTAGGCTGAGGTAATCCGCACGAGGATAGGCTACGGCCCTCGTCGCAAACGTAGGCGGCCGCGCGTTCCGGTCACCCGGTTGTCATCTTTCGGAATTAGGTTGAGGCACCCGTGGCCAAACCACCGTTGCGAAGCCATTTGCGGCTCGAGAGACCGCCCTTTGCCTGCATTGCGCTGCTGCTGCAAGGCGGCGGCGCGCTCGGCGCCTATCAGGCGGGCGTCTATCAGGGCTTGGCGGAGGCCAATCTCCATCCCGACTGGATCGCCGGCATCTCGATCGGCGCCATCAACACCGCGATCATCGCCGGCAATCCGCCCGAGAAGCGGATCGAGCGGCTGCGCAGCTTCTGGGAAGGCATCAGCGCCGATCCGTGGTTCTGGGGCGCCGACCATATCCGCGCGGCGATGCTGCCGGGCGACGAGGCGCGCTCGCTTTTCAACCAGGCGAGCGCCACCCGCGCCTTGGTGAGCGGCGCGCCCGGAATGTTCCAGCCGCGCCTCCCCTCACCCTGGCTGCAGCCCAAGGGCTCGCCCGAAGCGACCAGCTATTACGACACCAAGAGCCTGCGTGCGACCTTGGAGCGGCTCGTCGATTTCGACCGGATCAATGCCGGCGTGCCGCGCTTCAGCGTCGGCGCGGTCAATATCCGCAGCGGCAACTTCGTTTATTTCGACAACACCACGCATCGCATCGGGCCGGAGCACGTCATGGCGAGCGGCGCCTTGCCGCCGGGATTTCCCGCGATCGAGATCGACGGCGAGTTCTATTGGGATGGCGGGCTCGTCTCGAACACGCCGCTGCAATGGATGCTCGAATGCCACGACCGGCGCGACACGCTCGCTTTTCAGATCGATCTCTGGAGCGCGCGCGGCGAGCTTCCCGGCAACATGCTCGAAGTCATGGTGCGCGAGAAGGAGATCCAGTATTCGAGCCGGACGCGCGCCAACACCGATCATTTCGCGCGCGAGCAAAGGCTGCGCAATGCCCTCGCCACGGCGGTCGAGAAGCTGCCCGAGGAGCTCCGCCACCTTCCGGAATTCGCGCCGATCATCGCCGGCCAGGACCGCTCGGTCTACAATATCGTGCATCTCATCTACCGGGCGCGGCACTATGAGGGGCACGCCAAGGATTACGAGTTCTCGCGCCTCAGCATGGAAGAGCATTGGCAGGCGGGGCACCGTGACGCGACCCGCACCTTGCGCCAGCCCGAGATTTACGAGCGTCCGCCGCGTCACGAGGGTGTCTTCGTCTTCGATGTGCTGCGCGACGCGGGCGATTGACGCCTTCGCGAGGGGCGCGGCGGAAGGCGCGATACGAACACGATACGGGACGAAAGGAGGGAGATCATGAAGGAGCAAGAGGTGCGAGAGCGGGCCTTCGCCATGCCGCTCACCAGCCCGGCCTATCCGCCCGGGCCCTATCGGTTCATCAATCGCGAATTCCTCGTCATCACCTACCGCACCGATCCAGAAAAGCTGCGCGCCGTGGTGCCCGAGCCGTTGCAGGTCGAGGCGCCGCTGGTCCGCTATGAGTTCATCCGCATGCCCGATTCGACTGGTTTCGGCGACTACACCGAGACCGGCCAGGTGATCCCGGTCTCGTTCCAGGGACGCAAGGGCGGCTACACCCATTGCATGTTCCTGAACGATGAGCCGCCGATTGCCGGCGGCCGCGAGCTCTGGGGCTTTCCCAAGAAGCTCGCCAATCCGAGCCTCAAGACCGAGATCGACACGCTGGTCGGCACGCTCGATTACGGGCAGGTGCGCGTCGCGACCGGCACCATGGGCTATAAGCATCGCGGCGCCGATCTCGCGGCGGTGAAGGATTCTTTGGCCGCGCCGAATTTTCTCTTGAAGATCATTCCGCATGTCGATGGCACCGCGCGCATCTGCGAGCTCGTCGAATACAGCCTCGATGATGTGGTGCTGAAAGGCGCCTGGACGGGGCCGGCGGCGCTCACCCTCAATCCGCATGCGCTCGCCCCCGTCGCCGAATTGCCGGTGCTCGAAGTGATCTCCGGCGTGCACATCCTCACCGATCTCACCTTGGGTCTCGGCAAGGTGGTGCACGATTATCTCGCGTGAAAACTAGGCTCAGGCCTTACAGCTAAGGAGAAATACTATGCGTCTCGAGGGCAAAGTCGCGGTGGTGACGGGCGCGGCAAGCGGCATCGGCAAGGAAATCGCGCGCACCTTTGTCCGCGAGGGTGCGAGGGTCGCGATCGCCGATCTCAACCTCAAAGGCGCGGAGGCCACCGCCGCCGAGCTGGGTGGCGCCGGCAAGGCAGTCGGCATTGCCATGGATGTGACCAATGAGAGCCAGGTCGAGGCCGGCATGGCCAAAGCCATCGCCGCTTTCGGGCGGCTCGACATCCTCGTCAGCAATGCCGGGATTCAGATCGTCGCGCCGCTCGACCAGTTCGAGTTCGCGAAATGGAAGCAGCTTTTGGCGATCCATCTCGACGGCGCGTTCCTGACGACGCGCGCGGCGCTCCGGCAGATGTACAAGCAGGGAACCGGCGGCAGCATCATCTACATGGGATCGGTGCATTCGAAGGAGGCATCGGTGCTGAAGGCGCCCTATGTGACGGCGAAGCACGGGCTCGAGGGCCTCGCCAAGGTCGTCGCCAAGGAAGGCGCCAAGCACGGCGTCCGCGCCAATGTCATCTGCCCCGGTTTCGTGCGCACGCCCCTCGTCGACAAGCAGATCCCCGAGCAGGCGAAAGAGCTCGGCATCAGCGAGCAAGAGGTGATCAAGAACGTGATGCTGAAGGACACGGTCGACGGCGAATTCACCACCGTCGAGGATGTCGCCGCGCTGGCGCTGTTCTTCGCGAGCTTCGATACCAATGCGCTGACCGGCCAATCGCTGGTCGTCAGCCATGGCTGGTTCATGCAGTAAAGGGCGGCGCGACGCCGCGCCGGGGCGTCAGCCGAGGATCGGCAGCGAGACCACGTCGTAGTGATGCGCGATCCGGCGGTCGCGCACCGGATCCTCGATCTCGAAGGCAAAGCGCGGCGCAGGCCGGACGCCGCCTTTCGCGGCGAGCGTGCCGCAAAACATCAGCGTGCCCTCGGCAAGGCCTTCGGCGCCCGCGTATAGCGCGATCAGCTCCTGCGGCGGGCGCATCGCCGCGACGGGGCCCTCCTGGTAAAGCGTCTTCTCCGGCCCGTGGCAGACCCAGGAGCGCAGGATGAGGCGATCCCAATGCGCCGCGACATCGTCCAAGGCCCAGAGCTCCGGCGCGACCGGTTTCTCGCACATCTGCTTCGACACGGTGACGTTGTAGGCCTCGACCTTGCGGTCCGTGTGATCCGAGCCGACGCCGAGATAGAGCGCGCCGCCATGGCGCAGCAGAAAGAACTCCACCTCGCCGCTCGACTCCTCGCCCGCGGCTTCGAGCCGCGTTGCGGTGGTGAGCCGGCTGGCGGCGACGCGATAGAAGATCGGCGTCGTCGCCGGACGCGCCACGCCCAGCGCCTCGAGCTCGCGGATGTGCTTTTCGAGCGCCGCCTGGTCGCGCCCGGTCCAGCCGGCGATCACCGCCTGCCGGATCGCGATCGTCTCGCTCGTGCTGCGCTCGCCGCGGCGGATGGTGAAGCTCAACGAAGGTTCGGACGCGCTCATTCCTGGATCACGGCAATGACTTCCATTTCGCACAGCATATCGGGCCCTTTGAGCTCGACGATCGCCGAGCTTCGCGCCGGCAACGGTTCGGGCATCAGCTTCACATACTCCTCGTTGAAGGCCTTCCAGTCCTCGGCCTTGCGCAGAAAGACGGTCGCTTTTACCACATCCGCCAGCGAGCTTCCCGCGGCTTCGAGAATATTCGCGATATTGCCGATGCAGCGCCGCGCCTGGTCGCGGATGTCGCCCATCTTGCCGGTTTCGCGATTCCGCCCGGCCTGGCCGGAGCAGAACACCATGTTGCCGATGCGGATCGCTTGATTGAACGGGCCGGTCGGCGTCGGAGCGCCGTCGGTGCGGATCGCCTGCTTTTTCATGACTTGTCCTTGCCCGTGCCGGGCTTGGCCGCGCCCAGCGCCTCGACCGTCTTGCGCGCCACCTCGTGGTCGGAATCGGGCGAGGAGCCGCCGACGCCGATGGCGCCGACGCATTCGCCTTCGAGATAGATCGGCACGCCGCCCTTGTTGAGCGTAACGCCGCCCGGGATGATCTCGGTCAAGCTCATCGGATAAAGCGGCCGGTCGGCCCATTGCTCCATCAGCTTCGCGGTCGATTTGCGGAAGGCCGCGGCGAGCCGGGCCTTCCCCGTCGCCATATAGGTCCCGTGCCAGGCCTCTTCCTTGCCGCGCGCCACGAGGACGGGGTGGCCCGCCGCATCGACAATCGCCACCGAAACCTCGACGCCTTTTGCGGCGCCGATGGATTTCGCGGTCTCGAGAAATTTCATCGCCGTCGCGAAATCCATCCCGATCGTCCTTGGCCTTCAGCCCATCCGCAGATAACGGTCGGCATTGCCGGCGAGCAGATTCTTCATCGCCGCCGGCTCGATGATGTTACCCCATTTGAGGACGTTGTCGACCGAATGCGGCCAGTCGCTTTCGGGGTGCGGGAAATCCGAGGCGTACATCAGGCATTTGTCGCCGAGGATGTCGATCACCGCCTTGGTCATGAGCGGACCCTCATGGGCTTCGATGCAGACGCAGACCCGGCCTTGCTTGGCATATTCGCTCGGCAGGTATTTGAGTGGCGGGATCACGCCTTTGACGTAGTGCACCTGGCTGTCGAGGCGCAGGAGCCAATTCGGCAGCCAGCCATGTCCCGTCTCCGAGTATCCGACCTTGATGTTGGGATAGCGGTCGAGAATTCCGCCGCAGATCACGTAAGCGAGCGAGCGCTGCGCGCCCCAGGGATGCGCCGCCGTCCGCGCGATCGCCGAATTGCCCCAAATGTCGCGATAGCCGGGGAAATAGGGCGGCTCGTAAAAGAAGCTGTGATGCATGATCGGCAGATGCAGATCGTTCATCACCTGCCACAGCGGCTCGAGGTCGGGATCGTCGATCGGCATGCCCTCGGGCAGGGACGGCCAGACGCACGCAACCCAACTCTCCCGGCCGATTTTTTTGAGCTGCTCGACCGCCCAGGGCACGTTCTTGCCCGGCGCCAGGAACAGGCCTTTGAGCCGGCCCGAATCGGGGCTGCAGAATTCCCGCATATAGCTGTGATAGGCGTCATAAAGCCCGGTGGTCAGTGCCGGATCGAAGGCGCTCGAAGCGGGCGCCCAAGTCCCGGGGATCAGCAGATCCACATCGACTCCCTCCGCCGTCATATCTTCGAGGCGGCCCTCCGAATTGTCGTGCTGGATGCGCTCGTGACAGACGGATTTGGAGATGTTGACGACACGCCCCTCGACCGCGCCGGCGCCGCCTTTCTCGATCTTCTCCGCGCCGGGCTTCTGGCCGGCGATGCGGTTATAGGGGATGGGGTTGACCTTGATCGTGTGCCAGGGCTCTTTGGGATGGCCGCGCCCTTCGGGCGATTTCATCTCGCGCACATAGGGCTTGAGCTCGTCCCAGCGCTCTTTCGCCGCCTTGCCGGCGTAACGGTGCAGCACCTCCAAGGACGGCGTCACATGGCTGTCGACGTCGATGACCCGATACCCGTTACGCATGATGGCTCCTGTTCTTCGTCATCCCGGCCACGATGCTAGGAACACCGCAAGGCGCGAGCAAAATGGATTTGCGGATAGAGGCATAGACGCGGGCTATACGGCATCCTCCGTCGCTAAAACCCAAGCGCGAT
Source organism: Allostellaceae bacterium (assembly GCA_035605975.1). Classification (GTDB taxonomy): domain Bacteria; phylum Pseudomonadota; class Alphaproteobacteria; order ATCC43930; family CGMCC-115725; genus CAIKMD01. Next base: position 16,162 of record DATNGG010000089.1, on the reverse strand, counting down.
CGCGGCACGGCGGTGATCGGCGATGCCGCGCCAGCCGCCCTCGACGGCGAGCGCGGCCTTCAGCGAGCCGAAGCTGATCCAGCCGTCGCGCATGGCCCTCGCCTCCGGCTCGGCGTCGAGCACGGCCCGGCGCAGCGCCGCATCCATTCCCTCTTCGACCACGAGCTTGCCCTTGAAATCGACCGACCAACGCGGCGCCGCGATAGCCTCGGCCGCATCTTCGCCGCAAGCGAGAACCCGGACGAGGAACTGCGCGAGCGTGCAGGTCTGACCCACCGTGCCCGGCGTGCCGAGGCTCATCGCCAGCCGGCCATCCTTCATTACGAGGCAGGGCGCCAGCGTATTGGCCGGCCGCTTGGCGGGCGCAATGCCATTGGGGCTTGCCGGGTCGCTGCTGAACCCCGCCATGCGGTTGTTGAGGAGAATCCCCATGTCCTCGAGTACGACACCCGCGCCATAGGGCGCGGAGATGCTCTCGATCAGCGATACCGCCATGCCGTCGCGATCGATAACCACCGCGCAGGTGGTGCAGCGGTCGCGCGATTCGGCCGGCTCTGCGCTCTTGAGCGGCGCGGCATGGTCCTTCGCGGCAATTGCCGCGGCGAGCCGGTCGCGCAGCGGCGCTTCGCTGAGGCTCGGATCGGCGATGAGGCGCGCGGCCGTGCGATAGGCGCCGCGGCGCGCCGCGTAGCCGCGCAGAATGAAATCGAGGCTTCTGGGAGCGACCGCATCGATCCCGCCTGCTTCGAGCGCCAGCAATTGGAACAGCAAGGTGGCGCCGAAGGAATTGGGCGGCATGGTCACGACCTCGTGGCCGTAGAACGGCGCCGCGATCGGCGCCTGCCACAGCGAGTCGTGCTGCGCCAGATCCTCGACCGTGATAAGGCCGCCGAGCTTGGCGCTCGCCGCGGCGATGCGCTCGGCAAGCTCGCCCGAATAAAAAGTCGTGACGCCGCGCTCGGCGACGCGGCGGAGCACGCCGGCGAGCGACGCCTGGGCGAGGCGATCGCCTTCGGCAAGCGGCCTCCCGCCGGGAAGAAACAACGCGCTTGCACCTGGGTCTTTCGCCAAGAGCGATGCGCGCTCGGTGGTGTTGAGCGCGAGTTGGCGGTGGACCACGAAGCCCTCCTCGGCCAGACGGATCGCCGGCCGCATGAGGCTCGCGAAATCGCGGGTGCCAAATCTTTCCTGAAGGTCGCCAAGGCCGCGCAGCAATCCGGGCACAGTCGCAGCGAGAACGCCATTGCCCGGAATGCCGTCGGCAAAGCGCTCGGCGTCGGCGGCAAAGGGCGAGCGCCCGGTCGCGTTCAACCCCGCGATGCCGGAGCGCGGGTGAGAGACCAGCGCGTAGAGGTCGCCGCCCAGGGTGCAGGCATAGGGGCAGACGACGCAGAGAACCACCGCGGCGGCGATCGCGGCATCGACCGCATTGCCGCCGTCCTGCAGCACGGCGAGGCCCGCTTTGGTGGCGAGACCATGCCCCGCGACGATCATGCCGTTCGCGCCCTGGGCGGTTTGCGCCGTCAATCGCGGGCGCCTTGTGCCGGGCTCGATTTGGTCGCGCGCATGTAGAATTCCGATTGCGGGTCGGCCGCGACCATCGCCTTGATGCGCTCCCAGAGATGGTGCCGCATCTCGACGAATTCCCGCCTCTCGCGCACATCGTACTCCCAGCGCGGATGCGGCAGCGCGACATCGAGAATCTCGGCGACTTGCCCCGGGCGCGGGCGCAGCAACACGATCTGGTCCGAGAGCAGCACCGCCTCGTCGACGCTATGGGTGACGAAGACGACGATGCTTTTGTGATAGTGCCAGATCTTCATCAGCTCGATCTGCATGAATTCGCGGGTCTGCGCGTCGAGGCTGGCGAAAGGCTCGTCCATCAACAGATAGCGCGGCTCGGCGATGAGCGCGCGCGCCAGCGCCGCGCGCTGCTTCATCCCGCCCGACAACTCGTTGGGATAGGATTCGGCAAAGCGGCTCAACCCCACCATGTCGAGATAGTGATCGGCGCGCTCGGCGCGCGCCTTCGCCTCCATGCCGTCGAGCTCGACCGGGAAAGAGACGTTGTCGCGGATCGTGCGCCACGGCATCAGGCGGAAGGATTGAAACACGAATCCCATATGCGGGCCCGGGCGCGGCGGCGCGCCGCCGATCGCGATCTCGCCCGCATCCGGCTGGATCAGCCCGTTGAGCATGCGCAACAAGGTGGTCTTGCCGCAGCCCGAGGGGCCGACGAGGCTGACGAAAGTGCCGGGCCGGATATCGAGCGAGACATGCTGCAGCGCCTGGATGCCGACCGCTTCCCGAGCGCGGCGGAAGGTCTTGGACACGTTGCGGACGATGATGCCGGATTCATCGCCCGCCGCGTTTTTGCTCGCGGCCGACGGCTTCGGAGCCGGAGCGCCCTCGCCCATCAACGTCCCGTTTCGTCCATGCCGCGCTCGGTGCCAAGCTGCTTCAGCGCCTGATCGACGAAGCTCGTGTCGATCCACGATTTGGGCTCGACACGGCGCAGGTCCTTGAAGTCGGGCCCGGTATAATCCGTGTCGGTCGTGTACTTGATCTCCTCGAGATTGAGACCGCCATTGACGCTCCAGCTTTTGCGATAAGCCGCCGCCAGAGTCTCGAGCGCGTCGTGCTTCACGTCGGGCCGCGCTTTCTCCATGGCGCTGACCCAGAGCTTGGGATTTTTCGCGAAGTCGCGCGAGGCGAGGATGATGCCGCGCACCACGCCCTCGATCTCTTTCGCCTTGGCCTTGGCGGTCGCGGCGGTGACGACATTGAGCTTGCTGACGAAAGGCGCGAGGCGATAGAAATTCTGCTGATCGACCAGCACATGAAGCTGGCTCCTGTCGGGCACCGTCGTCCAGGTGCCGATCGACACCGCGGTCGCATCGATGCGCCCGGCGATCAGCGCGCGTCCGCGCACCGAGGGCTGGCCGACGGCGAGATATTGCAGCGTGTCCACCGGCACGCCGAGCTTCGTTAACACCGCACGGCTGAGGATGTAATCGGCGCTGCCGACGCGCGCGACGCCGAAAATCTTGCCTTCGAGCGCTTGCGGCGTGGCGATGGTCTTCTTCGCCGCGATGAGGAAGGGCAGCGCCTTGTCCGGGGAGATCACGCCTTTGAGGTCCATTTGATCGCGCGCGATGAGCTGCAGCGCGGTGTCGGTCGCGATATTCGCCATATCGCCTTGGCCCGAGCGCAGCGCAGCCACCGCCGACGGCGTCTGCTGCACGCGCACCAATTCGACATCGACGCCGGCCTTCTTGTAGTAGCCGAGGCCGATGGCGAGATCGGCCACCGAATTGGGGACGAGCGGCGTTTGCGTCTCGGTGACGATGAGCTTGAACGGCTCTGCGGAGGCCGGAAGCGCGGCTGCGAGCGCGCCGGCAAGCATTGCCGCTGCGGCGGCGAATTGTGCGACTTTTCTTGTCATGACGGTGTCCCTCCCATATTCCAAAATGCGACCGGACAGGTGCCGACACCCTTGACCGGCTTGTGCTCTATGAACGTCGGCGGCTTCTCCTCGACGATGCCGAGCATCGTGACGTAGTTGAGGAATTCGGCGGTCGAGTTGCCTTCTTCGATGAGGCGCGGCACCGTTAGGACGTTGAGAATCTCGTCGCGGCGGCCGAGCCGCATCTGCTCGAGCATCCAGCGCTGCAGGTCGAAATTGTAATTGCCCATTTTCGGCCCGCCGACCTCGACGGTGAGATTGAACGAGCCGATGACCGCGACGCGCTCGGCGCCGGGCCAGGCCTCGATCGCCCGGCGCAGGAACTGGCCGAGCTCGTACCAGCGGCGATTGGTCGGGATGGGATAGCCGAAGGCGTTGGTCATGACCGGGACCATCGGCAAATCCTCTTCCGGTCGGACGAAAGACAGCGGCACGGTGAAGGCGTGATCGATCTTGAAGTCATGCACTTGCGAGAATTGGATGCCCTGCTCGATGCCGTCGCGCAGCAGGAACGCCGCCAGCCCCTGGTGAACCCGGGCGCGATAACGCGGCAGGTTCATCACGTCGGTCTCGTACCAGAACGGCCCTTCAGCGATCTCGCCCGTACCGATCGCGAAGGTCGGCAGATTGTCGAAAAAGAAATTGTCGAGATGGTCGTTGGCGACGCCGACGATGAGATCGGGCTTGGTTTCGGCGAGCATGCGCCGCACCTCGCCGAAGGTCGCGTAAAGCGTTTCCATATCGGCCGGATCGGCCTGATCGCGATTCCAGAAGATGCGCGGGTTATGGGTCGAGGCGATCACCGAGACGATTTGCGCCATTCCGTAAAACTCCGATCCGGTATCACATGCGCTCGCCGCCGTAGCGCCAGCGATCCATCCGGCGCTCCACCAGCTTGAGCGATTGCATCACGAGCATGCCAAGCGCGGCCAGCACGCAAACCACGACGAAATAAGGCGCCATGCGGAAGCTGTTGCCATAGACCGACAGCAGCCCGCCGAGGCCCCGCACCGCCGTATAAAGCTCCGCGACGACGGTGTTGATGAGCGCGAGCGAGGCGCCGACCCGCAGCCCCGCGGTGATGTAAGGCAGCGCACCGGGCAGCATGATCTTGCGGAAAATCTGCAGATCGCGCGCCCCGGCGGAGCGCGCCATCTCGACCAGCTCGCCGTCGCAATTGAGCACGCCCGCATAGGTGTTGATGAGGATCGGCATCACCGCGCCGAGGAAGACGATCGAGATCTTCGCCTCATAACCGAGCCCCAGAAAGACGATGATCAGGGGGATAAAGGCGACGCGCGGCATCGCCGAGAGGGCGTTGACATAGCCTTCGAGCGTCGCGCCGAAGACGCGGAAGCCGCCCATCAGCAAGCCGAAGGGAATGGCAAAGAGCGCCGCCAACAGGAACCCCGCGAGGAACACGGTGAGGCTGTCGAGCGTCGCCACCGGCACGGTGCCGTCACCGATGACCTGCGTGCCGGCGACCACGGTTTCCCAGGGCGTCGGGAGGAAATTCTCGCCGGCGAGGGCGGCGAGCAGCCACCACGCCGCGATCAGCAGGACGAAGACGAGCGCACGCCAGATGTGGATGTTGACATGCGAGAGGCGCGGACCGAGCCGGGGACGGCGCTGCGTGACGGCGTGAACCTGGTCGCCCGGTACCGCCATGAGGCCTAGGCCTGTCCCGGCTCGGCGTCGCCGCGCGGATGGTAGTAGTCGTAGAACCGGTTCGGCACGCCCTTGATCTTCGGCACCACGTTTTGCAGGTACCATTCGCGGGGATTGAGCACCGCCGAGAGATGAAACAGCAAAACGGGATGCACGTGGAGCGCCCAGAGCCGCGGAAAGTCGCGGGATTCGAGGGCGCGCCGTTCGTCGGGCGCGAGATCGAAAGCATCGAGAACGGCGTAATCGCCCCGGCGAAACGCGGCGGTGCGCTCGCGATCGGTGTAGATGTGGTGAATCGCGCGATTGAGCTCGTAATCCGACATGCCTCGCTCGACTCTCCCTGCTGCGCGCCCGCCTCGGCATCAGCCGGGCGAAGCCGTCTTCGATTATGTTGCCTTGCTTCGGGGAATCTAGGAATATTTGAAGATGCCACTATCGGAAAAACCGATAGCGGCATCGTCGACACCGAACGGACGCGCCATGAACGATCGGCAGTTGCGATATGCCCATGCGGTCTGGCATGAACGCAGCTTCAGCCGCGCCGCCGGAAAGATGGGCGTGTCGCAGCCGACCTTGAGCGGACAGATCCGACTGCTCGAGGACGAACTGGGCTTCAGCCTCTTCTACCGCAACAGCCGCGGCGTCGAGGCGAGCGCCAACGGCCAAGCCTTTCTCGAAGCGGCGGAGAGCCTCGTCACCGGCCTCTCGGCGCTCAAGGATTTCGCGCGCGAGCTCCGAGGCAAACCCGGAACCGCGATCCGCATCGGCATCCATTCGGGACTCGTGCAAGGCATGGTGCCGCGCATCGTGCGCGCCGTTTCGCGCAGCGGCGTGAAAATCCGCCCCGATCTCGTCACCGCGACGGCCCGGCGAATCCATCGCCTGCTGCACCAGCGGCGGCTCGATATCGGCCTCGTCATCGAGGGCGACGCGAAGGATGTTCCTGACAAGCTGATCTGGGACCAGCTCGGCAGCTCCGAGGTCGCGCTGCTGGTGCCGTCCGCGCATCCCCTGGCAAAGCGGCGCGAGCCGCTTCAGCTTGCCGAGGTCTGCGGCCTGCCGCTCATCGTCAACGAGCCGCGTTTGGGCTATGGCCGGGCGCTGCTCGGGGCTTTCGCCGACCGCGATCTGACACCCGATATCGTCGCCGATTGCGATGATCTCGAATCGCTCAAAGCCATGATCGCGGCCGGCGGCGGCGTGGGGCTGATGCCGCGCATCGCCGCCGAGCGCGAGATCGCGCGCGGCGTCCTTTTTGCGGTGCCGCTCGATCCGCCGCAGAGCGTGTCGATCCAGCTCCTGCGCAGCCAGGACATGCTGCCGCCGCGGCTCGAGCGCTTCCGCGGCCAATTCGTCAAAGAGATCGCCGAAGCGCGCTGGCCGACGCAAGCCGCAAAGGGCGCCGCGCCGCCGCAGCGCGGCGCAGTTCCCGCCTGAGCTGTCGGCTGAAGCACCCGAAGCGCATCGACGGCGCGGCCGTTCTGGATTAAATTTCGCTTGGGCAGCGACAGGCCCCCGCGGCACGAGCAGTGCCGCGCGAGAAACCTGTGCCGCGCGCGGGGAGGCAGGATCGTGGCCGCAGCACAAGCCGAGACGCTCGAGGCCGCTCCCTCCGCCCGCTCTTTCCTCGACCGCCTCGAATTCGTGCTGGGCGAAGCCTCGCGCGTCGTCGCCATTGCTTGCGTCTGCGGCATGCTGTTCGTCGCCGCGGTGACAATGCTCGACGTGTTGCTGCGCTGGGTGGCGAACGAGCCCATCCCGGCGATCAATGAGATCGTGCAGATGACCTTCTCGGTTGCCATTTCCGCGTGCATCCCCGCGGGAATGACGCAACGCGTCAACCTCAAGATCGATCTCGTCGCGCGATATTTCGGCCCCTGCCTCAGGGCTTGGCTCGAAGTTCTCGGCAGCGCCTTCCTGTGGCTGTTCTACACGGTGCTCGCGGTGCGGATTTTCGGCTATGCCGCGACGCTCGCGCAGGAGGGCCGGACCACGGTCATCCTCGGCCTGCCGCAAGCACCCTTCATCTACGGCGTGGCGGGGCTGCTGGCCTTCGGCTCGATCGTCCAAGCCATCATCATCGTCAACGAGGCGCGCCACGCCGCGACACACGGGACACGCGGCACGCTCGGGGCGGCACTCGTCGCCGGCCTCATCGGGCTTGCGGCATGGCAATGGGTCGCCCATGCGGGCGCGATTTCCGCCTGGGCGCAGGGCCATGTCGGGCTCACCGTCACGATCGTCTTTGTGGCGATGTGGCTCTTGACCCTCGTCCTCATCCCGATCGCCGCGATCATGGGGATCGTCGGCGTCATCAGCTCGACCATGTTCATTGGCCTGATGCCCTCGCTCGGCGCGGCCGCGACCGAGGTAACCGGGTTTTTGGGCAATACCCAGCTCGCCACCCTGCCGCTGTTCCTGATGATGGGCAGCTTCGCCGCGGTCGCCGATATTTCGGAGGACGTCTATCGCCTCGCCCATGTGCTGCTCGGGCGCTTGCGCGGCGGCCTCGCGCTGACGACGATCGCCGGCTGCGCCGGCTTCGGCGCCCTGACCGGGCATTCGATCTCGACCACCGTGACGATCGGCAAGGTGGCGCTGCCCGAGATGCAGGCGCGCGGCTACAGCCCCGCCTTCTCGACCGGCGTCTGCGCCGCGGGCGGCACGCTCGGCGCGCTGCTGCCGCCGGCCTCGGGCCCGCTCATTCTTTTCGCGCTGCTCTCGGAAGCCTCGGTCGGGCAGCTCTTCGTCGCCGCGGTCCTGCCAGGGCTGCTCGCGACCGCGCTCTACCTCCTCACCATCGCCATCTATGTCCGCGTCTCGCCGGCCTCGGCGCCGGTCGATCGCAATATCCAGGCGGGCAGCCTCGTTGCGGCCTTGTCGCGCTGCGGCCCGGCGGCGCTGCTTTTCGGCAGCGTGCTTGGCGGCATTTATTTCGGCATCTTCACCGCGACCGAGGCGGCGGCGGTCGGCGCCTTCGAATCCTTCCTCTGCGCCCTCTTCCGCGGAAAGCTCAAAGGCAGTGCCTTCTGGCATGTGATGGCGGGCACCACCGCCACGACGGCGATGATCTATGGGCTGATCTTCGGTGCGCAAATCTTTTCGTTCTTCGTCGGGGTCAGCGCGCTGACCGAGAGTGCCACCACCTTCCTGTCGCATCTCAATTGGGCGCCGATCACCATCATCGCCGTCATCCTGCTCGTCTATCTGCTCCTCGGCTCGGTGATGGAATCCTTCGCGGTGATGGTCATCACCGTGCCAATCGTCACGCCCCTGGTGCTGCATCTCGGCTATGACGTGCTGTGGTGGGGCATCATCAATCTCTGCGTGGTCGAGACCGGCCTCATCCACCCGCCCCTAGGCCTCAATGTCTTTGTCCTTAAAAGCATCCAGCCGGACGTCTCGATCTGGACGGTCTACAAGGGCGTCGCGCCCTTCGTCGTCGCCGACCTCGTAAAGCTGGCGATCCTCGTCGTCTTTCCCGGCATCTGCCTCTGGCTGGTTTCGACCATGGGCGCCAGCTGAGGGGGCGGGCGCGCCCATGGCCGGCACGGCCGCGCCTCTGCTATGGTCCGATTCCGCCTCGGCGGCAGGGCAAAGGAGAAAACCCGGGGGGAGCGCATGAGCATGACGAGCACCGCCGACCCGCGGGGCGCGACCAATCCGCTCTTCAGCGCGAACAAGCTGAAGCTCGGGATTTTCGGCACCAATGTCAGCAATGGCTGCGCCATCACCACGGCCGAGGCAGCCTATGCGCTGAACTGGCCGAATACGCTGAGCCTCGCTGAGCTCGCCGACCGCTCCGGCTATGAGGCGGTCGTGCCGGTCGCGCGCTGGAAAGGCTTCGGCGGCAAGTCCAACTTCAACGGCACCAATTTCGAGACCTATACCTGGGCCGCCGGCCTGTCCCAGGCGACGAAGCGCGTCGCGATCCTCACCACCTCGCATGTCCCGACGGTTCATCCGGTGATGGCGGCCAAGCAAGCGGCGACCGTCGACCATATCGGCAATGGCCGCTTCGCGCTCAATATCGTCTGCGGCTGGTTCCGGCCCGAGCTCGAAATGTTCGGCGCGCCGCTGATGGAACACGATATGCGCTACGAATACGCGGCCGAATGGATCGAGATCGTCAAGCTGCTATGGACGCGCGAAGAGGAATTCGACTACGAGGGAAAATTCCTGCGCGTCACAAAAGGCTTCTCGATGCCGAAGCCGATTCAAAAGCCCTTCCCGCCTTTGATGAATGCCGGCGCCTCGGGCAAGGGACAGCGCTTTGCCGCGAAATACGCCGACATGGCTTTCATCCATATCGACGGCAGCGATCTGGAGCGCACCCGCGCCCATGTCGAATCCTATCGCCGCATCGCGCGCGAAGAGTTTGGCCGCGAGATTCAAATCTGGAGCGGCGCGCCGGTCGTCCAGCGCGACACGATGAAAGAGGCGCAGGATTACGCGCGCTATTACGCGGTCGAGAAGGGCGACGACGAGGCGGTCGAAAACCTGCTGCGCATCCAGAACATCGAGATGCACAAGCTCGTGCCGGAAAAGGCCGAGCAGCTGCGTTATGTCGCAAAGCTGGGCTGGGGCGGCTTTCCGCTGATCGGTACGCCCGATCACATCGTCGATGGCTTGCAGAAACTGTCGAAGATCGGCATCGACGGCGTTCTCTTGCGCTGGCTCGATTATTGGGACGGCATGGCGCGTTGGCAGAAAGAGGTGATGCCGCGGCTGGAACAGGCGGGGTTGCGCCGGCCGGCTGCGGCTTGAGAGAGGGATCGGGCGATGGGTCAATTCGGGATGGGTCAGGCGGTGCCGCGCGAGGAAGATCCGCGGCTGCTGCGCGGGCAAGGCGAGTTCATCGCCGATATGGCGCGGCCGCGCATGGCCTTTGGCTATGTGCTCCGCTCGCCGCATGCGCATGCGCGCATCGTCTCAGTCGATACGCGCGCCGCGGCGCAGATGCCGGGCGTTCTCGGTGTCTTCACGAGCGAGGATTTGAAAGCCGACGGCATCGGCACGCTCAAAGTCCGCATGCCGCGCAAGCGCCCCGACGGCTCGCCGCTCCATCAAAGCCCGCATCCCGGCCTTGCCCGCGGCGCGGCGCATTTCGTCGGCGACCAGGTCGCCTATGTCGTCGCCGAGACGCTTGCCGAGGCGAAGGACGCCGCCGAGCGGATCGAGATCGTCTATGAGCCGCTGCCTTCGGTCACGCGCACGATCGATGCGATCGCGCCGGGCGCTGCCGCAGTCTGGGCCGAATGTCCGGACAATATCTCAAATGTCTTCGAGCTCGGCGACAAAGCGGCCGTCGAGGCGGCTTTCGCCGCGGCGCATCACGTCACGCGCCAACGCTTCGTCATCAGCCGGATCATGCACAACGCGATCGAGCCGCGCGGCTGCATCGGCGACTATGATCCGCGCCACCGCAAATTCACGCTCTATGGCTGCATCGGCTCGATCCATGGCGTTCGCCGGGCCTTCGCCGAGGACATTTTCAAAATTCCGGAGAACCGCTTTCGCGTCGTCAGCGGCGATATCGGCGGCGCCTTCGGCTCGAAGGGCAACACCTCGCCCGAAAACGCGCTCGCGCTCTATGCTTCGCGGAAGCTCGGCCGGCCGGTCAAATGGGTGGCGGAGCGCAGCGAGTGCTTTCTCTCCGACGATCATTGCCGCGACAATGTGACGGATGCCGAGCTGGCGCTCGCCAAGGACGGCACCTTCCTCGCGCTGCGCGTTCGGACCTACGCCAATCTCGGCGCCTATCTCAGCGCCGATTCGAATTTGCTGCCGACCTTCTCCAATCTCGGCACGCTGGCCGGCGTTTATCTTACGCCGGCGATTCATGTCACCGTCTTCGGCGTCTTCACCAACACTACCGCGACGGCGCCCTATCGCGGCGCCGGCCGCCCCGAGGCCTGCTATGTGATCGAGGGCATCATCGACCGCGCCGCGCGCGAAATGGGCATCGATCGGGTCGCGCTACGCCGCCGTAACATCATTCCGCCCTCCGCCATGCCGTTCAAGACCGGCCTCGTTTACACCTATGACGGCGGCGAATTCGAGAAGGGCATGGACCAGGCGCTGGAGCGCGCCGGTTTCGCGGGCTTCGAGGCGCGCCGCGCCGAAGCGCGCCAGCGCGGCAAGCTGCGCGGCATCGGCGTCATCAATGCGATCGAGCGCGCCGCGGCCCCGCCCGGCGCCGAGACCGCCGAAATCCGCTTCGATGCCACAGGCTCGGCAACGCTGCTGGTCGGAACGACGGCGCAGGGTCAGAGCCATGAGACGATGTACAAGATCATCCTCTCCGAAAAGCTCGGCCTCGATTTCGACGACATCACCTTTCTCCAGGGCGATACCGACAAGGTGGTGTGGGGCACCGGCACGTTCGGCTCGCGCTCAGCGGTGATCGGCGGCTCGGCCGCGTTTCGGGCGGCGGAGAAGATCATCGCCAAGGGGCGAAAGATCGCGGCGCATCTTTTCGAAGCGGCGGAGGAGGATGTCGAATTCGCGAACGGCGCCTTCGCTGTCGCCGGCACGGATCGGCGCCTGCCCTTGAAAGAGGTCGCGCGCACCGCCTTCCAGCCGGGGCGCTTGCCCAAGGGCATGGAGCCGGGCCTCTTCGAGACCGGCGTCTTCGAGCCGCAGGTGCAAACCTTTCCCAACGGCGCCCATATCTGCGAGATCGAGATCGACGAGGAGACCGGCAAGCTCGACGTGCTGCGCTATATCGCGGTCGATGATGTCGGCAAGGTCATCAACCACCTCACCCTGCACGGCCAGGTTCATGGCGGCGTCGTTCAGGGCATCGGCCAGGCGCTCACGGAGCAGATCGTCTACGATCCGAAATCGGGGCAGCTCGTCACCGGCTCATTCATGGATTACGGCATGCCGCGCGCCGACGATGTCTGCGCGATCGAGGTCGAGGACAATCCGGTCCCGACCCTCGTCAATCCCTTGGGCGTCAAAGGCGCGGGCGAGGCCGGCACGGTCGGCGCCTTGCCCGCCGTCATGAACGCGGCGCTCGATGCGCTGGCGCCGCTCGGCATTGCGCATATCGAGATGCCGCTGACGGCCGAGACTCTGTGGCGCGCGATCCGCGAGGCAAAGCGCAAAGCCGGGTGAGGCCGTCAACCTATTCAAGTCAGGGGAAATCGCGATGCAACGCCTGCTCATTCTCGCTCTCTCTGCCGCCGCTTTACTGAGCGCAGTCATCCCCGCCCTCGCCGATCCGGTGGAGGTGAAGTTTGCCTATCCCTCCGCGCCCAACAACGCACTTTTCGCGCAAGGCGCCGAGGGGTGGGCGAAGGATGTGACCGAGGCCTCGGGCGGCACGATCGTCGTCAAGGTTTTTCCGGGCGGCGTCCTTGGCGACAACACCAATATGTATGACCGCATCACCGGCGGCGTGGTCGATATCGGCCTCGCCGTGTTCGGTCCCGTTTCCTCGGTCTTCCCAAAGACCAATGTCGGGACCCTGCCCTTCGAGACCAAGAATCATCGCGAGGACGCGCTAGCGCTGTGGCGGCTCTATGAGACGGGCGTCATCGCCGACGAATTTACCAAAGTCAAGCCGCTCGGCTTCATCGTGTTCCCGCCCCTCGTCCTCCACGCCAAGAAGCCGATCCACGTGCTCGCCGACATGAAGGGCCTCAAAGTCAGCGTCGAGGGGCGCGTCCTCAGCACGCTGATGCCGCGGCTCGGCGCGGCGCCGATCTCGCTGCAGCCGGGCGAGCTCTATCAGAGCCTGCAGCGCGGCCTGGTCGACGCCGTCGCCCAAGGCTGGCCGAGCGTCCCGACCTTCCATCTCGACGAGGTCACGAACTTTCATCTCGAAGTGCCGCTCGGCAACAATACGGGCTTCGTCTTCATGAACAAGGACAGCTACGCAAAGCTGCCGGAAAAAGGCCGGGCGGCAATCGACAAGTTCGCCGGCGAGTCCTATGTCTTGCGTTTGGCGAAAGCCGACGATGCCATGGAAGCGCGCGGCCGCGACGCGACCGCCGCGATGAAAGGCCAGACCATTGCCTCGCTCGCGCCCGAGGAAGAAGCGCGCTGGAAGGCTCTGGTCGCGCCCGTGACCGAGGAATGGGTCAAGGCCACGCCGGACGGCGCCAGGGTGCTGGCCGCGTTCCGCAGCGAGGTGGTGGCGATTCGCGCCGGCAAATAGGAATAGCCGAGGGGTCTCGACGGAATTGACGGATACGCAGGTTCTCATTGTCGGCGGCGGGCCGGTCGGCCTCACCCTCGCGATCGACCTCGGTCGGCGCGGCATCGAGACAATTCTCATCGAGCAGAAGGAGGCGCCCGCCTTCCTGCCGAAGATGGAGCGCTGCAACGCCCGCACCATGGAAATTTACCGCCGGCTGGGGATTGCCGATGCCGTGCGCCAGGCCGGCATGCGCGGCGACATTCCGATGGACGTGTTCATCGTCCTGTCGCTGGTCGAGAAGCCGCTCTTGCACCTTCACTACCCGTCCGTCGCCGAGGCGCGCGCCGAAACCGAGCGCTGCAATGACGGCTCGCTGCCGCTCGAGCCCTATCAGCTGATCTCGCAATATACGCTCGAGCCGCTGCTCAAATCGATCGCCGAGCGTACGCCCAATGTCGCGGTGCGCTTTGGCTGCGAGCTCCTGTCCTTCACGCAGGATCAAAGCGGCGTCGCGGCGCAGGTGAAAACGAGCGCGGGCACCGAGACCATCCGCGCCGCCTATCTCGCCGGTTGCGATGGCGGGGCGAGCACGGTGAGGAAGCAGCTCGGCATCCGACTTCGGGGCGAGGCCAATCTCCTCGAGCTGCGCCAGGCGCTTTACCGCTGCGACGAACTGTTCGACCGCATGCCGCTGGGGCAAGGACCCGGCCATGGGCGGCATTACCACGTCGCCGACAAATACGGCTCGTTTCTCATCATGCAGGATTCGACCAAGCACTACACGCTTCACGCGGTGGTCGAGCGCGACGAGGACATGAAGTGGCTCTTCGAGCAAGTGGTCGGCGCGCCGGTCAAATACGAGATGCTGACCTGCAATCCGTGGCGGCAGAATCTGCTGTTGGCCGAACGGTTCAGCGAGGGCCGCGTCTTTCTTGCCGGCGACTCTGTCCATCTCGTCATCCCAACCGGCGGGCTCGGCATGAATGGCGGGGTCGGCGATGCGATCGATCTCTCCTGGAAGCTTGCCGCGACGCTGCAAGGTTGGGGCGGCCCCAATTTGCTGCGCTCTTATGAGATCGAGCGCCGGCAGGTGGGCGACCGCAATGTCGGTGCCTCGCGCTATGCAACTTTGGGGCGGCGCAAATGGCGCGCGCTGTGGCGGCCCTTCATCCGCGACAACACGGCCGAGGGCGCCGCGCTGCGCGCCGAGATTTCGCGTCTCACCGATATCGAGCAGCGCAAGAGCAACGAGATGATTGGTGCCGAGCTGGGCTATCGCTATGTCGATTCGCCGGTCATCTGCGATATACCCGGCGGGCCCGAGCATCTCTTCCGCACCTATGAGCCGACGACCTGGCCCGGCGCGCGCCTGCCGCATGTCTGGCTCCAAGACGGAACACCCATCCAGGATCGGATCCCCGACGGCTATGCGATCCTGAAGCTCGGCCGCAGCAAGGCCGATGTCTCAGGGCTCGCGCGTGCGATCCAAGCCTTCGGCGCGCCGGTGACGGTGCTCGAGATCGGGGACGAGGCGCCCCGCGCCGTCTATCAATACGATCTGTTGCTGCTGCGGCCCGACATGCATGTCGTGTGGCGCGGCAATGCCCCGCCCGACGAGCCCGAGACCGTCGCCGCCATCGCGACCGGCCACTGAGGCGCAGTAGAGGCTCGCTCAGCCTCGGGCGTGGCGCTTTTCGATATCCGGAAGGAACGCCGTCAGCAGCCCGATCAGCGGCAGGAACGAGCAGACCCGGTAGACATAGGCGATGCTGGTCAGGTCGGCGAGATGGCCGAGCGCCGCCGCCGCGATGCCCGCCATGCCGAAAGCGAGGCCGAAGAACAGACCCGAGATCATGCCGATGCGGCCGGGAATGAGCTCCTGCGCATAGACGAGGATCGCCGAGAAGGCCGAGGCCGTGATGACGCCGATGAGGACGGTCAGAATCCCCGTCCAGAAGAGATTGGCGTAAGGCAGAACCAAGGTGAAAGGCAGGGCACCGAGAATCGAGAACCACATGACGAATTTGCGGCCCATGCGGTCGCCGACCGGCCCGCCGATCACCGTCCCCACCGCGACCGAGGCAAGGAAGACGAAAAGATAGATTTGCGCCGCGGGCACCGACAGGCCGAACCGGTCGATCAGGTAGAAAGTGTAATAGTTGGTCAGCCCGGCCGTGTAGAAGAATTTCGAGAAGATCAGCGCGAGCAGCACCGCGAGCGACAGCGCGATCTTGCGCGACGGCAAGACGAGCGCGGCATGCACCGCGCGGGCGCGGCCCCTGCCGGCGGCGACGGTGCGGCGCGGCTTGTACCAGGCGCCGATGCGCGCGAGGACGATCATTGCCAGCAGCGCCGCCAGGGTGAACCAGGCGATGCTCTTTTGCCCGAGCGGCACGACGATGAAGGCCGCAAGCAGCGGTCCGAGGGACGATCCGAGATTGCCGCCGACCTGGAACAGCGACTGCGCGAGGCCGTGCTGCCCGCCCGAGGCGAGGCGTGCGACGCGCGAGGATTCGGGATGAAACACCGCCGAGCCCAAGCCGACGAGACCGGCCGCGACCAGGAGCCCCGTGAAGTTCGTGGCCCTCGCCAGCAGCAACAACCCCACCAGCGTGAACCCCATTCCGGCCGAGAGCGAATAGGGCTTCGGCTTATGATCGGTATAGAGACCGACCACCGGCTGGAAAATCGACGCCGTGCATTGATAGGTGAGCGTGATGAGGCCGATCTGCGAATAGTCGAGCTGGAACACATCGCGGAAGATCGGATAGATCGCCGGCACCAGCGAGGCGATCATGTCGTTGAGCAGATGGCAGAAGCTCAGCGCGCCGAGTATTGCGAAAGCGGCGGTCTCGGCTCCGGGCGCGCGGCGAGGCGCG
>DATNGG010000088.1:0-15180 GCA_035605975.1 Allostellaceae bacterium | reverse complement strand
CTTCGCCAGCGCACGTTCGACCGCTTTCGGCTCCTTGTCGATCACGGTCAGCAGGATGCGCGTTGCGCGGTCGGGATGCCGGCGCTTCTGCTCCCATTGCTGGAGCGCGCGAGCATCGAGCCCAAACTTCGCCGCGAACTGTGCCTGGCTCAACTTGAAGCGCTTGCGCAACGCTCGCACATCGACTTCCTCCGGCACGCGGACAAGATGCGCCACACCGCGCGCCCTATCGCCTTTCGCATAGGCAAGCGCGTCCTCCATTCCCGCGAGGATCGAGGCTGCGACCGTAGGCTTCTTTTTCATCTTCGTCGTTCTCTCCGTTGCGCGTTCAACCCAACGCCGACTTGATTAGCGTCACCATCGCGCGATAACGCTTCAAATCCGCAGCACTCAAATCATCCCGCTCCGCCTTGGCGTAGACGGTGAGGATGAACAATGGCGCGGCTTCGCTGTGGTAGTAATAAATCACGCGTGCCCCGCCGCGCTTACCGCGCCCTTCCAACGCGATTCGCACCTTCCGGACACCGCCGCTCTGCGGGATGATCTCGCCGCAGCGCGGATCGACGGCCAACCGATCGACGAGCTCATCACGCTCAGCCGCCGATAGGAGCTTGGTCGCTTTCTTCAGGTATTCCGCCGTCTCGACAACCGTAATGAGCTTGCCGACCATACGCCTGGGATATACGTCAATGACGTAGGCTCGTCAAGGGTCAACAAAGCCAGGGGGCAAGCTTAGAGTATCATGCTTATGCCCGCCTTAGGGGCTGATGGGAACTCCGATGAGGATCGCTATGGCACCCTTCACTTACAACGACACGGTCCGGGTCAAACAGGCCGCTCCCGCACAATGGCGTCCCGGTGAACTCGCGTCAGTCGTTGGAATAAGCTTAGAGGCGGAACGCAGCGGAGAATTTCTCAAAACCTTTCCGCACGGAATTCTTTACACCATTGAGTTTGAGGACGGGAGCTCCGTTCAGCTCCACGAAGACTTGGTTGAGAAGGGCGCATTCCCAAGCGAATCGGGTTGAAAAGAAGGCAAGAGAATTCAGCCGTAGAATCGGGGCCAGAATAGATTTACTCACGTCTTCGCCAGCGCGCGCTCGCCCGCTTTCGCGTTATACGTCATTGACGCATGCCGCGACAAGGAGCGCGAATGGATTCCGGGTTCAGCCGCTCTCGCGGCTGCCCCGGAATGACGGTCGGATTGAATAGTCCTTGAGCGCGGCGCAGCGGCGAGGCTGCCCGCGCTATTGCGCGGCGGCCTTCTCGGGTTTGCCCTCGCGCAGCAGCTGATCGAAGAACGCGATGGTGCGCTTGAGGCCGGTTTCGAGCGGCACCTTGGGCTCCCAGCCGAGGACGCTCTTGGCGCGGCCGATATCGGGGCAGCGCTGCACCGGGTCATCGACCGGCAGCGGCCGATGCTCGAGCTTGGAGCGCGAGCCGGTCAAGGCGATGATCTTCTGCGCGAGCTCGGCGACCGTGGTCTCGACGGGATTGCCGAGATTGATCGGGCCGGTCACATCATCGGCCGCGCCCATCAGGCGCACGAATCCTTCGATCAGATCGTCGACATAGCAGAAGGCGCGGGTCTGGCTGCCATCGCCATAAAGCGTGATCGGCTCGTTCTTCAGCGCCTGGACGATGAAATTCGAGACGACGCGCCCGTCATTCGGATGCATGCGCGGCCCATAGGTGTTGAAGATGCGGGCAACGCGAATGCGCAGCTTGTGCTGGCGGTGATAGTCGAAGAACAAGGTCTCGGCGCAGCGCTTGCCCTCGTCGTAACAGGCGCGCGGCCCGATCGGGTTGACGTTGCCGCGATAGGCCTCGGTCTGCGGATGGATGGTCGGATCGCCATAGACCTCGGAGGTCGAGGATTGGAATATCTTCGCGCGTAGACGCTTGGCGAGCCCCAGCATGTTGATCGCGCCCGAGACGCTGGTCTTGGTCGTCTGCACCGGATCGTGCTGGTAATGGATCGGCGAGGCCGGGCAGGCGAGGTTGTAGATCTCGTCGACCTCGACATAGAGCGGAAAGCACACATCGTGGCGCATCATTTCAAAGCGCGGATCGCCGATCAGCGTCGCCACATTGTCCTTGCTGCCGGTGAAGTAATTGTCGACGCACAGCACGTCATGGCCTTGGCCGACGAGGCGCTCGCAAAGATGCGAGCCGAGAAAGCCCGCGCCGCCGGTGACGAGAATACGCTTCCGTGTGGTCCGCATCGCGATGTCCTGCCTTTCCACTTACCGCTTCGCCTGGCTCTCGCGCAGCGCCTCGCGGCGCTCGCGCTTGTCCGAAGGCTCGGTCGGCGCGCGGCCGACGCTGACGTAGTAAAATCCCGCGGCCGACATGTCCTGGGGATCGTAGATGTCGCGCAGATCGATCACGGTCGGCGTGCGCAGCAGATCCTTGACCCGCGCCAGATCGAGCGCGCGGAACTCGTTCCATTCGGTGACGATCACCAGCGCATCGGCATCCTGCATCGCCTCATAGGCGTTGGCGCAGAAGGTCACGCCCTCCAGCAGCTTGCCCGCCTCCTTCATGCCTTCGGGATCGAAGGCGCGCACCGCAGCGCCCGCCTCTTGCAGCGCCGGCACGATCGCCAGGCTCGGGCTGTCGCGCATATCGTCGGTGTTGGGCTTGAAGGTGAGGCCCAGGACGGCAAGGGTCTTGCCCTTGACGCTGCCGCCGCAGGCGCGGATGACGCGCTCGGCCATGGCACGCTTGCGCTCTTCGTTGACCGCGATCACCGCCTCGACGATGGTGATGGGCGAGCCCGCATCCTGCGCCGTCTTGGTCAGCGCCAAGCAATCCTTGGGGAAGCACGAGCCGCCATAGCCCGGCCCGGCATGGAGGAATTTCCTCCCGATGCGCCCATCGAGGCCGATGCCCTTGGCCACATCCTGCACATCGGCGCCGACCTTCTCGCAGAGATCGGCGATCTCGTTGATGAAGGAAATCTTGGTGGCGAGGAAACTGTTGGCCGCGTATTTCGTCAGCTCCGCCGTCTCGATCGCGGTGAAAAGGATCGGCGTCTCGTTGAGGAAGAGCGGGCGGTAGAGCTCGCGCATCACCGCGCGCGCGCGTTCGCTCTCGGTGCCGATGACGACACGGTCGGGGCGCATGAAATCGCCGATCGCCGAGCCTTCGCGCAGGAATTCGGGGTTGGACACCACGTCGAAATCGCCATCGGGCCGGACGCGGCGCAGCGTCTCATAGACCTTGCGGCCGGTGCCGACCGGCACGGTCGATTTCGTCACCACCACGGTATAGCCGTCGAGCGCGCGCCCAACCTCCTCGGCGGCGCCGAAGACATAGGAGAGATCGGCATGACCGTCACCGCGGCGCGAGGGCGTGCCGACGGCGATGAAGACGGCATCGGCCGATTTGACCGCGCCGGGCAGATCGCTGGTAAAGGAGAGGCGCTTGGCGGCAACGTTGCTCGCAACCAACTGATCGAGGCCAGGCTCGTAAATCGGCATCTCGCCCCGTTTGAGGCGCGCGATCTTCTGGGCATCCTGATCGACGCACACCACTTCGACGCCGAACTCCGAAAAACATGCTCCGGAAACGAGGCCGACATAGCCCGATCCGATCATTGCAATACGCATCGATGCTCCCTCATGACTGCGGCAAGAACGCGACCGGACGGCGAAAAATTCCGTGCGTCCCGACGCGGCCGCCCCGCCTCCGCGACCCCGAACCGCCGCGTTGCGAAGCTATCCTATTTCGCGCAACACCTTGGCAAAATTCGGGGAAACGAGCGTGAAAATCGTGACAAGGCGGTGACCGGCGGTGGTTAAGACGCGGCTGCGACAACCGGCCGCTCCTCCCCGAGCGCGGCATCGAGCCGGCGCAAGGCGGCGGCCCAGCCATAATCCGCGTCGATGCGCCGCCGGGCGCGCTCGCCGGCGGCGCGGCCTTTCTCGCCAAGCGCCGCGACGACGCCGCTCGCAAAGCCCGGCGCGCTGGCCGAGCAGAAAATCTCTTCGCCGACGGCGAAATCGAAGCCGTCGAGCGCCGCCGGCGTCGCCACCACCGGCTTGCCCATGGCCATGCCTTCGAGCACCGTGTTCTCGATGCCGCGCGCCACGCGAAGCGGCGCCAGCACCGCATCGGCATGGGCGAGGTATGGCCGGATATCGGCGGGATCGCGTTTCAGATGGATGTCGCGGCGCGCCAGCGCGCGGATCGCGCGCGAGGGGCGCGCGCCGACGATCCAGAAATCGAGTGTCGGCACGCGATGCCGCAGCATCGTCATGACTTCGGTCGCGAACCAGACCGCCGCCTCGATGTTGGGCGCGTAATCCAAGGCGCCGGCGAAGACGACCGAGCGGCGGCCGGCGCGATAGGGATTGGCATAGTCGCGGGCGGGATCGAAAAAATCCTGGTCGACGCCGTTGCGCAGAGCGAGGATTCGCGCCGGCGCGCGCGGCGCCCGGCGCAGGAAGAGATTGGCCTCGGCGGCGGAGGCAAAGAGCGTGTCATCGCAGCGCGCGGCGACCTGGCGCTCATGCGCCAGCAGCACCCGCTCCTGGCGCCAGCACAGCTCGCTCTTCGGCCAGCCGCTGGTCTCGGCGGCGCGGCGCCAGCGCTCCGAGCCGAGCGCGATCATGTCGATGATGCGGCGCGAGAATTGGTAAGGATCGAGATAGGGCGCCATGCCCGAGTGGCTGACGAAAGCCGCGCTCGGCTGATGCGCCGCCATGGTCTCGGCGACCCAGCGCTGCAGCCGCGGATGCGCGCAAGCGGCGGGGCTCACCGCCCGGCCTTGGACGAAAGCGACGCCGCTCTTGAGGCGCGTTGCGAGCCGGCGGCGCCGCACGGCCATCACGCTGGCGCAGATCTCGCCAAGCTTGGCGATGCCGTCCGCTTCCGCCGCGCTCTCATAAAGGCAGCCGAGATGCACGCGATGGCTTGCCGCCAAATGACGCAGCATGTGCCAGGCGCGCGCGCTTTCCCCGCCTCCCATGGGAAGCGGCATCCGGTGCGCGAGAAAGAGCATGTCAGACATGGAAGGCGTTACCGGAATCGTCGCGGGCCGCCACGCGGAGAACGCGCAGCGGCGCAGTATCGCTTGGATTTCGTTAACACCCCGCTAAGCTTCGTCACCGCCCGCCGTCAGATGCGGGCAAATTGCCGCAAAGCCGCGGCATTGCCCGCCCCGATGCCGCGCGCGCGGCGCGGCGGCGTCAATCGGCGGCGAGGGCCTTGTCGGACCGCTTCGCCTTGTCGTCGGTGCCCGTGGCGGAGCCGAGCCGGCCGGCAAAGTTGATCTTGCGCTTCATATCCTCTTCTCCAAGCGCGGCGAGGATCCGCCGATACCGCCGCGCCTGTTCCCATAACCCATCCAAAGCCCGTCTCCATCTCTCGCAAGACCCTCCCCTTGCGGCGGAGGGGTGTTACCGAGCGATCATGTCATCATTGAGGCGAAGACCGCGTCGGATGGTTTTAGGCGGGCTTTCGCTGCCGCGGCGTTAACGCGCGGCGGAAAAGAAAGGGGGCGGCCGTCGGAGCAAGAGCACCTGGGCCGCCCCGCCTCGGACTTCTGCCGTCGTCCTTAGAACGAGATGATGCCGTCGATCGAGAACAGGAACTGGTCGTCCTTGGTCCCGGTCGAGGTCGCGCTGGCATCGAAGGCATGCGCGCCCGGGTTCATCCCCCAGGAATGATCCCAGCGGAACTCCGGACGGATGGTGAGGCCGGCATTGAGCGGGTTCTTCGGCAGCGCCGGCTTGTAGTTCACGCCCAAGGTCAGTTCGCTATAGGTCGCCTTGCCGTTGCTCAGCACCGAAGCGGGCGACAGCGCGCGCTGCACATTGACGAAAGCCGTGCTGGCAAGCGGCGTCGAGACGAAGAAGCCCTGGTCGTCGCGGAACACTTCGGCGCGGGCGCCGAAGCTCAGCTGGTCGTTCCACGCATAGATGCCGTAGAAGGCGGCGCCTTCGGCGCTGGCGCGGAAGAGATCGTCGCGGATGTAGTTGATCTCGTTGGCGACGGTCAGCTGGTCATTGACCTTATAGCTGGTGACGATGTCGTAAATCTGGCGCGCGTGATGATTGGGATCCTGGGCGACGCCGGCGCCGTTGCGATAGGTGAAGGAATTGCCCTTCACATAGCCGTTCTCGGGCCCCAAATGCGCCAGGGCCAAGATCGTCAGATTGGGAATCGGATTGTTGACGCCGAGACCGGCGAGCAGCGCGGGCGAGCCGTTATTGTCGCCGCCGCGCGTCGGCAGCCAGGCATTGACGCCCGAATCGACCCCCGCCCAGACATCGAACATCGAATTGATGTGGCTGACCGTCTGGACGCCGGTGTGCTTCAAGGGGATGCCGTAGTTGAAAATATAGGAATGCGTGTAGAAGAAATTCCCCGTCGCATCGATCACCTCGTAGCCGATCGGCGTCGAGTACATGCCCGCCTTCACATCGACGCCGCCCGAGAAGAACTCCGGCAGATGAACCTGGCCGTTGAGCTCGGTGATGTCGAACTGGTAGGGGCTGTTGGTCGCGTGATCCCAGACGCCGAAGTAATGCGTGATGCGCGCATCCGTGCCGTAGAGCAGCTGGGCCTTGAAGCCCCAATCGAGGCTGGTCGCCGCGGGATTGAGGTCCTTCTCGGCGGTCAGCATCAGCTGATTCATGCGAAAGCTGTTCGAGCGATCGGTGAAGAGCTGGCCGAAATTGGTGTTGTTCTCCGGGTCGTCGGGATTGAGATTGGTGCCCGCCTCGACATGACCCGAGAACATCACCGGGCCGATCATCGGATGCGCCGGCGTCTCGTCCGCGCGCGCGGGCGCCGCTGCCGACAACCCGATCAACAGCGCGACCGCGGCGGTGCCGGACAAAAATTTATGGCTCATGCTTCTCACCTCTTTCTCAAGACCATTCAACCACGCCCAACTGCGCGCCCGGTCCTCAGGCGCCTATTTCGTGGGCAGCTTGCTCAGCAATTCGACAAACCAAGCGACGATTCCGAACCCTTCGGCATTCCCAACAACCACTCTGCAATTCGCTTGCCAGTTCTCCGCACCGGTTCGGCCGCACGCCGCAACCGCGGCGCGCCTCGCTGTCTGTCGCGACGGATTTATGACGGACGATTCCTCAGCGAATCAATTGTATTGCGTCTGCACAATGGCGATTCCCGCATACTGATGCGGGAAAGCCACAATCTGTGTGCAATGCAGCAGATTTGCCGCGGGATGCCGGGACCAAGGCTCGGGGCCGCGTCCGTCTATCACGCGCGGCCCGGTTAATCTAAAATGAAGCCGGCTGCGAAGAAGCCCGAGGCGCTCGCATCGGCATCATCAGAGGAGGCGATCGGCCATGAAAAAGCTCTTGATCGGACTGGGCGTGCTGATCGTGGTGATCATCGCCGTCGCCGTGATCGTGCCCTTCTTCATCCCGCTCGACACCTACAAGGCGAAGGTCGTCGCCCTGGTGAAGGACGAAACCGGACGGGACATGCACATCAACGGCAAGGTGAGCTTCTCGCTGCTGCCGAGTCTCGCGCTCGAAGCCAATGACGTGACCCTCGCCAATCCGCCGGGCGCCGCCGCGCCCGACATGCTGAAGCTGAAGACCCTCGCGGTGAAGCTGCGGCTGCTGCCCCTGCTCCATGGCGAGATCGATGTCGACCAGTTCAAGCTGGTGCAGCCGGTGATCGATCTCGAAGTCGACAAGGCGGGCACGCCGAACTGGGTGTTCAAGCCGGCGGCAAAACCCGCCGCGCCCGCGGCGCCGGCCGCGCCGTCGACGCCGCAAACCGCCGCCGGCGGCGGCGGGCTGCCCCAGATCAGCCTCGGCGATGTCAGCATCGTCGACGGCCAGGCGAGCTATCTCGATCAGCGCACCGGCGCCAAGCATGTCCTCAGCAATATCGACATGCAATTGTCGTTGCCGGATTTCGCCGGACCCTTCAACGCCAAGGGCTCGGTGACCTGGAACGGCGAGAAGATCGTGCTCACCGCCGCGGTGGCGAAACCCGGCGCGCTGCAAAGCGGCGGCACCAGCGAGCTCGAGGCGACGCTGCAATCGGCGCCGCTCAAATTCGATTTCAAGGGCAACGCCACGGGAGCGACGCTCGCCAAGATCGAGGGCGGGACCGATCTCTCCGTGCCGTCGGTGCGCGGCCTCGCCAAATGGCTCGGCGTCGCGTTCAATCCGCCCGGCACGGGCTTCGGCCCCTTGAGCATTAGCGGCAAGATCAGTGTCGCCAATTCCAAGATGGCGTTCACCAATGCGGCGCTCTCGCTCGATGCGATCAAGGGCACCGGCGCCATCGCCATCGACACGCATGGCAGCCGGCCGGTGCTGTCCGGCCGGCTCGACATCGACAAGCTCGACGTCAATCCCTATCTCGCCCCCGAAGGCGGCGGAACCGCGCAACACCCGGCAGGCAATGCCGCACCCGCCGCGTCCGGGCAGCAAGCCGCCGCGCCCGCGGCCAAATCCTCCGGCTGGAGCGATGCGCCGCTCGATCTCTCGCCGCTGAAAGCGGCCGATGCCGATTTCGACTTCAGCGCCAATTCGATCCTCTATCGCAAAATCGCAATCGGCAAGAGCGCGCTCGCGCTTCATCTGAAGAACGGGCGCTTCGAGGCGGACCTCACGCAAATGGCGCTTTATCAGGGCAAGGGCCAAGGCAAGATCGTCGCCGATGGCAGCGGCGCGACGCCCGCGGTGGCGATCGATTTCGATCTGTCGGGCGTCGCCATCCAGCCGCTGCTGCGCGACGCGATGGATTTCAACCATCTGACCGGCAGCGGCAATCTCGCCCTCGACGTCCAGGGCCATGGCAAGAGCCAGCGCGAGATCGTCTCCTCGCTCGGCGGCAAGGGCAATCTCAACCTCGCCAACGGCAAGATCGAGGGCGTCAACCTCATCGCCTTCATGAAGAACGTCGCCTCGGCGGCGACGGGCAGCGTGGGCGGAGGCAACGAGACGACCTTCGGCGCCTTGACCGGCACCTACACCATCGCCAACGGCATTTTGCACAACAACGATTTGAAGCTCACCTCGCCCGAGATCCCGATGTCGGGCGCCGGCACGGTCGATCTGCCGCGCCGCCAGGTCGATTACAAGCTGACGCCGAGCGTCGCCGGCCTCGTCGCGGTCCCGGTCGACATCACCGGCCCCTGGGACAATCTCAGCTACCGGCCCGATCTCGCCGGCGTCGCCAAAGGCCTCGCCGAAGACCCGGGCAAGGCACTCGATGTGCTGAAGGGCCAGGGAGGCTCGGGAGGTGGCGCCAAGGGCGCAGGACAACAGTTGCTGAAGGGGCTGTTCGGCAAATAGCAAGCTTACCCTCGCGATGACGCAAGCCTCGGCCGCGACCGGCGCGTTGCTCGCGGCAGGGGGCGTCGCCGAGATCGAGCCGCATCGGCTCGGCGAAGCGATCGCCGAGCTGCGCGCCGCCATCGCCGCCGAGCCGCGGCGCGCCGATCTCCACGTGCTGCTTGCGCGCTGCGCGGCCCGGGCGGGCGAATTCCGCCGCGCGCTCGAAGCGGCGGAGCGTGCGATCGCGCTCGATCCCGAGATGCTCGCGGCCTATCGCGCCGCGGCGGACGCGGCGCTTGCCGCATCGAAGCAGGCCGCCGCGGCGGGCGCCGCGAAAGCCAGCCGCGATCTCGTCCGATACGCCGCGGGCGCGGTGCTGGCGCTCGGCAAGCGCCAGCACCGGCAGCGGCTCGACGCCGCCGAGGAAAGCCTGCGCGAGGCGGCCGCGCTCGATGCGAAATCGGCAGAAGCGGCCTGGGCCTTGGCCGAATTCCTGCAATCGCGCGGCCGCGACGGCGAGGCGGAAAAGCTCGCGCGCCGCGCGATCGCGCTCGATCCGCATCCGGCGCATTTCTATGTGACGCTCGGCAACAGCGTTCGCGCGCGCGGCCGCTGGCCGGAGATGAACGCCGCCTATCGCAAGGCGCTGGAGCGAAATCCGTCTCTGCGCCAAGTGCGCGACGCGGTCGAATCGATCCCCTTGCTCAACATGATCTACGACGAGGCGGCGAGCGGCGCAGCGATCCTTGACGCGCATCGCGCCTGGGGCGAGGCCATTGCCGCGGAGCCGCGCGCCGCCGCGCCGCGCTTTGCCAATAGCCGCGACCCGGAGCGGCGGCTCAAACTTGCTTTTCTTTCGCCGGATTTCCGGTATCACGCGGTGAGCTTCTTCTTTCAGCCGCTGCTCGCCCATCTCGATCGCGGCGCGGTGGAGATCTTCTGCTATGCCGAAATCGAGGACCCCGATCCGGTGACGGCTTATCTGCAAAGCCTCGGCGGCAGCTGGCGCTGGTCGCACAAGCTCGACGATCGGGCGCTCGCCGCGCAGCTCCGCGCCGACGGCATCGACATCGCGATCGATCTCGCCGGCCATACCGGCGGCAACCGTCTTCGCGCGCTTGCGTTGAAGCCCGCGCCCGTTCTTGCGACCTGGCTCGGCTATCCGGCGACCACGGGCCTTGCCGCGATCGACTGGCGCATCACCGATGCGCGCGCCGATCCTCCGGGGCAAGAGGCGTTTCACAGCGAGCGATTGCTGCGTCTGCCCGAGAGCTTCCTTTGCTTTGCGGCCTATATGACGCAGGTGCCCGAGCCGGCGCCCTCGCCCGCCAGCCGGTCCGGCCAGGTCACCTTCGGCTCCTTCAACAATCCGCAAAAGCTGTCGCCCAGCGCCGCGCGCGCCTGGGCGCGGATTCTCGCCGCCGTGCCCGGCTCGCGGCTCATCCTCAAAGCGCTCGCCTTCACCGAGCCCGAGCAGCGGCAAAAATTCCTCGACCGCCTCGCCGCTTATGGCATCCCGCCCGAGCGCGTCGCGCTGCGCCTGCCGCAACCGGCGATGCCGGATCATCTCGGCTCTTATGCCGAGATCGATATCGCGCTCGATCCCTTTCCCTATAACGGCACGACCACGACCTGCGAGGCGATGTGGATGGGCGTGCCGGTCATAACGCTGATCGGCGCGCATCACGCCGGGCGGGTCGGTTTCGATCTTTTAAGCCAGCTCGGCCTCGAAGAGCTCGCCGCGCCCGATATCGATGCCTATGTCGAAACCGCCGTGGCGCTCGCCGGCGATCGCGCGCGTCTCGAGCGCTGGCGCGGCGAGCTGCGAGAGCGCATGCGCGCTTCGCCGCTGTGCGATGCGCCGCGCTTTGCCCGCGATTTCGAGAGCGGCTTGCGCCGGATGTGGCGCGAGTGGTGCGCGTCATGAGCGAGACGCAGAGCCGCATCGAGCACCTCATCAACCAGGGCATCGCCGCGCAGCAGGCCGAGCGCTACCTCGACGCCGAGCGCGCCTATCGCAGCGCCCTCCAGCTCGACCCGACGCATCCGCGGGCGCTCGCCCTTCTCGGTATGCTGGCCGGGTTTGCCGGGCAGTTTCAGATGGCGGTCGGGCTGTTCCAACGCGCGCTGCAACGCGATCCCAACAATGCCGACCTCTATCACGATCTCGGCGCGACCTACCGCCAGCTCGGCGACACCCCGAACGCCTTGGCCGCGTTCAATCGCGCGATCGGGTTGCGGCCTGCCCATCTCGATGCCTATCGCGGCGCCGCCGATGCCACGCTCGACGCCGCCGAGCAGAAAGCGGCGGAGAACCGCCCCGGCGAAGCGGCCGAGCTGCGGCGCGGCGCGGCGAAATATTTGATGAAGCTTGGCGCGCATCAATACCGGCTGCGCCAGAAGGCGTCGGAGGCGACGTTTCGCGAAGCCGTCGCGCTCGATCCGGAGAGCGCCGACGGGTTCTATTCGCTCGGCTCGCTGCTGCACGAGTTGAGCCGCCCGACCGACGCGGTCGCCATGCTACGCCGCGCGATCGAGCTCAACCCCGGCGATGCCGAGGCGCATTGCAATCTCGGCAGCGCCTATTACCCGTTGGCGCAATGGTCCGAGATGGAAGCCGCCTTTGCCGCGGCGCTCGCGCGCAATCCGAATATGCGCCTCGCCAGCCAAGGCCTCGTTTCGACGCGGCTCGGCCGGCTGCTCTATGACCACCGGTCGACACCCGCGGAAATTTTCGCGGCGCACCGCGCCTGGGGCGAAACTGTGGCCGCCGACGCGGCAGCGACGCCGGCCGCGCCCTTTCTCAACCCGCGCGACCGCGACCGGCAGCTGCGCATCGGCTATGTCTCGGGCGATCTCTACACCCATCCCGTCGCGCAATTTCTACTGCCGCTGCTCGCTCGCCACGATCCCCAAGCGGTCGAGGTGTTCTGCTACGCCGAGCTGGAGCGCACCGATGCCATCACCGAGCAAATCCGCCGCTTCGCCGCCGGCTGGCGCGAGACCAATGCGCTCGACGACGCGGCACTCGCCGCGCAATTCCGCGCCGACCGCATCGATATTCTCATCGACATCGCGGGGCATACGGCGCGCAACCGGCTGCAAGCGCTGGCGGTGAAATCCGCGCCCGTGACCGCAACCTGGCTCGGCTATCCGACCACCACCGGGCTTCGCAGCATCGATTGGCGCATCACCGACGCGATCGCCGATCCGCCGGGCGCGGAGGATTTCCACACCGAGCGGCTGTGGCGCCTGCCGGATGGGTTTCTCTGCTATGCGCCGCAAGTGCCGACCCCGCCGGTAGCGCCGCCGCCCTCGGCGCAAAGCGGCGCCGTGACTTTCGGCTCCTTCAACACGCCGATGAAGCTGTCCGCCGCGACGGTCGAAAGCTGGGCGGCGATTCTGCGCGCCGTGCCGGCGTCGCGGCTTTTGCTCAAGGCCGGGCTCTTCAACGATGCCGGGCTTTGCGAGACGACGCGCGCGCGCTTCGTCGAGCAGGGGATCGCGCCCGAGCGCATCCTCTTGCGCGGCTTCATCGCCGACCCCGCCGGGCATTTGGCGAGCTATGCGGCGATCGATATCGGGCTCGATCCCTTTCCCTATAACGGCACGACCACCACCTGCGAGGCTTTGTGGATGGGCGTCCCGGTCGTGACCTTGATCGGCGATCGCCACGCCGGGCGCGTCGGCCTCGATCTCTTGAGCCGCATCGGCCTTTCCGAGCTCGCGGCGCCCGATGCCGCCGCCTATATCGCCCTTGCCGTCGCGCTTGGCGAGGATGCGGCGCGCCGCGCCCAGCTGCGCGCCGGGCTGCGCCAGCGCATGCTCGCCTCGCCGCTGTGCGATCCGACGCGGTTTGCCCGCAGCTTCGAGGCGGCGCTGCGGCAGATGTGGCAGGAATGGTGCGAGCGATGAATCGCAATGAGCGGCGGGCCGCGCGCAAGCAAGGCGGCGGCGAGGCGGCACCTTCGGTCCAGGCGATTTTCGCCGAGGCGTTTCGCCTCCACCAGGCGGGACGGCTCGCCGAAGCCGAGCAGCTCTATCGCCAGGCGCTGGCGCGCGATCCGCGCCACGCCGACAGCCTCCATCTCCTCGGTGTTCTCGCCTATCAGGCGGGGCGGCATGCCGATGCCGTCGCGCTGATCGGCCAGGCGATTCGCCTCAAGGACAACGTCGCCTTCTATCACAA
Organism: Allostellaceae bacterium; assembly: GCA_035605975.1. Lineage (GTDB taxonomy): Bacteria > Pseudomonadota > Alphaproteobacteria > ATCC43930 > CGMCC-115725 > CAIKMD01. Next base: position 1,710 of record DATNGG010000088.1, on the reverse strand, counting down.
CAATCTCGGCTTGGCGCTGAAGGACCAGGGCAAGCACGGCGCGGCGATGGAGCGCTTCGAGCGCGCCCTGGCGCTGCAGCCCGCTTATCCCGAGGCGCAGATCAATCTCGGCAATGCGCTGATGGAGGAAGGCCGCCCCGAGGACGCCGCAACATGGTATCGCCGGGCGCTCGCGCTGCAGCCGAACTATCCCGAGGCGCAAAACAATCTCGGCAATGCGCTCAAGGAGCTGGGCCGGCTCGAGGAGGCGCTCGCCTCCTATCAGCGCGCGGCAACGCTGCGGCCGAACTATCCCGAGGCGAACAACAATCTCGGCAACGCGTTGCAGCAGGCCGGGCGGCTCGATGAGGCTCTCGCCGCCTATGAGCGGGCGCTCGCCGCGCGGCCCGACGCGCCCGAGATCCTCAACAATCTCGGCAATCTGCTGCTGGCGCTCGGCAAGCCGGGCGACGCCGTCGCCAGGCTGGAGCGCGCGGTCGCGCTGCGGCCCGACTATGCCGAGGCGCACAACAATCTCGGCGTCGCGCTCGACCGGCAGGGCGAGGCCGAGCGCGCGATCGCCGCCTTCGAGCGCGCCTTGGCGGTCGCGCCGGACTATGCGGAAGCCCTCAACAATCTCGGCGTCGCGCAGCAGGATCGCGGCGAGATCGACCGCGCCATCGCCACCTTCGAGCGCGCGCTGGCGCTTAATCCCAGCTATGGCGAGGCGCGCAAGAATCTCGGCGGGGCGCTCCATGCCCGGGCGGGCGAGCGCGTTCGCGCCGCCGCCGGCCTCGACAGCTTTGCCGGCGTGCGCGGCCAATACGAGGCGCTCCCTTTTCCGGCACGCGATCCCGAAGGCGAGCGCTATCTGCTTTATGTCTCCGTCCCGGACATTCTCGGCAAGGTGAACCAATACTGCTTCGGCGGCGCGCGCGATTTCTCGAAGGGTCTGCGCGTGCTGGTGGCGGGCTGCGGCACCGGCGACAGCGTCATCTGGCTGGCGCATCAGCTGCGCGGCACGCCCTCGGAGATCGTCGCGCTCGATCTTTCGGCGGCGAGTCTCGCGACTGCCAAGGCGCGGGCCGAGATCCGCGGCCTCAGCGGCATTCAATGGGTTCATGCCTCGCTGCTCGACTTGCCGCAACTCGGTCTTGGTCACTTCGACTACATTACCTGCCTCGGCGTGCTGCACCATCTCGCGGAGCCCGAGGCGGGATTGGCGGCGCTGGCCGACGCGCTCGCCGAGAGCGGCGGCCTCGCGCTGATGCTCTATGGCGCGCGCGGCCGCGCGCATATTTACGAGATGCAGGAGATTCTGCGCCGCGTCACCGCGGGTGTCACGGGGCGCGCGGAACGGCTCGCCCTCGCCCGCGAGGTTTTGCGCGCGCTGCCGCCGACCAATCCATTCCGCTTGCGCGAAGGCTGGGAAAATATCCAGCTCGCCTATCTTCGCGACGACATCAATCTCTGGGACACGCTGCTTCACGAGCAGGATCGGGCTTATACCGCATCGGAGGTCCGCTCCTTTGCCGCCTCCGCCGGCCTCACGGTGCAAGGCTTCGCGACGTATAAGGGCATGCCCGCGAGCTCGGCGCTGCAATACGATCTCGATCTCTATCTCGAGACACCAGCGGCGCGGGCGAGCCTCGCGGCCCTGCCCGCAGAAGCGCGTGAAGATTTGGCCGAAGCGCTCGATGGCAGCCTCGCGCTTCACACCGTCTACGCGAC
>DATNGG010000087.1:0-9766 GCA_035605975.1 Allostellaceae bacterium | reverse complement strand
AAGAAGCCGCAGATGGTCGCCGGCGCTGTCGCCCTGGCGCTGGCGGCGGGCGGCATCGATCGCCTTGCGGCGCGCCACCGTCACCAGCCAAGCCTCGGGGCGCTGGGGAATGCCGTGCGCCGGCCAATCGGCGAGCGCGGCGGCGAAAGCCTCGGAAAGCGCGTCCTCGGCGGCGGCGACGTCGCGCGTCCGGGCGGCGAGGAGAGCGACAAGCTTGCCGTAGCTGCGCCGTGCCGCGGCTTCCGCGGCCGCGCCGGCATTGCTTTCGCTTTCGCTCATCCTCGCCCGCTGTCGGCGGCTACATCCGCAAGACGCGCAAGGGCCGGACTTCCATGACGCCCTGGCTCGCCCCCGGGCAGCGCGCGGCCCAGCCGAGCGCGGCGTCGAGGTCCGGCACGTCGATGATGTAGTAGCCGGCGAGCTGCTCCTTGGTTTCGGCATAGGGGCCGTTCAGCACTTGGCTCTTGCCATTGGCGACGCGCACCGTGGTCGCGTTGGCCGAGTTGTCGAGCGCGTCGCCGCCGAGCAGAATTCCGGCCTTCTTCAGCGCCTCGGTATAGGCGCCATAGGCGGCCATCATTTGATTCGTATTGGGCCGCTCCGCCTGCCGCGCGGCCTGCATCGCCGCCTCGTTGCCGTAAATCAGCAGCATGTATTTCATCGTCCTCTCCGTCCTTGGTTGCGGCGGGCATCATTGCCGCCGCTCACTTGACGCGCGAGCGCGGCCGGTTTCGACAGAGGCGGAAAAATTCCGGAAGGCGCGGAGGCGCCGCTTTTATCGGTCCCAGCCGCGCGCGGCCTCCTCGTCGCTCTCCTTGGCCTCGACCCAGTGCGGACCAGCCGCGGTCTCTTCGAGCTTCCAGAACGGCGCCTTGGTCTTCAGCCAGTCGATGAGGAAGCGGCATGCCTCGAAGGCGGCGTCGCGATGCGCCGAGGCGGTGGCCACCAGCACGATCTGGTCGCCGGGCTTCAGCGGCCCATAGCGATGGATGATGAGCACCGCGTCGAGCGGCCAGCGGCGCTGCGCCTCGGCTTCGATCTCGGCGAGCTGTGTCTCGGTCATGCCGGGATAGTGCTCGAGCGTCATGCCCGAAATTTTCTCGCCGGCCGCGATGTCGCGGACGAGGCCGATAAAAGAGGTCACGCCGCCGATCGACGGATTGCCCTCGGTCAGCGCCTTCAGCTCCGCGCCGAGATCGAAATCCTCGCGCTGAACGCGGATCATCGCGTCAGCCGCCGGTGACCGGCGGGAACAGCCCGATCTCGTCGCCGGGCGCGATGCGGTGATCGGCGGTGACATATTCGCGATTGACCGCGACGCGCACCAGCTTGGGGTTCTTCAGCGCCTCGGCGTAAGCGGGCCCGCGCGTCTTCAGCCAGTCGATCAGCGCGCCGACCGTCGCCGCCTCGCGCGGCGGCTCGATGGTTTCCTCGGCCGTGCCGATCCTCTGCCGGATCGACGCGAAATAGAGCAGCTTCATGGGCTTAGAGCTAAGCCCCCGGTCGCGCGGTTGCAAGCGTCAGGGAATCACCTCGGCAAAGGGCAGGAAATCGACCGGCGCGCCGATGTCGAGCTTGGTGACACTCTCGCCGATCGCGATGAGGCCGTCGGATTCGACCATCGAGGTCAGAATGCCGGCGCCGTCGCGGGCGAATTTCTCGGCAACCCAGGCCCCGTCTTCGGCGCGAAGGAGGCGGGCGCGGACATATTCGGTGCGGGTGGGCTTCTTCTTGTGCTCGAAGCCCGAGCGGACGCGGTAGAGCCGCGGGCTGGCTTCCGCCGCGCCGGCGAGCAGCAGCACCAGCGGGCGCGCCAGCAGCAAAAACGTCACCATCACCGCCACCGGATTGCCCGGCAGGCCCATGAAGGGCACGCGGCCGATCTGGCCCATCGCGACCGGCCGTCCGGGCTTGATTGCAAGGCGCCAGAAATGAAGCTTGCCGGTCGCCTCGACGGCGGCGCGGACATGGTCCTCCTCGCCGCTCGAAATGCCGCCCGAGGTAAGCACGAGATCATGATTGGCGGCGGCATCGGCGAGTGCGGCGCGGACGGTCTCGGCCTTGTCGGGCAGGATGCCGAGATCCGACACGGTGCAGCCGAGGCCGGTCAGCAAGGCTTGCAGCGTGTAGCGGTTGGCATCGAAGATCGCGCCCAGCGGCAGCGCCTCGCCGGGCTCGCGCAACTCGTCGCCGGTCGAGAACAAGGCAACGCGCAGCCGGCGATAGACCGCGATCGCGGTCAGGCCGAGCGACGCGGCAAGCCCGATCTCTTGCGGCCGCAGGCGCCGCCCGGCGGCGAGCACCGTCGTCCCGGCCTTCACATCCTCGCCGGCGCTGCGGCGATTGGCGCCGCGCTTGATGCCGGGCGGCAGGCTCACCGCACCATTGGCGACGGTGCAATCCTCCTGCATCAGCACCGTGTCGGTGCCGTCGGGCAACAGCGCGCCGGTGAAGACGCGGATCGCCGTGCCGCGCGCCGCAGGCTCGCGCAGCGGATGGCCGGCGGTGGCGCGGCCCCCGATCGGCAGCACGGTCGCGGCAGCCGGGTCGAGATCGTCGAAGGCGACCGCGTAGCCATCGACCGCGACATTGTCGGCGGGCGGCACGTCGCGGGTCGCGACCAGCTTTTCGGCGAGGATGCGGCCCGAGGCCGCGCTCAGCGCCAGGCGCTCGACATCGGCGACGGCGTGGAGCTTCGAGCGCAGCAGCGCCAGCGCCGCCGCGGCCGACATGAGCTCGCCGCCGAAGGCGAAGCAATCATCGCTGAGCTGCGCCATCCTCGACCGCCTCGATCCGGCAATGCGCGATGATGAATTGGGCGATGCGATCGACATCGCTCAAGGCGAAGAACGGCAGGGGCGAGCCGGCGACCAGCGCGTCCGACGCGATCGCGACGATGCTCGCATCCTCCGGCGCGAGCAGCGTCTTGCCCAGCGATGCGCGATAGATTTCGAGCTTCGGATGATCGCCGCGCTTATAGCCTTCGACGAGCACGAGATCGACCGGGCTCATGCGGCGCAGCAACTCGTCCATCCCCGGCTCGGGCGCGCCGCGCAGCTCATGCATCAGCGCCCAGCGCCGGTCGCTCGCCACCATCACTTCGGTCGCGCCCGCCTGGCGGTGCCGCCAGGAATCTTTGCCCGGCTGGTCGATGTCGAAATCGTGATGCGCGTGCTTCAATGTCGAGACGCGGATGCCGCGCCGCGTGAGCGCCGGCACCAAGCGCGTGACCAGAGTGGTTTTGCCGCTGCCGCTCCATCCTGCAAGTCCGAAGACCCGCATCGCCGTTACGTCGCCCGGCTCGGCTTGGCTGTTTTCATCCCCCGCGTCTGCCGCCGCATATCCTCGGTGCCGACATGAACGATGCCCGCGTGGAGATATTTGTATCCGGTGACGATGGTGAAGATGGCAGCAATCCACAGCAGGAATTCGCCGAGCAGCTTGACGTGCAGAAAAGCGGGTCCGGAATCGCCGATCAGCAGCACGCCGATCGCCATCATCTGGATGGCCGTCTTCCACTTGGCGAGATTGGTCACCGGCACTTTGACGCGCATGCCGGCGAGGTGCTCGCGCAGACCCGAGACGAGAATCTCGCGCGACAAGATGACGAGCGCCGGCAGCACCGCCGCTGCCGAAATGCGCTGCATCGCCGTCAGCATCAGCAAGGTTCCGGCGACCAGGAGCTTGTCGGCGATCGGGTCCAAAAGCTTGCCCAGTTCCGATTGCTGCTGCCAGGCGCGGGCGAGCCGGCCGTCGAGCCAGTCCGTGACGCCGGCTACGGCAAAGATCGCGCAGCCCGCCCAGGGGCCGAGCGGCTCCGGCAGGTAGAACGTCGCCACGACCAGCGGCATCGCCAGGATGCGCGATAAGGTTAACAGGTTGGGAAGGGTGGTCAGCATCGTCGGTTTCTAGTTTAGCCCTCGGCATGGAAATGGTCATAAACCTTTTTTGCGACGGCTTTGCTGATGCCCTCGACCCGTTCGAGATCGCTGAGGCCCGCGCTCGCCACCTGCCGCGCCGAGCCGAAATGGTGCAGCAGCGCCCGCTTGCGGCGCGCGCCGATGCCGGGGATTTCGTCGAGCGGCGAGCCGGTGAGGGCCTTGGCGCGTTTCTGGCGATGGGCACCGATGGCGAAGCGATGGGCCTCGTCGCGCAGGCGCTGCAGGTAGTAGAGCACCGGGTCCTTGGCATCGAGGCTCAATGGCGGCATGCCGTCGCGGAAGAAACGCTCGCGTCCGGCATTCCGATCCGGGCCCTTGGCGACGCCGACCACGGCGAGGTCGTCGATGCCGAGATCGGCGAGGACGGCGAGGGTTGCCGAAAGCTGGCCCTGGCCGCCATCGATCAGCACCAGGTCGGGCCAGGCGCCGGCGCTGCGGTCGGGATCTTCCTTCAAGGCGCGGGCGAAGCGCCGGCTCAGCACCTCGCGCATCATCGCGAAGTCGTCGCCCGGCGTGGTGTCCGCGGCGCGAATGGTGAATTTGCGATAGGCCGGCTTCACGAAGCCTTGCGGTCCGGCGACGATCATTGCGCCGACGGCGTGGCTGCCCTGAATGTGGCTGTTGTCGTAAACCTCGATGCGCTGCGGCGGCGCATCGAGACCGAAGAGCTCGGCGACGCCCTGCAGCAGCTTTTCCTGCGCCGCGCCTTCGGCAAGACGCCGCGCCAGCGCTTCGCGCGCATTGACGAGGGCGTGCTCGATGAGCTTCAGCTTGTCGCCGCGGCGCGGCGCGGCGATCTCGACCTTGCGTCCGGCGCGGGTCGAGAGCGCCTCCGCCAGGAGGGGGAGATCCGCCGGCGGCTCGTTCACCAGCACCAAAGGCGGGGCGACGCGGTTGGCATAGAACTGGCCCAGAAACGCCGCGAGCAACTCGGCAAGCCCCATCTCCTGCGTATGGCTCGGGAAATAGGCGCGGTTGCCCCAATTCTGCCCGCCGCGGAAGAAGAACACCTGGACCGAGGCATGACCGCCCGCCATATGCGCGGCGATCACATCGGCATCGCCCATTCCCGCGACATTGATGTCCTGCCGGCCTTGCACCTGCGTCAGGCCGCGGATGCGGTCGCGCAACAGCGCCGCGCCCTCGAAATCGAGCGCCTCCGACATTTCCGTCATGCGCGCCGAGAGCTGCTCCTGGACGTCCTTGGTGCGGCCGCGCAGAAAGTCGCGCGCCTCGCCGACGAGCCGGCCATAGCCGTCCTTGTCGACGCGGCCGACGCAGGGCGCGCTGCAGCGCTTGATCTGATAGAGCAGGCAGGGCCGCGTGCGGCTCGAGAAAATGCTGTCGGAGCAGGAGCGCAGCAGAAACGCGCGCTGCAAGGCGATGAGCGTGCGATTGACCGCGCCGGCCGAGGCGAAGGGGCCGAAGTAATCGCCGCTTTCGCCGGTCGCGCCGCGATGCTTGGTCAGCTGCGGAAAATCCGTATCGCCGGTGAGATGGATATAGGGGAACGACTTGTCGTCGCGCAGCAGCACGTTGTAGCGCGGCAGGAAGCGCTTGATGAGATTGCATTCGAGCAGCAGCGCCTCGACCTCGGTGTGGGTCAGCACCACTTCCATCGCGCGCGTCTCGGCGACCATGCGCCGCAGCCGGTTCGAGAGGTTGCCGATATGGGTGTAGTTGGCGACGCGATTCTTGAGATTGCTGGCCTTGCCGACATAGATCGGCTCGCCCTTGGCATTGAGCATGCGGTAGACGCCGGGGGAGGACGGCAAGGTGCGCAGCACCGCGCGGATCGCCGCGATGCCCTGGCCGAGCTGACCAGTCGCCGGCACGGTCTCGTCCACGGCGGTATCGGTCTCGCGAAGGGAATCGTCGGACTGATCGATCATCGCGCCTTCACTGCGTCTTTGCCGCGGCCGCGTCAATTGCGCCGTGCGGCTTCGGATATCCACGAAACCTGTGGGAAACTTTGTTGAGAAGCACCGCCGATCGGCTCCCGGATGGCGTTAATTCGCGGATTTCGCGTGATTGCCCAAATTTTGGGCAACTGTAACATCATATTGGAATTCCAGGACATTTAATCCAGGCGCGGTAACCTCTTGGTCATATATCTTAATTTTGCCGCGATTTTGGCGGATTCCAGGGCGATTCCCTGGGCTTGTGAACAACTGGCGGGTCGCGGCGGCGGCCCGTGGCGAAGCGGAATCTCTCGGGCAGTTCCGCCGCTTAGCCTCGGTCGTCGCGCCGCGTGGGCGGGGCTATTCCGCCGGCGGTCCCGCGCCCGGCTGGGCCCAGCCGAGATGCTGGCCGCCATCCAAAGCGATCATCTGTCCGGTCATCGCCGCGGCATTGACGACGAAGCGGACGCAGGCGGCGATCTCCTCGGGGCTGGCGCCACGGCGCAGCGGCACGCTCGCGCTTTGCCGGGCAAATTGCTCGCTGCTTTGGCGCGGCGAGGGGAGGGTCGGCCCTGGTCCGACGGCGTTGACGCGGATGCGTGGCGCCAGCGCCAGCGCCATGGTCTGGGTCAAGGTCCAGAGCGCGGCCTTCGAGAGGGTGTAGGAGACGAAATGCGGCGTCAAATTCCACACCCGCTCGTCGAGAATGTTGACGACGACGCCCGATGCGGCCTCGGGCAGGTGCCGCGCGAATTCCTGCATCAGCACGAAGGGCGCGCGCAGATTGGTCTCGAGATGCGCATCCCAGCTCGCGCGCGTGACGCCCAAGGCCTCGTCGCGCTCGAAGACGGAGGCGTTGTTGACGAGGCAGGTGACAGGCCCCAGCGCCGCGCCGGCCGCCGCGATCAACCCATGCGTTGCCTGCTCGTCGGCGAGATCGGCGCTGACGGCTTTGGCGCGCCGGCCCGTCTTCGCGATCGCCGCGACCGCCTCCTCGGCGTCGTCGCGCGAGGCGCCGTAATGGACGGCGATGTCGTAGCCGTCTTCGGCGAGGCCGAGCGCGATGGCGCGGCCGATGCGCCGCGCGGCGCCGGTGACGAGCGCGGTGCCTTTCATCCGCGGCGGTCCCGCTGGAAGCGCTGGCGCGCCTTGCGCTTGGCGATTTCCTTGGCGGAGGTGCCGGCGCGGCCGGCGATCGAGCGCCCGCGCGGACGAAACGCCGGCGTGCCGGGGTGCTCGCTCTCGCGCGGCGAGCCGAGGCCGAGATCGAGCTCCTCGAGGCGCTTGATCTCGTCGCGCAGCCGCGCCGCCTCCTCGAATTCGAGATCGGCCGCGGCTTGGCGCATCTGCTTTTCGAGATCGGCGATCACGGCCTTGAGGTTCGATCCCTGATAGTGCGGCGCCGCGCTTTCGCCGAGGCCGACCGTGACGTGATCCTGCTCATAGACGCTGTCGAGGATGTCGGAGATCCCGCGCTTGACGCTCTCGGGCGTGATCCCGTGCGCTTCATTGTAGGCGAGTTGCTTCTCGCGCCGGCGGTTGGTCTCGTCGAGCGCCTGGCGCATGCTTTCGGTGACGCGGTCGGCATAGAGGATGACGCGGCCGTCGAGATTGCGCGCGGCGCGGCCGATGGTCTGGATCAGCGCGGTGCGCGAGCGCAGATAGCCTTCCTTGTCGGCATCGAGGATCGCGACCAGCGCGCATTCCGGAATGTCGAGCCCCTCGCGCAGCAGGTTGATGCCGACCAGCACGTCGAACACGCCGAGGCGCAGATCGCGGATGATCTCGATCCGCTCCAGCGTGTCGACATCCGAATGCATGTAGCGCACGCGGATGCCGTTCTCGTGGAAATACTCGGTCAGGGCCTCGGCCATCTTCTTGGTCAAGGTCGTGACCAGCACGCGCAAGCCCTTCTTCGCGACCTCGCGGCATTCCGCCATCAGATCGTCGACCTGGTTCTCGACCGGCCGCACCACCGGCGCCGGATCGACGAGGCCGGTCGGCCGCACCACCTGCTCGACGAAGATGCCGCCGGTGCGCTCCATTTCCCAGGGGCCCGGCGTTGCCGAGACAAAGGTGGTCTGGCCGCGCATCTCGTCCCATTCCTCGAATTTCAAGGGCCGGTTGTCGACGCAGGCGGGCAGGCGGAAGCCATAGTCGGAGAGGATCGATTTGCGCGAGAAGTCGCCGCGATACATCGCGTGGAGCTGGCCGATTGTGACATGGCTCTCGTCGATGAAGATCAGCGTCTCTTTCGGCAGATATTCGAAGAGGGTCGGCGGCGGCTCGCCCGGCTTGCGCCCCGTCAGGTACCGCGAATAATTTTCGATCCCGGCGCAGCTTCCGGTCGCCGCCATCATCTCGATATCGAAGGTCGTGCGCTGCTCGAGGCGCTCGGCCTCCAAAAGCTTGCCTTGGGCGCGGAACTCGGCGAGCCGCTGCTTCAGGTCGATCTTCATCTGCTCGATCGCCTGGTAGAGCGTCGGCTTGGGCGTGACATAGTGGCTGTTGGGGTAGATCTTCACCTCTTCGAGCGCCGTGGTCTTCTCGCCTGTGAGCGGGTCGAATTCATGGATCGCCTCGAGCTCGTCGCCGAACAGCGAGAGGCGCCAGGCGCGGTCCTCGTAATGCGCCGGGAAGAGCTCGATCGTGTCGCCGCGCACGCGGAAGGCGCCGCGCACGAAATTCTGATCGTTGCGCCGGTATTGCAGCTCTACCAGCCGCTTCAGCAGCTCGTTGCGATTGACGCTCGACCCGGCCTCCAAGGTCAGCGTCATCTCGGAATAGGTCTCGACCGAGCCGATGCCGTAGATGCAGGAGACCGAGGCGACGATGATCGTGTCGCGGCGCTCGAGGATCGCCCGCGTCGCCGAATGGCGCATGCGGTCGATCTGCTCGTTGATCGAGGATTCCTTCTCGATATAGGTGTCGGTCCGCGGCACATAGGCCTCGGGCTGGTAATAATCGTAGTAGGAGACGAAGTATTCGACCGCGTTCTCGGGAAAGAAGCTCTTCATCTCGCCATAGAGCTGCGCCGCGAGCGTCTTGTTGGGCGCCAGGATCAGCGCTGGGCGCTGCGTGCGCTCGATGACATGCGCCATGGTGAAGGTCTTGCCCGAGCCGGTGACGCCCAAGAGCACCTGATCGGCCTCGCCGTTCTGCACGGCCTCGACGAGCGCCGCGATCGCCTGCGGCTGGTCGCCGGCGGGCTGGAATTCCGAGTGAATGGCGAAGCGCTTCCCCTGGTCGGCCAGCGGGCGCTCGGCGGTAAGGATCGGCATGGGAAGCTAAGATAAGGCGCGCGCGGCAGTGATTCCAGCAGGCGGGGCCGGTCGGAGCAAATGCGGCTCCGCCGCCGCGCTATTTTTTTTGTCTTCCCCGCGAAAGCGGGGATCCAGGGCGACAAACGAGTCCTTTGACCCCTGGATTCCCGCTTGCGCGGGAATGGCGACAAAAGGGTCGAGAGCCAATCGTTGCCAGCTCGATTGACCCTTCCACCGTGGTCGTGGTTCAATCCTTCCGAGCAGCGAAAGGGGTCCCTGATGGGCGAAGCGGCCACTTTGAAGCGTCCCACCAAAGGCATGAAGCTGGCGATCTCGACCGCCAAGGACGCGCAGTACGTGCCAGGGCGGCGCGTGTTCTTCGAATATCGCGATCTCGGCGTCACCGAGGCGACCGGCGGCAAGATGCGCGCGCAGGTGACGTCGGCGAAATCGGCGATGGATCGCGAGACCGGCTGGCACTACCACACCTGCGACATGCAGTTCGTCTACGTCCTGCAAGGTTGGGTCGATCTCGAATTCGCCGGCGGCAAGAAAGTGCGCTTCGGCGCCGGCGACAGCGTGACGATCCCGGGCGGCACGCCGCATCAGGAGATCGCTACCTCCGACGACCTCCAGCTGATCGAAGTCTCGGTCCCTGCCG
>DATNGG010000086.1:0-16462 GCA_035605975.1 Allostellaceae bacterium | reverse complement strand
GTTCATCGCACCCGCATCTTGCCCTAAGCGTCGGCGAATTGCGCGGCGAGCTTGCGTCGCGTCGCCTCGTGGGTGAGGTCGAGATGCAATGGCGTCACCGAGATGTAGCCGTTACGCACGGCATGCAGGTCCGATTCCTCGTCGACCTGGTGCTCGCCCGGCGAATAGCCGATCCAGTAATAGGCGCCGCCGCGCGGATCGGTGCGCTCGATCACCGTGCCGCCGAAGGCGCGCACGCCCTGGCGGGTCACCTTGATGCCCTTGACCGAGGCCGACACCACGTCCGGAAAGTTCACGTTGACGAACACGTTGCGCGGAAAGTCCATCTCGAGGATCCGCCGCGCCACGTCAGCGCCGTGATGCGTGGCGGTTCCCCACTTCACCGAATGGGGATGGCTGAAAGCCAGGCTGAAGGCGATCGACGGGATGCCGAGCAGGCAACCTTCCATCGCGCCGGCGATGGTGCCCGAGTAGGTCACGTCGTCGGCCATGTTGGTGCCGCGGTTGACGCCCGACAGCACGATGTCGGGCTTGCGGTCCCGCATCAGGTGCTTGACCGCCAGCAGCACGCAGTCGGTCGGCGTGCCCTCGACGGCGAATTTTGCGTCGCTGACCTGGCGCGCGCGCAGCGGCCGCGTGATCGACAGCGAGTGGCCGGCGCCGCTCTGGTTGAACTCCGGCGCCACCACCCAGACGTCGTTGGAGAGCTGGCGGGCGATCTCGATCAGCGCGTCGAGGCCGGGCGCATTGATGCCGTCGTCGTTGGTGACGAGGATGCGTGCCTTGGCGAGCTTGTCGGGCGTCATTTGCCGGGCGCCGGGATCGCCGCGAGCCCGCCCATGTAGGGGCGCAGCGCCTCGGGCACCGTCACCGAGCCATCCTCGTTCTGGTAATTCTCCAGGATGGCCACCAGCGTGCGGCCGATCGCCAGGCCCGAGCCATTCAGCGTGTGCAGGAAGCGCGTTCCCTTGCCCTCCTTCGGGCGATAGCGCGCGTTCATGCGGCGGGCCTGGAAGTCGCCGCAGTTCGAGCAGCTCGAGATCTCGCGATAGGCGTTCTGGCCGGGCAGCCAGACCTCGATGTCGAAGGTCTTGCGCGCGCCGAAGCCCATGTCGCCGCTGCACAGCACGATGGTGCGATAGGCCAGGCCCAGGCGCTTCAGCACCTCTTCGGCCCGCCCCGTCATGCGCTCATGCTCGGTGGCCGACTGTTCGGGCGTCGTGATGCTGACCAGCTCGACCTTGGGGAATTGGTGCTGGCGGATGATGCCGCGCGTGTCCTTGCCGGCGGCGCCCGCCTCGGAGCGGAAGCACGGCGTCCAGGCGGTGTAGCGCTGCGGCAGGGCCGCCTCGTCCATGAGCTCGCCGGCGACGAGATTGGTCAGCGGCACCTCAGCGGTCGGGATGAGCCACAGCCCGGTCGTGGTGCGGAAAAGATCGTCGGCGAATTTCGGCAGCTGGCCGGTGCCGAACGCCGTCTCGTCGCGCACCAGCAAGGGCGGCGAGACTTCGGTGTAGCCGAATTCGCGCGTATGCAGATCGAGCATGAACTGGCCGAGCGCGCGCTCCAGCCGCGCGAGCCCGCCTCTGAGAACGACGAAGCGCGCGCCCGACAGCTTGCCGGCGCGGGCGAAATCCATCTCGCCCAACGCCTCCCCGAGTGCGACGTGATCCTTCGCCGCGAAATTCATCTGCCGCGGCGTGCCGAATTTGCGGATTTCCTGGTTCGCAGTCTCGTCCTTGCCGTCGGGCACGTCCTCGGCCGGAAGGTTGGGAATGCCGGCAAGGAGGGCGTCGAGCTCGGTCTTGAGGCGGCCCGCCTCGGCCTCGAGCCGCGCCTGCTCGTCCTTGCTTTCGGCGACGCGGCGCAAAAGCTCGTGGGCATCGCCGCCCTTTGCCTTTGCCGCGCCGATCTCGCGCGCGAGCTTGTTGCGCTCGGCCTGAAGCTGCTCCGCCCGGGTCTGCGCTTCGCGCCATTGCCGCTCGAGCGGCAGAATCTCGGGCGTGCGCGGCGCGAGGCCGCGGCGCCCAAGGCCGCGATCGAACGCCTCGGGGTCGTCGCGAATGGTTTTCAGGTCGAACATCGACGTGCTCTGGCGGCCGCAAAGAGAGATGAGCTATAGACTATAAATATCTGTTTATGAAGTATTTTCTTTCTCCGTATCGGCTGCCTCCGCGGCCGCTTCCTCGGCTTCGCGCCGGGCGCGTTGACGCTCGACCATCTTGCAGGAAAGGATCGAGATCTCGAACAGCAGGATGAGCGGCAGGGCCAGCGAGACCTGGCTGAAAATATCGGGCGGCGTCAGCACCGCGGCGATGATGAAGACCGCCACGATGGCGTAGCGCCGCTGCTTGCCAAGCCAGGCAGCCGTGACGAGCCCGACCCGCGCCATCAGGGTGAGCAACACCGGAAGCTGGAAGGCGAGGCCGAAGGCGAGGATCAGCCGCATCACCAGGGTGAGGTATTCGCTGACCTTGGGCTCGACCTCGATCGGCAGCTGGCCCGGACCGCCCGGACTCTCGAAGCTGAGGAAAAAGCGCCAGGCGACCGGGAACAGCACGTAGTAGACCAGCGCGCCGCCCATGATGAAGAGCACGGGCGTGGCGATGAGATAAGGCAGGAAGGCGCGGCGCTCGCGCTTGTAGAGTCCCGGCGCGACGAACATCCAGATCTGGCTGGCGATGATCGGAAAGGCGAGGCAGAACGCCGCCCAGAAGGCGACGCGCAGATTGGTGAAGAACGCCTCGGTCAGATCGGTATAGATGAGGTGGCGCCCGCTCTCATGCGCGAGCGCGTCGGCGAGCGGCTGAGCGAGGAAATCATAGATGTCGCGGCTGAAATAGTAGCACGGGCCGAGCATGACGAGGAGCGCGAGCGCCGAATAGAGGAGGCGCTTGCGCAGCTCGATCAGATGATCGAGCAGCGGCATCTTGCCTTCCTCGAGTTCCTCTTCGCGCTGGGTCATCGAAAGCGCGATCCGGCTGGTTGAATCGCTCCGTTCTCGTCACCCCCGCGCAAGCGGGGGTCCAGAGCCGCAGCCTCCCTCGATGCCCGCTTTCGCGGGCATGACGACAAACAAATCGAATGCTTCGCCTTCATATCGGATGCGGCTCTAACTGCGGTGCGCTTCCGGCTCCGCTTGCGGCGCCTTGGCGGCTTCGCTGTGACCCTCCTCCGCTTGCGCGACGGGCGGCGGCGTATCGGGCGCGGGCGGCGTCGGCGGCAAGGCTGGCGCAGCGCCGGTCGGTGCTTCGCTCTCCGGCGTCGGCGCCGGCTTCGGCGCGTCGATCAGCGGGTTGGTCAGCACCGGCTCGTTGAGCGAGCGCTGCAGCTCGCCGCCGGGATCGATCGCCTGACGAATCTCGTGATCGACGTCGAAGCTCGACGCCCGGTCGAGATTGCGCTTGATCTCGTCGAGCTCCGCCTCGCGGACCATTTGATCGAGGCTGCCCTGGAACTCGCGCGCGATCGAACGCGCGCGCTGCACCCATTGTCCGACGATGCGCATTACCCGCGGCAGGTCCTTGGGACCGATGACGATGAGCGCCACCACAGCGATCAGCGCCAGCTCCGACCATGCGAAATCAAACATCGCCTATGTCGCTGCCCTGCCCTCGACTTTCACGGGGCGGATCATGGCAGATGGCGCCCTGCCCCGCAACGCGGCGCGGCCGGCGCGCCGGGGGCTGCGGCATCGCAGCGCGGCTCAGGAGCGATCGGACTCGCTTTCGGCGTGCTCTGCCTCGGCGGGCTCGGCCTCGCCCTCGGCCTCCTCGGCGGCGCGATCCGCCGCGGCTTCGGCCTCTGCCACGGCGCGGTCCGCCGTTTCTTGGTCCAGCTCTTCCACCACGACATCCTCCGGCGCCTCGTCCTCGCCCTCGGCGCGGGGCAGATCGGGCAAGCGGTCGCCGCCGATCGTCTCGCGCAAGGTTGCGACCGGCCGCGGTCCAACGAGGCCCGCCGCGCGCAACTCCTCCATCCCCGGCAGATCGCCGAGCCCGGCAAGACCGAAATGCTCGAGAAAAGCGTCGGTCGTCACCCAGGTCGCGGGCCGGCCGACCGTCTGCTTGCGGCCGCGCGGCAGAATCCAGCCCGCCTCCATCAGCGTGTCGAGCGTGCCGCGGCTGATGACGACGCCGCGAATTTCCTCGATCTCGGCGCGCGTCACCGGCTGATGATAGGCGATGATTGCCAGCGTCTCGATCGCGGCGCGCGACAATTTGCGCCCGACCTTCTGGGTGAGCTTCAGGCGCGGTGCGAGATCGGGCGCGGTGCGCAAGGTCCAGCCCCCCGCGACCTGCACGATGTTGACGCCGCGCGGCGCATAGAAGGCCGCGAGCTCGGCCAAGAGCGGCGCCGGATCGATGCCCTCGGGCAGGCGCTGCTTGATCGCGGCCTCGTCGAGCGGCGATGAAGCGGCGAAGAGCAGCGCTTCCAACAGGCGCAATTCGTCGGTCATGTCGGGTGTGTCACTGTCGCTCATGGCGTCTCGTGTGATGGGCTGCGCAAATAGATCGGGCCGAAAGGCGCATCCTGGCGCAGTTGCAGCTTGCCGGAGCGCACCAATTCGAGGGTGGCGGCGAAGGTCGCGGCGACCGCCGAGCGCTGGACGAGGCCGGGCGCGAGGCCGCGCGGCAGGAAGCTCGCCAAGGTGCGCCAATCGGGCATCCGTCCGAGCAAGCGCTCGAAGCGCTGCAGCGCGTCGTCCATCGAATAGAGCTCGGGCGCCTCGATGTGGAGCACGCCCGATTCCTTGCGCGCGCGGCCCTCGCCATAGGCTTTCAGGAGATCGTAGAGCGTCGCCTCATAGACCGGCACGAGGACGCGCGGCAGTCCTTCGGGCGCGCCGCGGCCGAAGACGTCGCGGCCGAGGAGATCGCGCGCGAAGAGGCTATGCCCCGCCTTCTGCATCGCTTCGAGGCGCTGCAGCTGATAGGCGAGCGCCGCCGCCATCTCCTCGCCCGTGGGCTCTTCGGCTTCGGCCGGCTGCGGCAGCAGCAAGCGCGATTTGAGATAGGCGAGCCAGGCGGCCATGACGAGATAATCGGCGGCGATCTCGAGGCTGAGGCGGCGCGCGGCGGCGATGAAGGCGAGATATTGGTCGGCGAGGCGCAGGATCGAGATCTTGGTGATGTCGACTTTCTGGTCGCGCGCCAGGGTCAGGAGCACGTCGATGGGCCCCTCATAGCCTTCGAGATCGACGACGAGCTCGGCGCTCGGCTTCGCCTCGGGCTTTTCCATCTCGAAGGGCTCGGTCTCGCTCATGCCGACAGTCCCGTGATCGCGAACACCAGATGCTGGAGCCAAGTATAAGGCGCCTCGAGCAAAAAGGTGATGACGTTCAAGTTCATATGCAGTTGCTGTCCGACCAGGGGCAGAAAGAACAGCAGCGTGATCAGAATCAGCATGCCGTAGCGCTCGGTGCGCGCGAGCGGAATGGCGAGGACGTCGGGCAGCAGTCCGACCGCGACGCGGCCGCCATCCAAGGGCGGCAGCGGGATCATATTGAAGAGGCCGATGAGGATATTGAACTCGATCGAGTATTTGAGATTGTAGAGCGTCCAGCTCTGCAGCAATCCCGGTAGAAACGGCACGGCGTAGAGCAGAAGCGCCGAGAGGATGGCGAGCGCGAGATTCGTCGCCGGCCCGGCGAGCGCGACCCACACCATGTCGCGGCGCGGATGGTTGAGCCGGTCGAAGCGCACCGGCACCGGCTTCGCATAGCCGAACATGAAGAGGCCGCCCGCCGTGAAGGACGCGAGCAGCAACAGGAGCGGCAGAATGATGGTGCCGAAGAGATCGATGTGCTTGATCGGATTGAAGGTGACGCGGCCCATGCGCCACGCAGTGTCGTCGCCGAGCTTGTAGGCAACGAAGCCGTGCGCCGCCTCGTGCAGCGTCACGGCAAAAATCACCGGCAGCGCGAAAACCGAAATGCCCTTCGCGAATGCCGCGATCTCCGGCGGCATCATTCCTTGCCTTCGATCAGCGCATCAAAGCGCCGCTCCGCCGCGAACCGGTCGAAAAAGCCGGGCGCCCAGCGCCGCGCCTCGCCGGCATCGAGGCGGCGGCTTGCGGCGGCACTGATCCCGCCAATGGCGGCGGCGATGCCGCGCATTTCCGTCATGTCGCCGTTGCAGTGAAGCACCAGATCGCAACCCGCTGCGAGCGCGCCGCGCGCCCGGTCCGGCAGGCTCCCGCCCAAGGCCTGCATTGAAAGATCATCGGAGACAAGCACGCCCTCGAAGCCGATGCTAGTCCTAATCACCTCGCCCACCGCCAACGGCGAGAGCGTCGCTGGGCGGTCGGGATCAACGGCGCTGTAGAGAATATGGGCGGTCATCGCCCAAGGCATGCCGGCGAGCGCGCGAAAAGCGGCGAAATCCGTCGAGTCGAGCGTCGCGCGCGGGGTTGCGACCACGGGCAGGCCTTTGTGGCTGTCGACATTGCCGCGCCCATGTCCCGGAATGTGCTTGATGACCGGCAGCACGCCGCCCGCCATCAGCCCGTCGCACACCGCGAGTCCCAGTTCCGCCACCCGCGCCGGAGTCGCGCCGAGCGCGCGGTCGCCGATGATCGGATCGGCGCCGGCGACCGGAATATCGAGCACAGGCGTGCAATCGACCGTGATGCCGAGGAGCGCGAGATCGTCGGCGATGAGCCGCGCACCGAGCCACACCGCCTCGCGCGCGGCGTTGCCCGGCAGCGCCGCGAGGGTCGCGGGCGGCGGATAGGCGCGCCAATGCGGCGGCTTCAACCGCGCCACACGTCCGCCTTCCTGATCGATCAGCACTGGCGCATCGCCGCGGCCCACGGTTTCGCGCAGCGCGGCGACGAGCGCCGCGACCTGCGCCGGGTCCTCGCAATTGCGCGCGAAGAGAATGAACCCCGCAGGATCGGCATCGCGGAAGAAGCCGCGCTCTTCGTCGGTGAGCGTGGTGCCGGAGAGGCCAAAGATGACAGGCTGGATCAAGGCCGTGCGTCCCTCGAACCCGCTCGGGATGAGGCGCTTTCGTTCATGCCATCAACCATTTTCCCTCACCCTGAGCGCGCGCAAAGCGCGCAGTCGAAGGGCGCAGGATGCTATTGCAGCGAAATTTTCGCAGCCGAAAATTTCCTCACGGCTTGACAACGAGACACCCCACATGTCGCGCCTTGAGCGCGGCGCAACTGCGCTCCGCCACGTTGCCGTCGGCGATCGGACCCGCCTGAACGCGATAGAAAATCCCCTTGGCGCCGAGATCGACCCGCGGCGTCGCGAGGGCGAGCTTGCCGAGAATATCGGGCTGCTCCGTCTTGAGGCGCTGCCAGGCCTCGCGCGCCGCGGCTTCGCTGCGCACCGCGCCAAGCTGCAGCCGCCAGCCCGAGGCGGCTGCGGCCGGAACCGGTTGCGGCGCGGCGCTCGCGGCTTTGGGCGCGGCGGCCGGTGCCGCATGCGCTGCCGCCGCGGCGGCAGCGCTATGCGTCGTGCTGGGCGGCGGCGCTGGAGCAGCTTGCGTGACGGGCGGTTGCGCAGGCGCAGCCGGGCGCGGCGGCGGAGCCAATGCCGTTTCCTGCGCTTGCGGCGGCGGCGCGATCGGGCGCGGCAGCACCGGCTCGGGCGGCGGCAAAAGCTGCTCGACTTTCGCCGCGGGCTTGCCCTCGCGGTTGAGCAGCGCCGAATCCTGATCGGGGACGACCATGCCGCCGGGATTGGCCGGCGCTTCCTTCACCGGCGCGGCATCGGGATGAATCTCCGGCACCATCGCCAGCGTCGCCGGCGGCTTGTTCGCTTTATAGACCCAGCCCGCGCCAAGCGCGACGACGACAGCGAGAAGGCATGGCAGCGTGATGCGCAGGCGCAAGCGGTCGCGCAGCCGCGGCGGCGGATCGGGATAATGCGGCCGATCTTCCTCGGGGTCGAACTGGATACGCTCGGTCATGCGCGCATCTCCTCGGCAGGCGCGACGCCGAACACCTGAAGGCCGGAGGCGACGACGAAGGCGACCGCCTTGACGAGAGCGAGCCGCGCCACGGTCAAATCCTTGGCGCCAGTTTGGATAAAGCGCAAGCGCGCTTCGTCCTTGCCCTTGTTCCACAGGCCGTGGAAGGCGGCGGCGACCTCTTGCAGATAGAAGGCGATGCGATGCGGCTCATGCGCCTCGGCCGCGCCCTCGACCATGCGCGGCCATTGCGCGAGGAGGCGGATCAGCGCGATCTCGTCGCGGTCCTCGAGGAGCGCCATCTGCGCGCGCGCCAACGCCGCAGGCGCGAGCTCCTCCGGTGCGAACTCCTCGGCGGCGTGGCGCATCACCGAGGAGGCGCGCGCATGCGCGTATTGCACGTAGAAGACCGGATTGTCCTTCGACTGCTCGACCACCTTGGCGAAGTCGAAATCCAGCGCCTGGTCGTTGCGCCGCGTCAGCATGACGAAGCGGAAGACGTCCTTGCCGACCTTGTCCACCACCTCACGCAGGGTGATGAAGGTGCCGGCGCGCTTCGACATGCGCACCGGCTGGCCCTGATCGAAGAGATTGACCAGCTGGCAGAGCTTCACGTCGAGCGCGGCCTCGCCTTGCGTCAGGGCCGTCACCGCCGCCTGCATGCGCTTCACATAGCCGCCGTGATCAGCGCCCCAGATATCGATCATCTCGGCGAAGCCGCGCTGCACCTTGTCGAAATGATAAGCGATATCGGCGGCGAAATAGGTCCAGCTGCCGTCGGATTTCTTCAAGGGCCGGTCGACATCATCGCCGAAATTGGTCGAGCGGAAGAGCGTCTGCGGCCGCGCCTCCCAATCCTCGGGCAGCTTGCCTTTGGGCGGCTCCAGCGTGCCGACATAGATGAGGCCCAGCTTGTCGAGCGCGGCGACCGCCTTCTCGATACCGCCAGCGGCGACGATCTCGCGCTCCGAGGTGATAACCTCGTGCTCGACGCCGACGGCTTGGAGGTCGGCGCGGATCATCGCCATCATCGCGGCAATGGCGAAGTCGCGGAACTCGCCGAGCCAGGCGGCTTCCGGCGCCTCCATCCATTTGCGGCCATCGCGCTTGGCGAGAAGCCAGCCCGTATCCTTCAGATATTCGCCGGGATAGAGCCCTTCCGGAATTTCGCCGATCGCCTCGCCATTCGCCTCGCGATAGCGCAGATGGAGCGAGCGCGCGAGCACATCCACCTGCGCGCCGGCATCGTTGATGTAGTATTCGCGGCACACTTGGTAGCCGGCCTTTTCGAGCAGCGATGCGAGGGCGTCGCCGACGATCGCGCCGCGCCCATGCCCCACATGCATCGGGCCGGTCGGGTTGGCCGAGACATATTCGACATTGACGCGCCGCCCCTGCCCCAACTCGCTCTCGCCGTAATTGGCGCCCGCCGCGAGGATATCGCCGAGCCGCGCATGCCAGAACGGATCGGCGATGCGCAAATTGATGAAGCCCGGCCCCGCGACCTCGGCCGCTGTGATGTCGTCGTCGCCTTGAAGCCGCGATACGAGCTGCTCCGCCAGCGCGCGCGGCGCGAGCTTCGCGGCCTTCGCCAGCACCATCGCGGCATTGGTCGAAATATCGCCATGCGCCGGATCGCGCGGCGGCTCGACCGCGACGCGGCCGAGATCGAGGCCCTCGGGCAGCACCCCCTCGCGCGCGAGCGCACCGAGCTCGGCAATGACGACCGAGCGGAAATGGGCGAAGAGATCTCTCACGTCGTCGCGTACCTGTCGAAGAGACGGTAATGCTCGTCGAGCGCAAAGCGATCGGTCATGCCGGCAATGTAATCGGCGACCACCCGTGCGGTCTTCCGCTCGCCCGACGCCGGCGCCTGCGACCGCCACTCGGTCGGCAGGCATTCGGGCTCGCTGACGAGCAGCTCGAACAGCTCGCGCACGATGCGATGCGCTTTCGACGCCATGCGATTGACGCGGTAATGCCGGTACATGCGCTCGAAGAGAAAGCCGCGCAAGCCGCGCTCTTCCTCGCGCATTTCCGGCGAGAAGCCGATCACCGCGTAGCCGAGGCGGCGCAGGCCCGCCGCGCTATTGACGCCCGCCGTGTCAATGCGGCGACGCGATTCCTCGACCACGTCGCTCACCATGCGGTCGATAAGGCGCCGGATCGCCTCGTGAATGAGCCGCGCTTCGTCGAGCCCATGATAAAGCCGCTCGACTTCGGCAAAAGCGGGCCCGACGAGGGGCACGCCGCGCAGATCCGCGATCGCAAACAGCCCGGCGCGCAACCCGTCGTCGATGTCGTGATTGTCATAGGCGATGTCGTCGGCGAGCGAGGCGACCTGCGCCTCGGCCGAAGCATAGGTTTCGAGCTCCAGATCGTGGCGCGCGACGTAATCGGCAAGCGTCGGCGGCAAGGGCGGCATCACCGGTCCGTTATGCTTGACCGTCCCCTCGAGCGCTTCCCAGGTGAGGTTGAGCCCGTCGAACGCGGCATAGCGATGCTCGAGCTTCGTCAAGATGCGCAAGGTCTGGTCGTTGTGCGAGAAGCCGCCGAAAGGCCGCATCGCTTCATTGAGCGCGTCCTCGCCGGCATGGCCGAAGGGCGTGTGGCCCAAATCATGCGCCAAGGCCAGCGCCTCGGCGAGATCCTCCTCGAGCCGCAACTGGCGCGCGATGCTGCGCGCGATCTGCGCCACTTCGAGGCTATGCGTCAGCCGCGTGCGATAGTGATCGCCCTCGTGATAGACGAAAACCTGGGTCTTGTACTGCAGGCGGCGGAAGGCCGAGGAATGAATGATCCGGTCGCGGTCGCGCTGAAACACCGTGCGCGTCGGGCTTTCCGGCTCGGGATAGAGCCGGCCGCGACTGTCCTTGGGGTGACAGGCATAGGCGGCAAGCGCCGGGTTGCTCATGGGCCGAAACCTAATCCGAGGCAGCCTCAGGTGCAATGTGGTCGAATGGTGAAGAATCGGGGAATCGGGGCTGATGTGCCGATTCCGCTCTACCCTCATCCCGAGCTTGTCGAGGGACGCAAAGCGCTACTGCAGCGTCAGTTCTTGCCTTTGGCGAGACGGCGAAGTGACTCGAAATCGCCCCGGATCAGCGCCTCCTTCTTAGCGCGGCTCCAATTCTTGACCTGGCGTTCGGCTGCGATGGCGTCCGTAATACGATCGAATTCCTGATGAAAGACGAGCTCGACCGGCCGTCGGCGCGCCGTGTAGCCGTCATAGCTTCCGGCGCCGTGCTGCGCTACCCGCTCCTCAAGCGACGCTCGCGTGATTCCCGTGTAGTAAGAACCATCAGAGCAGCGCAGGATATAAACGAAGGCGCCCATTGTGGTTCTCGCTGCAATCCGGTTGTGCGTCCCTCGACAGGCTCGGGATGAGGGGACGGGGATGATGGCATCGACAAACGCAAAATCCACGCCCCTCTCGGGTTGCAAGCGGCGCTCGGCTCGGGGATGATCGCCGGCCAAGACCACGCAGGGAGGGGCCGGCGGAATGGCGAGCGCGTTGAGCTATGACTACATCATCATCGGCGCCGGCTCGGCCGGATGCTGCCTCGCCCATCGCCTGACCGAAGACACGGATGTGCGCGTGATGCTGCTCGAAGCGGGCGGCTGGGACCGCGATCCGCTGATCCACATCCCGCTCGGCTGGGGCAAGATCTTCGCGGACCGGCTGCATGACTGGATGTATTTCACCGAGGCGGAGCCCGGGCTCGACGGCCGCAGCATCGAATGCGCGCGCGGCAAGGTGATCGGCGGCTCCTCCTCGATCAATGTCATGGGCTATGTCCGCGGCAATCGCGGCGATTACGACCGCTGGGCCGAGAGCGGGCTGACGCAATGGTCCTATGCGCACGCCCTGCCCTATTTCAAGCGCCAGGAAAGCTGGGAAGGCGGCGCCAGCGAATATCGCGGCGGCGATGGCCCGATCGCGACGCGTTTCACGCGCTATGAAGACCCGCTGATCGAGGCCTTCCGCGATGCCGGCAAGCGGCTCGGTCATCCCTCGACCGAGGATTACAACGGCGCCGAGCAGCACGGCTTCGGCCGGACCCAGGCCAATATCGTGAAGGGCCGGCGCGCCAGCACGGCGACGGCCTATCTGCGTCCGGCCCTGGCGCGCAAGAATCTCCAGGTCGAGACCCAGGCGCTGGTGACGCGTCTCCTCTTCGAGGGCAATCGCGCGGTCGGCGTCGAATATGAGAAGGATGGCCAGACCGCGACCCTCAAGGCCGAGCGCGAGGTGCTGCTTTGCGGCGGCGTCATCAATTCGCCGCAGCTCTTGATGCTGTCGGGCATCGGCGATCCCGAGGAGCTCGGCCAGCACGGCATTCCAGTGAAGGTCGCGCTCCCGGGCGTCGGCAAGAATCTGCAGGACCATCTCTCGGTCGGCGTCGAATATGCGCGGCGCGGCCGCGGGCCCTTCCCCGGCCGGCTGCGCATGGACAATATCGCGCGCGAGATGGTACAGGCCTATCTCTTCGGCACCGGTCCCGCGACCGACCTCCCCGGCGGTGTGATGGGCTTCATCAAGACCGCCCAGGCGAAGACCATGCCCGATATTCAGATCCTCTTCCGCATGGCGCCGACCGGCTTGCAACCCTATTGGCCGCTCCTGCAGCAGCCGGCCAATGACAGTTTCGGCCCGCGCGCCGTGCTCTTGCGGCCGACGAGCCGCGGCGCGGTGAAGCTTGCTTCGACCGATCCCAAGGCGAAGCTGCGCATCCACCAGAATTTTCTCGGGACCGACGCCGATATCAAACTTATCCGCGAGGGCGTCCGCATGGTGCGCGAGATCTGCCGGCAAAAGCCGGTGCAGGACTTCGCCGCCGCCGAGCTCGCTCCGGGACCGGGCAAGGAGAGCGATGAGGAGATCGACGCGCATGTGCGCAAGGTCGGGGCGACCGCGCATCACCCGCTCGGCAGCTGCAAAATGGGGATCGATGCCGATCCGATGGCGGTGGTCGACCCCGAATGCAGGGTACGCGGGATCGACGGTTTGCGCGTCGTCGATGCGGCGGTCATGCCCGATCTCGTCGGCGCCAATATCAACGCGACGGTGATCATGATCGCCGAGAAGATGGCCGACATCATCCGCGGCCGGCCCACCCTCGCCCCGGTGAATGTGTGATGGCGGCCTCGCACGCTCGGCCCGCTGTTCGGACGCGAGGCCACATCCCCGCCCTGCCGCTCGCGTTTTCGCTGGCGGCGTTGCTCGCGAGCTGCGTGCCCGCGGGGCAGGATGCCAGCCTCTACTATGCCGGCGGCGAGGTCGGAAAGAGCTTTGGCATCCAGCCGCCGCGCCGCGTCTATGCCTGCCCGCGGCCGATTCCGAAATCGGTCGAAGGCTGCATCGTGCGCGCCAACGGCTATTTCACCGTCGACAGCGCCGCCCAGCAGCCGAGCGATCACCGCACCATCCTGCATCTCGTCTTCGAGGACGGAAAATCGGGTTGGATGAGCTATGACGATTTTCTGCGCCAGCGCCCCGTCCCGGCCCGTCTCGGCCGTGTCGCGCGTCTCGGGATGACGACGGAGGAGATCAAATCAAGCTGGGGCGCGCCGGCGGCCATCGCGCCCGAGCCCTCGCCCGGCGGCGGCACCCGCGAGAAATGGTCCTATCCCGGGATCGGCGAGCTCTTTTTCGAGGACGGGAAGCTGGTCGAGCTTGGGCTGAAACGCGCCTTGCCGCTGGCGCGTTGACGCAAAGCCGGCGCATCGCCAAGGTTTGACAAAGGCTTCACCCTCCCCACATAGAATAGGCTGCGAAACTCCAGGATTTGCACGATGCCGGACGGCGCCGCCAACACCGAGCCCCAAGTCACCTTGACCGCCAGCGCGGCCAAGCGCGTCGCCGCGCTCAAAATTCAGGAGAACACGCCGGACGCCTTTCTGCGCCTCGCCGTGTCGGGCGGCGGTTGCTCGGGCTTTCAATATGGCTTCAGCTTCGATACCGCCAAGGCCGCGGAAGACCGAATCTTCGAGCGCGACGGCGTTGCGCTGGTCATCGACGAGGTCTCGCTCGAGTTGGTCAAAGGCGCCGAGATCGATTTCGTCGAGGACATGATGGGCGCCTCCTTCCAGGTGCGGAACCCCAATGCCGCTTCCTCCTGCGGTTGCGGCAACTCGTTCTCGGTCGCCTGATTGGCCGCATCCCAGCGAATTCGCTATTTACCTTAAGATTTATCCTTAATTATATGAAATTATAATATTTATTTCGGTCGATAGTCGACCGGGACTCGGCCGCGTTTATCGTTCGTTTACCAAACCGCGTCATGGATGGAGGCGGGAATGGAGGCGGCGATGGGCGATGGTTCGACAAAGCGTGTCCTGGTGGTCGAAGGCGACGCGCCGGCGCGCGGCATGATCAAGGGCATGGTCGAAGCGGCGGGCTTCGAGGTCGTGGCCGCGGACGGCATGGCCTCGGCCTTGGGCGCGCTCGAAGGCGCCAGCCCGATCGACCTCGTCATCACCGGCATCGGCCTCCCGGCCGACTCGGCAGCCGCGCATCCGCTTGCCGAATTGGCCAAGAGCGGGCGGAAAGTCATTTATCTGAGCGGTGCCGAACGCGCGGCGGAGGGGCCCGGCAACGACAATCAAATCCTGCAAAAGCCGGTGATGATCGACGCGCTGTTGCGTAAGATCACCGCGGCGCTCGGGCCGCAGCCCAGGGCCTGAGCGGCGTAGCACAGCCGGCGCGCCGTTCCAGAGAGTCGGATCGTTTACTATCGACGTCATGGCCGGGCGTCCTCCCGGCCATCCACGTCTCCGAGCCTCGACATCAAAAGACGTGGATGCCCGCGACAAGCGCGGGCATGACGATTTAACGAAAGGCGACCCCGCTTCAATGAGCGAGTCGCCGCTCACTTCTCGAGCGCGTCGCGCAAGGCCTGCGCCAAATCGCGGCGGCGATATGGCTTGCTCAACAACACGAACTCGTCCTTCCAGCCGCTGTCATTGTCGAACTTCATCTGCGGAAAGCCCGAGGTCAGCACGACCGCCGTCTCGGGCCAGCGCCGGCGCACCTCGCGTGCGAGCGCATAGCCATCGGCACCACCGGCAAGGATCACGTCGGTGAACAGCAGATCGACCTTCTCGCGCTCGCAGGTCGCGAGCGCCGCGGCGGCGCTCTCGGCCTCGAGCGCGCGATAGCCGAGATCGTGCAGTTGGCGCAGCACGACGCGGCGCAGCGCGGCATTGTCCTCGACCGCGAGCACCACCTCGCCGCGCCCTTGGGCAAGTAGGCCGCGCTCGGCCGGTGCCTCCGCCGCGGTGCCTTCGGGCGCGCGCGGCAGATAGAGTCGGAAGGTCGTGCCGACATCGGGCTCGCTATAGACGTTGATATGTCCGCCCGATTGCTTGACGAAGCCGAACACCATACTGAGGCCGAGCCCCGTCCCCTTGCCCGCTTCCTTGGTGGTGAAGAACGGTTCGAAAATCCGCCCGATCAAGTCCGGCGGAATCCCGCTGCCGGTGTCGCTCACCTCGATCAGCGCGTAATCGCCGGGCGCGACCTCGGGAAAGAGCGAGGCGTAATCGGCGTCGAGATGCCGGTTCATCGTCGAGATCATGAGCTTGCCGCCTTGCGGCATCGCATCGCGCGCGTTGGTCGCGAGATTGGCAAGGCTCGCTTCGAGCTGCGCCGGATCGATCACGATCGGCCAGAGATCGGGCGTGAGGTCGAGCGAAATCTCGACCCCCTCGCCCAAGGTCCGGGTCAAGAGCTTGACGATGTCGCCGATCAGCGCATTGAGATCGACGCGCTCGGGCTTCAAGGGCTGGCGGCGCGCGAAAGCGAGCAGACGCCGCGTCAGCTCGGCGCCGCGGAGCGCCGCATCGAGCGCGTCGCCGACCAACTCGGCGTCGTCCGGCTGGAGCGCTTTCGAGCCGCGGGCGAGATCGAGATTGCCGATGATGATGCCGAGCAGATTGTTGAAATCATGCGCCATGCCGCCGGTGAGGTTGCCGATCGCCTCCATCTTTTGGGCCTGGATAAGCTGGCGCTCCAAGGCGGTGGTCTGGGTCGCGTCCTCGAGCAAGCCGACGACGGCGCGCAGGTGCCCGTCTTCATAGACCGGCCCGCCGCTGAAGCGGATCTCGACGAAAGACCCGTCCTTGCGCCTCCGCCGCAGCGCGAGGTTGCGGATGATCTGGCCCTCGGCCATGCGCTGGACGATCTCCGCCGAGGCGGTGCCATCCTCCTCGGGCACGATCGGCAGAACGCGGCCGATCGCCTCCTTGGCGGTGTAGCCGAAGATGGTCTCGGCGGCGCGGTTCCAGAGGAGGACGGAGCGATCGGGCGCCATCGCGGTGATGGCGAAAGGCGCCGCTTCGAGCGTCGCCGTGACGAGACTCTGCGTCTGCCGCAGCTTCGCCTCCGCCTCCCGCCGCTCCTCGAGCTCATGCGCGAGCTCGGCGGTGCGGTTTTTGACGAGCGCCTCGGTCGCAAAGCGCCGCACCCGCTCGCGCTCGGTGTAGAGCGCCAAAAGGGCGGTGATCGCCAAGCCAAGCCCGAGCCAATACCAGCGATC
>DATNGG010000085.1:0-69136 GCA_035605975.1 Allostellaceae bacterium | reverse complement strand
TTGAAGCGCTCGAACCACATGCCGACGACGATGCCGAAGGATAGAAGCACCAGCAGCACGCGATTGCGGCGCAGCGCCGGGATCCACAAGAGCTGCGGCAGGAAGATATTGAGGCTGTTGCGCACCCAGAAGGAACCTGCGTGCGCGCCAAAAGCGCCGTAGAGATAGGCGTCGCGCTCGGCCTGATCGCCGCGATAGAAGGGCTGGAATGCCTCCAGCGCGTAGCAATAGGCGAGCATCAGCCCGGTCGCGAGCATGAGCTTGGCGATCACCTCGATATGCCGCTCGGTGACGATGCGCTCGAGGCGATAGAGCCGACGGATCGGAATCATCAGCAGAAGAGTGGAGGCCCAGCCCGAATAGAGCGCGCCGATGAAGAAATAAGGCGGCCATTGCGTCGAGTGCCAGCCAGCGGCGATGCCGGCGGCGAAATCGAGGCCGACGATGCTGTGCACCGAAACGACCATCGGCGCCATGAAACCGGCCATCACGAGATAGACGATTTTATAATTGCGCCAGTGCCGAGCCGAGCCGCGCCAGCCCAAGGCAAGAAGCCCATAGAAAATCTGGGCGCGCCGTGTCGTCGCGCGGTCGCGCAAGGTCGCGCAATCGGGAATGAGGCCGATATACCAGAAGACGATCGAGTTGAGGATGTAGCAGAGCAGGGCGAAGAAATCCCACAGCAGCGGGCTACGGAATTGCGGCCAGATCCCCATCACGCTCGGATAAGGGAAGAGCCAGTAGAACAGGCCCTGGCGGCCCAGATGGAAAATCGGCATCAGCCCGGCGGCGGCAGCGGCAAAGAGGGTCAGGGATTCGGCGAAGCGATTGACGCCGTTCCGCCAATCCGCGCCGACGAGATAGAACAGCGATGAAA
Organism: Allostellaceae bacterium; assembly: GCA_035605975.1. GTDB lineage: Bacteria > Pseudomonadota > Alphaproteobacteria > ATCC43930 > CGMCC-115725 > CAIKMD01. Next base: position 68,259 of record DATNGG010000085.1, on the reverse strand, counting down.
TAAAGGTGCCGCCGCTGGCGATGCCGATCCACCAGACATAATTGGCGAGCGCCCAGCCCCAGGCGACGGGAATGTTCACGCCCCAAACGCCGATGCCGTTCGCGAGAAGATAGACCGCCGCCACGACGAGCCAGAGGAAAAGCAGCATCGAGACGCCGAACCCGGCATACCACCAAAGCGGCGTGCGCTGCACGAGAACCAGATCGCTCAGATGCTCGCTGACCGTCGCGTAATTTTGCTCCGGTCCGATCACCGGCTCGCGCCAATGGGTTTCGGCCGTCGCCATCTCAGCTCGTCTTGATGCTGGGGTTGGGATTGCGTACCGCGGTCTCGTAGCTGGTCCGCGGCCGGGTGTTGAGCTCGTCCAGCATGGCGTAATCGAGCGCGCTCGCCTTGCGGCGCGCCACCGCGCTCGCCGTGTCGTTCTTGTTGCCGAAAACGATCGCCTGGGTCGGGCAGGCCTGCTGGCAGGCGGTCAGAACCTCGCCATCCGCGATAGGCCGGTTCGCCTTGTCGGCCTCGATCATCGCTTGGCGCGTGCGCTGGATGCAGTAGGTGCATTTTTCCATGACGCCGCGGCCGCGGACCGTCACCTCGGGGTTCCAGGATTCGCGCGGCCGCGGATCGTCGCCGCTGTAATCGAAGAAATTGAAGCGCCGGACCTTGTAGGGACAATTGTTCGAGCAGAACCGCGTGCCGACGCAGCGGTTGTAAACCATGACATTGAGCCCTTGCGAATCATGGACCGTCGCCTGCACCGGGCACACCACTTCGCATGGCGCGTTCTCGCAATGCATGCATGGCACGGGCTGGAAATGCGTCGCCGGCGCATCGAGCGGGCCCTCGTAATAACGATCGATGCGCAGCCAATGCATGATTCGGCCGCGCGCGACCTCTTCCTTGCCGACGACGGGAATGTTGTTCTCGGCCTGGCACGCGATGACGCAGGCTTGGCAGCCGATACAGGAGTTGAGACTGATGCTCATCGCCCAGGCGATGCCGTCATAGGCAAAGCCCGGATAGAGCGATGCATCGCTCGTCCCGGCCTCGGGGACCGGCGATTTGCCGTGCAGCTGCTCGAGCGTCGTCGCGCGGATGAGGTTCTCGCCATGCATCAGCCACTCATGCTGCTCGCTGGCGAAAAGATGACGGCCGCTCACCTTGGCGAGCGCGAGGCCCGGCGCGTTCCAGCCGTTCCGCGCGCTGCGCAAGCGATAGGCGTTGACGCCGACGCCGGTGCCGACAGGACCGGCACGCCGCCGCCCGTAGCCGAGGCGCAGCGTGACGCACTCCGCGGCTTGGCCCGGAAGAATCCACACCGGCGCGCGCAGCTTTTTACCATCGAGCGCCAGCTCGACCATGTCGGATTGTTGAAGCCCCAAGCGCTCGGCGGTCGCGGGCGCGATTTCCGCGGCATTGTCCCAGGTCAGCCGCGTGAAAGGCCGCGCCATCTCTTGCAGCCACCCATTGTCGGCAAAGCGCCCGTCCCAGAGGCCGAGATCGGGGCGATAGAGCAGGCTCAGTCCCGCCGTCGCGGCGGGCGGCGGCAGGGCGGTGGCGTAATCGGGGCGCGGCGCGACGCGTGTCGGCGCTGCGGCGCTGTTCGGCACAACGCCTGCGCGCAACGCCTCGGTCCAGAAGCGCTCGAAATCCGCGGCGCCGGAGGCGTGCCGCCAGCGCTCGCGGAGCGCCGTGCGGTCGTCGCGCCGCGCTTCGCCGAGCAGCATCGCCAGGATTTCGTGCGCCGAGCGGCCGCCATAAAGCGGGCGAACTTGCGGCTGCTGGATCGTCGCTGTGCCGTCATAGGCGCGCACATCGCTCCACATCTCATATTCATGCGCGGCGGGAATGTGCCAATGGCACAGCTCGGCGGTTTCGTCGGCGCGCTCGCCGAGATAGATCGAATGCGGCACAAGGCGCAGCGCCGCGGCGATGCCGATATCCGCCGGTGCCGTATAAGCCGCGTTGACGCCGAGGATGAACAGGGTGTCGACCCTTCCCGCCTCGATATCCGCCACCAGCTCCGCGAGCGACGTGTCGCCGTCGGTTGGCAGCGCTTCGACCGGCTCGATTGTGTGGACGGTTTGCCCGAAGCCGTCGAGCGCATGATTGATCGCGTGGCACAGCGCGTGGATATCGGCCGGCTGCGCGCGTCCGGCATGGACGAGGCACCTTCCGCGATGCGCCTGAAGATCGGCGATGAGCCCGGCGAGCTCTTGCGCTTGGGGCACAGGAATATTGGCCCAATCGGACGGGCCGGCCTTCACCGCGCCGGCGACAAGGCGGAGCGCGTGTTGGATGTTCCCGGGTTTCATGACAAGGCGGTGGTCCGCCTTGGCGCCGAGAAGCGTCGGCGTGCTCTCGATGGCATAGAGCCGGCTCATCGGCGATTTCGCGTCATCGGGCCGCCGCCGCGCGGCGAAGTCCCGCGCATAGCGGAGATGGCCGGGCGCCGCGCTGAGCGCATCGCTTTCGATGCCGAGGACGAGATCGGCGCGCGCGAAATCGCAAACCGTGTCGATGACGCGGCCGAAAGCGAGCCGCGCGCCGTCGCGAACCGTGTCGCGGTCCACCGCTTCCCATTGGTGCCACGCCATTTGGGGATAGGCTTTGCGCAGCGCATCGATCTGGGCGGCGAGGCTGGGCGAGGTGACGGCGCCGGTGAGGAGGCGCAAGCCGCTGCCATGGGTTGCGCCGAGCGCAGCGGCGCGCTCGACCAGCATCGTCCGCAACGCCGAATCGCTCGCGAGCTGCCCGTTCTGCGTGATGGTTTGCGCGCGATAGGGATCGTAAAGGCCGAGGATCGAGGCTTGGCCGATGGCGCTGCTGCCGCCGAGGCTCGCCGGATGGTCGGGATTGCCCTCGACCTTCAGCGGCCGGCCCATTTCGTGGCGCAGGATCACGCCATAGCCGAAGCCGTCGAGGCTCGTCGCCGTAGCGTAATGGCGCGAGAGGCCCGGCACGATGCCAGGCGGCTGCTCGACATAGGGCGAGAGCTGGCGCTGCTCGACCTCTTTCTGACAGCCGGTTAGGCCGCCCAGCGCCATCGACGCCGCCATGAGCTGAAGAAAGCGGCGGCGATCAAAGCCTTGCACCGCGGCGGCGGCAAAAGGCGGAAACTCCTGCTGCAACAGCTCGAGAAAGGCCGGCGTCTCGGCCAATTCCTCGAGGCTGCGCCAAAACCGCGGCCCGGTCTCTTGCGCCAGCTTGCGGCGCAGCGCCGGAAGATCGGCGGGCGTGCTCGGCGCGGTCATCGGTGACACACGGAGCAATCGGTCAAGGTCGCTGGATGGATGTGATACTCGGCCATCAGCTGTGCAGGCGACGGCGTGCTCGCTGTGCGATGCCAGTGCGGATCGAACACCGCCTCGTGCGGCCGCAGATGCGGCGCTGGATTGCGGTGGCAATCGAGGCACCATCCCATGTAAAGGCTCGTCGCCTTGTAGGTGAGCGGCATATCGCCGATTGGGCCGTGGCATTCGGTGCAGCCGATGCCTTTGGCGACATGGATGCTGTGATCGAAATAAACATAGTCGGGAAGCGTGTAGACGCGGTTCCAATGCAGCGGCTGCTTCTCGGCGAGGCTTTGCCGTACGGGGGCGAGCATCGCGGCGTTGGTCCAGATCTGCGAGTGGCAGGTCATGCAGGTGTGGGTCGGCGGCATGCCGGCATCGGCGGATTGCTCGACCGCGGTGTGGCAATAGCGGCAATCGAGGCCGAGGCCGCTCACATGATGTTGGTGGCTGAAGGGAACGGGTTGCGGCGGCGTGAAGCCGATATCGGTCGCGTAGCCGGTATTGGGCAGGATCAGGATCATCGCCGCCAATGCGACGATCACGCCCCCGGCTGAGATCAGAACAATCTGCGTATAAAAATTCGCTCGCGGTCCGAAGATGGCTGCCATGAGCACCCGTCGCGGCGGTTTCTGTCCCTGAGATTCAGGCTCTTAACCGCCCCTCTCCGGTTTCGTTCCGGGTGATGCGCCGCATTCGTCGCGTGAGCGGCACTTTTTTTCCATCTTTCAGGAATGTTAGGTGCGCATGCCGGCGCAAGACGAAATTCTTATTTTGAGTTCAGCAATTTCTCCGGACGGATCGGCAAATCTCGGACGCGCTTGCCGCTTGCGTGGTAAACCGCATTGGCGACGGCCGCCGCGGCGCCGACGATCGGCAGCTCGCCTACGCCCTTGATGCCCAGCGGATTGAAATAAGGATCGTCTTCAGTGATCGAGAGCACGGTGATCTCCGGCACATCGGCATGCACGGGCACGAGGTACTCGGCGATGTTCGCGTTTAGGACACGTCCGTTGCGGCGATCGATCTCCGTCTTCTCGGTCAAGGCCATGCCGAGGCCGAAAACGATACCGCCGATAAACTGGCTGCGCGCCGTCCTTGCGTTAAGGATGCGCCCGGCGGCAAAGGCGCCGACATAGCGCGACACCCGCACCTCGCCGAGCTCCGCGTCAACGCGTACCTCCGCGAAATGCGCGCCGAAGGAATGAAAGCTGTAATGCTTGTCCTCGTCTCCGGGCTTTGCCGTCTCGCTTGCCTCGATCGCGGTTTCGCCGGCATAGGTCAGCGCATCCTCGATCGTGAGCCTATGCTGCTTGCCGGTCGCGGACAGCATGCCGTCCGCGACCTCGATCTCTTCGGGCCGCGTGCCAAGGAACGGGCTGCGCTCGGCGCCGGTGGCGAGCCGAACCAGCTTCGCGCGTGCGGCCTGGGCCGCGGCTTGCACCGCGGGAATGACGCTCGCCGCGCTTTGCGATCCGCCCGAGACCGGCGCCGCCGGATAGTCGGAATCGCCGAGCTCGGCGCGCACCCGGGCAGGCGCGATGCCGAGCACGTCCGCCGCGACCTGGGCCATGATCGTGTAGGTCCCGGTGCCGATGTCCTGGGTGCCGCTTCGCACCACCACCCGGCCATCGACCTCGATCCGAACCGTTGCGCCGGCGGCGGAACGGTTGCCTGGATAAGTCGCGCTCGCCATGCCCCAGCCGATTAGAGTGTCGCCTTCGCGCCTTGCGCGGGGGCGGGGATCGCGGTCCGACCAGCCGAAAGCGGCAGCGCCTTTGCGATAGCAGCTGCGCAGCGCCTTGCTCGACCAAGGCAGATTCAGGTGCTCGTCGCGCTCGGCATAATTGCGCAGCCGAAGCTCGAGCGGGTCGATCGCGGCGGCATAGGCAAGTTCGTCCATCGCCGATTCGAGAGCGAACATCCCGCTCGCCTCGCCCGGCGCCCGCATGAAGGTCGGCATGCCGCCATTGATGCGCGCGACGCGATGGCTCACCGCGAGGTTCGGACAGGAATACATGATCTCGGTGGCAAGGCCGACCGGCTCGACGAACTCGCCGAAAGGCGCGGTCTGAAGCACGCCGTCATGCAAGGTCGCGACCAGCCTGCCATCGCGCTCGGCGCCGAGCCGCACGCGCTGGATGGTCTTCGAGCGAAAGCCGTTGGAGGAATACATCTGCCGGCGCGTCAGGACGAGCTTCACCGGCCGTCCGACCTGTCTTGCCGCCATCGCCGCCAGCGTGACATGCGGCCAGCACGAGCCCTTGGCGCCGAAGCCGCCGCCGACGAAGGCGGAAATCACATGGATGTTCTCCTCGGCAATCCCGAGGAGCTCGCTGACGCGCTTGCGCGAGCCGAAAATGCCTTGTGTTGAATGATAGAGCGTCAGCCGGTCGCCCTTCCAGGCGGCGATGACCGCATGCGGCTCCATCGGGTTGTGATGCTCGACCGGGGTCGTGTAGGTCGCATCGAGCTGGATCGGCGCACTCGCGAAGGCCTGCTCGGGCTCGCCGCGGCGGGAATCGGGCGGCCGCGTGCCGAAGCGGAAATGTTGCGGGACTTCGAGCCGGTCGAGTGCAGCGTCCAGGCGGACGACAGGCCGCGTCGCCGCATAGCGAAGGCGGACAAGCGACGCCGCATGAGTCGCCTCCTCGAAGCTCTCGGCGATCACCAGGGCAACATGCTGGCCATTGTAGTGAATCTGGTCGTCCTGAAGCAGCGGATAAACCTCGCCTGGCTGCTGCGCGCCGGGCTTGGGGTTGGCGAGACGCGGCGCGTTCTCATGCGTCATGACGGCGATGACACCGGGTGCGCGCTCCGCCGCACGCGTCTCGATCGCGACGATGCGGCCGCGGGCGATCGTACTTTGGACGAGCACCGCATGCGCCGGCTGTGCCGGGAGGGCGATATCGGCGGCATAGGGTGCGGCGCCCGTGACCTTGAGCTGACCGTCGACGCGGTCGAGCGGCGCTCCAATCAGGCCGGGCATTGGTCGGATCCGAGAAGGGTTTGGAGTGCGCGGCGAATCGCGGCCTCGGCGAGCGCGATCTTGAAGCCGTTATGCGCGAGCGGTCGGGCCTGTGCGAGGGCGCGCATCGCCGCGGCTTCGAAGCTTTGCGGGCTGGGCGCGGCGCCGATCAGCGCCCGTTCAGCCTCGCGCGCGCGCCACGGTTTGGTGCCGACGCCGCCGAGCGCGATCCGCGCATCCCGGACCTTGCCGTCTTCGAGATCAAGCGCGGCGGCGACGGCGGTGAGGGCGAACTCGAACGAGGCCCGATCGCGCTGCTTGCGGTAGAGCGAGCGGCGCGCGGCCGGCGCCGCGGGAATCTCGATGGCGACAATCAGCTCGCCCGGCTCCAGCATGGTCTCTTCCTGCGGCGTGCCGCCCGGGAGGCGATGGAAGCCTTCGAGCGGAATGCGCCGGCCGCCGCGGACGCCTTGGGCCACGACGACAGCATCGAGGGCCACCAGCGCCACCGCCAGGTCCGAGGGGTGCGTCGCAACGCAATCCGGACTGCCGCCGAGCACCGCGTGAAGGCGATTTTCGCCGTCGATTGCCGCGCATCCGCTGCCCGGCGCGCGCTTGTTGCAAGCCTGGCTGACGTCGCGGAAATAGACGCAGCGCGTCCGCTGCAAGAGATTGCCGCCGATCGTCGCCATGTTGCGGATTTGCGGCGAGGCGCTGGCGAGCAACGCCTGGGCGATTGCTGGGTAATCCGTTGCGACATCGGGGTGAGCGGCGACATCGCTCATCGTCGCCAGCGCGCCGATCGTCAGCCCGGAGGCGCTGGCTTCGATGCGCGCAAGCCCCGGCAGCGCCGTGATGTCGAGAAGGCGCCGCGGCATCCTCACGCCGTCTTTCAGCAATTGCAGCATGTCGGTGCCGCCGGCGATAAATTCGCTGTGGCCATCGCGTGCGGCGAGGGAGGCGGCTTCCACCTCGCGCGCCCTGTCATAGCGGAACGGCTGCATCGCTCAGGGCTCGCGCAATCGTGTCGCCGCCGCTTCGATCGCCGCGACGATGTTCGGATAGGCGCCGCAGCGGCAGATATTGCCGCTCATGAATTCGCGAATCTCCTCCGGGCTCCCGACATGTCCCTCGCCGATCAGCGCGACCGCGGACATGATCTGGCCCGGCGTGCAAAAACCGCATTGAAAGGCGTCATGCTCGATAAAGGCGGCCTGCACCGGATGCAGCGCGGCATGCGAGGCCAAGCCCTCGACCGTCGTGATCGCTTTGCCGCTGGCGGAAGCGGCCAAGGTCAGGCAAGCGAGCGCGCGGCGGCCATCGATATGCACGGTGCAGGCGCCGCAGGCTCCCATGTCGCAGCCCTTCTTGGTGCCGGTAAGCCCCAGATGGTCGCGCAGCGCATCCAGCAACGTCGTGCGCGGATCGAGCTGCAGGGCGCGCGCTTCGCCGTTCACCTCAAGCGTGACCGCGATGCGCTCATTTGCCGCATCCGCGGCGTCGGCTGCATCGGTGTCGCGCCGGCGGCTCTGCTCCTGCGGCGGCGCCGCGACGCCCAAGCCGTTGGTGACGGCGCTGGCGGCGTGCAGGAATTGGCGTCTGCTCCATTCCATGAAGGACATACGGGCGGCCCTTTGCGCGCGGCAGATCGAGGCTTTCGGGATTCGCCGAGATAACGCGACATGGCTGAGCGGGTTCCGCCCCGGTGGGGCGCAGCGGAACCAAATTTCCGCAATGCGGTTTCAAGGATGTTTTGGATTGGAATGCCATGTCCGGACTTTCGCGCCGTGAACTTTTGGCCGGCACCGCCTCTATCGCACTGGGCGCCGCTTTCGCCCGCTCAGCCGCCGCCCGTATCGTCAGCGGCGCCTCGCCCTGGGAGCCGCATGCCGGCGTTCCGCCAACGCCGGTGATGCCGGGCCCGTGGCAATTCTTCAACGGCGAAGAGGCGACAACGATCGAGGCCTTGGTCGATCGCTTGATCCCGCCCGACCCCAAGACGCCGGGCGGCAAGGATGCGGGCTGCGCCGTCTATATCGACCGGCAGCTCGCCGGTTCCTATGGCAGCTCGCGCGGACTCTATATGCGGCCGCCCTTCATGGACGGCACGCCCGAGCAGGGGTCGCAATCGCCGCTGACTCCGGCGATGCGCTATCGCCGCTCGCTCGCGGCGCTCAACAAATATTGCCGCGGCGCCTATGCCGGCAAAAGCTTTGCCGAGCTGCCCGACGAGCAGAAGGACAAGGTGCTCACCGGCATGGAGAAGGGCCCGATCCAGCTCGAAGGCGCCAATGCAAAAGGCTTTTTCGAGATGCTTCTCTCCAACACACGCGAAGGATTCTTCGCCGATCCGGTCTATGGCGGCAACCGCGACATGGTGGGCTGGAAGATGATCGGCTTCCCGGGAGCGCGATACGATTACCGCGACTGGATCGAGAAGCACAATCAGCCCTATCCACTGCCGCCGGTCGCAATCGGCGGGCGAAGCGCGGGCAAGCCGTCATGATGTTCACCGCGAGACGCCGCCCATGAGCCAGAAGCTGCCCGCCACCGATATCGTCATTATCGGCCTTGGCTGGACCGGATCGATCCTCGCGGAAGCACTGACGCGCACCGGGCTCAATGTCGTCGCGCTCGAGCGCGGTCCCTGGCGCGACACCTCGACCGACTTTCCCACCACCTATGCGCAGGACGAGCTGCGCTATCACATCCGTCACGATCTCTTTCTGCGCCCCGCGCAAGAGACCATGACCTTCCGCAACAACGCAAACCAAACCGCGCTGCCGATCCGGACCTGGGGCTCGTTCATGCCGCCCAATGGCGTCGGCGGCGGCGGCGTTCACTGGAACGCCGAGACCTGGCGCTTTCTGCCCTCCGACTTCCAGCTCCGCTCGCATCTCGTGCAGCGCTACGGCGAGAAATTCCTCCCCGAGGATATGACGATCCAGGATTGGGGCGTCACCTATGAGGAGATGGAGCCCTATTACGACAAGTTCGAATATCTCTGCGGCACCTCCGGCAAGGCCGGCAATATCGGCGGCAAAAAGCAGGCGGGCGGAAATCCCTTCGAAGGCCCGCGCGCCCGCGACTATCCGACGCCGCCGCAAAGGCAGCCCTATGCCCCGACCCTCTTCGCCGCCGCCGCGCGCGAGTTGGGCTATTCGCCCTTCCCGCAGCCCTCGGGCAATCTATCGCAGGCTTATACGAACCCGCTTGGCGTCGCGCTCGGGCCCTGCACCTATTGCGGCTTTTGCGAGTGGTTCGGCTGCGGCAACTACTCGAAGGCCAGTCCGCAAACGACGCTGCTTCCCGTGCTCGTGCGCAGGCCGAACTTCGAGGCGCGCACGCTCTGCGAGGTCACGCGCATCAATCTCGACGGCTCGGGCAAGCGCGCCACCGGCGTCACTTATGTCGATGCGCAGGGCAATGTCTGGGAGCAGCCCGCCGAGCTGGTGGTGCTCTGCGCCTTCCAGCTCTTCAACGTCCATCTCCTGCTGCTGTCCGGCATCGGCAAGCCCTACGATCCGCACTCGGGCGAAGGCGTCATCGGCCGGAACTATTCCTATCAGGTGACGTCGAGTGTCGACGCCTTCTTCGACAACAAGAACTTCAATCCGTTCGTCGCCTCGGGCGCGATCGGCATGTGCATCGACGAGTTCAACGGCGACAATTTCGACCATGGGCCGCATGGTTTTGTCGGCGGCGGCTATATGGGCGCGGTGCAGACCAACGGACGGCCGATCCTCGGCACGCGCGTGCCCAAGGGAACGCCGGATTGGGGCGCGGCGTGGAAAAAGGCGGTCGCCGAGAACTATCTCAGCAGCTATGAGGCCGCGACGCATGGCAGCTGCTATTCCTATCGCGACGCTTATCTCGATCTCGATCCGACCTACACCGATCCGCTCGGCCGCAAGCTGCTGCGCATCAATTTCGATTTTCATCAGAACGAGATGAAGATGTCGGCATTTCTCACCGACCGTCTCGCCGAGATCATTCAGAAAATGGGGCCGCGATCGATCGAAAAGAATCCGCGCAAGGGCCCCTACACGATCACGAAATATCAGACGACGCATACCTGCGGCGGCGCGATCATGGGCACCGATCCCAAGACCAGCGCGCTCAACCGCTATCTCCAGAGCTGGGATGTCCCCAATCTCTTCGTCACCGGCGCGACCATCTTTCCGCAGAATGCGGGCTACAATCCCACAGGCACGGTCGGCGCCTTCGCCTATTGGGCGGCCGACGCCATTGTCAACCAATACCTGAAGCACCCCGGCCCGCTGGTGCCGAGCTGATGAGGCGCGGCATGCAGCAAAGCGCCCTGGCCGGGCTGCTGTTGATTCTCGGCGTCTGCGCCGCCTGCGCGGCGGAGCCGGTTCGTCCCGCCAAGCCCGCGCATGACAAGCAGTCTTTTGCCGAGATCGAGCGTGGCCGCTATCTCGCGACCGCCGGCGATTGCGCCGCCTGTCACACCGATCCCGGCGGCAAGCCCTATGCCGGCGGCCGGCCGGTCGAGACGCCGTTCGGGATGTTGCTCGCGCCCAATCTCACGCCCGACCGCGCCACGGGGATCGGCGCTTGGTCGGACGAGGACTTCGTCAATGCGTTGCTGAATGGAAGAGGGGCGGGAGGCACGCGCCTCTACCCGGCCATGCCCTATACCTATTACACCAAGATCAGCCGCGACGACGCGCTGGCGATCCGCGCCTATCTCAACACGCTCGAACCCGTCCATAACGAGGTCAAATCCAACCAGCTGCCGTTTCCGTTCAACATTCGCCTGACGATGGCGGGTTGGGATTTGCTGTTCTTCCATGCGGGGCGGTTTCAACCGGTTGCCGGCAAGTCCGATGAATGGAATCGCGGCGCCTATCTCGTCGAAGGCCCGGGGCATTGCGGCTTGTGTCACACGCCGAAGAACTTTCTCGGTGCCGACGAGACCGACAACGTGCTGCAGGGTAGCGTTCTTCAGGGCTGGTTCGCCCCCGATCTGACGGGCGATCCGCGCCGCGGCCTCGGAAGCTGGTCGGCGGACGACATCATTGCTTACCTGAAGACCGGCCATAACCGGATTTCCTTCGCGACCGGGCCGATGTCCGAAGTCATCAGCGATTCGACCTCACGAATGACGGATGACGATCTGAAGGCGATCGCCGCCTATTTGAAGGATCAGGCGGCGCCGAAAGAATCGCCTCCCGCAGCGGTGAGCGCCCAGAACAATTCGATGCGTAGCGGCGAGACGATCTATGTCGACAATTGCTCCGCCTGCCATGGTCCCGGCGGAAAGGGCATCACCCATCTCTTCCCTGCACTCGACGACAATCCGATCGTCCAATCGAAGGATGCGACGAGCTTGATCCGCGTCACGCTCGAAGGCGCCCAGAACGTCGCCACGCAAGCGGCGCCGACCGGCCCAGCCATGCCGGCCTTTTATTGGAAGCTCTCGAACGCGCAGATCGCCGACGCCTTAACCTATATCCGCAATAGCTGGGGCAATCGCGCGAGCGCGGTCTCTTCGGGCCAAGTCGACGACGTGCGGAGCGAGCCGACTCAGCGTTAAAGCGCTGAGCCTGCGCTCAGCGCGAGCGTTCGGCGGGCTTGCGCGACGATGATGCCGGTCGGGTTTGCGCCCGCACAGAATGAGTTGCCGGCTTGCCCGGCCGATATTCCGGCAATTGGTGCTGCTGCTCGAAAGCATGCATGGCGGCAAGCAACTCGTAGCGCCGGTCCGATTCGTCATCGTCCTTCGCCGCTTCGAGCTCATGAAGGGCGGTGACGGCCCGCCGGTAGTCGCGCATAGTTCGGATTTGCATCCGCCGCTCTTTGCGATCGAAGAATGGCGCAGGGTTTCGCCTCTGAATGCAAAACTCTTGCGCATGACGCGGAGTTCCGGCCGTTGCGGCTTCGGCTGTCAGAGCTTCCGCCGGCGGCAGGCGAGAAATCCGGCCAGCGCGGCGAGCCCGGTCAAGCCCGCCAGCATCACCCCGCGGTGCCGGCTCGCGAGCATCTCCCAGGAGCGCTCGCGTGCCGCGTCGTCGAACCGCCCATGCGCGGCATAATCGCCCGGCGCGGTCTCGAACAAATTGGCCGGCGCATGCTCGGGCAGCGCTTCATCGGTCAGCTGCCCCGAATATCCGTTCCGCGCGAGATAGCGATCGAGCAAGCCCGGCGCCAGCTTATTCGCAACGATTGTCATGACCGTCGACATGCCAACCCAGATCTCGCGTCGCTGCGGATGGGTCGCCGCAAAGAAAATCGCGCGCGCCGGAAGCTCCGGTTGATAGATCGGCGGCATGGGCTGCGGCCGCCGCCCGGTCTTGTTGAGCGCCCAATCGAATTGGGGCGTGTTGACGGCGGGCAGGTGAACCATCACCAGCTTGACCGCGCAGCGCTCATGCAGCAGTTCTGCGCGCAAGGCATCGGTGAATCCCCGCACCGCGTATTTGGCGCCGCAATACACCGATTGCAGCGGGATCGCGCGATAGGCAAGCGCCGATCCGACATTGACGATGGTGCCGCGATTGCGCGGGCGCATCTGGGCGAGCGCCGCCATGGTGCCGTGGACCTGCCCGAGATAGGTCACCTCGGTGCCGCGGCGGAATTCTGCGGCGGTGATGCGGCTGAAGGGCGCGAACACGGTCGCCATCGCGTTGTTGACCCAGACATCGATCGGACCGAGTTCTTGTTCGACGCGAATGGCAGCGGCCTCGACCGCCGCGAAATCCGCGACATCGGTTACGATCGGCAAGGCCCTCACGCCGCGGTTGCGAATTTCCGCCGCGGCGGTCTCGAGCCGCGCCCGATCGCGCGCCAGCACCGCGACGTCCCATCCATGCGCGGCGAATTCGCGCGCCGTGGCGCGGCCAATGCCGGCGCTTGCTCCGGTGACGACGGCGATCATGCCTTGCCCGCCGTCCCGAACCGGTAAACGATGGACTCGCGATAGAGCGCGTCGGGCCGGAGCAGGGTCGAAGGAAAGCGGTCGTCGTTTGCCGCATTGGGAAAGCCCTGCGGCTCGAAGGCGAAGCCGGCGGATTGGCGGTAGAGCCCGGCGCGGCCAGGCGCCGACCCGTCGAGATTGTTGCCGGAATAGAACTGCACGCCGCGCTGCGTCGTCAGCACCTCGAGGACGCGGCCGCTGCGCCCGCCATAGGCGCGCGCGGCCAGCCGCAGCGTGCCGGCGCCGTCTTCCGGCAGCACGAAATAATGATCATAACCGCGGCCATAGCGAAGCTGCGGATTGGGCTCGCGGATGCGCAGCCCGATCGGCTGCGGCGCCGTAAAATCGAATGGCGTGCCGGCGACGGCGCGGCGCTCGCCGGTGGGGATTTGCCGCCGGTCCGTCGGCAAAAACATCGGCGCGACGATTTGCACGCGGTGATCGAGGCAATTTCCTGCTCCGGGTCCGTCGAGGTTGAAATAAGGATGCGCGCTCAGCGACAGCGGCGTCGGTTTCGTTGTCCGCGCCTCGAAATGAAGCTCGAGCGCTGTACCGGCAAGGCGGTAGCGCGCGCTCGCCTGGACCTCGCCGGGAAAGCCCTGATCGCCATCGGTGCTTGTCAGCGTCAAGACCAGCTCCTGCGGTGCCGCCGCGGCGACGCGCCAGAAGCGCTTGCTGAAGCCCACCGCGCCGCCATGGAGCGTTGCGCCGTTCTCATTGTCGGAGAGCCGATAGACCCGGCCATCGATCGTGATCTCGGCTCCGGCGATGCGATTGGCGTTGCGGCCAAGGATCGCGCCGAAAGAGCCGCGCGTCGCGGCATAATCCGCAACGCTCGCAAAGCCAAGGACAACATCGCCGCGCCGGCCTTCGCAATCGGGTGCTTCGAGCGAAACGAGGATGCCGCCGTAATTCGTGATCCGCGCCCGGATCGTCTCGTTCTCCAGCGTGAAGAGGCTTGCAACCTCGCCGGCGTGCTCGCCAAAGGGAGTTGGAGTCTGTCGCGTTGCCATTGGTGTATTGTGGTGTGGAATGATGGCAAGAGCTGGCCATCGCGGCGACAATTCTGCGCAATGCCGCTCCCCGCGGCGATACCGGTTTTGAGTTCCAACGCGTGCTGCCGCAGCCTATAGTTCCAGCTTGTCCGCGCCTTGCAGCGGTTGCGGGCAGGTAGCCATACCGGGGAGCGATCCATGGCGATGAATCCAAGCGGCCCTGATATCGATCGCTCGGCGCTGGTCATCGTCGACATGCAGAATGATTTCGTCCATCCCGAGGGAGGCTTCGCGCATCGGGCGCGCGAAAATCCAGAGGCGAAGATCGATCTGCCCTTCCTCATGGGCACGGTGCCCTATGCGAAGCGCCTGGCGGACTCCTTCCGTCGCGCCGGCCGTCCCGTCGTCTATATCGCCCATGTCTTGAAGCCGGATTATTCGGACGCGCAGTTTCCCTATTGGCGCGCGACGCGCGGCTCGCTCAGCGGCAACCGCACCTTCATCACCGAAGGGACCTGGGGCGCGCAGATCATCGACGAGCTGAAGCCGCTGCCGGGCGAGCATCTTGTGGTGAAGAAGGGCTTTGGCGGCTTCTCGAATACGCCGCTCGACACGATCCTGCGCAATCTCGGCGTTACCACTTGCGTCATTTGCGGCGTCACCACCTGCGTCTGCGTCTCGACCACCGTGCGCGGCGGCGTCGAACACAATTACCGCATGATCCTTGTCAGCGACGCGGTTGCCGAGGTGCATCGCGACACGCATGAGGCCGAGCTCAAGACCATGGCCCGCGTCTTCGCCGAAGTGAAAACCACCGGCGAGGTCATCGCCATGCTGGACCGCACCGCCGCCCACGCCTGATCCGATTCCGGCCGGAAGGCCGAAATCGCGCCCTCGCCAATCGCGAGAAAGCCGCAATTGCGATGCAGCCTCAAAGCGGCAAGCGGCGGGGACGGTATTTTGCCCGTCGCGCGACCCGAGCATGGAGCGAGTGGGGCGGTGAGCATACGCCAGACAGCAAATCTTCGCAGGCTCGGCGGGTTGCTCGTTATCGCCGGCATCGGTTGCTTTGTCGCGCCCGCCGCGGCTTGGGCTGCGGATGCGGGCGCGGGGACCGAGCCGCCCGCAGCCGAGGCACCGCCTCCGGCGCAAGCGTCGCCCCCGGCGCAAGCGCCACCCGAGACGCAAGCACCGGCTGCGCCTGGCAATGCGGTGGTGCTCGGCAAGGACGAGATCCAGGGCGTCGTCGGCAAGAAGGTGGTGAGCAGCACCGGCGAGGATATGGGCGCGATCACCAACGTCATCGTCGACCGCGATGGCCGGCCGCGCGCGGCCGTGATCGATTTCGGCGGCTTTCTCGGCGTCGGCACGCGCAAGATCGCGGTCGATTGGAGCGCGCTCAAATTCGTGCCGCAGGGCAAGACCGACCAGGTGACGCTCGGCTTGACGCGCGACCAATTGAAGCGCGCACCCGAATATGTCGAAGGCAAGCCGGTCGTCGTGATGGGCGCATCGGGCAACACACAGGCGCTGCCGGCAGACTCGCCGCAATGATCTCTCCCTCGCGCGCGGCATCGCCGCGAGCCAGCCTTCAAGGCCTCGACGGGCTGAATTTCTTCATCGCCAATGTGCAGACGGGCTTCGGTCCGTTCATCTCGGTCTATCTCACCGCCAATGCCTGGCCGCAGGTCGATATCGGGCTGGTCTTGACGATCAGTGGGGTCGTCTCGCTCGTCGGGCTGTTTCCGGCCGGCGTGCTGGTCGACGCGATCGCGGCGAAGCGCTCCGTCGCCGCCATTGCGATCCTCGCGATCGCCGGCACCGCGCTGGCGCTCGCCGCTCGCCCGGTCTTCCCGCTGGTGCTGCTCGCCGAGGTGCTGCACGGCATCGCGAGCTGCCTTCTCGGTCCGGCGATCGCGGCGATTACCATCGGGCTGGTCGAGCAGCATTTGATCAGCGCCCGCTTCGGACGCAATGCGAGCTTCGCCTCGGTCGGCAATGCGATCGCCGCCGCGCTGATGGGCGCCTGCGGGCGCCTCTTCTCGGATCGCGCCGTCTTCGTGCTGACGGCGGCCTTGGCGATCCCGGCGCTGCTCGCGCTCTATCGCATCCGGGCGCGCGACATCGATGCGGCACGCGCGCGCGGCGGATTGCCCCCCGCGGGCGACAACGCCGCGCCAGCGCGGCTTGTCGATATCCTCAAGAACCGCAACCTTCTGATCTTCAGCCTCTGCCTCGCGCTCTTCCATCTCGGCAATGCCGCCATGCTCCCGCTCGCCGGCAGCGTCGTCACCATGCATTCGAACCAATGGGCGACCGTTCTCATCGCCGCCTGCATCGTCGTGCCGCAGATCGTCGTCGCGGCGTTCTCGCCCTGGGTCGGGCGCAAGGCGCAGCAATGGGGCCGCCGGCCTTTGCTGGTGCTGGGCTTCGCCGCCCTGCCGATCCGGGGTGTTCTGTTCGCGGCGATCGTCAGCCCCTGGCTGCTGGTCGGCGTTCAGGTGCTCGACGGCATCTCCGCCGCAGTGATCGGCGTTCTGCTGCCGATCGTCGTCTCCGATCTGACGCGGCGCAGCGGTCATTTCAACGCGGCGCTCAGCACCGCCGGCACGGCAGCGGGTGTCGGAGCCTCGATCAGCCCGAGCCTGGCGGGCTATGTGACGGACAGCGTCGGCTATGGCGCGGCCTTCCTACTCCTCGCCGGCATCGCCGCCCTTGGCCTTGCGGTGCTCTGGCGCGCCTTGCCGGAGACGCGGCCGCCGGCGCCGATTGCGGACTCCTAGCGCGCCGGGGCGCGCGGTTTCTGCTATGACATCGGCTCGGCCCTATCCGCGGCGAGGCCCTGATGACGAGCGACGCGTCCTCTCCATTTGCCATTGAAGAAACGACGATCGAGGCGATCCATGCCGCCTATCGCGACGGCCGGGCGACGGCCGAAGGCGTGATCGCGGCGCATCTCGATCGCATCGCCGCCTATGATCGAAAAGGGCCGGCGCTCGGCGCGATCATCATGACGAACCCGCAGGCCCTCGCGGATGCGGCCGCGCTCGATGCGCATTGGCGCAAGACCGGCACGCTGTTGGGGCCGCTGCACGGCATTCCCGTGTTGGTGAAGGACAATTACGATGCCGCCGGGCTCCAGACCACCGGCGGCTCCGCCGCGCTTCTCGGCTGGATGCCCGAGAAAGATTCGACCGCCGTGCGCAAGCTGCGCGAAGCCGGCGCCATCATCCTCGCGAAGGCGACGATGTCGGAATGGGCGCGGGGCGGGCTCGACAATATCAATTCGGTCCTGCCTGGGTTTGCCCGCAATCCCTACAACACGGCGCATGCGACCGGTGGCTCCTCGGGCGGCACCGGCGCCGGCCTCGCCGCGAGTTTCGGCGTGGTCGGCCTCGGCTCCGACACTTGGGGCTCGATCCGCAATCCCTCTTCCAACAATGCCCTGGTCGGGCTGCGGCCGAGCTGGGCGCTGGTCTCGCGCGCCGGCATGATCGGGCTTTATGACGCGCGCGATACCGCCGGGCCGATGGCGCGCAATGTTGCCGATCTCGCCGCGTTGCTCGATGTCATTGCCGGCGTCGATCCGGCCGATCCCGCGACGGCGGGAGCCGCGGGGAAAATCCCGCCGAGCTACGCCGCGTTCTTGAAGCGCGACGGCGCGCGCGGCAAGCGGCTCGGCGTGCTGCGTCAGGCCTTCCCGCCCGAGGCATCGGATACCCAGGTCACCGCTCTCCTCGATCGCGCGGTCGCCGATCTGCGCGCGCTCGGAGCCGAGATCGTCGATCCGCTGATCGTGCCGGACTTCGCGCAATTCCCGCCGCACCCGCATCCGCAAAGCGAGGTGCGCGCGGCGATCGAGCGCTATCTCGCGACCACCGGCCCCTCTTTTCCCAAGACGATAGCCGCGGTGGTCGCATCGGAAAAATTCCATCCGCTGCATGAGGCGGGTCTCAAAACTGCGGCAGCCGCCCCGGCGCGCGAGGGCGATCCGATCGTCCGCGCGCTCGAAGCGCTCGAGATCCGCATGCGCGAGGCCTATCTCGCGGCGATGGACCGGGCGCGAATCGACGCGCTGATTCTGCCGGTCGCGTCCTATCCGCCGAAGCTCAATGGCGACCGCAACACCACGCCCACCGGCGCAACGACTTGGATCGCTTCGGGCCTCCACTGGCCCGCGGCGGTCGTGCCGATGGGCTACACCTATGAGGACCTGCCCTCGGGCCTGCAGATCATCGGCAGGCCGTGGAGCGAGCCGCTGCTCATCGAGATCGCTTATGCCTATGAGCAGGCGACGCATCACCGCAAGGCTCCCGCATCGATGCCAAGGCTTGCTCCTGGGGCTCGTTCGCGCGGCGACACGCGCGTTGCCGATCTCGTGCAGGCGGGAAAGATCAGGCTGGCGGTTTTCCTTCCGCAATACACGAGGGACGAGGCAAGCGGCGAATTGCGCGGGCTCGGGACCGGCTTCGCGGCGCTGAAGATCGCGCCGGTGCTCGCCGAGCGCTTGGGGATCGCGCTGGAGGTCGTCGGCTACCCGACGCCCGCGCGCGTCATGGCGTGCCTCAAGGCGGGCGAATGCGATGTGGCGTTTCTCGGCATCGAGCCCTCGCGGGTGCGCGAGCTCGCCTTCTCGCCGGCGATTTTCGAGTTCGACTACACCTATCTCGTTCCGCCTGGCTCGAAAATTCGTAGTGCGGCGGAGGTGGACAAGCCGGAGATCGGTGTCGCGGTTGTCGAAGGTCACGCCTCGGCGCTTGCGCTGGAACGGGTCTTGCAGCAAGCGCGGATGGTCAGTGCGCCGATGCCAGAGGAAGCGTTCGAGTGTCTGCGCCTCGGCAAGGCGCAGGCTCTAGCATTTCCGCGCGACGTGCTTTTCGGTTATGCGGCAAGGCTGCCGGGTTCTCGCGTGCTGGATGACGCCTATGGCGTCAATCGCGTCGGAATGGCGATGCGCAAAGGCGATGCCGGGCGGCTCGCCTGCGTCAGCGAATTCGTTGAAGAGATCAAGGCGTCGGGCTTCGTTCAGCGGGTCATCGAAAGCCCGGAGCTGCGCGGGTTCCGTGTGGCGCGGGTGATCGGCCCCGCGCGCGGGCTTTGATAAGCGTCAGCCGGTCAGGCTCGACCCGCACAGCAGAGCGACGGCCACGGTCATGAGCATGGCGGATAGCCAGCCGAGGACGCGCAACCAGCGCGGCAGCGCGAAGAGACGCCGGCCGTGCCGGCTTGAGACAATCGCCATCATGACCAGCATGATCGGCACGGCGACGACGCCATTGATGACGGCGGTCCAGAACAACATCGCGATCGGATCGATGTTGGTAAGGGTGAGGGCGGCGCCGGCCATCGTGGCCGCGCCGACCGTCCCGTAGAAGCCGAGTGCGCGGTTGGCCGGCAACTCCAGGCTGCCGCGCAGCCCGAACGCCTCCGCGACGCCGTAAGCGGCCGAGCCGGCCAGCACCGGCACGGCCAGCAAGCCCGTACCGATGATGCCCGCGGCAAAGAGCACGAAGGTCAGGTTGCCGGCGATCGGCCGCAGTGCCTCGGCGGCTTGCGCCGCGGTATCGATCTTGGTGACGCCATGGGCGTTGAGGGTCGCCGCCGTGGTTACGATGATGAACCACCCGACCAGATTGGAAACCGTCATGCCGGTCCAGGTGTCCGCGGCAATGTGCTTGAACTGCGCGCCGGGGCGCAGCTCCCGCACACCGTGCAGGCGCCGGTAACTCAATCGCGATTCCTCCGCCTCCTGCGAGGCCTGCCAAAAGAAGAGATAGGGGCTGATGGTCGTGCCGAAGATCGCGACGATCGTCAGGACCGCCTCGTGGTCGGGCGCGACCCTTGGCACGAAAGTGGCGAGGACGACCTCGCCCCAGGGAACATGCACGCTGAAGGCGGTCGCGACATAAGAGAAAAGGCCGAGCGTCAGGAATTTGAGGTAGCCGGCATAGGTATGATAAGGCACGATGATCTCGGCGGCGAGACAACCCGCACCGAAGACGAGCGCATAAAGCACCGCCGGGCCGCCGATCACCAGGCGAAGGGCGTCACCCATCGCCGCGAGATCGGCGGCAATGTTGATCGTGTTGGCGGTCACGAGCAGCAGGATCAGCAGATAGACGACGAAATTCGGCAGCTGCGCCGCGATGTTTTTGGCGAGCCCGGCGCGAGTCTCCCAGCCAATGCAGGCACTGATGATCTGGATGGCGGCCATGAGCGGGAGGGTGAGGATCAAGGTCCAAGCCAAGCCAAACCCGAACTGCGCTCCCGCTTGCGAGTAGGTCGCAATCCCGCTCGGATCGTCGTCCGCGGCGCCGGTGATGATACCCGGTCCCAGCCTGCGCAGCATCGTTTTCAGCATGCCACGGCCATCCCTTCCCGCTCTACCGGCGATGGAGATCAGCCTCTCCCGCGCAGCGTGAGATTAGATCATTTCCGGTCTCTGCCCCATGAGAGTAGATTGAGACAAGAGAAAACGGGAGAGACGGCGCATGGAAACGCCCTACGGGTTTCCGCAATATGTCATCGATCGGGTGCTCGCCAAGCGCGGAAAGCTTGCGGTGTTCGATCGCTTCGATCCGCGGCGGACCGCCCTGCTCATCGTCGATATGCAGAATTTCTATGTCGGCGAAATCGAATCCGTTGTCGGCATCATCCCCAATATCAACCGGCTCGCGCAGGAGCTTCGCGCGCGCGGCGGCTGCGTCATCTGGCTCGGCATGACCGCGGGAAGCGCGGGGGAAAGCCGGTGGCGGATTTATCACGACCACTTCTTCACCGCGCCGAAGGCGGCCAATCACCGCGATCAGCTCTCGCCGGGCCATCCCGGACATGAATTTCACCGCGACCTCGAGATCCGCGACGGCGACGAGATCGTCTATAAAAGCCGCTTCAGCCCGTTCATCCCGGGCGCTTCCAATCTCGACACGGTGCTGAAGCGCCGCGCCATCGACAGTTTGATCGTCACCGGCACGGCGACCAATATGTGCTGCGAGAGCGCCGCGCGCGACGCCATGATGCTCGATTACAAGGTCATCATGGTCTCGGACGCCAATGGCGCGCGCTATCCGGAGGATCACCTCGCGGGACTCACCTCGTTCTATCAAAGCTTCGGCGATGTGCGCACGACCGAGGAGGTGGTGAGCGAGGTCTTGGCGCCCGCGGCGGCCGAGCGGCAGCGCGGTTCGAGCCGCTAGCTCGACGCCCTCGCGGCCGGAGATTCGTCGAAGCGCTTCAGCATATGGGCGGGCACCAGCAGACGCTCGATCAATGCCACGCTGCCGAAGGCGATGAGGCCGAGAATCGTCAGATAAGCGATCGAGCCGAAGGCGCGCGTCGTATCCCCGTTCGACACCTCGATCAGCAGGAGATAACCGAGACCGCGATCGGAGCTGTAGAATTCGGCGACGACGACACCGACGATCGAGAAGGTCGCGGCGATCTTGAGCCCTGCGAAATAGACCGGCAGCGCTGCCGGCAAGCGAAGCTTGAAGAAGGTCTGAACCGCGCTCGCGCCCATCGAGCGGAAAAGATAGAGCGATTCCTGCATCGTCATGTTGAGTGCGACGACGGTGTTGATGACGATCGGAAAGAACGCGATCAGCGCCACGAGAATGAGCTTCGGCATCAGCCCGAAGCCGAACCAGACGACGAGCAAGGGCGCGAAGGCGACTTTCGGCATGATCTGCGTGGCGACGAGCGCGGGATAAATCGCATTGCCGAGCAATCGCGAGAAGGCGATCACCATGCCGCAGAGCGTGCCGAGGACCATCGCAATGACGTATCCCAGAAGGATCTCGCTCAAGGTCGGCCAAGTGTGGCGTAAATAGAGCGGCCAACTCGTGACCATGCCCTCGACCACCTTGGAGGGCGCCGGTAGCAGAATGTCGGGCACGCGAAAGAAATCCACGCCGCCCTCCCAAAGCACCAGAACTGCCAGCGCGAAGACCAGCGGGGGTGCTATTCGCCGCCATCGACTCATGACCTGCCGCTCCCGGTCTCCCGCGCGAAGAGCATGGCCCGAATGCGTCGGGAGTAGTCGATGAAGGCCGGCGTCTCGCTAATGTCTTGCCGGCGCGGCCGCGGCAAATCGATCTGGACCGTGTCAAGAATTCGTCCCGGCCGCGGCGACATCACCGCGATCCGATCCGAGAGCAGGATCGCTTCGCGCACATCATGCGTGATGAGAAGGACGGTCTTCCGCTCGCGCATCCAGAGGTCCTGGAGCATGAGCTGATGCTCCTCACGGCTGAGCGCGTCGAGCGCACCGAACGGTTCGTCTAGCAGGAGAAGCGGTAAATCGCAGACGAGTGCGCGGCAGATCGCGGCGCGCTGGCGCATGCCGCCCGATAATTGATAAGGGTAGTGATCCTCGAACCCATCGAGCCCGACAAGACTCAGGAGCCGCTTCGCCCGGGCGAGGTAGTGCTCTGTCTCGATGCGTCGGATTTCCAGCGGCAAGAGAACGTTGCCCAGCACCGAGCGCCATTCGAGCAAGTTATGATGCTGGAAGGCGATGCCAGCGCTGGTGTAGGCGCCGCGCACCGGGCGCCCTTCGATCAGCAGCGCGCCAGCGCTCGGAGCCAAAAGGCCGGCCGCGAGCAGCAGCAGCGTGCTTTTTCCGCAACCGCTCGGGCCGACGATCGTGAAGAATTCGTGCTCACGAACTGCCAGATCGACGTGATCGAGCGCGAGAGTGCTGCCGAAATTCATCCGCACGCCGCGGGCCTCGATGAACGGCTCCGTTGTCCGAGCGCGGTGTTGTTCTGATGGAACTGGCACTTCCACGGCGCCCTGCCTCGCCGATGAAATCTCGACAACAACACGATAGGAGCGTGTTGAACCGTGGATGAAATCCCCTTTTACGGCAAGAAGAAATATGCGACAACGCGGATGCTTTTCGCTGCAGACGACGGGGCGCGACAGCGCTCTACTTAGAAGGGTGTTCGAGAAACGAGCACGTCAGCGAACGCTAGGGAGCGATAGAAAGAGGAGGTCAGGATGGCGGTTGCACGGACGATTCTGACGCGCGGGCACGAGATCAAAGCGGGCGAAATGCTCGAGAAGATCGATTGCGGCGACCGCATCGCGATGGACGTGAAGGACCAGCAATTCTTCGGCGCCGAATCCTTTTCGGGAGACATCCCCTTCTGGCGCGTCGCGCTCGAGGCCGTGGCGGCGCCCGATGCCCTCGATCCCGCGGCGGAAGCGATGGTTCTCGCGGATCTCGACCGGATGCGCTTCAAGGTAAGCAAGCGCGCTGCGCCGATGCCCTATACTTGGCGTTCCACCGCGCATGAGGAGCTCCACTTCATCCATCGCGGCAAAGGCCGCTTCTTGACCGAGCTTGGCGTCATCGACGCGGTGCCGGGCCGTTTCATTCATATCGCGCGCGGTGTCCGCTATCGCGTCGTTCCCGAAGGCGGCGAGCTGTTCGACTTCATCTTGGAGAGCGAAGTCGAGCTGCGCCCGAGCGAGCACTGGCCGACGGTGCAGCTCCGCACGACGAAGCCGCGCTTCCCGCTGCCGCCCCAGAGCGTCGCGGGCGGGTTTTGGGAAGAGCGTATCAACGGTCTCGATTGGACGGCACGCGTCAAGCGCGACTACGACCCGCTGCGCATCAAAGAGGTCGTCGGCGCTCATGAACTGGTCTACGCGATTGACATCGCCGACATTCCCAACGACATCCCGGGGACACATCGGCCGCTGCGTCTCTTCACCAACGATCTTCTCGATCTCGACATCAGCAAGCAGGGCGAGGGCGAAGGCCCGCCCTTCTATCACCGCAACAATGTGCGGAACGAGATCCACTTCGTTCATTCGGGCGATGCCGATCAGCGGACCGAGCTCGGCTATATCGAAGCGCCGGCGGGCACGCTCTACTGCATGCCATACGGCATCGAGCATACTTTCGGCACGCGCAGAACCGCGCCGGCGACGTTGCTGTTCGAGACCAAGGGGCGCATCCGCCTGCGCGACGGTGTGGCGCGATGAACGGGCCGCGCATTCTCGCGAGGCTCGCACTGGGTGCTGGGCTGGTTTGGCTTGCGCTCGCGGGCGGAGCGAGCGCCGAGAGCGCGCCGCTGAAGCCGGTGACGCTGGTGCTCGAATGGACCGGTTTCCAGCCGCAGCATTTCGGCTTCTGGATCGCGAAGGAGCGCGGCTGGTATGCCGCCGAAGGCCTCGACGTCGCGATCAAGAGCAGCGCCGGCTCTGCCCAGGCGATGCAGCTCGTCACCGGCGGGCAGGCTGAATTCGGTAATGTCGCCGCCTCGTCGCTCGCCTTGGCGGCGGGCAAGAGCGACGTGCCGCTGCGCATGGTCGCGCTCTTTGGCCAGAAGGACAGCTTGTCCATGGCCTATTTCGAATCCTCGGGCATCAAGACGCCCAAAGATTTGAAGGGCCGCAAGCTCGGCATGGTCCCGGGCTCGCTCGCGCACTTGCTGTGGCCGGCCTTCGCCAAGGTGAACGGCATCGATCCGACCACGGTGCAGGTCGTCAATTGGGATTTCCGCAGCTATTACGGAATTTTCGGCGCCAAGCAGGTCGATGTCTCGGGCAATTTCACGCTCGGCTCGACCGGCGAGTGGCTGTTCAAGAAGAAGGGTGAGATCGTCCATCAATTCGTGTTCTCGGACTATCTGCCCCTGCTGGGCAGCGGCATCGTCGTGCGCGACGATCTCATCAAGAGCAACCCGGACCTGATCCGGCATTTCGTCAAGGCGACGCAGCGCGCCTGGGATTATCTCGAGAAGGAGCCGAAGAAGGCCGTGCCCGAGGCCGCGGCAACCGTCCACAAGCAATTCGACGAAACCCCACCCGCCAACATCATCGCCGAATACGCCTATGAGATGATTCCCGACCGCATGATGTCGCCGACGACCGCGGGCAAGCCGGTCGGCTGGTCGAGCGAGGAGGATTGGTCGAAGATGATCGACCTCCTGAAGACCTATGACAAGGATATGAAGCGCAAGCCAAAGCCGGCGGACCTCATGACCAACGCGTTCCTCGCGCAGTAGCGGGGTTCGCGGTCCTCACAAAAGCGGGAGTTCTCTAGAATGGTGGGAAGAATCGTCGCGATCAGCATGCGGCCCAGCAACATTCCCGAAGTGGGCCAGGGCGTGCAGGAGATGATCAATCCGAAGGTCTATGGCCGGTTTTCCGACGAAGGCTGCTC
Organism: Allostellaceae bacterium; assembly: GCA_035605975.1. Taxonomy (GTDB): domain Bacteria; phylum Pseudomonadota; class Alphaproteobacteria; order ATCC43930; family CGMCC-115725; genus CAIKMD01. Next base: position 42,887 of record DATNGG010000085.1, on the reverse strand, counting down.
GAAAGACGTCGCCTATCTGGTGCTCCATCCCGCGGTCAGCTTCTGGAATCACTATCTCGTCGAGCCGCTCAACGAGCGGCGCAGCGCGATCCTCGCGCTCAACTCCCGCGCCGTGAACAATGACAGCACGCTGCTGATGGAACGCGTCATCCAGGACGTCGGCGCCGGCGTGCGTTTCCTGCGCGAAGAAGGCTATAAAAAGATCGTGCTGATCGCCAACTCGGCGGGCGGCCCGGTCATGTCGCTGTACCAGTCACAGGCCGAGCATCTGACCATCAAATCGACGCCCGACGGCGATCCTTACGATATCATTGCCGACGATCTGCCCCGCGCCGATGCCATCGCGCTGGTCGGCGCTCATCTCGGTCGGGCGCAGAAATTCCGCGTCACGCTCGATCCGTCGCTGCTGAGCGAGCAAGACCCGTTCGGCACCGATCCCGCTCTCGACATGTTCAATCCGGAAAACAAGCCTCCCTATGACCGGGATTGGCTGAAGCGCTACCGCGCGGCGCAGAAAGCGCGCCAGGAACGCATCACCGCCTGGGTCCTCGCAAAGCTTCGCGAATTGCGCGACCCGCACGGTAGGCAATTGACGCGCGACATGGGCTTCGTGATTTATCGCACTTACGCGAACCCGGCGACTCTCGACAGCACGATCGATCCGAACGACCGGCCGTCGGGCACGATCTTCGGCAACGCTCAAGCGGTCAATTATGCGGCCGCCATGTATGGGCGATTCAGCACGCTGACCTCCTATCTCAGCCAGTGGAGCGAGCTGACCATCGCGGATGGGCCGAACCGGATCGCCGAGACCTCGGTGCCCGTGATCAATGTGCGCTTTTCGGCGGATCAAGGCACTTTCCCAACCGAAACCGCGATCTACAGCACGGTCTGCGGCGCCCGCTGCGAGGACTATACGCTGAAGGGCGCGCGCCATTTCCCCTTCAAGCAAAAAGAAGGGCCGCGCCTCGTCAACGAGCTCGCCGACGTGCTCGTCGACTGGACGAAGCGGCGCGTGCTCTAAGCGCGGTCGGCGAACAGCGCGGTCGCCGCCGCCAAGTAATCGGCCATGCGCTCGCGCGGCAGATTGTGGCCGCAGGCGCCGAAAAGATGGACATCGGCGCTCGGCAAAAGACGCGCCAGGGGGAGCGTCGTCGCCTCCGCCGGACAAGGCTGGTCGTCACGGCCGTGGAGCATCACGACGCGTGCCCCGATGCGCGCGAGTTCCGCGTCGCCGAGGACGCCGGCATCGAGATAGCGCTGGCGCGGCGCGGCGAACATCGCGCCGAAATACTCGGCATAGCCGGGGCTCTGAAAGAGCGCCCAGCGATCGGCCACCATCTCGGCGCCGACCGCGGCAGGATCGTAGACCATGCGGCGCATCGCGCAGGCGAGCGCATCCGCGTCGGGCGGCACCGCCCAGAATTCATCGAGCGCAACGGGCAGCGTGTAAGGCGCGCCGACCGTGCTCGAGGTCAGCACCTTGGTGACGCGCGACGAGCGGCTGGCGATCATGAGCGCGAGCGCGCCGCCCAGCGAGTGGCCGATAATGCCGCAAGGGCCGGGCGGCAAAAGCTCGAGCATCGCCAAACCCTGCTCGACCCAGAGCGGGACGTCGAAGAAGGGCGGCGCCGCCTTGCGCGCGGATTTGCCGAAGCCGATCAGGTCGGGGGCGATGATGGTGCAATGCCGGCTCAGCGGCTCGAGCACCGGCTGGTAATTGGCGATGATCGAGGTGCCCGGCCCAACGCCGTGCAGCATGAGGATCGGAAAGCCCGCGCCGCCCGACCAGTAATGGACGTCGTATCCGGCAATCGCCGCGCGCTTGCTCTCCAGCATGGTGCGCTCAATCGAAGCGCTTGGCCGTGCCGAAGGCCGCGAGCGCCGCCTTTGCGACTTCGAGATCCTGGGCGCCGGTGCCCGAGCCGACGCCGATTCCGCCGATGGTGTGGCCGTCGACGATGATCGGCAGCCCGCCGGGCAGGTTGACGCGCTTGCCACTGGTGACGATCGCGAGCTTCAAATCCATGCCCGCCTCGAGATGGCCGGTGGGCGCGGAATAGGAGGCGGCGGTCATGGCTTTCGCCAAGGAGGAATCGATCGACTGCACGAAGGCACCGTCCATCCGCGCGAAAGCCAGCAAATGGCCGCCGGTATCGACGATCGAGATGCATTGCGGAACGCCCATCGCGTTCGCCTTCGCGATCGCTGCGTGAAGAAGCTTCATCGCGCCGTCGCAGGTCAGCTTGAGGCTGGGTGCGGTGTCGGCCATGAATCGTCTCCCTTCGCGATGCGTTCGCCAAGCGCCGCTATGGCCGATCGGGCGCCGCCGCAAATCCGGCCGCGAAGCTATCATTCGCATCTCGCAGCATCAAGCGTGGCTCCGCGCGCCGGCGCTGCGCCGGCAACGTGATGCTCTCCATGCTCGTGCCGAGTGCGCCGAGGTCGCACGAGGCTGAAACGCGCCATGGCTACAACTATAGGGGGCTGTGGAAAAGATTCGACACCGAATTCGGTGTAAAGTAATCTAGAGGATAGCGGCGTCCGTGAGGCTGCGGAGCGATCCGCTCTCTAGACCGAGCCCTCGGCGCAACGTCCTTCAAGCATATTCACAAGCCGGGAGTGCCGGTTGCTCCGCAGCCGTTCGGGCAAGACCGGCACGGGAGGACCAGATGAGGTGGGGTGCAGTCCATCACGTGGCTGCATGGGGCGATCTCGCTCGGCGCCCGTTTCGCCGCCTGACGCGAAAACACGCCATCGCCATGCAAGCCGAAGCGCTCTTGCAGCATTTCACCGATGCGGAGCCGAGCCGCGCGATCTTTCTCGTCGATCGCGACGGCCGCATCGCCAACTGGAACACGGGCGCGCAGCGCCTGTACGGCTATGGCCGCGACGACATCCTCGATCGCGATTGCCGCTGCGTCTTCCCGCCAGAGGCCCCGCCTGCCGGTCTCGTTGCCCGGCTCATTGCGCAGGCGGAGGCCGAGGGCCGGGCCGAGACCCAAGCCTGGCAAGTGCGGCAGGACGGATCGCGCTTTTGGGCGAAATGCGTGCTGACGGCCATGCGCTGCCGCAGCGGGGCGCCCGCCGGATTCAGCGTCGTCACGCAGAACCTGACGGAGCAGCGCCGGCACCAAGACGCCGCCGAGCGCAGCACCGATGCGCAAGACCAGAAACTGCACGCGATGGGGCAACTCGCCGGCGGCATCGCCCACGACTTCAACAATCTGCTGACGGTGATCATCGGCAGCCTCGACGTTCTGGAGCGGCGTGCGGGGACTCTCTCTGTCAAGGACGCCGCGCAGCTGGTTGCCGCGGTGCGCAAGGCCGCGATGCAAGGCGCCGCCTTGACCGGCCGCTTGCTGGCCTTCTCGCGCAACCGCAGCTCGGCGGGGCAATGCACGGATGTGAACCGGCTGCTCACCGGAATGTCCGAGATGCTGCATAGCGCGCTCGGCGACAACATCACGCTCGAGACGCGCCTAGCCTCAGAGCTGTGGCCGAGCTTCATCGATCCCGATCAGTTCCAAGTCGCGCTGCTCAATTTGGCCGTCAACGCGCGGGACGCCATGCCGCGCGGCGGCAAGCTGACGATCGAGACGAGAAATCGCGAGACCGTGGCGGGCGCCGGGGCTTCGGCTTCCTACGCGTTTGCCGCCGACTATGTGAGCATCGTGGTGAGCGATACCGGAGCCGGTATGCCGCGCGACGTGCTGGAACATGCCTTCGAGCCGTTCTTCACGACCAAGCCGGAAAGCAAGGGAACCGGGCTGGGCCTCAGCCAAGTGTGGGATTTCGCAACGCTCTCCAAAGGCAAGGCGCAGGTGTCGAGCGCCCCCGGCCAAGGTACGCGGGTCGAGCTACTCTTGCCGCGTGCGGCCGCGGATCGCGCCGGTCCGCCGCTCGAGGAAAGCCTAAAGACGCCGGCTGCCGCCAAGGACGGCGAGACGATCCTCCTGGTCGAGGACGATCCCGATGTGCGCGAATTCAGCGCCATGGCCTTGGCCTATCTGGGCTACCGCGTGTGGAAAGCGGGCGATGCGCCCTCGGCGTTGCGCGTCTTGAAGCAGAACCCTGATATCACGGCATTGCTGATCGATATCGGCCTGCCGGGGACGAGCGGCCGCGAGCTCGCGCTCGAAGCGCAGCGATGCGCGCCGCATGCGAAGATCGTCCTTACCACAGGCGCTGCGCCGAGCGAGGGGCGCGTCGCGGGCGAGGAGAGCATGCTGGCAAAGCCGTTCACGGTCGAAGGGCTGGGACAAAAGCTCGACGCCGTACTGCACAGCAATGCATGACCGATGCGATGCCGGCCGCCAATGGGCCGGAGCCGGCCTCAGATGTCGCGCATCGCCCAGATGGCTGGATCGTTGAGGACGGAAATCGCGACGGTGCGCGTGGTCTTGCCGCCGACTTCCTGCATGATCACATGCGGCAGCGCGTTCATCCTCTCGACGCGCTTCACCAGCTGCCATTCCTGCCAGGTCTCGCGCGGCAGGCCGGCGAGGGTCTTCAGATAGACGTTCCCCACCTCGTGGCTGCGTTTTTGGGCCCGTTTCATCGCCTTGAACCTCGGTGCTTGAGGACTCGGAGCAAGCTTCGATCTAGCCGCATCTTTATTAAAAAAGCGTCGCCGGGACTTCCTCTCGCACGGCTGTCTGAAATCTCGCGGAAGGTGCAACCAAAGCCGGATGTTGGTGTTAAGCGCTTACCTCGCCTGCGGTGGTTTGCCGCTGCCAAGGCGAGGAATGAGCATCGCCAGGCGCGCGTTCTCGCAGCGCTTCCCGAGCTGGATGGATTCCAAATTGGCCGTTTCGTCCGACAATCACCGTTTCTGGGCGTTGCTCGCGCCGCCGCTGATCGTGGCGATCATCGTTGCCAGCGGCCTCATCTGGCTTGCCTTCGTCACTCCGCGCCCCGGTGCCGAGCCGCAAACGCGCTTCGAGCATGCGGCGGCGATTCACCGGCTCTTCTTTCGCGATTCCCGTTGAGCGGCGCCGCGGCGTCGATCCGCGAGCGGCGCGGCGCGCGGCTTTGTGCTAGGCTCCGATCTCCCGCCATCGGTAAAAGGGCCGCATCATGAAGCAAACCCGCAAATCGAGCCTCGAGCGCCGCGCGAACAAGCGCAAGGCCAAGCGCAAAGCATGGCGCCGGCGGCAACGGGCGCGGGCAACCGGCGGATGAGGCGGTAAGAGCGCGGCCGCGCCGCGCGATTTGGTCTTTGCTGAATTAGGCGGCGACGGATCGTGCGGGCGCTGTCGCGCCCGTCGCCTCGGCGAGCACTTCCTCGCGCAATGCGTCGGACAGGCGCTTCTCCAAAACCTTGACGAGCCTTGCCGCGTCGGCCGCGGCTTCGACGGGATCGCGGCTCAGCGCCGTTCGTAGCGCCGTCCGGAGCCAGCGCGAGCTCTCCGGGTCTTGAAGCACGTCATCGATCTCATGCTTGCGCATTCTCGCCTCGGCAACGAAGTCTTCACCACCCTCAAGATCGGCCGGCGAGGTTAACGAAACGTTAATCGGCGGAGGGCTGCGGTCGAAACCGCGCGGGGGGAGCGCGCGAAGCGACGATCGGGCGAATGAGACGGTTAATGAAACCTTAACCAACCCGCCCGATCATGCACGTCTCGCATACCATTATATCTATTGGGGGAATCATGTTTGTTTGGCTGTTGGAGAATGTTATTGTGCGGACTGCGCTCCTCGCCTCAGCCAGTCTTTGCGCGCTGCTGTGTTTCGGCGCAGGGGAAGCCCGCAGCAGCGGGTTTTTTTTGCAAGAGCAGAGTGCCGCGGCGAGCGGCCGGGCTTTCGCAGGTGACGCGGCGGCGGCTTCGGATGCCAGCACGATTTTCTACAACCCTGCGGGAATGACTCGGCTTCAAGGCAACATTCAGGGCGAACTGGGCTTGTACATGATCGCACCCGAAGCCAAGACCTCCGATCGCGGCTCGACCGTGTCGGTCGGCGGCGGCGCGGCGCAGCCGGTCGGCGGCCGCTCGTCCGATCAGGGATTTGATCCCTCGGCGAGCGGCAATCTCTTCGTCGCGGCGCCGCTGCCGCAGATGAGAGAGCTGTGGTTCGGTCTTGGCGTCACTGTCCCCTTCGGCCTCAAGGATCATTACGCGCTCGATTATTTCGGCCGCTATGACGCGACGCAGGCCGAATTTCGCACCATCGATGTCGCGCCAAGCATCGCCTATCGGGTGGCGCCTTGGCTCTCACTGGGCGCTGGGCTCGACGTTCAGCGCGCCGATGCGAAGCTTCAAACCGCGCTGCCGAATCCCTTCGCGCCGGGCGGGCCGAGTCCGGCGAGCGACGGCCTCTTCGAGGCGAGTGGCGGCGATTGGGGCGTCGGATTCAATGTCGGCGTGCTGGTCCAGCCGACCGACCGGCTGCGTGTGGGATTCTCCTACCGCTCCGGCATCGATCACACGCTGAAGGGCGATTCGAGCACCGAAATTCCCGGCGTCACCGCCTCTGCGCAAGGCGTCGCGGCGAGCCTCAAGCTGCCGGATGTCGCCTCGCTCGGCGCGGCTTTCGACATCACCCCGGCGCTCACTCTGCTCGCGCAGGCGGATTATTACGGTTGGAGCCGGTTCCAGGATATTCGTCTCAAATTCGCCGACGGAACGGAGCAGGTCATCCCGCAGAATTTCCGCAACACGGTCGGGGTCTCGCTCGGGGCGGAATGGAAAGTCGCGATGCCGTGGACGCTGCGCGCCGGCGTCGAGTTCGATCCGACGCCCTCGCCCGGCTCGAACCGCTCGACGATGATCCCCGACAGCAACCGCACCTGGCTCGCCTTGGGCGTCTCTTACGATGTGAACGAGCATATCGCCATCGATATGTCTTACGCCCACGACTTCTCCGCCGCGGCGCAAATCAATCGAACCGACTCGTTCCCGACGCTATCGACGACGGTCAGCACGAAAGGCACGACCGAGAACAGCTCGAACGTCGTCGGGCTGGCGATGCGCGTTCGCTACTAAACCGGAGGCGGCGTTTGGCGATCCACCTCAAACGGGAAGGCGGCGGCAGCGAATCCGCCTACTTCCTGGACGCCATAACGCTGAGGTTCAGCGACGCCGCGGTCGAGCGGCGTTTCAAAATCAGCCATCTCGTCCACGAATTGCCGATCCTGCGCGCCTCGCTGCTCGGCGCCGCGATCACCTATGCGAGCTTCGGGCTGCTTGATTCCAGCATCATCCCCGAGGCGCAAGGGATCGCCGCCTGGATCCGCTACGCGATCGTCTGCCCGGTGCTTCTCGGCATCATCGTGCTGTCCTATACGACGCTGTTTCAAAGGACCGCGCAATTCGTGCTTGCCGCCGCGATGCTGGTGAGCGGGTTCGGCATCGTCGCCATGACCGCCTGCGCCGGCGAGCCGGGCAAGAGCATCTACTACGCCGGCCTGATCCTCGTCATCATCATCGGATCGAGCCTCGTGCCGATCCGCTGGATCGCGGTCACCGCCGTCTCGAGCCTCATCTTCGGCAGCTATCAGCTCGTCGCGATGGTGATCAATCCGATCCCGGAGCAGATGCTGCTCAACAACGATTTCTTCCTGCTGTCATCGGTCGTTGCCGGCATCGGCGCGAGCTATCTCCAGGAGCTGAAGGCGCGACGCATCTTCATCCGCGATGAAGGCTTGCGCATCGCCAGCCAGCAATCCGACCAGCTCCGCGTCAAGGCGGAAACCGCGAGCAAGGCCAAGAGCGAATTCCTCGCGGTCATGAGCCACGAGCTGCGCACGCCGCTCAACGCGATTCTCGGCTTCACCGAGGTGATGAAGCTGCGCTTGTTCGGCGCGATCGGGTCGGAGCGCTATGGCTCCTATATCGAGGATATCCATCACAGCGCGAAGCATCTCTTGAACATCGTCACGGATATTCTCGATCTGTCGAAGGCGGAGGTCGGCAAGCTCTCGCTCGAGGAAGGCGAAACAAATGTCTGCGACACGCTCGATGAATGCCTGCGCTTGCTGCGCGAATGGGCCGGCGAGAAGGGCGTGCGCATGTCGCTCGATCTCTCGCGCGTCGAGGCTCTGATCATCTATGGTGACGCGCGGCTCATCAAGCAGGTGGTCCTGAACTTGCTCAGCAACGCGATCAAATTTACGCCCGCCGGCGGCTCGGTCAGCGTCGCTCCGGAGATTGCCGAGGACGGGCGTTTGCTCATCGCTTTCAAGGATACCGGCATCGGCATCGCCGAATCCGACCTCGATGCCGTGCTCGAGCCCTTCGTGCAGGTCGAAAGCGCCTTCGCGCGCAAGCATGGCGGCACCGGTCTCGGTCTTCCGCTCGCCAAGAAGATCATGGAGCTCCATGGCGGCGGGATCGTCTTGCGCAGCACGCTGGGCGCGGGGACGACCGTGACGCTGAGCTTTCCCGCCAAGCGCGTCATGCGCGCCGCGGAGGAGCGGCCGCGCGCGACCCAGGCTAAGATTTACGCACGGTGAGGACGCAGACGCGGTCCGTCTTGTCCGCCGAGACCGACAACGCCGCGCCCGGCAGATCCGCGGCGAGCGCCAAAAGCTCGACTCCGTCGCGATAGGCGAGCGACCAGTCGGTGATGAACTCCACCGGCCAAAGCGTGCTGCTCGCGCCCGATTTCATATTCCCGACCAGCAGGAGACCGCCCGGCGCCAGATGTTGGTAGAGCGATTCGACCAGCGCCTTGGCGCGCCGCGCCGAGAGATAATCGATGAGGCCGACGCTGTAGATCAAATCCTGGCTCGGCAATTTTCCGAACAGCTCGCCGGTTTTCAAAAGCTGCGCGAAAGACGCGTGAAGGCACGAGACCGTCGCTTGGCCCTTATGCCGCATCACTTCGGGCAGCGTGCGTTCGTAGGCGTGCGAGAGCGCCGCGTGGTCCTGATCGATGAGGGTGATGTCGACCGGCCGCGGCAAAGCGGGAATCTTGAGATAGTCGATCACTTCGCGCGCCGGCCCGCTGCCAAGGCTCGCGATGCGCAAGGCCGGACGCGCGGGATCGGTGGCGGCCTCGGCGATCACCTGGCGCATCATGGTCATGCGGTTGGCGATGCATTCGCCGACTTCGAGACCGACGCGGTGGATGAGCTTGTCGGAAAGCTTCTCGCCCTCCTGGCGCCAATCATAGGCCATGTTCATGACCTCGAAATCGCCCGGATAGCCGAGCGGTTTCTGATAGCAGCGCCGCGCGAAGGCGCCGAGGATGAAATCCGGCGTCAAGACAAGCTCGGTATAGCGCTTGGCCGCCTGCCACAGACGGCCGCCGCGCTCGATCGGCGCCACCAGCTCGTTGCCCTTGAGCCAGAGCGCGCGCCAGCGCGGCAACAGGCGCTCCTCGCAGGCCGCCAACATGTCGGCGGCGGCTGCGGCGTCGGGCTTCATCGCCTCGAAGCGGTCGAGCCCGGCGCGGTAGGTGCGCAACAGATGAAGCACGTCCGAGCAAAGCTGCCGATAGGCCGGACTCACCTCGGCATCGGCGCTGCTCCAGGCGTCGAGATCCGTTTGAATGAGGAATTTTTGATAGCGGGTGACGATCTGGCCGATATCGATGCAGCGGTCGACGATGCGCACGCCGAGATTGGCGCCGATTTGCCTAGGCTCGATCCGGGCAATCTCGCCCGTGCCTTCAAAAAGCGGAAATTCCGGCGCGCCGAGCAGAACGTTCACGCGCTGCCCCACCTCGGGCAAATGATTGATGCCGCGGCCGGACGCGGCGCCAATGCCGCTCAAACTGAGGTTGCGCAGGAGATAGGCATCGGCATCGAGCGTAAGCGCCGGCGCGTGACGCCGAAACAAATCGACCGCACGATAACGCTCCGCGCGATAGAACATCTCGCGACCGCGGGCGCCGCTCAACTCTTCATAGGTCCTCATGACTACTGCCTCGCCCCGACTAGCTACCAAACTACTGATAACTCAGGTAGATTTTGATTTTTAGTTTCATCCCCCCGGCTTCGCTGGCACGGAGCCGCTTAATTTCAGTTATCACATTTTTAAGGATCGATAAATCTTTAACTCGTAATGCTTCGTTGGAGCATTACAAATACAACTTATGATTGTTATTGCCCGAGCGAGGGGAAATCTTTGCCCTGATCAAGCCGCGCCGATATTGCCGGGCGCGATCGAGACTCTCGGCATTGTGCTGCGCGTTCGAGAGACAGGGAATTCGTACGCAAAATGCACTCATTCATCAGCTTTGCCAATGAAACCATCGGCGGCACCTTGCCAAACGCGCACGATTGTACAAAATGAACGCGGCGAAAGGGCGGCCTATTACATGCCGCGGCAGATCAGCATGCGCTCGTCCGAACGCGCAGACTCAGAGCGGACCTCGGAACCGGGGCAAGGGCGCAGGGCTTGCGCGCTTCGTATCCGTATGGCGCCGCAGGATCGCGAAAAGCTGATCGTCGAGCATGCGATGCGGTTTTTCGCGCTCAACGGGCTCGAAGGCCAGACCCGCGAGCTCGCGCGCAGCCTCGGCATCACGCAATCGCTCATCTATCGCTATTTCCCCAGCAAGGAAGCACTGATCGAGCGCGTTTACGAGAAGTGGTCCGCGGATTACTGGGATGCCGGCTGGGAGACGATCATTCGCGACCGCGCGCAGCCGCTTGAAAGCCGCCTGCTGCAGCTTTATCACAATTATGTCCGCGTCACGTACAACGACATCTACGTTCGGCTGTTCATGCACTCCGCTTTGAAGCGCCTCCCCTATCATGCTCGCTATGTCGGCCAGGCGCGCGCTCAACTCTATACGGCGATCGCCGCCGAGCTGCGCGTCGATAATGGCCTGCCATGCTTTGCCGAAGTGCCGATGACGGAATTCGAGGCCGAGCAGATCTGGGCGATGCATGCGACCGTGTTTCAGTTGGGGCAGCGCCGTTGGGTCTACAATCTGCCGGTCCCGTCGGATATCGACGAGCTGATGGCGGCGCGCGTGCATGCCTATGTCACCTCCGCCCCCGCGCAAGTGGCCCATCACCTCGCCTCCCGCCGCTCGCTGAAATTGGCAAGCGATTGAGCCTCGCCGCGAGTCCCGATCGCGCCGCGCCGCCATCGCTCGCCATGCTTGTCGAGCGCGCGCGCGTGCTGGTTCCGGCACTGCGCCGGCGCGCCCCCGAAACCGAGCGGCTGCGCCGCATTCCCGATGAAACCCTCGCCGAGCTTCACGCCAGCGGAATCTTCCGCATGCTGCAGCCGCGCCGGGTCGGCGGCAGCGAGCTTCCCTATCGCGCGCTGATCGAGCTCGGCGCCATTCTCGCCGAAGGCTGCGGCTCGACCGCCTGGGTCGTCGCCAATCTCGCGAGCCATCACTGGATGATGGCGATGTGGCCGAAAGAGGCGCAGGACGAGGTGTGGGGCCAATCGCCCGACGATCTCATCGGCTCGGCGCTGGTGTTTCCGAGCGGTCGCGCGGTCGCGGCCGAAGGCGGCTATCGGCTCGGCGGCCGCTGGCCGTTCTCGAGCGGCGTCGATGCGTCGCGCTGGAACTTCGTCGGCGGCATTGTCCATGACGAGCGCGGCAAGCCCGTCGAGCAGCGCATCTTCCTCGTCGAGGCCAAGGATTACCGCATCGTCGATACCTGGTACGCAACCGGCCTTCGGGGCAGCGGCAGCAAGGATATCGAGATGAGCGACGTGTTCGTGCCGCTGCATCGCACCTTGCCGCTCTCGGTAATGGCGAATGGTCCGGCGCCCGGCTGCGCCGCCAATCCCGCGCCGCTCTACCGGCTGCCGGTGTTGGGATTGTTCGCCTTCGTGGTCAGCGGCGTCTCACTCGGCTTGGCGCGCGGTGCGGTGAAGGATTTCACCCAATCGATCGAGGCCCGCCTCGGCACCTATTCGGGCAGGCGCCTTGCCGCGCTCGGCAATCTCCAGCTCAAGATCGCCGAAGCCTCGGCGCTCGCCGATACGGCCGAGGCGCTGATGCTCAAGGCCTGCGCGGAGGCGACCCGCCTCGCGGAAGCGGATGCGGCGCCGACGATCGAGCAGAAAGCGCGGTGGCGCCGCGACGGCGCCTATGCCGCCGGGCTCTGCACCGAGGCGGTCAACCAGCTCTTTGCTGCGCTCGGCGGCGGCGGGCTTTATCTCGATCAGCCGATCCAGCGGGCGTTTCGCGACGCCCATGCCGCCAATGCGCATTACGCGCTGAGCTGGGATGTGAACGGCACGCAATGGGGCCGTATCGCCTTGGGGCTTCCGGCCGAAGCCGTCACCCTCTAGGCCGGCCATGGATCGGCGCGTTGCGACGCTCCTTGCCGTTTTCCTGTTGGTGCAAACGCAATCGCCGATCAGCCCCGATACGGCGCCGCCGCAACGCGTGCCGCCCTATTTGCCGGTACCGCCCGACCAGCCCAAGCCCGCACCCTCGCCCTCTTTCACGCCGCCGCCGCCGGTGCCGGGTCAGTTCTCGCCGCCGCCCGTGCCGATCCCGCCCTCGGTCAACGGCAACGGCATCATCGGCCCGGGGCAGCCGCCGGGCATTCCGCCGGGCGGGCTGCCCGGGCGTCAGTGAAGCCCGTCATCGACCGCCACGTCTTCCTTGACGAGCTTCAGGCCCGAGGCGTCGGCCTGCTGCAGCAAGAGTGTCGCGAAATCGTCCTCGACATGGCCGCGGCCGATGAGGCTTTGCACGATCTCGCGCGTGAGCGCCGTCAGCGGCATTGCGACGCCCGTCTTGTCGGCGGCGTCGAGCCCGAGATCGAGGTCTTTTTTGAGAAGCGGCGGCGTGAAGGTCGGGGTGAAATCGAGCCGCACCAGAGACGGCGATTTGTAGCGCGTGAAGGTCGAGCCCATCACGCTCTTGTTGATGAAGTCGAGGAAAGCGTGGCGTGGCACGCCGCCTTTCTCGGCAAGGACCGTGACCTCGACCAGCGACTGGATCACCGCGCCCAAGAACACGTTGTGGCAAATCTTCACCATGCGCGCGAGCTCGCCCTCGCCGACATAGGAAGAGCCTTGCCCCAGCGCGTCGAGATAGGGCAGGGCCGTGTCATAAGCGGCGCGCGGTCCCGAGACGACGAAGGTGAGCTTGCCGGCCTTCACCACTTTCGCATTGCCGCTGACCGGCGCTGCCAGCATCGCGACGCCGCGCTGTTTCGCCGCCTCGCGCACCTTCGCCGATGAGTCTTCGGAGACAGTCGAGCTGTCGATCAGGATCTTCGGCTGCCGGTTGCCGGCGAGCACGCCCTTGGCGCCGAGCGCCACCTCCTCGAGATCATGCGAGGCGGCAACGGTGATGAAGACGATATCGCGATCGGCCAGCGCGGCCGGGCTGTCGACGATGCTGCAGCCGCTCTTCGCCAAGGGTTCGGCCTTGGCACGGGTGCGGTTCCACACGGCGACATCGGCGCCCGCTTTGGCGAGGCGCTCGGCCATGGCATAGCCCATGCGGCCGCCGGCGCCGATCCAACCAATCTTGTGCTGCGTCAGTGCGGATGGCATGGTCGTCTTTCCTTCTCGCGGCTCCACCGATCAGACGAAAGCTCTAGCTTTATGACCGATAGGCTTCAACCCCTCTATTTCCCCGAGCTTCCGACCGAATTGCGGCCCATCATGGAAGCGTTCTATCCGCGCTTTTCCGATGCCGAGATGTGCCGCCGCCGCGCCATGCTGCAAGAGCTGATGGCGGCGGCCGGTGTCGAGTATCTGCTGCTCTACGGTGCCAATCGGGCCGGCAATGCGATCCCATATTTCACGCATTGGCCCACCACCACGGAAGCCGCCTGCATCGTCTCGGCGGGTGCGCGCGATAAGATGTTCATCCAGTATTACAACCACGTCGCGCTGGCGCGCGAAATCGCCAGCGAGACCGATGTCGAATGGGGCGGCGATTTCGGCATCGGCAGCGCGATTGCCGAGCTGGAAAAGCGCGGCGCCAAGCGCGACCGCGTCGGCTTCATCGGGCCGCTTGGCTATCGGCTGCATGCGCAGCTTGTCGAGCGCTTCGGGAAAGTCGCCGATCTCGGCGGCGCCTATATGCAGCGGCGGCTCTACAAATCGGAGGAAGAGATTCGCTGGTACCGGCTCGGCGCGCTGATGTCGGACCGCGGTCTGGCGGCGCTCGCCGCCGCGATCAAGCCGGGGGTGACGGAACGCCAATTGGGCGCGGCGATCGAGGCATCCTATCTGCCCTATGGCGGCACCAATGTTATTCATTTCATCGGCGCCACCGCGATGGCCAATCCCAATTGTCACGTGCCGCGGCAGTTTCCGTCGACCCGGCGTATCGCGACAGGCGATGTGGTCTTCACTGAGATCAGCGCGGCGTTTTGGGACTATTCCGGGCAGGTGCTGCGCAGCTTCACGGTCGATGCCGAGCCGACGCCGCTCTATCGCGATCTGCACAAAGCGGCCGACGCCGCTTTCGATGCCATCACCGGCATATTGCGCGAGGGCGCAACGCCCGCCGATGTGGTCGCCGCATCCGGCGTCATCGAGGAGGCCGGTTTCACCACCGATGATGATGTGATGCACGGCTATGGCGGCGGTTATCTGCCGCCGATCATCGGCTCGAAGAGCCGGCCGGCCGGCAAGCTGCCCGAGCTGACCTTCAAAGCCGGCATGATGGTGGTGGTGCAGCCCAACGTCATCAGCAAGGACGGCAAGGCGGGCGTGCAAACGGGCGAATGCGTGCTCGTCACCAAGGCCGGCTTCGAGCGGCTGCACGCGGCGCCGCGGGGATTCCGGCGGGTTTAGACGCGCCCTTTTCTTACGTCATGCCCGGACTTGTTCCGGGCATCCACGAGTTTCAAGACGTGGATCGCCGGGACAAGCCCGGCGATGACGAAAGACAAAGCAACGACGAATCTCAATAGGGATTGGCGATCGGCAGCTCTTCCGCCGGGTAGAGCGTGATCACCTTGGCGCCCGAGGGCGTGCAGACGACTTCCTCTTCGATGCGCGCCGCCGAGAAGCCGTCCGCGGCGGGGCAATAGGTCTCGAGCGCGAACACCATTCCGGCCTTGATCTCCATCGGCTCGGCGAAGGAATTGAGTCGCGAGATAATCGGCCGCTCATGGAGGCCGAGCCCGAGCCCGTGACCGAAGAGAAGGCCGAAGGCTTCCATCTCGCTGGTAAAGCCGATCTCCTCGGCCTTGGGCCAACACGCGGCGATCTGATCGGTCGAGACGCCCGGCCGCACCAACTCGATCGCGCGGTCGATCCATTCGCGCGCGCGCTTATAGGCGTCCCTCTGCGCCGGCGTGGCGCGGCCGACATTGAAGGTCCGATAATAGCAGGTGCGATAGCCGTTGAAGCTCTGGATGATGTCGAAGAAGGCCTGATCGCCCGGCCGGATCAGCCGGTCGGTGAAATTGTGCGGATGCGGGCTGCAGCGCTCGCCCGAGATCGCGTTGATCGCCTCGACATCGTCGGAGCCCAGCTCGTAGAGCCGCTTATTGGCGAGCGCCACGACCTCGTTCTCGCGGATACCGGGCTTCAAATGCTCAGCGATGGTCTGGTAGCAGCCATCGACCAGGCTCGCCGACATGTTGAGCAATGAAATCTCGTCGGCGCTCTTCAGTTCGCGCGCATCGAGCATGACCTGCTGTCCGTCGCGCACTTTGAGACCGACTTCCTGAAGCTCGAACAGCATCGCCGGTTCGACCACATCGACCCCGACCGGCTGATCGGCGACGCCATGCTCTTTGAGGATCGATTTGATCTCTTCCGCCGCCTCGCGCATCAGTCCGATGCGCGGATGGATGGCACCGCGCAGGCCGAGCATCCCGGCATGGCAATTGTGTTGCGGCAGCCAGGGGGCATAGAGCCGGTGGTGCTTCGCCGCCGAGCCGAAATCCCAGAGATGCGGCTCGGCATCGCCGGCGAGGAGCGCATAGCGCGTGAACTTATCGCGCGCCCAATTGCCGATCACGGTCGAGGTGATGTAGCGGATGTTGTACTGGTCGAACACCAGCAGCGAGCCCAGCCCCGATTTCGCCAGTGCCTGCCGCGTGCGGCCGAGGCGATAGCGATGCAGCCGGCGGAAATCGATGCGCTCCTCGAAATCGACCGCCATCGGCCCCAGCGCCATGATCGGCCGCTGCCAATCGTGACGCGGATCGATATCGGACGGATCGATGATTTTCGGCTCGGGCTGCTTCTTCGGCATGGGCTCCTCCTTGCGCGACGTTGCCCGGGGCGACGCGGCCTGTCAACCGACCGGCCGTCGTCCGCAGGCATGACTCCCCGACAAGGATGGCCCGCGACGCGCGGCGTTGCGTTTGGTCCGGCGAAATGCCACGCTATCACCAGCGTGGGCCAATGATCTGCGCGTTTCAAAGGGGGAAACGATGAAATCGGGCTTCCGGCGTTCGATCCGCGGTGTCTTTATCGGCGCAAGCGCTCTCATTCTCGCAACCTCTTTCGCAGGCCGCAGCCTCGCCGATCCGATCCCACCGGGCTGGCAAGCCGAGCATATGAAACCGATCGGCTTCTCCGGCCTTGGCGGGCATTACGGCGCCTTCAAGATGGCGCTCAACCGCGCCGCCAATGGCCGCTGGTATCTCTATATGGGCCATACCTTCGATCAGGGTTGGAGCATTCTCGATGTGACCAATCCCGCGAAGCCGCGTTACGTGAAGTTCATCCCGTTCAAGACCGACGATAAGAAAATCATCACCTCGCAAGTGACGATCGACGGGCATTTGATGATCACCTCGCTCAACAGCTTCACGCCGCAAGCGAACCCGCTGCCGGCGGTGCTGATCTGGGATATCAGCGATCCCGAGAACCCCAAGCAGGTCGGGTCGTGGATGGGCGGCGCGACCGGCGCGCACCGCAATTCCTATCCCGGCGGCAAATATGCCTATCTCTCGACCAGCTATCCCGGGTTCAAGGGCAACATCATGGTCATCCTTGATGTGAGCGACCCGGCGCATCCGAAAGAGGCCGGCAAATGGTGGCAGCCGGGCCAGAAGGACGGCGAGCCGGCGTCGCCCTATCCCGAAGGCTTCCATGGACCCGTCAATGTCAGCCCCGACGGCAAATGGGCGTCGCTTCCCTACACGCCCGAGGTCGTCAATCTCGATATCAGCGACCCGAGCCAGCCCAAGCTCATCGGCCGCCTCCACATCACCGAGCCCTTCGCGAGCGTCGGCATCCAATCGGTGCACACCGTGCTGCCGCTCTGGAACCGCAAGCTGCTCTATGTCAGCTCCGAGGCGCAGAAGAGCGACTGCAAAGATGACGGCATGAATTTCGCCGGCATGATCGATAACAGCAATCCGGCGCATCCGCGGCTCATCTCGATCTTCCCGACGCCGCGTCCGCCGAAGAACGCGCCCTATAAGGATTTCTGCCAGAAAGGCGGACGCTTCGGTCCGCACAACACCAGCCAGGAAATCCATAACCGCGCCGTGCAGCAGCCGGGCAATTTGATGTATGTCGCATGGTTCAACGCCGGCGAGCGCGTCTTCGACATCAGCGATCCTTATCTCCCGACCGAAGTCGGCTATTTCATCCCGCCCGAGCGTCCCAACCTGCCGGAGCATGGCGGCGCGCATGGCTCGCCCGTCAATTGGAGCGAGGAGACCGCGGTCGACACGCGCGGCAATGTCTATGTCAATGACGACAAATGGGGGACGTGGATCCTGCGCTACACGGGCAAAACGCCGAAGTAGAGGACGGGCAATCGCTGCGGCGGGCTATTCGACGTGCTCGCCGCGGCGGTACCAGGGCAGATATCGCCGCGTCGCCCAATTGACCAGCGCATCGCAGCCGACGCCGAAGGCGGCGAGCAGCAGCACCGCGACGAACGCCTCGTTGTGGTGAAAGGTGCGTGAGTTGTAGAGGATGAAATAGCCGAGGCCGGGAATCGCCGTGAAGAACTCGGCGACGACGGCGCCGATCAGAGCGCGGCCGGCCGCGAGCCGAATGCCGGCGAAGACATAGGGCGCCGATGCCGGCAGCACGATCTCGATCAAGGCGCGCCAGGGCGGCGAGCGGAAGGCGCGCGCGACCTCGATATAGTCATGCGGCACGGCGCGCGCGCCATCGGCGACGTTGACGGTGATCGAGAACACCGCCGCGAAGACGACAGTGGCGAGCCGCGCCGCGCCGGTATAGCCGAACCACAGCGAGACGAGCGGCAGCACCACGATCATCGGCAGGGTATAGCCGGCATTGACGTATTGGCGCAGGGCGCGGTCGGCGAGCGTGCTTCGCCCGATGACGAGGCCGGTTGCCGTGCCGACCAGGACGGCGATGACGAGGCCCTCGGCGACGGCGAGGAGGGTCGTAACGCCGCCCGTCAGGAAGGCCGGATCGGTTAAGACATGGGGGATCGCCGCGACGATGCCCAGGGGCGTGGCGACATAGGCCGGGGCGAAAGCGCGCACGACCACTTGCCACAGGATCAGGATCGCCGCGCCGGCATAGAGGCGCGGCAAGACCTCGGAGGGCGCGCGAGTTTCCGCGGCGGTGCTCATGCTCACACCCGCCAGCGCGCGAAATGCTGCTCGACCATCCGGCCGATGCGCATCAGGACGAGGCCCAGGATCATGATGATGATGATCGCCGCGAGCACGCCCGCCGTGTCGAAATTCTGCGACGCGTTCATGATGAGCTGGCCGAGCCCGGTCGAGCTCAAGAAAAACTCCGCCGCGATCATGCCGACCAGGGCGCGGCCGACCGCCTGGCGCACGCCCGTCATGGTGAAGGGCAGGGTGTAGGGAACCATCACCTCGCGCCACAGCGCCCATTCGCTCGAGCGGAACGCTCGCGCGACCTCGACCAGCTCGGGCTTGAGGCTGCGCGCGCCTTCGACCGTGTTGTAGAGCACGGGGAACACCGCGAAGAGGAAGACGACCAGCACTTTGGGCGCAAAGCCGAAGCCCATCAGCGACAGGATGAAGGGGATGAGCGCGACCAAGGGCGTCGCATAGGCGATCATGATGTAGACATCGAGCGCGCGCCGCAGCGGGGCGACGCGCGCGAGCAGCATCCCGGTCGGCGCGCCGACGATCAGCGCGAGGGCGAAGCCGACGAAGAAGATCGCCAGGGAGCTCAACGTCTGGCGGGTGAGCTCGCCGGTTTGCGCGAGTTGCCAGAGGCGCTCGAGCGTCTCCGACAGCGGCACGAGAAACGCCGCGTCGGTGTGACGGCCGACGATTTCCCAGGCCGCCATCCCCGCGACGAGGCTGAGTACAGCCGGCGCATGGCGCGCCACGAACTCACGCCGCCAAGCCATGCGCCGGAACGCCTCAGTGCTGCTTTTGGATCATCGCCTCGGCGTCGCGCCAGACCGAGCGGTCGACGAGGCGGTCATAGGTCGGCGGCGTCTTGCCCGGTTTGATATTGCCGACCTTTGCCTGATCCGCGATCACGGCTTCGAGTTTCTTCTTGTCGAGCCCGTCATTCTTGATCTCCCAGAAGCCGATGCCGTTGAAGAGCCCGAGCGCCTCTTTCGAGATCGCGAGGCTATGGCCGGTGATCGTGCCGATCTGCGCCACCGTGTCCGCGTTCTTGGGATCGGCCATGTAGCGCGCCGCGGCGACGAGCCCGGCGAGGGTGCGCACGATATTGTCGCGCTTTTGCGCGAGCCGGTCGCGGCGCACCTCGAGCAGATCGTAATGGCTCGTCGGCACGGCCTTCTCGAGCTTCATGACGATCGCGACCTTCTTGCCCTGGCTCTCGATCACCGGCACGTCGTCGAGATGAAGAACGCCGTAGGAGATCTGGCCCGCGACCATGGCCGGGGCGGTATTGGAGCCGAGCGGCACCTGCTGCACGTCGTTGATGGTCATATGGCAGCCGCCCACCAACATGTCTTTGAGGGCGAGCGAGCGCGCGCCGCCGGGGGTGTCGACCCCCACCTGCTGACCTTTCATGTCGTTGCAGGTCGCCTTCGCTGTATTGGTCGTGCCGATCGACCAGTCGGGGTTGGGCAGGCCGTAAATGCCGACGACATCGGCATTGGCATTGGCGATCTGATTGATCATCAGCGGCGTTGGGACGAGAACGAGATCGGCGTCGCCCGCCAGCACGGCGCGCGAGCCGGCGGCACCGCTATCGAATTGCCGCAGCTCGACATTGGCGCCGTATTTCTTGAAGAAGCCCTGCTTCTCGGCGACATAGGCGAAGACGGTGAGGTAGATCGGCGGCACGCCCGGCAAGGCGAAGACCAGCTTTCCCGTATCGGCCGCACGCGCTCCGGGCGCGGGCAGGATCAAGGCCGCGGCAAGCGCTGCGGCAAGAAAAATGCGGTAGACCATCGACGTTTCTCCCTGTGTGATTGTCTTCCCTCGAGACGCTTCCTAATGCTCGAGCTCGAATTCCGCCTTGCGCGCCTCGCTCATCAGAGTGCTCCAGACATGCTCTCTCAGCTCGGCAAAGCGCGGCATGCTCAGCGTGTCGCGCGAGCGCGGCCGCGGCAGATCGACGGGAATGTCTTCGTGGATGCGGCTGGGCCGTCCTTTCAGGACCACCACCCGGTCGCCCATCAGCACGGCCTCTTCGATCGAATGGGTGACGAACAGCATGGTGGTCGGGCGCTGCCGCCAGATGCGCAGCAGCTCGAATTGCAAAATCTCGCGCGTTTGCGCATCGACCGCCGCGAAAGGCTCGTCCATGAGGAGGACCGAGGGCTCGATCGCGAGCGCGCGTGCGAGGCCGCAGCGCTGCTGCATCCCGCCCGAGAGCTGATAAGGATAGGCCTTCTCGAAGCCAGCCAGCCCGACGAGGCTGATGAAATCGGGCACGCGGGCGGCGATCGCCTCGCGCGGCGCGCCGGCCATGCGCAGCCCGTAAGCGACGTTGTCGTAAACCGTCTTCCAGGGAAAGAGGCCGAAATGCTGAAACACCACCGCGACGCCGGGGGGCGGATCGAGAACGCGCTGCCCGTCGATGGCGATCTCGCCCTCGCACGGGATGAGCCCGTCGATGCAGCGCAGGAGGGTCGTCTTGCCGCAGCCGGACGGTCCCACCAGCGCGACGATCTCGCGCGCCTCGATGCTGAGATCGATCCCGCCGAAGACAATCAGCTCGCCATAGCGCTTGGCGAGTCCGCGGACCGCGATGTGCCCCGATTCAGCCTCGGCCGCGACGGTCCTGGTCGTCATTCGCCGGCCGCGGCCGTCTTTCGCTCGGTTGTGCGCTTGGCCCAATAATCGGGCGCGGCTTTGCTTTCCGCCAACGCCTCGGCGGTCTCGAAGCCCGGCGCCATCGAGGCCGAGGTGCCGGCCAGCACTTGATGATGCTCGATGTTCAAGGTGCGCAGCCAGCGCTGTTGGCCCATGGTGATGGCGACGAAATAGCCGAGCTCGACGATTTGCGGCTCGGTGAAATGGCTCTTGAGCCGCGCCCACAGCGCGTCATCGGCTTCGAGATCCCAGGTGATCGCCTCGGTGTAGGCGAGCGCCGCCTTCTGCCGCTCGTCATAGCGGGAGGAGCGCTCGAAATTGAGGAGGTCCATGTAATCGGCCTCCTGCAATCCCTGCTTGGCGGATTTCACCGAGCGCTGATTGCCGCAATACTCGCATTTCACCGAGCGCGAGACATAGACGCGGCACAGCTCCTTGATCGCGTGATCCATCACCCCGTTGTGAAACACGCCGTCCCAGGCCTGGGCGAAAGACCAGAAGGCGGCGGGAACATGGGCGCGGATCGCCTGGCTCTCGGGCCGCGGCGTTCCGACACGCCGGCAACGATCGAGCTCGGCGAGCATTTGCGCGTCGGTGATCGTCGCCGGATCGACATAGCTGATCCGTTGCTGGGCCATGGCGCCTCCCCGCGCTTGCTTTGCTTTCCCTGGAGCATTGTGCGGCGGCGATGCAGTCAAGGCAACTGCCTTCGCCGCCGTCTTTAGCGGTCGAGGAAGCCCGCGAGGCGCCGGTCGGGACCGCGCTGGCTGAGCTTCTTGAGCGCCTTGGCCTCGATCTGCCGGATGCGCTCGCGCGTGACCTGATATTTGCGGCCCACCTCTTCGAGCGTGTGCTCGGCCGCTTGTCCCACGCCGAAGCGCAGGCGCAGCACATCGGCTTCGCGCGGGGTCAGCCGCGACAGCGCCTCTTCGGTGGCCTCGCGCAGCTCGGCCGCCGCCGCCGCTTCGAGCGGAATGACCGCCTGCTCGTCTTCGAGGAAGTCGCCGATGGTCGCATCGCCATCCTCGCCGACCGGCTGATCCATGCTGACCGGGTCGCGCACCAGCTCGAGCACGGTGCGCAGCTTCGCCAAGGGCGTGCCGAGACGCTCGGCCAGCTCGGGCTCGGTCGGCTCGCGCCGCAGCTCGCCGGCGAGGCGGCGCTGCGCGCGCAGCACGCGGCGCACTTCGTCGGCCAGATGCGCCGGAATGCGGATCAGATGGCCCTGATCGACGAGCGCGCGCGAGCAGGCTTGGCGAATCCACCAGGTCGCGTAGGTCGAGAATTTATAGCCGCGGCGCCAATCGAATTTCTCGACCGCGCGCATCAGGCCGATATTGCCTTCTTGCACCAGGTCCATCAGCGGCAGCCCGCGATTGACGTGACGCCGCGCGATCCAGGTGACGAGACGCAAATTGGCGGAGATCATCTGCTCCTTGGCGCGCTCGGAATCGCGCGCGCCGCGCTGCAACTCGCCGGAGCTGGCGCGGAACTGCTCGAGCTTCTGCCCGGATTCGGCGGCGATCGCCTCGATCTCGGCAATGAGCGTCTTCGCCGTCTCGCCATAGCGGGTGACGAAAGCGCGCCACGGCGCGGTGCGCCGGCGCTTGGCGGAATCGAACCAGGCCTGGGCGCCATTGGCCGTGCGATAGGTGTCGATGAAATCCTGACGGGCGATCCCGGCTTGCGTGGCAAGTCGAAGCAGCCCGCCTTCGAGCTCCATCAGGCGCCGGCCCGCTTCCTTGACGCGATGAGCGAGCTTATCGACTTCGGCAGGCTGCAAGACGACATCGGCCAGTGCGGTGGCCAAAGCCTTGGGCCGACCGCGTCCCGCCTTGATGGCGCGGTGGAAAGCGGCCGTCACGTCGGGAAGCAGCTCGGCCTCGAGCTGGGTCAGCGCCGAAGACGCGCCGC
The DNA here is from genome assembly GCA_035605975.1 of Allostellaceae bacterium. Lineage (GTDB taxonomy): Bacteria > Pseudomonadota > Alphaproteobacteria > ATCC43930 > CGMCC-115725 > CAIKMD01. The sequence continues at coordinate 19,903 of DATNGG010000085.1, read as the reverse complement.
TTTCATCGACCGGGGCCTCGGTGTCGCCCTTGATGCGTTGGCGCGTCGCGGCGAGATCGACCACGTCGCGCAGCAGGATCATGTTCTTGGCCAAGCCTTCGCGCCAGTCCTTGATGGAGCGGCGGAGGAACTCGCTGCGGCACAGGGCCGACAGCATCGCTGCCCGGCCCGCCTCGATACGCTGCGCCAGCTCGACTTCCTGCTCGCGCGTTAGCAGCTCCGCGACGGAAATCTCGCGAAGGTAATGCTGCATCGCGTCGCCGGACGCCGCATCGGCGGCAATGTTGCCGCGCGGCAGTTCTTCGACCGCAACACTCGTCTCGTCCGAAGCTGCTCCCGCCGTTTCAGCCGTTTGCATCGGCTGTTCTACGGCATCGGCGCCGGCGAAATTGGCCCGCATGATGTATCGCTCACACTACAGTCGTGATGGATGCTCCGGCCCGAAAGACCGGCCGGCGCGCATCTTGGCACAATATTGGGGCGGCTCGCACCTGTTTTAAGTGCTTTAACGAAGATTATTTTACTTCAAAGTGTTAAACCGTGATTCCGCTCGCTCCAGGCGGCTAAGAGACGCTTTGCCGCAGCCACCGCATTGGCCGCCCTTCGCGCGGGCGTCCAGCCGCGTTCCGCGGCCACCGGCGTCTCGACATCGACGACGATATTTGCCGGCAAAGCATCCAAAAGCGCGAAGAGCGGCAGCTCGCCGTCCCCGGGCTGGAGGCGGGCCTCGAGGGACTCGGCGCGGAGCGAAAGTCCGGCCGGGGGGCGGGCGGGCGCGTCGCAGAGCTGAAGATAGGCGATCCGGCTGGGGTCCAGGGCCGCGACCTCCGCCGGCGTGCCGCCGGAGCGGGCGAGGTGGAGCGCGTCGATCAGAAGGCCGAGATTGGCGGCGCCGCAGCGCTCGACCATCCGGGCGGCCTTGGCGAGGGTGTTGACGGCGGTATAGGGCATCAGCTCGAGCGCCAGCTTGAGGCGGAAGCCCGCCGCGGCCTCGGCCAGGCGCGCGAGATTGTCGGTCATGCGCGCTTCATCCGGGTCATTCCCGACGGCGAGGAATTGCTCGGCGCCCAGCCGGGCGGCGATTTCGAGCGCCGGCAGCGCCGGCTCGAGGGAGAACTCCGGGATCAGCCAAATGCCCGTTGCCGCGAAAATCGTGATACCGGTATCGGCGCAGGCGGCGGCAATGGCAGCGACGCGCTGGCGGTCGCCGGCAAGGGACGGCACCGGAGCCGCGCCAGGCGCGCCGAGGACACGCAGATCGGCCGAATCGAAGCCGGCCGACGCCGCCGCGGCGATGAGCGCGGGCGGCTCGATCTCGTTGATCGTGACGGGTGCGAGCGAGAGGCGATTCATGACATCATGCGGATGCCGCCATTTCCCCCAGTGGAGGCCGCGGAGTCAATCATGAAACGCAGCACCGACCGCATTCTCACGACCCATACCGGCAGCCTGCCGCGCCCGGCCGATCTGACGCGCATGATGTTCGCGAAGGAAGAGGGCGTGCCGGTCGATCGCGCCGCGCTGGAAGAGCGCATCGCTCTCGCCGTCGCGGAGATCGTCGCGCAGCAGCGCCGCGCCGGCATCGATGTCGTCAATGACGGCGAGATGAGCAAGCCCTCCTACGCGACCTACATCAAGGATCGGCTCGACGGATTCGGCGGCACCAGCAACAGCTTCGTCTACCAGGACCTCGCCGATTTTCCCGATCTCGCGCGCCGGGTGTTCGGCGATCCCGGCCGCTCGCGGCGCAAGACCCCGGCCTGCAACGCGCCGGTCGCGATGCGCGACCGCAAGGCGGTCGCCGCGGACATCGCCAATCTCAAACGTGCGATGCAAGAAATGCCTGTGGCGGAGGGGTTTCTCACCGCCGCCTCGCCCGGCCTCATTTCGCTGTTCTTCCGCAACGATCACTATCCGAGCACCGAGGCCTATCTCTACGCCATCGCCGAGGCGATGCGCGCGGAATACGAGGCGGTCGCCGCCGCCGGCCTCGTCCTGCAGCTCGACTGTCCCGACCTCGCCATGGGCCGGCATATCCAGCACGCCGATCTGAGCCTCGAGGAGTTCCGCAAGGCCGCGCGCCTCCATGTCGAGGTGCTCAACCATGCGGTGGCGCGCATCCCGCCCGAGCAGCTGCGCATGCATTTGTGCTGGGGCAATTACGAGGGCCCGCATCACTATGACGTGCCGCTCGAAGCGATCATCGATATCGTCTTCGCGGCGCGGCCGAGCGGGATTTCCTTCGAGGCGGCCAATCCGCGCCACGCCCATGAATGGACGGTGTTCGAGCGCGTGAAACTGCCCGAGGGCAAGGTGCTGATCCCGGGCGTGCTCGAATCCAAGTCGAATTTCATCGAGCATCCGGAGCTCGTGGCGCAGCGCATTGGGCATTTCATCCGGCTGGTTGGCCGCGAGAACGTCATCGCCGGCACGGATTGCGGCTACGGCACTTGGGTCGGCCAGGCGGCGGTCGATCCGCAGGTCGTCTGGGCGAAGCTCGCCGCGCTTGCCGAAGGCGCCGCGCGCGCCGCTCGGATGCCCCTCTGAGGTGTCCCAAAAAGCCGCGCAACACCCTCATTTCCCTTGAATTTCCGGCACTTCCGTTAAGCCGGCATTAAGCAAGCCCGGGCCATCATCCCGCGATGGCGGATGATCGCGAGGGGGTGGCGCGTGAGAGGCGTGGCGCGGTGGGCCCAATTTCTCGGCTCACGGGCAGGGCAAAGCTTCATTCTGTTCCTCTGCGCTGCGCAACTTCTGGCGGCTGGCGCGGGCTACGGGCTCTATGTCGCGAGTCTCAACGGGTTTCAGGAGCATAAGAGCGCGGAGAAAATCACCGCGCTGCGCCTGGTCGACGCTTTCGTCAACGAATATTCGAATCTGCGCGCCAAGATGGGCGCGAACGCGCCGGTGCCGGCGACGTTCCGCGCCGATGCGATCACAGCTTTCAACGCGACGCATGGCGAGGACGCCGCGCTTCGCCTGCTCTGGGTCGGCGTGCAGGGGCGCGCGATCAAGACGGCGCCGCTCGATGCCGCGATGGCCGCGACCATCGCCTCGCTTGCCGTCACCCCGTCGCCGCAGCCGGTCTCGCAAATGCTCGACCTGCCCGGCGGCCGCGTCTTCCGCACGGTTTATCCCTCGGTCGCGCGCGAGCAGAGCTGCATCGACTGCCACAATCAGCTTCAAGCGGGACAGCAGCCCTGGAAATTGAACGACGTGATGGGCGCGTTCGTGATCGACGTGCCGATGGCCTCGGTCATGCGCGGCAGTCTGTGGCAAGCAGCCGGGCTCGGCATCGCGCTCTTCCTCGCGATGAGCGCGATCGGGCTGTTCTTTGCGATCGGGCTCCACCGCAAGGGGATGGAGCGCGACGCAGCCGAGGAACGGCTCGCCGAAAGCGAGGCGCGGTTCCGCGATTTCGCCGAGGCGACGTCGGATTGGTTCTGGGAGCAGGACGCGAATTTGCGCTTCGTTGGCTTCCGCCGCGGCGGTCAGGCCGAGCAGATCACCAGCGATCAGGATCTCGGCAAGACCCGGCGCCAGACGGTGAAGCTTGGCGTCTCGGACGAGCAATGGGCGGCGCACGACGCCGACCTCGCGGCGCGGCGCCCGTTCCACAATTTCCGCTTCCAGCGCGAATTGACCGACGGCCGCATCATCCATGTCAGCGTCAGCGGCAAGCCGGTGTTCGATGCGAGCGGAGGATTCCGCGGCTATCGCGGCGCCGGGCGCGACGTCACTTCGGAAGTCGCCGTCGAGGTCGAGCTGCAGCGCCGCGTCGAGGAGCGCACGGCGGCGCTCAAGGCGGCGCAAGGCGATCTGTTGCGCAAGGAAAGGCTGTCGGCGCTCGGCCAGCTCACGGCGACCATGGCGCATGAGCTGCGCAATCCCTTGAGCGCCATCCGCAACACGCTCTTTGCCGTCAAGGAGACGGTAGCCGCCAAGGATGTGAGCCTCGATCGCCCGCTGGGGCGGATCGAGCGCAGCGTCGAGCGCTGCGACCGCATCATCAGCGACCTGCTCGACTATACGCGCATCAAAGCGCTGCACCGCTCCGCGGTCGCGCCCGATGCCTGGCTCGACGAGCTGTTGAGCGAACAGCGGCTTCCGGCCGGCATCGTCCTGGAGCGCAACTTCGCGGCCGATTGTACCGTCGAGATCGACGCCGAGCAGATGCGCCGCGTTGTCATCAATCTGGTCGAGAACGCGGCGCAGGCGATCCCCGACACGGCGCAAGAGCGGCGCATCACCGTCCGCACCGCGCTGGTCGGCGACAGCTTCGAGATCGCGGTCGAGGATACCGGCAGTGGCATCCCGAGCGACATCCTGCCGAAGGTGTTCGAGCCCCTCTTCAGCACCAAGAGCTTCGGCACCGGCCTCGGCCTGCCGGTCGTCAAGCAGATCATCGAACAACATGGCGGCTCGATCGCGATCGCGAGCGAGCCGGGCAAGGGCACGCGCGTCACGATCCAGCTGCGGACCACCGTGCAAAAAGAGGAGATCGCAGCATGAACAGGCGGGTTCTCGTGATCGATGACGACCGCGATCACGCCGAAAGCATCGTCGATATCCTCACCATGCGCGGCCACCAGGTCGAAGCCGCCTTCAGCGGCGAGGCCGGCGTGAAGCTGTTCCGCGAAGAGGATTTCGACATCGTCTTCATGGACGTGAAGCTTCCCGGCATGAACGGCGTCGAGACGTTCTTCGAATTCAAGAAGATCAGGCCCGATGCCAGGGTCATGATGATGACCGGCTACAGCGTCGAGGAGCTGATCTCGCAGGCGATCGCGAATGGCGCGCTCGGCGTGCTGCGCAAGCCCTTCGCGATCGGCGACCTGCTGCGGGTGCTCGACGAGGTGAAGCCGCGCGGCCTCATCCTCGTCGCCGATGACGATCCCGATTTCGCCGAGAGCTTGCAGCCCATCCTCGCCGAGCATGGTTATAGCGTCGAGGTCGCCTCGACCGGCCAGGAAGCGCTGGAAAAGGCGACCCAGGCCGGCGTCAACTGCCTGATCCTCGACCTCTCCATGCCGCTTTTGACCGGCGTCGAGGTCTATCTGAAGCTCAAGGAGCTCGGCAAATCCATTCCGACCATTTTCGTCACCGGCTTCCCGGGCGAGAAAACCGCCGCGCTGACGGGTCCGCGCCCGGTCGATCGGGGCATCCTCATGAAGCCCTTCGATCCGCAGGACCTTATCCACGCCATCGCCGCGGCAACCGCCGGGAGCCCGCCCGCCGCTCATGGCTGACACGGCCGAAGCCACCCCGCCGCGCCGGCTGTTGATCGTCGACGACGATCAGGAATTCGCCGAGTCGATCACGGACATCCTCGCTCCCGCGGGGTACGGGCCGATCGTCGCCGATCGCCCCGAGACCGCGGTGATCGCCGTGAAGCGCTATGCGCCGGCCGTCGCGCTCATTGATGTGCGGCTGCGCGGCATCTCGGGGGTCGAGCTCTTGGCCCGGCTCAAGGCCGAGCAGCCCGATCTCGTCGTCGTGATGATGACCGCGCATGCCGATACGCAGACGACGATCAACGCGCTGCGCAAGGGCGCTTACGATTATTGCGACAAGAACTGCGATCCCGACGAGCTCATGGCGGCGCTCGACCGCGCCTTCGAGCGACACCGCCTCGAGGCCGAGAACCGGACGGCCTACGAGACGCTGCGCGCCGCAAAGGAGGCGGCGGAAGCCGCGAGCCGCGCCAAGACCGACTTCCTCGCCAATGTCAGCCACGAGCTGCGCACGCCGCTCAACGCCATCATCGGATTTTCCGAGCTGATGGTGAACGGCGCTCGCGGCCCGATCGGCAACCCCGACTACCAGGGCTATCTCAAGGATATTTTCGACGCCGGCACCGATCTCTTGCGGCTCATCAATGAGATTCTCGACCTGTCGAAGGCCGAGGCCGGCAAGCTCGAGCTGATCGAGGACACGGTCGAGATCGAATCGGTGGTGCGGACCGTCACCCGGCTCGTCGGGCCGCGTGTCGATGCCGCCGGCCTCGCGCTCGAGACCCGCTGTCCCGACGTGCCGCCGCTGCTCTTTTGCGACCGTTTGAAGGTCAAGCAGATCCTGCTGAACCTCTTGTCGAACGCGATCAAATTCACCGAGCCGGGCGGCAAGATCACGGTCTCGGTCGACACCGATCCCGAGCGCGGCCTTTATATCGCCGTGCGCGATTCGGGCATCGGCATCGCCGCCGCCGATCTGCCGCGCGTCTTCCAGCCCTTCGTCCAGGTGGATAGCGCGCTCAACCGCACGCATAACGGCACCGGCCTCGGCTTGCCGCTCGCGGCGGCGATGGCCGAGCTCCATGGCGGCAAGCTCGTCGTCGAGAGCGAGCCCGGCAAGGGCACGCTGGTGAAGGCCTATTTCCCCTTGGCGCGGATCGTCGGCATCGGCGATTTCGTCGCGAGCGCCGCGGCCGAGCCGGCGGCGCCCGATGCGCCCGCCCCCACCGACCAATCTCGGCTGCGGCAAGCCTAAGGCCCCGCCTTGGCGCGCCGCGGCGCGTCCTGTCTTTTCCTTGTCGCGAAGTTTGGCTACACCCGTCGCGGCGACGCCTCACTCATCGAAGGACGGATTGGACGATGCAACAGCGCTGGGGCTTGCCCATCGTCGCCTGGCCGTCGCGCCTGCGACCGAGCTTTTGGGACGGCATCGCCCTGCCGCTCGTCATCGGCGTCATCATGCTGATCGCCTGGGCGAGCCAGCAGATGAGCGCGCCCTATCATCCCGGCCAGCCGCTGCCGATCTCGCTCGATCCGCGCTACCTGCCGCAATACGGCATCCGCACCGTGCTGCGCATGATCGCCGCGCTCGGCGCGGCGCTGGTGTTCAGCCTCGCCTATGCAGCGGTCGCGGCCAAGAGCAAGCGCGCGGAAAAAATCCTCATCCCGATCCTCGACATCCTGCAATCGGTTCCGATCCTCGGCTTCCTCTCGATCACCGTCACCGGCTTCATCGCGCTCTTTCCCGGCAGCCTGCTCGGCTACGAATGTGCGGCGATCTTTGCGATTTTCACCTCGCAAGCCTGGAACATGACCTTCAGCCTCTACCAGTCCTTCATCGCCGTGCCCGGCGACCTGCGCGAGGCGGCGCGCATGTACCATCTCTCGCCGTGGCAGAGCTTCTGGCAGCTCGAAGTGCCCTTCGCCCTGCCGCAGCTCATATGGAACATGATGATGTCGGTCTCCGGCGGCTGGTTCTTCGTCGTCGCCTCGGAGGCGATCAGCGTCTCCAACAATCAGGTGCTGCTGCCCGGCATCGGCTCCTACATCTCGCTGGCGATCGACCAGCGCGATCTCGGCGCCGTCGCCTATGCGATCCTTACGATGCTGGTGCTGATCCTCATCTACGACCAGCTGCTGTTCCGGCCGCTGCTCGCCTGGGCGCAGCGCTTCAAGGTCGAAGAGATCGGCGAAGACGAGATCGAGCCGCCCTGGTTTCTCGTCATGGTGCAGCGGGCGCGGGTGATCCGGCTCTTGACCGGCGCGGCCGGCACCGGTGCAACGCTGCTCGGCCGCGCGACCCGGCACGTCCCTTGGCCGCAGGCGCAGCCGGCGCGCCCGCGCCGCGCCGCGGCGGCCGGCGATGCGCTATGGAACGCGCTGCTCCTCGCCGTGGCGGCGGGCGCCCTCATCGGCATCGGCAGCTATATTCATGCCGAGGTCAGCCTGCACGAGGTGGCGCGCGTCGTCCTTTTGGGCTTGGCGACGCTGACGCGAGTCATCGTGCTGATCGCGCTGGCCGCGCTCGTTTGGGTGCCGGTTGGGGTGTGGATCGGCCTGCGTCCGCGGCTTGCGCGTCACGTGCAGCCGATCATTCAGTTCCTCGCGGCCTTTCCCGCCAATCTGTTCTTCCCGATCGTCGTTTCGGCGATCGTCGTCTACAAGCTCAACCCCGAGATCTGGCTGTCGCCGCTGATGATCCTCGGCACGCAATGGTACATTCTCTTCAATGTCATCGCCGGCACCCTGGCCTTGCCGACGGATTATCAGCTGGTCGCCGGCAATCTCGGCGTGCGCAACATCCTGTGGTGGCGGCGCCTCGTCCTGCCGGGCATTTTCCCGGCCTTTGTCACTGGTGCGGTCACCGCCTCGGGCGGGTCATGGAACGCCTCGATCGTCGCCGAGGTGGCGAAATGGGGCAACACGACCCTGCAAGCGACCGGGATCGGCGCCTATATCGCGCAAATGACGGAAAAAGGCGACTTCCCCCGCCTCGCCCTCGGCATTACGGTGCTGTGCCTCTACGTTCTCTTGTTCAACCGCCTGCTGTGGCGGCGGCTTTATCACCTCGCCGAGGAACGGCTGCGGCTGGACTGACCCATGGACACTCTCGCCACCCAGACCGAAACCAACCTCATCACCGCCGCCGGGATCTGCAAGACCTATCGCCAGCCCGATCACGCCGGCCGGCTGGTGCTCGACCATGTCGATTTCGCGCTGAAGGAAGGCGAGATAGTCGCCATTCTCGGCAAATCGGGCTCGGGCAAATCCACCTTCCTGCGCATCGTCGCGGGCCTGACCCCGCCGACCGAAGGCAATGTCCGCTACCGCGGCCGGCCGGTCGATGGGCCGGCCCAGGGCATCGCCATGGTGTTCCAGAGCTTTGCGCTTTTCCCCTGGCTCACCGTCCTTGGCAATGTCGAGCTGGGGCTCGAGGCGCAGGGCGTGCCGCGCGACGAGCGTCGGCGCCGCGCCATCGCAGCGATCGATCTCATCGGCCTCGACGGCTTCGAATCCGCCTATCCCAAGGAGCTGTCGGGCGGCATGCGCCAGCGCGTCGGCTTCGCGCGCGCGCTTGTCGTCAACCCCGACGTGCTGCTGCTCGACGAGCCGTTCTCGGCGCTCGACGTGCTGACCGCCGAGACGCTGCGCGGCGACATCATGGATTTGTGGATCGACCGCCGCGTGCCGACCAAGGGCATCATCTTCGTCTCGCACAACATCGAAGAGGCGGTAGAGATCGCCGACCGCATCATCATTTTCGGGAGCGACCCGGGCTGCATCCGCGCCGAGATCCCGGTGCCGATGCCGCGGCCGCGCGAATGGTCTTCGCCCGCTTTCCGCCGCATCGTCGACGAGGTCTATACGCTCTTGACCACCGTGCCGGGACGCGAAGCGACCCGCCGCGGCACGCGCGCCGACACGCTCAGCATGCAATATCGTTTGCCCGGCGCTTCGATCCAGCAGCTCGTCGGCCTCTTGGACGCGCTGACGGCGCCGCCTTTCAACGGGCGCGCCGACCTGCCGCATTTGGCCGACAACGAGAACCTCGCGACCGACGATCTCATGGTGCTGATCGAGGCCTTGCAGCTCTTGAACTTCGCGCAGGTCGGCGGCGGCGATATCGAGGTAACGCCGCTCGGCCGCTCCTTCGTCGATGCCGACCTGCAGCGCCGCAAGCAGATCTTCGCCGATTCGCTGATGCGCAACATCGGCTTCATCGTGCATATCCGGCGCATCCTCGACGAGCGGCCCGGCCACGCCGCGCCCGAGGCGCGCTTTCTCGGCGAGCTCGAGGATCATCTGAGCGAGGAAGAGGCGCAACGCGTGCTCGAGACCGTGATCAATTGGGGCCGCTACGCCGAGCTCTTCGCCTATGATTACGACCGCGGCGTGTTGAGCCTCGAAAATCCCTGACGCATGCTTCATCCGCATGGGCGTCTCTTTCGGGTGCTGCTCGGCGCCCAATCGATGGTGTCGAGCATCGCCGTCGATATGAGCCTGCCGGCCTTGCCGGCGATCGCCGTCGCCTTCTCGAGTCCCGCCGACCTCGTTCAGCTGACGATCAGCGTCTATCTCATCGGCTACGCGACGGGACAATTGTTCAGCGGGCCGTTTTCCGACCGGTTGGGGCGCCGGCCGGTGCTGCTGGCGGGCATCGCGGTCTACACCGCCAGCGCGTTTTGCTGCGCCTTCGCGCCGAGCGTCGAGATCGCGATCGCGCTGCGGCTGTTGCAGGGGCTCGGCGGCAGCGTCGGCGTGGTCGTCACCCGCGCCGCCGTGCGCGATCATTTCAGCGGCTCCAACCTCGCGCAGATTCTCTCGTCGATCACCGCCATCCAGGCGATCGGGCCGCTGATCGCGCCGGTGATCGGCGGCATTCTCACCAGCGAAGTCAGCTGGGTATGGATTTTCATCGTCCAGGGCTGTTTCGGCGGGGCGATTCTTCTGGCGAGTTGGCGCGGCTTCGGCGAATCGCTGGGCGCGCCCGATCTCCATGCCATCGGCCCGCGCCGCCTTCTCGTCAATTACGCGACCTTCTTCTCCGACCCGCGCTGCTTCGGCTATGCGCTGGTCGGCGCTTTCGCCTTTGCCGGCCTCTTCGCCGTGCTCTCGGCCTCGCCCTTCGTGCTGATCGAGCTCTACGGGCTCTCGAGCCAGACCTACGGGTTTTTCTTCGGCGCCTCGGTCTCGGGCTACATGCTGGGCTCGTTCTGGAACCGGCGCTGGCTGCGCCAGGGCCTGGCGGGTGAGCGGCTGCTGCGCCGCGGCCTCGCCGTGATGATGGCAGCCGCCGCGGCGATGCTCTATTGCGCGGCAATGCGCGCGGGCGGGACGGCGGGAATCATGCTGCCCTATTTCGTCTACGCCATCGCGATGAGTCTCGTGCTGCCGAATGCGATCGCCAAGGCGATGGAGCCGGTGCCGCATATGGCGGGGACCGGCGCATCGCTGATGGGGGCAACGCAAATGGCGAGCGGCGCGACCGCCGGCTATCTCGTCAATTACTTCTTCAACGGCACGGGCACGCCGATGGGCGTCGGCATGGCGGCAGCCGCCAGCGCCGCCTTGGCGTGCTATCTGCTGATCGCGCGGCGCGGCTGAGGCGTTTTGGCTTCAGCCTTTCGGCCGCATGGTCGGGAACGCAATCACGTCGCGGATCGAGGGGCTGTCGGTCAGGAGCATCGCCAGCCGGTCGATGCCGATGCCGAGCCCGCCCGCCGGCGGCATGCCGTATTCGAGCGCCAGCACGAAATCGGCGTCGAGATGCTGCGCTTCCTCGTCGCCCTGCGCACGCTCTTTCATCTGGGCCTGGAAACGGTCGAGCTGATCCAACGGATCGTTGATCTCGGAAAAGGCGTTCGCGACTTCCCAGCCATTGACATAGGTCTCGAACCGCTCGGTGAGGCGCGGGTCCTTGCGATCGGCTTTGGCGAGCGGCGAGATTTCGCGCGGAAAGCCGATGACATGGGTCGGCTGGATAAGCTTTTCCTCGACCCGCGCGGCGAAGGCCGCCTCGAGCGCGCGGCCCCAGCCGGCTTTCTCGGGGCAATCGGCGCCCAAGCGCCGCGCTGCGTCGCGCGCGGCCGCGTCGTCCGTGATGGCGAGGAAATCGATGCCGGTCTCGGCCGCGACCAGCTCCGCCATGGTCTTGCGCGGCCAGGGCGCGGCAAGCTCGATGGTCTTGTCGCCGAATGTCGCGCGCGTCCCGCCCAGCACCTCGGTCGCCGCGCCGACGATCAGCCGCTCGGCCAAATCCATCATCGCGTGATAATCGACATAGGCCTGATAAAGCTCGAGCGAGGTGAATTCGGGATTGTGCCGGGGCGAGAGGCCCTCGTTGCGGAAATTGCGGTTGATCTCGAACAGCTTTTCCGAGAGCCCGCCCACCAGCAGGCGCTTCAGGTGCAGCTCCGGCGCGATGCGCAGGTAAAGCTCGAGATCGAGCGCGTGGTGGTGCGTGACGAACGGCTTGGCCGAGGCGCCGCCCGGGATCGCATGCAGCATCGGCGTCTCGACCTCGAGAAAGCCCTCGCCGATGAGCATGCGGCGGATCGCGGCGATGATGCGGCTGCGGCGGCGCAAAGTCTCGCGGCTCTCCTCACTCATGATGAGGTCGAGATAGCGCTGGCGATAGCGCGTCTCGATATCGGCGAGGCCGTGGAATTTCTCGGGAAGCGGCAGCAGCGCCTTCGAAAGAACGGTGATCTTCGTGCTGTTGACGGTGAGCTCGCCGCGCGGCGTGCGCCGCACCACGCCCTCGACGCCGATGAGATCGCCGAGATCGAGCAGCTTCACGAGCGCGAGCTGATCGGGCGGCAGATTGTCCTTGTGGCTGAAAACTTGGATCTTGCCGCTCGTGTCGTGCAGATCGATGAACATGCCGCTGTTGCGGATGGCGCGAATGCGGCCGGCCACCGCGACGCGGTCCTCGGTCGCCGCGCCCGGCGCCAAGGCGGCATAGCGCGCCTCGATCTCCTTGGCCTCGGCCGAGCGCTGAAACTCATAAGGATAGGGATCGACGCCCAGCGCCTTCAGCGCCTTCAGCTTCTCGATGCGCGCGGCGCGGAACTGGTTCTCGTCCGCCTCTTGTGTCGATTGTTTCTCGGCCATCAGGGCGTTTTAACAGGCTCGGAGGAGGCGCGAAAGGTGGTGATATCGCGCTTCGCGTCATGGAAGGGCGCCAAGGTGCTGCGATGGCCGACGCTGACAATGGTCGGATGCCAGGCGGCCTTGCGCAGCATCGCGTAGAATTTCGCCTCGCTGGGCTCATCGAGCGCCGAGGTTGCCTCGTCGAGGAAGACCAGAGCGGGCTCGGTCAGGAGGACGCGGGCGATGGCGAGGCGTTGCTGCTCGCCGAGCGAGAGGCGCTGCGGCCAGTTATCGTCTTGATCGAGCTGCGGCAGGAATTTTTCGAGACCGACGGTCCGCATCGTTTCGGCGAGGCGGCTGTCGGGCAGGTCGGTTGCCACCTGCGGATAAATCAGCGCCTGGCGCAGCGTGCCGATCGGCAGGTAGGGCTTCTGCGGCAGGAAGAGCAGCTTGCCGGCGGCGAGGCGGATCGCGCCCTCGCCATAGGGCCAGATGCCGGCCATCGCCCGCAGCAAGGTGCTTTTCCCGCTGCCGGTCGGGCCGGTGATCATCATCGCTTCGCCGGGCTTTACCGCGAGATCGACCTGATGCAGCAGCGGCGCGCCATCCGGCAGAGCCAGATCGAGGTGCTGGACCGCGATGCCCGCGCCCTGACGTTCGACATCGATCGGCTGCTTGCCTTTGGCCTCGGCGGCAATGCTTCGCACGCGCTCATCGAAGCCGACGAGACGCTGCACCACCGCGCGCCAGGCAGCAATGCCGGTGTCGTTCGCGCCGGTGCCCGCGGTGTAGGAAGTGACGATGAAGGACAGCGAGTTCTGCACCTGGCCAAAAGCCTCGGCGGTTTGCATCAAGCCGCCGAGTTGGATGGCTTTTGCGAAATAGCGCGGGGCGACGACAACATAGGGAAAGATGACCGCGAACTGCGCATAAAAATTCGTCCACCAGCCGATCGCTTTGATGCGCCGCATGATTGCCCAGAAATTATCGACGACATGCGTGAAGCGAGTGACGAAGACGTCGTACTCGCGCGGCTCGCCGCCATAGAGGGCGACGCCTTCCGCGTTCTCGCGCAGCCGCACGAGGCTGAAACGGAAATCGGCTTCATAGCGCTGCTGCATGAAATTCAAGGCGATCAGCGGCCGGCCGATTTTCATCGTCACGAAGGTGCCGAGGATCGCATAGAACAGCGCGAACCAGACCATGTAGCCGGGGATGGTGATACCCAAAAGGGTGATCGGGCCCGAGAGCGTCCAGAGAATCGTTACGAAGGACAGCAGCGTGACGATCGAGTTGAGCAGGCCAAGCGTCAGCGTCAGGCTGATATCGGTGAAGCGGTTCAAGTCTTCTTGAATGCGTTGATCGGGATTGTCGGTCGCGGCGCCCGTGAGCTGCAGCCGGTAATAGGCTTTGGAATCGAGCCAGTCCTGCAGATATTGCTTCGTCAGCCAGCGGCGCCAGCGGATCTGCAGCATCTGCTGGAGATAGGTCGCGTAAACGGCAGTCGCGATGAAGGCGACGGCCAGCCCGGTGAAGATGCCGAGCTGCTTCCAAAAGTCCGGCTCGTCGTAGTTTTGGACGGCGTTGTAGAAGTCGTTGCGCCAGAAATTGAAGCGCACATTCAACCCGACCAAGAGCAAGTTGAGCGCGATCACGGCGACGAGCAGGCCCCAAGCCCATTTCCTGTCTTCGGAGACGAAATAGGGCTTGGCGAGCCGCCAGGCATCGCGCACGAAATCGAGCCGGTGTGGTTTCTGATCGCTCGCCATCCTTGCTCCTGATCGCCGATTGCCCGAAAGTCAGGCCATGCTGGAAATTCGCGACACCCTCCCGACGATCTGCCGCGGCGTAACCCGCGCGCTGACGCAGCGCGGCTTCGCGACGCTCGCCGAGGTATCCTTCGCCGATGGACGACGCGCGGATGTCTTGGCGCTCGGGCGCGACGGCTCGCTCGTGATCGTCGAGATAAAATCGTCGGTAGCTGATTTCCGTGCCGACCGCAAATGGCCGGACTATCGCCAATGGTGCGACCGGCTCTACTTCGCCGTGCCCGAAGGCTTTCCTTTGGAGCTCATCCCCGAAGCCTGCGGCCTCATGCAGGCCGACGGCTTCGGCGCCGCGATCCTGCGCGAGGCGCCCCTCGCAAAGCTCGGGGCCGCCCGACGGCGGGCGGTGCAGCTGCGCTTTGCCCGGCTGGCGGCAGCCCGGCTGCAGCACCTGCTCGATCCCGGCGCGCGCGATCCCGAGACGCTCGTCTGACGCCGCGGGATGGCGCCTGCGTAGGAATTTTGCTTTGCTTCGCACGACGGCGCTTGCGTGCCGGTGCTACGCCTAGCTAGCGGGCGGCGCGGGCGATGGTGGCGGTGGTGCTGAAGCCCGGCATCAACTCCGCCAGGAGAATCCTGCCGCCATAGGATTGGACGATCTCGGCGCCGACGACCTGGTCGAGCCGGTAATCCGCGCCTTTGACCAGGACATCCGGCTGGATCGCTTCGATCAGCTCGATCGGCGTATCGGCGTCGAAGACGACGACCAGATCGACCGCCGCCAGCGAGGACAGCACGGCGGCGCGCGCCTCCTGGTTTTGCACCGGGCGGTCCGGGCCTTTGAGGCGCACCACCGACGCATCGCTGTTGATGGCGACGATCAGCCGGTCGCAGGCGGCCTTGGCCTGATCGAGCAGCGAGATATGCCCCGGGTGGAGCAGGTCGAAGCAGCCATTGGTGAAGCCGATCTTGAGCCGGCCGCGGCGCCAGCGCGCCACCTGGTCGAGAGCGAGCGAGAGCGGCAGGGTCTTGCGCTGCTCGATGGTGTCGCGGTTGAGGAGCGCGGCTTCGAGCTCGGTCGGCTCGACCACGGCGGTGCCGATCTTGCCGACGACCACGCCCGCGGCGGCATTGGCGAGCCGCGCCGCATCGCCAAGACTCGCGCCCGTGCCCATGGCGGCGGCGAGCACCGCCACCACCGTGTCGCCCGCGCCCGACACGTCGAACACCTCGCGGGCTTCGGCGGCGAGCTTCAGGGTCGCGCCGCTGCCCTCGACCAGCAGCATGCCGTCCTTGCCGCAGGAGACGAGCATCGCGCCAAAGCCATGCGCGGCGATGAGGCTGCGCGCCGCCTTGACCACCTCATCATCGGTCGCGACCGGCATTTGCGCCGCCGCGGCCAGTTCGGGCCGGTTGGGCTTCAACAGATCGGCGCCGCGATAGGCGCCGTAATCGTTTCCTTTGGGATCGACGACGACGAGCCGCCCGGCCGCCTTCGCCGCCGCGACGATTTCGGCGGCAACGCCCTCGCCGAGCACGCCCTTGGCATAGTCCGAGAGGATGACGACGCGGTGATGCGCCAGCGCCTCCTTGGCGAGCTTGATGAAGTCGGCACGCAGCTCCGCCGGCAGCGGCGCGATGCGCTCGTGATCGGCGCGCAGCAATTGCTGCGTGCCGGCGATGTAGCGCGTCTTCAACGTGGTGGTGCGGCCGCGCTCGGCCAACACATGCGCTTCGGCGCCGCCGAGCCGCGCCACCATCCGCGCGACGTCGCGGCCGGCCGGGTCGGTCCCGGTCACCGAGATGAAGCAGGTCTCGACTCCAAGCGCGTGGAGGTTGCGCAGCACGTTCCCGGCGCCGCCCAAGGTACGCTCCTCGCGCTCGAGATGGAGAACCGGCACCGGCGCCTCGGGCGATATTCGCTCGACCCGGCCATAGATGTAGTGGTCGAGCATGAGATCGCCGACGCACAGCACGCGCGCCTGCTTCAGCGTTTCGACGAGAGGGATCAGATCGGCCTGCGTCACGCCCCCCTCTTATGATGCGCCCCCCGCGCTGGCAAGGGCCTAGCTCCGCGGCGCGTGCTTGCCGAGGATGCGCTGCAAGGTGCGGCGGTGCATCTTGAGTCGCCGCGCCGTCTCCGAGACATTGCGGTCGCATTGCTCGAAGACGCGCTGAATATGCTCCCAGCGCACGCGGTCGGCCGACATCGGGTCTTCGGGCGGCGGCGGCAGCGCCGATTCCGTCGCGAGCAGCGCGCGCTCGACCGCGTCCGCATCGACCGGTTTCGGCAGGTAATCGACCGCGCCCGCCTTCACCGCGGCGACCGCCGTCGCGATATTGCCATAGCCCGTCAGCATCACGATGCGCGCATTGGGGCGCGACTTGCGCAGCGTCTTGACCACGTCGAGGCCGCTGCCGTCGCCGAGGCGGAGATCGACCACGGCGAAGACCGGCGGCTGCTCGGTCGCGGCGGCGATCCCCGCGGCGACGCTGTCGGCCGTGCGCACGATGAAGCCGCGCCGCTCCATGGCGCGGGCGAGACGCTGGCACAAAGGCTCGTCGTCATCGACGATGAGCAGCGTGCGCTCGCTCTCGGGCTGGCCGGCAAGCGCATCCGCCCGGCCGTCTTCCTGCTGAAACTGATCGTCGCCCGTGCTCATTCGCCGGTCTCCCGCAATGTTGTCGCCGGTTCGAGCGCGGCGATGCGCTGGCGGCGCCACTCGATCACCACCTGCGCGCCGCCATCGGCGAGATTGGCAAAGCTCAATTTCGCGCCGGTCCGCTCCAACAGACTCTGCGCGATGAAAATGCCAAGCCCCATATGCTGCGCTCCGACCGTGGCGGCACTCGAACCTCTTCCCGAAATATAGGGTTCGCCGATCCGCGACAAAACCGCCGGCGGAAAGCCCGGCCCATCATCGACAATGTCGACCGCGACCGATTCGTCGCTCCAGCTCGTCGTCACCACGACTTCGTGGGTCGCGAACTGAATGGCGTTTTGCAGGAGATTGCCGAGTCCGTGCATGATCTCGGGGCTGCGCGGCACCAGCGGCTCCTCGATCGGATGGGCGGCGGCGTCGCGGCCGGCATCGATCTCGTAATGCATCGCGATATCCGGAACGATATAGGGCTCGCCCGCGGCCTCGACCAGGGCCGAGAAGGGCAGCCGCGCGAAGGGCGAGCCATGCTCGGCCTCGCGTTGGCGGGCGAGGTCCGTCAAGATCGTGCGGCAGCGCTCGCTCTGGCTGAGCAGCAGCTCGGCATCGGCGGCATAGGGCGAGTCGGCGGGCAGGTCGCGCGCCAGCTCCTTGGCAATCACCGCGATGGTGGCGAGCGGCGAGCCTAGTTGATGGGCGGCGGCGGCGGCGAGGCTGCCGACCGCCGAGATGCGCTGCTCGCGCGCCAAGGCAAGCTGCGTTGCCGAGAAGGCGTCGCTCATGCGCCGCGCTTCGGCCGCGACCGACCAGGCATAGCCGCCGATGAAGAAGGTCGAGCAGACGAGCGCCGTCCAAATTCCCAGCATGTAAAGCGGCGGCGGATCGAAGAACGTCCCGACGCGCGACGGCAATGGCAGATGGACAATCGCGAGGACCGAGATCGCCGCCACCGTCAAAGCGGAGAGGCCGATCACGCTCGAGCGCGACAGGATGGTGGCCGAAACCGTAACCGGCGCCAGCATCAGCATCGCGAACGGATTCTGCAGGCCGCCGGTCAAATAGAGGAGGAGTCCCAATTGCAGCGTATCGTAAGCAAGATAAAGCGCCGCCGCGCGATCGCCGAGGCGGGCGCCGGCGCTGCGCGGCAGCGATGCCGCCGCATTGAGCACGGCGGATGCCGCGACCACCGCCAACGCACTCTCGATCGGCAGGCGGTAGCCGAGACCGTAATGAATGACGAGCAGGGTTGCCGCTTGGCCGATCACCGCGACCCAACGGATCAGCACCAGCTTGCGCAGGCTGATCGAGACGTCGGTGCGCGGCGGCGCGGGCACCGTGCCCTGGCCCGGCGGCGCCGTCTTTCCTGCGCCGGCTTCGCGCCGCGCATTCATGCCGTTGAGCGCCTGTTCGGTCGTTTGCATCGCGTCATGTCGCGCCGCGCGCCCCGCGGCGCCGCTCCCATGGACGCTTCACCCCTCTATCCGTCTCAGGGCAGCTTCCAGTCGCTGTAGCGCAGCCGATCGATATCGACCGCCGTGCCATGGCCGCGCGCCGGCCCGCGCGGCAGCTTGTCGGCGCCGGCAAAGCCTTTCTCGCAATAGAGCTCGATCATGTTGCCCGACGGATCGCGGAAGAACATCAGCGCTTCGACGCCGCTGCGCGTCCAGAGATTGGAGGTCGGGATGCCGCAGCGCGCGAGCCATTCGCGCATCTGGAACAGCTCGTCGGGACCGCAGAAGAAGGCGAAATGCGGATATTCCGTCGATGGCTCCAGATAGGTGCAGCCCTCTGTGCCGATGCCGACATCGACGCCGCCGAGGCGGAAGGAGGCGAAAGTGGGCGTATCGACATGCAGCTCGCCGCCGAGGACCTTGCCGTAGAACAGCTTGCCTTCCTCGAGATCGCGGCATGGCATGCTGACATGCGCGAAGGTCAGAGCCTTGGGCGGGCCGCTGACGGTCTTCTCGCGTTCCTGGGTGACGGTGGTCATTCTTGGCTCTCCTTCCCGCGCCCGATGATGCGAGCGCCGCCGAGGCGAGTCAACGCCGTTAGCGATTGATCTGATTGCCCTTTCCGGCGACGTCCTGATCGACGACGAGGAGCCGCGTCGGCACGGTCGTGGTGCCGTGGTGGAAAATATTGATCTGCTCGACGAAGAACTCGCCGGCCCGATAGGTCTTGCTCTCGCCGGCGTCGTTCTCGACCGTCACTGCGCCGGACACCACATAGGCGTAACGCGGCCAGGGATGCTTATGCCAACCGGTATCGGCGCCGGCGGGAATATCGACCATCAGCGCGGTGACCTCGGTGTGGCCGGCGGGGAAGACGATCGGCTGTCCGGCGGCGGTTGCAGTCGATTGAAAGAGCGTGGTAGCAGCGATTTTTTCTTGCGTGCTGGCCGCAAGGGTCGAGGCAAAGAGAAAGCACAAGGCGAGAACAAAACGCTTCACGAGGATTCCTTTCCACTGACGCCGGCTTCGGCGAACGTCGCCATGCCGGTGTGACACGCAATGGCCGCTTTGACGATGGCGATTGCCAGGGTCGCGCCCGACGCTTCGCCGAGACGCATGCCGAAATCGATGAGGGGCTTTTTGCCGAGTTTTTCGAGCAGCAGGCGATGCCCGGGTTCGGCCGAGCAATGCGCGACGAGGCAATGATCGAGCGCCCCCACCTCTGAACCAGGCGCACCGACCGCCGCCAAACACGCCGCTGCCGCCGAACACGCATAGCCATCGAGCAGCACCGGCACATGCGCCATGCGCGCCGCGATGATCGCACCGACCATCGCCGCCAACTCGCGCCCGCCGAGACGGCGCAGCAGATCGAAACCGTCCCTCGCCGCCGATTTGTGCCGCGCCACGCCTTGCTCGACCACGGCGCGTTTGCGCTCGAGCGCCGCGCCGGCAACACCGGTGCCGGGCCCGACCCACTGCGCGGCATCGCCGCCGTAAAGAGCCGCCGCGAGCGCCGCCGCCGATGTCGTGTTCGCAATGCCCATCTCGCCCACGGCGAGCAGATCGATACCGGGCTCGACGGCCATCATGCCGTAGGCGAGCGCCATGGCGCATTCCTCTTCGCTCATCGCCGCTTCTCGCGTGAAATCCGCTGTCGGCTCGTCGAGCGCCGTCTCATAGACGCGCAGATCGGCATC
>DATNGG010000084.1:0-40405 GCA_035605975.1 Allostellaceae bacterium | reverse complement strand
AAATCGACATGCCAGAAGCCGCGGCGGAACTCGCCATCGGTCACCGCGTTGAGCCCGACCGATTCCTGCATCGCCACCGCCTTGCGGATGGCCGCGTCCTCGACCCTCCGCAGCGCCGCCGCGTCGATCTCGCCTTTCGCTTTCTTGGCGCGCGCTTCATGGACCTCGGACGGGCGCAGCAGGCTGCCGACGTGATCGGCACGGAACGGCGGTTTGGCGGCTGCCGGCATCTTGTCCTCCGCTGGCGTTGTGGGAGCTTCTGTCGGCGTTTATTCTGAGCGCGGCGACAAGGCCGAGGCAAGCGCCGCTTGCCGGCAAGAAGGGGGAAGCGCGATGGCATGGGTTTATCGATTTCTCGCAGCGTGTTTGGCGGTTTCGGCGAGCCTCGCCCTGCCGGCCGCGGCGCAGACCACCGTCAAGCTCGGCGTGATCCTCAGCCTCTCCGGGCCCGATTCCTCGCCGGGCATCATCCAGGAGAAGGCGCTCGACCTCTATGTGAAGACGCATGCGAAGGATTTGCCGCCGGGGGTCAAGCTCGAGATCGTCAAGCGCGACGATACCGGCCCCAACCCCGAAGTCGCCAAGCGCGTCGCGCAGGAGCTGGTGACGCGCGATCACGTGCAGCTGCTCTGGGGCGTGATCTATTCGCCTAACGCCGTCGCAGTGGCGCCGGTCGCAACCGCGGCAAAAATCCCCTTCATCATCACCAATGCCGCGGGCTCGGCGATCACCCGCGCCTCGCCCTATGCCGTGCGCGATTCCTTCACCATCTGGCAGATGGCCTATCCGCTCGGCAAATGGGCGACGCAGCACGGCTATAAGAAGGCTTACACCGCGGTCACCGACTACATCCCCGGCCATGACGGCGAAGCGGGCTTCGTCAAAGGCTTCACCGAAGGCGGCGGACAGATCGTCGGCTCGGTGCGCATCCCGCTCGCCGATCAGGAAGTGACGCCTTATGTCCAGCGTATCAAGGACGCCAAGCCCGATCTCGTCTTCAACTTCGTGCCCGGCGGCACCCGCTCGACTGCTTTCATGAAAGCGTGGAAGACGCTCGGCCTCGATCAAGCCGGCATCAAGATCGTCGCAACCCAAGATTTGGTGATCGAAGACGAGCTTCCGAATATGGGCGATGCGCCTTTGGGGATCGTCACCGCCGGCAACTACTCGACCGCCGCGACGCGGCCGCAGAGCCTGGCCTATCTCGCCGCGTGGAAGAAGGAATATGGCGAGAAGGACATCACAAATTACGTCGCGGTCGGCGCCTGGGACGCGATGGAAATGGTCTACGACCTCATCAAGACGACGAAAGGCGAATTCACCAGCGATCAGGCGATGGAGTTCCTGCGCAACTGGAAGACGGACCAAAGCCCGCGCGGGCCGATTTCGATCGATCCGAAGGAACGCGACATCGTCCAGAACATCTATATCCGCCGCGTCGAGAAGGTGAACGGCAAGCTCGCCAATGTCGAGTTCGACACGATCCCGGCGGTGAAGGACCCGTGGAAGGAATTCAACCCGCCGAAGTAACTTCGGGACACGCCCTCACCCTGTCCCTCTCCCGCTCCGCGGGCGAGGGACAGGATGAGGGTCAGCCGATCCAGCCCGCTCGCGCTCCGGTGTAGGCGGGGGTACGATCACCTGACAGGCAAGAGGAGGTGCGCTATGGCAATGGTTCCGCTGTGTCAGGCCGGAAATTATGTCCATGTCTATGATTTCCGCGTGCTGCCGGGGCGGGCGCAAGACTTCATCCGCCTCTTCGACAGCTTCGACTATTCCGACGCCAATCCGATGCACAAGTCGCGGGCACAGGCGAAGGACGGGGTGCTGTGCCAGGACGTGAACGATCCCGACCATTTCTACCTGCTGGGCGAATGGCGCGACATCAAGGTGCATGCCGAAATCCTGGTGCAGCTGGCGGCGCTGAAGCCGGAATTCGCGAGCCTCGTCGAAGGCGGGCCGCAGCGCTTCAAGCCGATCTACGCCAAGGTCGTCTCCAGCACGCCGCAGCACCTCCTCGACAAGGCCTCGGCCGCAGCCGAGTGATCGGCCCGACTCGTCGGGCCCCTCACCCGCGCGCGGCCAAGGCGGTGAAGACATCCGGCGCCTTGGGCAAGCCTTCGATATGGTGGCGGTGCCAGAGCGCGTAGAAGAGCAGCGTCCAGGCGGCAAAGCCTTCGCGCTTGCCGCCCGCTTCGAGAAAAAGCTTTTCGACCATGTTGGGCAGGCAGATTTCCTGCACCGCCGGCTGCGCCGCGACCAGCGGCCCCAACTGCGCGCCGCGTCGCGCGATCCATTCGCCGACCGGCACGGTGAAGCCGCGCTTCTTCGCCATCGGCTCGACGGCGCGCACATGACGGCCGAGCCAGCGGCGCAAGAGATATTTGCCGAGGCCGCGGCGGACTTTCAGCTCGTCGGGAAGCGCGAAGGCAAACTCCGCGATCGCGGGATCGAGAAAGGGTGTGCGGCCTTCGACGCCATGCGCCATGAGGCAGCGATCGAGCTTGATCAAGAGATTGTTCGGCAGCCAATCGGCGCAATCGGTCGCCTGCGCAACTTGCAATCGCGTGCGACCCGGCTGCTGTGCATAGAGCTCCGCGGCGGCAACGCCGTCGCGCCAGCCGGCGAGATCGCCGCGCAGGACGCCGAGCTTTTCGAGATTGCCGCGCGCGCGCAACAGCTTGCCGCCCGCCCACCAAGGCCGCGTCACGCTGCGATAGCGGCCATAGCCGGCGAAGAGCTCGTCGCCCCCTTCGCCCGATAAGATCACTTTCAGATCCGCCTCGCGCGCCGCGGCGGCGAGCTTATAGGTCGGCAGGATCGCGTAATCCGCCGCGGGATCGTCCATCGCCCGCGCGATCTCGGGCAGGAGAAACCAGAAATCCGATTCGCGGAACTCGACCTCGACATGCTCGGCGCCGAGCTCATGCGCGACGGCGCGCGCCGTCTCGCGCTCGTCGATCGCGGCGGTACGCGAAAAACCGATGGTGAAGGCCTTGACTGGTCGCTCGTTGAGCCGCGCCATCATCGCGAGAATCGCCGAGGAATCGATCCCGCCCGAAAGGAACATGCCGTAAGGCACGTCGGCGCGCTGATGCAGGGCGACGCTGTCGGCGAAAACGCGATCGAAGCTTTCGAGCGCCTCGTCCTCGCCCATGCGCTGAAATCCGCCTTCCGGCAGCGCCTCGATGCGGCGGCGCTCGACGATCCTGCCCTTCATCACGACTAGTGTCTCGCCGGGGAGGACACGGCTGACGCCCGAGAACACCGTGTCGCGGCCGGTGGTGAATTGCAGCTGCAACAGCTCGTTGCGCGAATGACGCACCAGCTCGGCCGGCACCACGCCGCCGCGGATGAGGCTCTGCGCTTCGGAGGCGAAGGCGAAGCCTTGCGGCGTCTCCGCATAGTAAAGCGGCTTGATGCCGAAGGGATCGCGCGTCAGGACGAGCCGTCCGGCCGCGGGATCATGCAGCGCGATCGCATACATGCCACGCAGGTGACGCGGAAAATCGAGCCCGAACCTGCGATAGAGATGGAGCGGCAGCTCGCAATCGGAGCCGGTAGCAAACACCGCTTGCGGCACCTCGGCATGCAGCTCGCGGTAATTGTAGATTTCGCCATTGGCCATCAGCGCGGCGCCGCCCGGCTCGTAAAGCGGCTGATCGCCAGTGGCGAGATCGATGATCGCAAGCCGCGTCTGCACCATGCCGACATCGCCCGAGCGGTAATGGCCGTTGCCGTCCGGCCCGCGATGAGCAAGCGCACTCTCCATCCCTTGCAGCCGCGCGAGCGGCGGCGATTCGCCGTTGAGGCTCATCATCCCGGCGATGCCGCACATCAGCGCGCGACCTTCGCAAAGAAGTCGCGATAGGCCGCGACCACAGATGCTTCGCTGAATTGGGCCTCGAAGGCGGCGCGCCCCGCGGCGGCAAGCGACGCAGCGAGCGTCCTGTCGACGAGGAGGCGCCGCAGTGCCGCGGCAAGCGCCGCCGCATCCTCGAGCGGGACGAGCAGCCCGGTCCGCTCATCCGCGATGAGTTCGGCGGGACCGCTGGCCGATGCGGCGATCACCGGCTTAGCCGCCGCCCAGGCCTCGATGATCGTGTTGCCGAGCGGCTCGATACGCGCCGAGGAGACGAGAACATCGCAGGCCGCCAGCAGCGCCGGCACATCCGCGCGCCAATCGAGAAAGCGCACGCGCCCGGCGATGCCCAAGGATGCGGCGCGGCGCTTCAGATCGGCCTCGAGCGGGCCGTCACCGGCGAGCCAGAGGTAAAGCCCCTCGATGCGGGCAATCGCTTCGAGGAGCACATCGAACCCCTTGTTGCGATGAAGCCGGCCCAGCGCCAAGGCGAGCGGCGCATCCTCGGGCGTCGCGAAGGCAGCGCGCGGCAGCGGCGCGGCGCGCGCATCCTCGGCGAAATTCGGCAGGTAATGCACCCGCCCCTCGGGCCAGCCTTGAGCGATGAGCCAGGTCGCAAGCCCGCGCGTGTTGCCGATGAGATGATCGCAATGACGGTAGTGGCGCAAATCGTAATAGCCTCCGAGCCGCGCAACATGCACGAAATCGCCGCGCGGGCAAAGCGCGGTCGCGCGGCTCATCCAGGTGAGCACGACCCGTGGGCGAAATTCGGCGATCGCCCGCGCGAGGCGCGGCTTGGTCACGAGATCGAAGACGCCGCCGAACGGAAGCTGGAGCGGCGCCAAGCCCTCCCGCCGAAGCCGCGCAGCGCGTTCGGGATTGCGCCGGATGACGATCGCTTGATCTTCACCGGCGCGATCCAGCGCCACGGCCAGGCGCTCGAAGAACGCCTCGGCGCCGCCATGCACGGCGCCGGCCATCGCCTGGAGCACCCGCGTCATTGGAGGAAGGCTTCGAAACGCTGCGCCACCTCATCGGGGCCGAGCCCGCGCTGCAAGGACAGCGCCGCCTCGTGCTGGCGCCGCCACAACGTGTCGTCGGTCAACAGCGCGATCGCGCGCTGCGCGAAAGCCGCATCGCTCGGCGCGAGAAAGCCGGTGACGCCGTCCACAACGCGCTCGGCGAGCGCGCCGATGGGCTGGACGACCGCCGGCACGCCCAAAACCTGCGCTTCGGCGACGGCGCGGCAGAAGGTCTCGCCCGGATCACCGCGATAGAGCATGATTCGCGCGCCGCGCAGCGCGGGAATGAGCTTGCCGCGCGGCAGCGGCGCAAAGCGCCGCACGCCCGCCGCCGCCATCCCCTCGGCGCGCGAGAGCACCGCATTCATCGCCTCGGCTTTGCGCTCGCCCTGCACGCCATAGACGGTGGGACCGCAATAGAGGTGCAGCTCGGCCTGCGGGAGAGCCGGATGAATTTGGCGCTCCCACCGGTCGAGCAACCAGTCGAGGCCGCGCAGCGGATTGGAGGTGAAGATCGCGCGCGGCGGCGGCGGCGCGGCCAGCGGCGGCGCATGGCGGAACTCTTCCTCGAGCGCGTAGGGAATGACGGCACGCCCGCCGCTCGGCAGCCACCACGGCACGCTCTTCGCATGATAGGCGCCCGAGGTGACGATCACCGGCCGATGCCGCCACAATTCGCGCGCATAGCGCCATTTGCGCAGATAAGTCCCGGGATTGTGGATCCAGAAGAGGCGACGCCGCTGCGGCGCGCCAAGCCCGATCAGGCGATGGCCGCGATTGGCGATATAGAGATCGCAGGATGGCGGCAGGCCGCGCTCGAGCGGCGCCCAATCGACGCCGCTATAGGTCACAGGCGCGGCGCAGCGATTGCGCGCGAAGACGCGGTGGCCGCGCGCGGCAAGCGCCTCGGCCAAAGTCAAGAATGCCGCTTCGGCGCCGCCCAGCGGCGCACGCGACGGCGTCGTGCCGTCGAAGGCGATGCCGTCATCGGTCATGACGACATCCGCCATCAAGCCGCCTCGCCCGAGACGCGCGCCCAGAGCCGCCGCGCGCCATCTTCGGCGGCATCGACGCTCAAACTGTCCATCAGCGTGTCGGTGGTGAAGCGATTGAAATCGGGCGCGAAGAGATCGCGAAACGGCGTCGCGGTGGCGACCGTCGCGGTGTGCGGCCCCCAGGGCGCGTAGAGCTCGACCGGGCTCGGCCCGAAGAGACCCAAGGTCGGCACGCCCGCCGCCGCGGCCAGATGCATGAGGCCGGTATCGTTGCCGACGAAAAGCGCCGAGCGCCGCAGCACCGCCGCCGCCGTCAGCAAATCGGCCTTGCCGACGAGATCGATCACACGCTGCGGCGGCAGGGCCTCGATCAGCGGCAAGGCTTGGCCGCGCTCATGCGCCGCCGCCAGCACGACGACGCGCGCGCCGGGAACCGGCCCCGCCGGTCCGGTCAGACGCTGCGCCAGCTCGGCAAAGCGCTCGCCGCGCCATTCCTTGCCGCGCCAATTGGCGGCGGGACCGATCGCCAGCACCGGGCCGCCGGGCGGCAGTAGCTTCGCCGCCGCGGCTTCGCGCGCCGGCGCGAGCCACAGCTTCGGCGCCGGCGGCGGATCGAGGCCGAAGATGCGGGCGAGCTGACGCACGCGATGCTCCGGCCGGCGGCGCGGCTCGGTGATGCGCCGCTCGCGCGTCCAGAGGAGATAGGCAAGCGCCGAGGCGCGCAAATCGACCACCATGTCCCAGCGCCGCAGCGCGACCGCGCGATAAAGCGTCAGCCAATGCAGCGACCAGCGCCGCTTGGGCAGGCCGATGAGCCGCTCGAGCCCCGGCACGTCCTCGAAGAGGGGTGCCGCGTCCGGACCCGCGGCAATGGTGAAGCGCGCGCCGGGAAAGCGGTCGATGAGGTGAGACAGCAGCCCGGTCGAGAGAACGGCGTCACCGACTCGCGTCGCCGTAACGAAGAGGATCTTCATGCGCCCCGGGTATAGGAGGGGGGTGTGCGCTTGCCAAGCCTGCGCGCCGCGCCTACCTCTAGCCGCGCTGGCGAGGACGCTCCGAGTCGGGCAAAGCGAGGCGGGTTTGATGACGGAACGCGTTTATGCCGAATTGCCGGGGCGCGGCGTGCTCGAAGTCGCGGGGGAGGATCGCGTTGCCTTTCTGCAAGGGCTGGTGACGAACGATGTGACGAAGGCCGGCGCGACGCGCGCCGTCTTCGCCGCGCTGCTCACGGCGCAAGGCCGCTATCTCTTCGACTTTTTCATCTTCGCGCTCGGCGATGCGCTTTACCTCGAGACCGAGGCGGCGCGCCTTGCCGATCTGCAGCGGCGCTTGTCGCTCTACAAGCTGCGCTCCAAAGTGACGCTCGCCGATGTCTCGTCCCGCTTCGCCGTCGCCGCCGCGTTCGGCGAGGATGCGCCCGCCGCCCTGGGGCTCGCGGGCGAAGGCGCGGCCAAGGCGTTTGCCGACGGGATCGCCTTCGTCGATCCACGGCTCGAGGCACTTGGCCTGCGCTGTGCCTTGCCGCGCGCAAGCGGCTTTGCCGCGCTCGAGACGGCGGGTTTCGGGCGCGCCGACGAAGCGCGTTACGACGCGCATCGCCTCGCTTTCGGCGTTCCCGATGGCAGCCGCGACCTCGCCCCCGAAAAAGCCCTGTTGCTCGAATCGGGGTTCGATGAGATGAACGGCATCGACTGGCAGAAGGGCTGCTATATGGGCCAGGAGCTGACGGCGCGAATGAAATACCGCGCGCTCGTCAAAAAGCGGCTTCTGCCGATCACGATCGAGGGCGATCTCCCGCCGGCCGGGACGCCGGTGATGCTCGGCAATGACGAGGCCGGCGAGCTGCGCTCGGGCCGCGCCGGCCGCGCGCTCGCGCTGCTGCGGCTCGATGCGGCCGAAGCAGCAGCCAAAGGTGCGCCGCTTCTCGCCGGCAGCGCGCGGGTCACGCCCGACAAGCCGGGCTGGATGAAAATCGAGCCCTGAAGGGTGCTATTTGCCGACAGAAGCGCCCGGCGCAGGAGCCGGCGGCTTCGGCATCTTGGCATAGACCTCGCCGGGAACGACGGTCATGACAAAGACGGTCGGTGTCTCGCTCGGACCGAATGGACCCGGCACCGCATGCTTCACCGGCGGCAGCGATTTGAGATAGGCGGCGATCGCCATCGCGTCCGATTTGCTGAGATGGGCGAAATCCCGCCACGGCATGATCGGCGCGAGGATGCGCCCGTCCGGCCTGACGCCGGTGGTAAGCGCGGTCACGATCTGGGCGCGTGTCCATTTTCCGAGCCCGGTCTCCGGGTCCGGTGTGAGATTGCGCCCGACGAAGACGCCACGGCCCGGAATGGCGAAGCCGACATCCGAGCCGCCGAGGAATCGCTTCATGTCGGGATGGCCGAGGAAATTTCCCGGCGTATGGCAATCGGAGCAGCCGCCGAGTGTCACGAGATACTTGCCGCGCTCGATCTGGGATTCAGCGGTGGCGGCGTCCATCGAGCCCGCGAGCAATGCAGCGACAGCGCAAGCGGCAAGCATCGAGCGAATGAGTGGTGCGATCATGGTTCCCCCGTTCAAAATTTGCTCGAAGCGCGACAGCGCGCTCCTCTTTACCCTGCTTCCTATTTCGTCAGGCCGAGCCGAACCGCGAGGGGCGGCCCGACGAAGGTCATGCCGCATTGCGCGCCAACCGCCGCGAATTTTGCCGGATCGGGCGGCGTGCCGTCTTCCGTGAGCTTGACGAAGAACGCATCGAGCCCGCCCGGCGTCATGACGTTGCATAGCTTCACCGGCGGCTGATCCTTCCGCGTGTTGTCGAACGTATGCGGCACTCCGGGCGGCACGGAGGCGAAGTCGCCGGGCTTCAGCTCGATCACCTCGTCGGCGATTTGCACGGTCAACACCCCTTCGACAACATAGAAGGTGTCGTGCTGCAACTCGTGGACATGAAGCGGCGGACCGCTGAGATAATCCATGTTGACGACCAGGAAGTCGAACGGGGCGCCGGTCAGGCTGCCATGCTTGAAAAGCGGGCTCGCGGGCCCGTATCTCTCGCCCTCCGCGGCGCGGATCACCTGTGCTTGCGCCATCCTGTCCCTCCTCTGTCCAGCCCCGCGCCCCTGTCGCGGCACGCTTCGGCCCGGGAAGAATGGCGCCGGCGCGCTCCTGCGGTCCAATGGCATTTTGATATAGTGACCATGCCTATGAAGAATTTATCGGCCATCGATCTCAACCTGCTGGTCGCCTTCGACGCCCTCCTCGCCGAGCGGAACGTGACGCGCGCGGCGCGGCGCATCGGCTTGAGCCAGCCAGCGCTGAGCAAAGCGCTGCAGCGGCTGCGCGACATTTTCGATGACCCGCTGTTCGAGCGCCGCGACGGGATCATGCAGCCGACCGCCCAGGCCCTCAAATTGAGCCAGCCCGTGCGGCGTGCGCTCGATGAAATCCAGGCGGCGCTCGCGCCCGAGGATTTCGATCCGGCCCGGGCGCAGGCGATTGTCACCCTCGGCCTCGTCGATTATTACGAGGTGCTGCTTTTGCCGGCCTTGCTGAATGAATTGCAGCGCAGCTCTCCCGGCATCACCCTGGCGGCGAAGCGCACCGACCGGCTTCGGGTCTACGATCAATTCGCCCGCAACGAGATCGATTTCGCCATCGTGCCGATCTCCGAGAGCGTCACCGAGCTGCATGCGGAGCCGCTCAGCGTCGAAGAGGCCGTAACCTTGGCGGCGGAAGGAAATCCGATCGCGGAGACTCTCACCCTCGAGCGCTTCGCCGCCGCCGGCCATGTCGTCGTCGCAACCGAAGGCCAGGGCGTCGGACGGATCGATGCGCTCCTCGCGGCGCGCGGCTTGCGGCGCCGCATCGCGCTCACCCTGCCGAACTTCACCAGCGTCCCCTTCATCATCGGCGGCAGCGATCTCATCACCACCATGCCGCGCTGCCTCGGGACCCGCCTCGCAGCGGAGGCGCGGATCGTTTGCCTCCCGCCGCCACTGCCGGTGCCGCCCGTGACGATCCATCTCGCCTGGCATCCGCGCAGCGGCGCTTCGCCGCTCCATCGCTGGATGCGGACGCGGATTAAGGCCATCGCCGCCGGAATGTAAGGTCGCCCGTTCCGGGCAGAGGCGCTCAGGCCGTGCTCGAGGCGGTTTCCTTGGCGAGCGCCGCTTGGGCCGCGGCCAATCTTGCGATCGGCACGCGATAGGGCGAGCACGAGACGTAGTCGAGCCCGACCTCCTGGCAGAACCGCACCGAGGCCGGATCGCCGCCATGCTCGCCGCAAATGCCGAGCTTCAGATTGCGCCGGGTGCGCCGGCCTCGCTCGGTCGCGATCTTCATCAGCTCACCCACGCCGTCGCGGTCGACGCTGACGAAGGGATCGTGATCGATGAGACCCTGCTTCAGATAAGCATCGAGGAAGCTGCCGGCATCGTCGCGCGACAGGCCGAAGCAGGTTTGCGTCAGGTCATTGGTGCCGAAGCTGAAGAATTCGGCCGCCTCGGCGATCTCGCCAGCGCGCAGCGCGGCGCGCGGCAGCTCGATCATGGTGCCGACGAGATAATCGAGCTTGGCGCCGGTCTCGGCGCTAACCGCGGCGGCGATGCGATCGATCATCGCCTTCAGCACGTCGAATTCTTTCTTCGTCGCGATCAGCGGGATCATGATCTCGGGCACGAGCTTGCCGCGTTTCTCCTTGAGAACCGCCGCGGCCGCCTCGAAGATCGCGCGCGCCTGCATCTCGTAGATTTCGGGCGCGGTGATCGCGAGCCGGCAGCCGCGATGCCCCAGCATCGGATTGGCCTCGTGCAGCGTCGCCGCGCGATGGCGCAGGAACCCCATATCCTTGCCGGTCGCCGCGGCCACTTCCTGCATCTCGGCGTCGGTCTTGGGCAGGAATTCATGGAGCGGCGGATCGAGCAGGCGGATCGTCACCGGCAGTCCGTCCATGATGCGGAACAGCTCTTCGAAATCGCCGCGCTGCATCGGCAGCAGCTTGGCCAGCGCTTTTTTGCGGCCTTCGGCATCGTCCGCCATGATCATCTCGCGCACCGCGATGATGCGGTTGCCGTCGAAGAACATATGCTCGGTACGGCAAAGCCCGATGCCCTCGGCGCCGAAGCGGCGCGCGTTCTTCGCATCGGTCGGCGTATCGGCATTGGCGCGCACACCCATGGAGCGAACCTTGTCCGCCCATTCCATGAGCGTTGCGAAATCGCCGGACAATTCTGGTTGGATGGTCGGAACCTCGCCGAGCATCACTTCGCCGGTCGAGCCGTCGATGGTGATGATCTCGCCGGCTTTGACCTGCTTGCCCTTGGCCGTGAGGCTCTTGGCGGCGTAATCGACGCGCAGATCGCCCGCGCCCGCAACGCAAGCGCGGCCCATGCCGCGGGCCACCACGGCGGCATGGCTGGTCATGCCGCCGCGCGTCGTCAAAATGCCGCGCGCCGCGTGCATGCCGTGAATATCCTCGGGGCTGGTCTCGATACGCACCAGGATGACCGCCTCGCCCTTTTGCGCCTGCGCCTCGGCTTCGTCGGCCGAGAACACCACCCGGCCCGACGCGGCGCCGGGCGAAGCCGGCAAGCCGCGCGCCAGCACCGTCTTCGCCGCTTTCGGATCGAGAGTCGGATGCAGCAGCTGGTCGAGCGACAAGGGCTCGATGCGCTGGATCGCCTCGTTCTGCGTGATGAGGCCCGAATTCGCCATGTCCACCGCGATCTTCAGCGCCGCCGGCGCGGTGCGCTTGCCGTTGCGCGTCTGCAGCATGTAGAGCTTCTTCTGCTGCACGGTGAACTCGATATCCTGCATGTCGCGGTAATGCGCCTCGAGCGTGTGGCGCACCTTTTCGAGCTCGGCGAAGACCTGCGGCATCACCTCTTCCATCGCCGGCAGGGTCGATTTGTTGGCCTTCTTGCCGGCGATCGTCAGATGCTGCGGCGTGCGGATGCCGGCAACCACGTCCTCGCCTTGGGCGTTGACGAGATACTCGCCGTAGAATTCCGGCGCACCGGTCGAGGGGTTGCGGGTGAAGGCAACGCCCGTCGCGCAATCATCGCCCATATTGCCGAACACCATCGCCTGAACATTGACGGCGGTTCCCCAATCCGCGGGGATTTCGTGCAGCCGGCGATAGGTGATCGCGCGCTGATTCATCCAGGAGCCAAATACCGCACCGATCGCGCCCCAGAGCTGCTCTTCGGGGTCTTGCGGAAAGTCGCGGCCGAGCTCGCGCTTTACCAGCGCTTTGTATTCGTCGATGACGCTCTTCCAATCGGCGGCGGTGAGCTGCGTGTCGAGGGTGATGCCGGATTCGAGCTTGGTGTTCTCGATCACCTCTTCGAAATGATGATGCTCGACGCCCAGTACCACCTGGCCATACATCTGGATGAAGCGGCGATAGGAATCATAGGCGAAACGCTCGTCGCCGCTTTTCTTCGCCAAGCCCAACACCGTCGCATCGTTGAGGCCGAGATTGAGCACCGTGTCCATCATCCCAGGCATCGAGGCGCGCGCGCCCGAGCGGACCGAGACGAGCAGCGGATTGGCCTGATCGCCGAAGCGCGCGCCGACGCGCTCCTCGACCTGGCGCAGCGCCGCCGCGACCCGCTCCTTCAGCTCCTTGGGATAGGATTTGTCATGGGCATAAAAATAGGTGCAGACCTCGGTGGTGATGGTGAAGCCCGGCGGCACTGGCAGGCCGAGACTCGACATTTCTGCGAGGTTGGCGCCCTTGCCGCCCAGCAAGTTGCGCATATCGGCGCGCCCTTCCGCGCTGCCACCGCCAAAACTATAGACCCACTGCGCCATGGTCAGCCCTCGATTTGCGAAAAATCCGCCACCCGGTTGAGCGTGTCGCGAATCTGCGACAGGAGCCGCAACCGGTTCACCCGAAGCGCCCGAGATTCCTCCGAATTGCCCGGCACATTAACGGTGACCCTGTTAAAAAATTCATCCACAGGCGCGCGCAAAACGGCCAGCGCCGCCATGGCGCCCGCGAAATCCTCGCCCATCAACGCTTCTTGGCTGCGGGCGGTTGCATCCCGCAACCTTCGGTCGAGAGCGCGCTCTTCCTCGAGCTGGAAGAGATCGCGGTCGGGCGCGGCGTCATGGCGCGCCTTATCCTTGTCTTCCTCGATGCGGACGATGTTCGCGGCGCGGCGATAAGCAATCAGCAGATTGGCGCCGTCCTCGCTTTGAAGGAAGAAACCGAGCGCATCGACGCGCTTCCGGAGGCGCACCAGATCGTCTTCGCCCAAGGCGAAGACCGCGGCAATGAGATCGTGGCGCACGCCCTCGTCGCGCAGCGCGACTTTGAGACGGTCGGCGAAGAAGTCGAGGAGCGGGCCGGTCGGGTCAGCCCCGAGCGCGGCGCCGTCTTCGGCGCGAATGACATGCGCCCCATGGAAAATCTCGCGCAGCGAAAGCCGCAGGCGATTCTCGAGGATCAGCCGGATCACCCCCAAAGCCGCGCGCCGCAGCGCATAGGGATCGCGCGATCCGGTCGGCGTCTCGCCGATCGCGAAGAAACCGGCAAGAGTGTCGATCTTGTCGGCCAGCGCCAGGGCGACGCTCACCGGCGCGCTGGGACAGCGATCGCTCGGGCCGAGGGGCGAGTAATGCTCGGCGATCGCTTCGGCGACCTCCTTCGCCTCGCCGTCATGGAGCGCGTAGTAGCGGCCCATTACGCCCTGAAGCTCGGGGAACTCGCCCACCATACCGGTCGAGAGATCGGCTTTGGCGAGCCGCGCCGCGCGCCGCAGCTTTTGCGGATCGGCCTTGAGCGACGGCGCAAGCGCCGCGGCAAGCTTTTCGACACGCTCGACTTTCTCGAGTACCGAGCCGAGCTTGGCATGAAAGACCCGCTCCTTGAGCTTCGGCACGCGGCTCTCGAGCGTCGTCTTGCGATCTTGGTCCCAGAAGAATTTCGCGTCCGACAGGCGCGCGCGCAGCACGCGCTCATTGCCGGCGATGATTGCCGTGCCGCCATCCTCGGCGATCATGTTGGCGACCAGGAGAAAGCGCGGCGCGAGCGCGCCTTTCGCGTCGAGGCAGGCGAAATATTTCTGATGCGCGCGCATCGAGGTGGTGAGCACTTCGGCCGGCAGCGCCATGAAGTCCGGCTCGATCTTCCCCATCATCACGACCGGCCATTCGACGAGGCCCGTCACCTCATCGAGCAGCGCCGCATCCTCTTTGATTTTGACGCCGGCTTTGGCCGCCGCGCCCGCGAGCCCTTCGGCGATCATGTGGCGCCGCTCGGCGGCATCGAGCACGACGTGGAAATCGCGCAGCTCTTTGCGGTAATCGGCGAAATTGCGCACGGAGAAATGCGCTTTCGACAGGAAGCGATGGCCGCGCGTCGTCATGCCGACGGGAATGTCGCCGAGATCGAGCTTCAGAACGCGGTTGTCGAGGATCGCAAGCACGCTCTCGATCGGCCGCACCCAGCGGAAGGGCGCCGCCGGAAAGCGCATCGATTTGGGCCAGGGGAAGGACTCGATGATCGCGCGCAGAATGCCGGGCAGAATCTCGGCGGTGACCTGCCCTGCGCGCTCGATCACCGCGAAATAGAACTCGCCCTTGTCGGTCGCGCGTTTCTCGCATCGATCGAGCGAGGACAGCCCCGCGGATTTGAGAAAGCCCTGCACCGCCGCCTCGGGCGCACCGACGCGCGGGCCGCGGCGCTCCTCCTTGGAGCCTGGCTGCGTTGCGGGCAAGCCCTCGGCAAGGAGCGTCAGCCGCCGCGGCGTAACGAAGGAGACGAGGCGCGACGCGCGGAGATGCGCCTCGTCGAACGCGACCTCGGCAAGGCGGCGCAGCTCCTCGGCGGCGATCCCCTGCATCCGCGCCGGGATTTCTTCGGTCAAGAGTTCGAGAAGCAGCTCGGCCATGGATCAACCCATGCCGCTTTCTCTTCTCGTCACCCCCGCGAAAGCGGGGGCCCAGGGCAGCAACTCGCCGCCCGCCCTGGATTCCCGCTGGCGCGGGAATGACGAAGAAGCAACGCTGCACGCGCCCATCACTCGCCCTGCTCCGCGAGCCAGCCTTCGCAGCATGCTTTGGAGAGCGCCCGCACGCGGCCGATATAGGCGGCGCGCTCGGTCACCGAGATGACGCCGCGCGCGTCGAGAAGATTGAAGCAGTGGCTCGCCTTGATGCACTGGTCATAGGCCGGCAGCGGCAGTTTCCTGCCGAGGAGCGCGTTGCATTCCGCCTCGGCGTCGCCGAAATGGCGGAACAGGCGCTCAGTATCGGCATACTCGAAATTGAAGGCGGAAAATTCCTGCTCGGCGCGCTTGAAGACATCGCCATAGCGAACACCCGCGCCGTTGTAATCGAGCTCGTAGACGTTCTCGATGCCCTGGACATACATCGCAAGCCGCTCGAGCCCATAGGTGAGCTCGGTCGAGACCGGATCGCACTCGATGCCGCCGACCTGCTGGAAATAGGTGAACTGCGTCACCTCCATGCCGTCGAGCCAGACCTCCCAACCGAGGCCCCAGGCGCCTAAGGTCGGGCTTTCCCAGTCATCCTCGACGAAGCGGATGTCGTGGCGGCGCGGATCGATCCCGAGCGCGTCGAGACTCTTCAGATAAAGTGCCTGGCTGTCGGCCGGCGCCGGCTTCAGGATCACTTGAAACTGATAGTAATGTTGCAGCCGGTTCGGGTTTTCGCCATAGCGCCCATCCGCCGGGCGGCGCGAGGGCTGCACGTAAGCTGCTTTCCATGGCTTCGGCCCGAGCGCGCGTAAAGTCGTCGCCGGGTGAAAGGTGCCGGCCCCCATCTCGATGTCGTAAGGCTGGAGAATGACGCAGCCCTGCGCGGCCCAGAATTTTTGCAGGGTGAGGATGAGCGCCTGGAAGCTGGTGCTTGCTGAAGCCTCCGCCGCCATCAAGGAATCCGGGAAAAGTTGAGGGTGCGCCGCAACATATCGGGCGTCTTGGCGAGGGTCAAGCAAGCCGATGCCCGCGCGCTCAGTGCGAATCGCGCTCGCGCGTGATCAGAAAGAAGATCATGTCCCACGCGTTTCGCATCCCGGCCAGCAGGATGAGGATGAAGCCGACGGCCAGAACGTCGACGGAGGTTTCCTCCTGCCGCAACGCCATCGCCGCCGCCCAGGCGATGACGGCATAGCCGATCAGGGGCACGAGCCCGTACCACAAGCGGTCGATGCCATCGACATTCCGGCGCCTGACGCGCAAGGCAATCACCGCCGAATAGGCAAGGCCGGCAGCGCTGCCGAGCCCATAGATCAGCCCGAAAGACAGCGATCCGAGGCTCGGCGCGACGATGACCGCGCAGCCGAACAAAACCGTCGCAAGATGGATCGTGGTCGGCGTCAGGAAGGGCCGCGCGGCGATGGCGCGCTCTTCGGTCAAATAGCCGCTGCCGATCGAGACGACGATGAACATCGCGCCAATGAGCGTCGCCGAGGCCGTCCCCAGCACGATGTAGAAATCGTGCCAATCCTTGAGCGCATCGAGCGCAGTCGAAGCCATGCCGCGCGCTTCAACCGCCCCAAGGGCAGTTCGGCTTGCCGCACTTCTTGGCGCCCTCGGCGGCAACGAAAGCACCGCATTGGGCGCATTTCACCAGGTCCTCGACCGGGCGCGCGCTCCCGCCCCGCCGTGCCGCCTGGCGCCGCGCGACATCGGCGCGAACGTCGCGCCGGATCGCCTCGATCCGCGCCGCATATTTGAAGCCGTACCAGACGACGCCGATCAGCACGACGAGAACGAGCAGCTTTCCGAGGCTGAGGCCCAGCATGCGGCGCTCAGCCTTTCGCCGCGGTGCGCCGCAGCGCCCACGCGATGCTGCGATGGAGCCAGTCGGGTGCGATCTGGTGGTCGGCGTGATGGAGGCAGAGCTCAAGGCGCTTGCCGCTCGTGCAGCGCGTCCAACTCTCGCAATCGAGATCGCCGTCCTTCGTCTTGCGGTCGGGTGCAGCGGCACAGCCGTCGGCTGCCTCGAGAATGGCGAAGCCCTTATCGAGATCGCCTTGCCGGAAGCGTCCGTCAAAGAGCGCGCGGCCTGTCATCGGGAAGGTGTGATCGTTGAGCGCATGGGTATGGCGCAGATCGAAAGCGCCGCTTTCGCAGCGTGTCGGATAGGGCGTCCAGAAATCGCCCGAGAACGGCAGGAAAGCGGCAAAGCCCTCGGCACCATGGCAGGCGAGATCCCACACCATCGAGCCGCCGATCGAAAATCCCGCGGCGAAGACCCGCGCGCGGTCGACCGGCCAGCGCTGCTCTGCATCCGCGACGACCGCATGAAGGAAGGCGATATCGTCCCGCGCATGTCGCGGCGCACCCCGATGCGACCAGCCCTTATTGATACCGTCGGGCACGAGCATGAGCGCACCAAGGCTGGTGACAGCCGCGACCAGCGCGGCATCGCCCGTCACCATGGCGCTGTCCTCTTGGTAGCCATGGAGATAGAGCACGGCGGGCAAAGCATGTTTGCCGTCCCAGTCCTGCGGCGCTACCGCGCGATAAGTGCCGCCCGGAATCGTGATAAGCCGCGGCTCGGCATGCGCCGCGCAGGCCAACAGCGCGATGCCGACGGCGCAGAGAAGCCAGCGCGTCAAAGCCCGAACCGCGCCCAGATCAGGCGCTCCTCGACCCGCGCCAACAGATCGCCCGCGGCATCGCCGAGATCGGAGCGGCGGCGCCAGGCGAGCCGCGCCAGCAGCGAGCGCCGCCGCTCCGGCTCGATCACGCGCAGCCGCACCGTGTCGCCGAAGAGCTGGCGGGCGATGCCGCGCACCTCGCCGATGCCGTCGATGAGGCCGAGCGACAGGGCGCGCCGGCCGGTGAAGACCTCGCCGCCGAAGAGCTGCGCCTCCTCGCCTTTGAGCTTGGCGCCCCGACGCTGGCGGACCAGCTCCTTGAAGCTCTCATGCAAATCCTGCTGCAGCATCTTCAGCCTTGCGACGTCGCGCGGCTCTTCGGGCAGGAAGGGATCGAGCAGGGATTTGTCCTCGCCCGCGGTATAGAGGCGCCGCTCGATGCCGAGCCGTCCCAACACGCTGGCAAAGCCGAAACCGGCGGTCACCACGCCGATCGAGCCGAGCAGCGAGGTGTCCTCGGCATAAATCTCGTCCGCGGCAAGCGCCAGCCAATAGCCGCCCGAGGCCGCGACATCCTCGGCAAAGGCGAGGACCGGCACCGCGGTCTCGGCGGCAAGCTGGCGGATGCGGCGATAGAGCAAAGCCGATTGCGCGGGCGAGCCGCCGGGGGAGTTGACCGCGAGCGCGACCGCCTTGACGCCGCGCAGCTTGAACGCACGCTCGAGCGCGCCCGCATAGCGCCGCAGCGACAAGCCGCGCCGGCCGCGCAGCCCGATCACGCCGTCGAAGCGCAGCACGGCGACGACCGGCTCAACGCGGCGCCACGGCATGGGCGGCAATCGCTCGAGAAAGCGCGCCGGCATCTAGGCGCCCAGGTCGAGAGCGCCGCCGCGGCGCAGGATCGCCTCGGCCGCATCGGTGTTTTGGCCATCCGGCTCGTGCAAAGCGAGGCCGGGAAGCAGCCGCAGCGGCGCGGCGCTGCCCTTGCGCGCCTGGACGAGAATGCGCTTGGCCGGCTTGCCCGCGCCGGCCCAGAGCGGGAACACCGCCACCCCGCCCGCCCGTCCCGCCAATTCGCCGAGCAACGCCGCGAGCCGGTCGGCGCGATGGATGAAGGTGATCGTGCCGCGCCCGGAAGCCATGGCAAGCGCGAACCGCACCCAGGCGGCGAGATCGGCCTCGCCTTCGATCGCGGCTTCGGCCTTGCCGCGATCCGGCGATGGCGAAGCCTTGCCGGCTTCGAGAAACGGCGGATTGGCCATCACATGCGCGAATGCGCCGGGCTCGAGCCGGGGCGGCGGCCGCAGCAGGTCGCCCGCCATCGCAGTGATCCGCGTGCCGAGATCGTTCAAGATAATGTTGTCGCTTGCCAGCCGGACGAGATCGCGCTGGCGGTCGAAGGCGACGACGCGGCAGGTCGGTACCCGGGCCGCCAGGCAGAGGCTCGCAGCACCGACGCCGCAGCCCACATCGAGCACGATCTCGCCCGCGCTCGCCGGCACCGCCGCCGCCAGCAGCACCGCGTCGATCGCGACGCGAAACCCGTCGCGCGGCTGGCGCAGACGCACCGCGCCGCCGAGGATCGCGTCTTCGCTGATCTCGGGCGCGGGCATGGCGCCATTCACGGCGCCGCCTCCGCCTCGCGGATCACCGCGCGGGCACGCAGCTCGTCGGCCTCGAGAACCATCAGGCGGCGGGGGATGGCGCCGATGCTGCCCTCCATGATGCTGGTATAGCCGTCGAGCACGATCGCTTCGATCCCGGCCGCGGCCAAGAGAGCCTGCAACCACGAGAGCCGAACGGTATCGTTGGTGCGCATCAATTCCCGCATCTTATGTCCTGACTTGCCCGGCAGGCAGGGCCGCACGGGCTTGACCGTCGCGGCAAGCGTTCTATGCTCGCCGGAGGTCGAGGTTCCGTCAAGCAAGGGAATGAGGCGCGAACGTGGCACTGGCAGTCCCTGCCGCAGACGAAACGACCAGGCCGACAGCGTCGCTCGACCGATTGACCGCGCTTCTCACCGCCGATCTCGCGCGCGTCAACGCGCTCATCGTCGAGCGCATGCAAAGCCCGGTCGCGCTCATCCCGCAGCTCGCGGGTCATATCGTCGCAGCCGGCGGCAAGCGCCTGCGGCCGATGCTGACGCTCGCGACATCGCGGCTCTGCGGCTATCGCGGCGAGCGCCACGTTGCCTTGGCGGCGGCGGTCGAATTCATCCACACCGCGACGCTGCTGCATGACGACGTGGTCGATGCGAGCGATTTGCGCCGCGGCCTTGCCACCGCGAACGCCGTCTGGGGCAACAAGCCCTCCGTTTTGGTGGGCGATTTCCTTTTCAGCCGCGCTTTCCAGTTGATGGTCGAGGACGGCTCGTTGCGCGTCCTCGATATCCTGTCGCGCGCCTCGGCGGTAATCGCCGAGGGCGAGGTGTTGCAGCTCGTCACCTCCAACGATCTCGCCACCACCGAGGCGGCCTATCTCCAGGTGATCAACGCCAAGACGGCGCAGCTTTTTGCCGCGGCAAGCCGCATCGGCGC
This sequence comes from Allostellaceae bacterium, assembly GCA_035605975.1. GTDB lineage: Bacteria > Pseudomonadota > Alphaproteobacteria > ATCC43930 > CGMCC-115725 > CAIKMD01. Next base: position 20,420 of record DATNGG010000084.1, on the reverse strand, counting down.
CGTCCTCGGCGAGCGCTCGGCCGCCGAGGAAGCGGCGCTCGAAACCTATGGGCGCAATCTCGGCATCGCGTTTCAGCTGATCGACGACATGCTCGATTATTCGGCGCGGCAGGCGGAGCTCGGCAAGACGGTCGGCGACGATTTCCGCGACGGCAAGATCACCCTGCCGGTGGTGCTCGCACTGCGCGCGGCCGACGAGCGCGAGCGGCGCTTCTGGTGCCGCACCCTCGAGCGCATGGAGCAGCGCGAGGAGGATCTGCCGCACGCGATCGAGCTGATGCGTCAGCACGGCGCGCTCGCCGCGACCCTGGAGCGCGCCCGCGAATACGGCGCCGCCGCGCGCCGCGCCCTCGCCGCCTTCCGCGAGGGACCAGAGCGCGCCGCGCTCGAGGAAGCGATCGATTTCTGCCTCGCGCGCGGCTATTAGGTGCGCCCCTTGCGACTTACCGGTTGCGGCCTGCTCGGCTTCGGGCTATATCGCGCGGCGCCGGAGTGTAGCTCAGCCTGGTAGAGCACCGCTTTCGGGAGGCGGGGGCCGGAGGTTCGAATCCTCTCACTCCGACCAGCTTGCGTCGAGCCCATTCCCGCCCAAGCGTGCCCCGAGAGGCCTTCGCCGCGGGGCGGCGCACTTTAGCGTGAAATTAACCAAAGCGGTCCAACCTGCTCTTGTTGCGCAGCAGCAAGGCCGTTAAGATTCTCCGGCGAGATTCAAGCGTCGCATGGCAATACGCGGTCAACAAAGCGAGCCAACCGAGCTCCATCCGGGCGTGAGCGTGCGCGAGGCCGCGCGCGTTGTCGAGTTGGAGAAATGGGCTTGGGGACGAGCGCGCGCGCTGCGCATCTTCTACAGCCACCTGACCGCCTATGTGGTCATCAATTTCGTCTTGTTCATCATCGATTCGACTTCCGCCGGCCCGATGTGGTTCTACGCGCCGCTGGTCGGTTGGGGTTTGGTGATCTGCCTGCACGCGCTTCACGCCTATGAGCTCCTGCCCTGGACCACCCAGGATTGGGAGAAGCGCAAGGTGAGAGAGCTCATCGATGAAAAGCTTCGGCGGCATTGATGCGCGCCTCGGCCAGCGCGCCGGGCGTGAACGGCCCGACGTCCGCGGTGCGGCGCTGGGCCCTTTGATGAGAGGTTTTTCAGTTCGATGATGTTGCGACGTTCCTCTTGGCTCGCTGCGCTTCTCGCGCTTGCGCTTGTCGGCTGCAGCAACAGCGCTCCCCATCCGGCCGCCCAAGGCGATCCCGATCTAGCGCTCTATCGCTCGGTGCTGCAGCGCGTGCGGTCGAGCTATGTCGATCCGGTGAGCAACGATCGGCTGATCGACAATTCGCTGAAAGGCATGCTGACCGGCCTCGATCCCCATTCGGACTATATGAGCGAGGCCGAATACCAGGAGATGCTCGACGACAGCGCCGGAGAGTTCGCCGGCATCGGCGCGGAGCTCACGCGCGACGATTCCCACCCGATGGTGATCTCGCCGATCGACGATACGCCCGCGGCGCGCGCCGGCATCCGCGCCGGCGACGTAATCCTGCGCATCAATGGCGAGCTGACCGACGGCATGAGCCTCAAGGACGTGGTCACGGTCCTGCGCGGTCCCGCCGACAGCACGGTGCGCCTCACCATCGGGCGCAAGAACGAGCCGCCCTTCGACGTGACGCTGACGCGCGCGATCATCCGCGTCGATTCGGTGAAGTCGCAGCTCGAGGCGAACGGCATCGGCTATATCCGCATTACCAGCTTCACCGAGACGACGCAGCGCGAGGTCAGCCACGCGCTCGATGAGCTGCAAAGCCAGAATCACGCTCGGCTCCAGGGCCTGGTGCTCGATCTGCGCAACGATCCGGGCGGGCTGCTCGATCAGGCGGTGCGCGTCGCCGGCGATTTTCTCGACGGCGGCACGACGGTCTCGATCCACGGCCGCTCCACCGAGGACAACCGGGTCTTCCCGGCGCCCCCCAATGGCGACCGGATCAAGGGCGTGCCGATGGTGGTGCTGATCAACGGCGCCTCCGCCTCGGCTGCGGAGATCGTCGCCGGCGCCTTGCAGGACCGCCACCGCGCCGAGGTGTTCGGCACGCAGAGCTTCGGCAAGGGCTCCGTCCAGACGATCATCCCGCTCGACGGCCACGGCGCCTTGCGCCTCACCACCGCGCGCTACTACACGCCGAGCGGCCGCTCGATCCAAGGCGTCGGCATCACGCCGGACCGGGTCGTCGTCCAGCCCAAGAGCTCCAAAACCGCCGATGTCGACATCATCCGCGAAGCCGACCTGCCCGGCGCTTTATCCGCAGGTCCCAGCACGGCCTCGGCGAGCGGCTCTGCCGCGCCGGCACCCAAGCTTGCCGCGGCGGGGCAGACCGAGACGATCATCGAATCCTCGGCGATCGGCTCGGCGCGCGACTTCCAGCTTCAGGCGGCGCTCGATGCGCTATCGCATCTGCGCGCTCAAGCCTCGGGCAGCCGGTAGTCCCGGTAGCGGTCACGCAACTCCGTCTTGAGGAGCTTGCCGGTCGCGGTGTGCGGCAGGGCATCGACAAACACCGCATCGTCGGGAATCCACCACGGCGCGACCTTGCCGCGATAGAAGGCGAGGAGCTCGTCGCGGAGAAGCCGGGCACCCGCCTTCGGCTGCACGATCAGCAGCGGACGCTCGTCCCATTTGGGGTGCGGGACCCCGATCACCGCCGCCTCGGCGACGGCCGGATGTGCGACGGCGATGTTCTCGAGCTCGATTGAGCTGATCCATTCCCCGCCGCTCTTGATCACGTCCTTCGAGCGATCGGTGATTTTCATATAGCCGTCGGCATCGATGGTCGCGACATCGCCGGTCTGGAACCAACCGTCGCGCAGCAGGCTGCGCTCCTCGCTCTTGAAGTAAGCGCTCGCGACCCACCAGCCCCGCACCATCAGATCGCCGAAGGCGGCTCCGTCCCAGGGCAGCTCCTGCCCCGCGCCATCGACGATCTTCATATCGACGCCGGGGATCGCGCGGCCCTGCCGGCTCTTCAGCGCAAGGAGCGCATCGGCGGGCGCGTCGCGATGCTTGGCTTTGAGTTGAGCGGTCGTGCCCAAGGGGCTCATCTCCGTCATGCCCCAGGCATGAATGACTTCAACGCCGTGCTGTTTCTCGAAGGCTTCGATCATCGCGGGCGGCGCGGCCGAGCCGCCGATGACGACGCGTTGCAGCGAGGATAGCCGCGCGCCGCTCTCATCGAGATAGCGCAACAGGCTGAGCCAAACCGTCGGCACGCCGGCGCTGAACGTCACCTGCTCCGCCTCGAACAGCTCGTAGAGACTCTTGCCGTCGAGCGCCGCGCCGGGGAAGACGAGCTTCGCGCCGACCAGCATCGCGGCATAAGGCAGGCCCCAGGCATTGACATGGAACATCGGCACAACCGGCGAGATCACGTCGCGTGCCGAAAGGCCGAAGGTGTCGGGCAGCGAGATCCCATAGGCATGGAGGATCGTCGAGCGATGCGCGTAGAGCGCGCCTTTGGGGCTGCCGGTCGTGCCCGAGCTGTAGCAGAGCGAGGAAGCGAGCCGTTCATCGAAGCTCGGCCAGTCGAACGCATCGCTTTCGGCCGCGAGCAGGTCCTCATAGCAAAGCGTGCCATCGAGCGGCGGCATATGAGTCTTGTCGGCGAAGGCGATCCAGCCCTTGACCCCCGCGCAGCGCGCGCGCAGCGTCTCGACCAGCGGCGCGAAGCACGCATCGAAGAACACGTAGCAATCTTCGGCATGGTTGATGATATAGGCAATCTGCTCGTGAAAGAGGCGCGGATTGATGATGTGGCACACGGCGCCCATGCCCGAGACACCATAGTAGAACTCGAAATGGCGATGCGTGTTCCAAGCGAGCGTCGCGATCCGCTCGCCCCGCTCCACCCCGAGCCGCGTCAGCGCGTTGGCGAGCCGGCGGGCGCGCGCATGCGCATCGCGAATAGTGTAGCGGTGGATCGGCCCTTCGAGGGTGCGGGTGACGATCTCTACCGCGCCATGGTGCCGGTCCGCATGGCAAATAAGCGAGGAGACCAGAAGCGGCCAGTCCTGAATGAGCCCGAGCATCGCTCCCTTCCTGACATCTTCGTGAAACCCTTTTTTGAGCGGGTCTTCGCGTCCATCTATACTACGGCAGCAGGCGCGCCGCGAGACGCGCGCCGTCCGCGCTCGCGGCTTTGGAGTTTGGAGGATGTCATGAGCCGGCTGGTTCGCCCGGTTGTCGCGGTCCTTTTCCTGCTGGCCGGCTGTGTCCAGCAACCGCCGCCCAACGCGCTCTATGGCCCCTTGCCGCCGGAGCCTCCCGGCACGGCCCGCCTCGTCTTCTACCGCGCCATCACCTATTACGGTGCGATGCAGTGGCGCCAGGTCTATCTCAACGGCAAGCCCTCGGGTGAATCGCGTCCCGGCACCGTCTTCTATCGCGACGTGCCGCCCGGCCGCTACGATCTGACGATCCAGACCGACCGCTATTATCCCAATCAGTTCAAGACGGTGGTCATGGGCGCGGGCGAGACCTTCTACATCAACATCGACACGCTGCCGCGGACGGCGTGCCTCAAAGGCAATGGCGGGCTCGATTGCGCCGCCGACGCCTTCATCCTCACCGTCGTCAGCCCCGAGCGCGGCTTTGCCGATATCCAAGGGCTGCAGCTCATCGCCGGCTGAGCGCGACCCATCTCCGGGCCTCAAACTTGCCGAATCGCGCTCGAATCGCTAAGTCATGGTGATGGACGTACCGGACCCCTCGCGTGAGCCTTCGAAACTCCACGTCAGCACCCTCCTCGTCGCCTCGGAACGCGCGCTCGTCAACGCGCTCGACGAGCTCGGCTTTGCCGAGAATGACGATCGCGTGATCGAGCATGAGGGCCGGTTCGCGTTCATCACCTGCAGTCACGATCCCGATTGCGACGATCTCTTCGCGCTGATCACCGAGCTGGCCGCGCGCGGCGAGACCTGGGAGCTGCAATTCCGCATCGACACCAGCGAAAGCCGCGCGATCTTCCAGCGCTTTGCGCGCCATCAGCCGGTCGAGGCCATGGAGGCGGCGGTGCCGCCCGAGCCCGCAAGCTCGGCCGCCGATCTGCCGGTGCTCGATCTCGATACCGAGAAAGGCAAGAGCCGCCTTGCCAAGACGCTGGGCCGCGTCGATCCCGCCGAGGTGTTCGTCACCCTGGGATCGAATTCCGCGGGCCGCGCGGTCGCGACCATCGTTCGCCGCAATCCGCGCGGCGCGATCGCGGCGGCCGAGGGCGCCGATGAAGCGAGCCTTCGCGCCATCGTGCGCGAGCTGCTTCCGACGGTGATGTTCTCGGTCGCGATGAAGCCGCCCTTCGGGTGACGCCGATGCCGGCCGAGCGGCAAGCCCGGGGACGGCACAACAATTTCGATGCGCTTCGCCTCATCGCCGCCTTGTCGGTGATCTTCTCGCATTCCTTTCTCATCGCCGAAGGTACGGGCATCAACGAGCCGCTCAACCGCTTGACCGGCAATCAATGCATGCTCGGCCTCGCCGGCGTCTTCGTCTTCTTCGCGATCAGCGGTTTTCTCGTCACGCAAAGCTTCGAGCAGACGCATGGGGCCCTGCGCTATCTCATCAAGCGCTGCCTGCGCATCTTCCCCGGCTATCTCGTCATGCTGGTCTTGAGCGCCTTCCTGTTGGCGCCGATCGTCACGAGCCTGCCGCTGGGCGAGTATTTGCGTCGGCCCGAGCCCTATCGCTACGTGCTCGACAATGCCGTGTTCAGCCTCAAAGTGCACGAGCTGCCTGGCGTTCTCTTCGTCAACAATGCGGTCGGGCTCGAGATCAACGGGTCGTTGTGGACGCTCGGCCTCGAGTTCGAGATGTACCTAATGGTGATGGCGCTCGGCATGCTGCGGCTCATCCGGCTGCCGGTCTGCCTCGGGCTTATCGCACTCGGCATGGCCTGCATCCATTTCGATGCGCTCAGCATCCTCGGCGGCTGGGGCTGGATGCTGAGCTTCTTCGCCGCCGGCATGGCGCTCTATAAGCTGCGCGAGACGCGCATCTTCGACGGGCGCGTCGCGCTCGCGGCCTTGGCCGGCCTCGCCGCGAGCATACCGCTCGGCCAGTTCATTCTGCTCTTCCCGCTCTTCGGCTGCTATCTCGCACTCTATCTCGCGCTTCACCCGCGCCTACCGGTCATTCCGGCCGCGCGCTTCGGCGACCTTTCCTATGGGCTCTACATCTATGGCTGGCCCGCGCAGCAGGCGGTGATCTGGCTGATGAAGGGCCACGCCGCCTGGTGGCAGGTGTTCCTGCTTGCAACGCTCCTGGCGGGCACGCTCGCCTTTCTCTCCTGGCACCTGATCGAGAAACGCGCCCTGAGGCTCAAGCCGGGCAGCGGCTCTTGGCAAGGCGGCTCGCTTGCGATAAGGCGGTGGCCATGGCGACCGAAATCCCGTTCCGCCGCGACTTCGCCTTCGCGTACGCCCGGGCTGAGCGACTAAGCCCGCTGATCCGCCGCGTCGTCGCCCGCAATGCCAGCCCCTTCACCTTCAAGGGCACCGGCACCTACATCATCGGGCGTGGCAAGGTTGCGGTGATCGACCCGGGCCCGGCGCTCGACGACCATGTCGCCGCGCTGCTCGAGGCCGTTAGCGGCGAGAGCGTGACGCACATTCTCATCACGCACACCCATCTCGATCATTCGCCCGCCGCCGCCGCGCTGAAGCGTGCGACCGGCGCCAAGACCTATGGCTTCGGGCCGCATGGCTCGCGCCGGCCGGCGGAAAGTATCGGCGGCACCACCGAGGAGGGCGGCGATCGCGATTTCGTTCCCGATGTCGCGCTGCGCGACGGCGATGTTGCCGAAGGGCCGGGCTGGCGCCTCGAAGCGGTCGAAACGCCCGGCCATACCTCGAACCATCTGTGCTTCGCCCTCCCCGAAGAGCGCACGCTCTTCACCGGCGATCATGTGATGGGCTGGTCGACCAGCGTGATCGCGCCGCCCGACGGCGACATGGCCGCCTATATGCGCTCGCTCGAAAAGCTCCTGGCGCGCGAGGATGCGCTCTATTGGCCGACGCACGGGCCGTCGATCGCCGACCCGAAGCCTTATGTCGGCGCCTTCATCGCACATCGCCGCGAGCGTAGCGCGGCGATCCTCGATGCGCTGGCCGCCGGGGATGAGACGATCCCGGCGATGGTCGCGCGCATTTATGTCGGGCTCGATGCGAAGCTTATCGCCGCCGCCGGCCGCTCGGTTCTCGCGCATCTGATCGAGCTGGTCGAGACCGGAAAGGTGATCTGCGACGGCCCGCCTTCGCTCCAGCAGCGCTACCGGCTCGCGAAATAGGCATCACCGTTTCGACGAGCGGCAAACAAGCGTTGCAAGAGAATCCTGCGTCCTTCGACTGCGCGCTTCGCGCGCGCTCAGGACGAGGAAATTTACTGAATAGCATCGACCTCCGATGCCGTAACCCATTCCACCTCATCCTGGGGAGCGATGCGAAGCATCGCGTCTCGAAGAACGCAGGGTGGGTTTGCAACGCTATCTGCGCCCGCGTCGCCGCTTTACCGATAAGCGCTCGCGGCCTGTAGCTTTCTTTCGTTTCGACTGTCTCGCACGCTGCGCGGCCTTGCCGCGCGCGCTCGCCGCGGCCTTCTTCTTCGCTGGCTTCCTCGGCGTCGCCTTCCGCCATAGGCGCTTGCTCGCAATCGCCGCGCCTTCGACCATGGCGGCGAGCTTCTTGAAGGCGATATCGGGGTCGAGCTTGCCATAGCCCGCGAAAGTGCCGAAGCCGCAATCGGTTCCGGCAATCACGCGCTCGCGCCCAACGATCGCGGCGAAGCGGGCGATGCGCTCGGCGACGAGCTCGGGATGCTCGACATAATTGGTCGAGGTGTCGAGCACGCCGGGAATGAGGACCTTGTCCGCCGGCAGCGCGACCTCCTCCCACAGCCGCCATTCATGCGCGTGGCGCGGGTTCGAGGCTTCGATCACCAGCGCCATCGGCTTCGCCTTCAAGAGGATCGGCGCGACCTTGGCGAGCGGAATGTCGTGGTCGTGCGGGCCTTCGTAATTTCCCCAGCAAATATGCAGCCGCATCATCGCGGCGGGGATGTTGCGCACGGCGTGGTTCAGCACCTCGACGTGATGGCGGGCGCGTTTCAGGAATTCGGCCTCGCTCAAATCCTGGAAGCCGGTGTGGCGTGCCATCGCGAGATCGGGGCAATCGAGCTGAAGCACGAAGCCGGCCCGCGCGATCGCCTCGTATTCGGGCTGCATCGCCTCCGCCACCGCCTCGATATAGGCGTCGTGCGAGGGATAAAATTCATTCGGCTGAAACGCCGAGACGAGACCGGGTGAAGCCGAGGTCATGAACGCCTCGGCGACGCGCGTCTCCGCGAGCGCGGCGCGCAGATTGGCGATATCCTCTTCGAGCGGAAGCGGATCGCGCAGCGTAACGGGGCCGACGCAATTGGCGCGGCGCAGCGTCTGCGGCCCGGTCATGCGCCCCATCGCGGCGTTGAAAGCGGGGTAGTCGCGCGTGTCGAGCGGCGGCTTGCGCGGCGCATGCCCCGAAAACCCCGTCAGGCGATCGGCGATATAGGTCGAATAGCCGGGCTTCGACATCTCGCCGTCATCGACGATGTCGATGCCGGTCTCGGCTTGACGGCGGACGATATCCCCGACCGCCTCACGCACGCTGTGCTCCAGCGCAGCGCGGTCATAAGCCTCGCCCTTGTCCTTCAGCACCAAGAGCTCGGCCAAGGTCTTCGGCCGGGGCAGGCTGCCGACATGGGTCGTCAAGATGCGGTCCGTGCTGAGCTTCATCTCCCCTCCCCGCCGCGGGTCCTGTCAGCCGTTATAAGGCGGCGCCTCGCAGCCTTTTGGATTGTCGATCGGCACGCCATGACGCCACATGCAGCATTGCATCGCCCGCTTCTTCGCCGTCTCGGGGACGGGGCTGACCGCCATCTCCTTCTCGCAGACGCCGAGCTGCCACGCATAGCGGTTGCCGTAATCGGAAAATCCGCCGTAGTGATTGCCGTAGGCATCGGAAAGCGTGAAGAAGCCGCAGCCCTGCAACGTGAAGGCGCTCAGTAGGACGAGGAATGCGAGCGTCTCTCTCACGGCGCCTTCCAGGGTATGACGAACCGCTCCAGCTCGATGAAGAGGGTCGAGGTGATGACGCCCAGAATGCCGATGGTGACGATGCCGACGAACATCGCATCCACCTGCAGCAGCTCCCATGACGACCAGATCAGATAGCCGATGCCGCTTTTGGACGCGACGAACTCGACCGCCGTCGCGATGATGAACGAGATCGCCAGCGCGACGCGCAAGCCGGCGAAGATCAGCGGAAGCGCGCCGAAGAAGACGACGCGCGTGAACATGATGCGCGGGCTGGCGCCGTAGTTGCGCGCGACGTCGATATAGATTTTCTCGATGTTGGCGGCCCCGGCATAGGCGTTGACGATCACCGGGAAGAACGCGCCGATCGCGACGACGACGATTTTCGAGGTCTCGCCAAAGCCGAAAGCCAGGAGGATCAGCGGCATCAGCGCGAGCTTCGGGATCGGGAACAGCGCCGCGATCAGGGGATCGATGACGATGCGCACGCTTCGCCACATTGCCATGGCGAGACCGAGCGCGACACCCGGGATCGAGCCCAAGACGAATCCGGCGATGATGCGCCACAGCGTCACTACCGTGTCCCAGGGCAGCTCGCCCGAGACGCAGAGCAGATAGAAGCGCTCGGCGATGTCAGAGGGCGCGGGGACGAAGCGGCGATCGCCGAGCCCCGCTTGGATGGCGAGCTGCCAAAGAACGATGAGGCCGATCGGCGAGAGGAGATAGAGCAGCCTTTCCTGCCGCACCTGACGTGAGGCTTCGCTCATGCCTGATCTCCGGTGGCGCGGGCGCGATTGACCTCCTCTTCGAGCACGCGCCAAATTTTCAGTTTCAGCTCGCCGAAAGTCGGGGTGACGCTCAGCTCCATCAGATTGCGCGGGTGCGGAAACGGAATGTCGATGATCTCCTTGATGCGCCCGGGATGGGCCGTCATCACCGCCGCGCGGTCGCCAAGGAACAGCGCCTCGTCGATCGAATGGGTGATATAGACCACGGTCTTGCCCGTGGTCTCCCAGATGCGCACCAGCTCTTCCTGAAGGATGGTGCGGTTCTGCGCATCGAGGGCGGCGAAGGGCTCGTCCATCAGCAGCACGGCCGGGTCGGTGACGAAAGCGCGCGCGATCGCGCCGCGCTGGCGCATGCCGCCCGAAAGCTGGTGCGGGAAATGGCGGCGGAACTGCGTCAGCCCGACGAGGCGCATCGCCGCCTCCACCCGCGGCGCGCGCTCGCTCGCGGGCATGCCGCGCGTCATCAGGCCGAAGCCGACATTCTGCTCGACCGACATCCAGGGAAAGAGGCCGCTCTCCTGGAACACCATGGCGTTTTCGACCGCCCAGTTGGCGGAATCGACCTTGATCCGCCCGCTGCTCTGCCGGTCGAGCCCGGCGAGAATGCGCAGCAGCGTCGACTTGCCGCAGCCCGACGGCCCGACGATGCACAAGAACTCGCCCGGAGCGATCGAGAGATCGATGCCGGTGAGCGCCTGGACGGAGCCGCGCGGTCCCTCGAAGACGCGCGCCAGCCCCTCGATCTCGATCCGCGCCCCCTTGCGCGGCGGTTCAACCGACATCCGCTTGCGACCCCATCAGACGAGTGGATCGGTCCCGTCGATCAGGACGAAGCAGATGCGGCACGGCTCCTTGCCGCGATTGACCCAGGCGTGATTGGTCGCCTGCTGTACGAGGATATCGCCGGCCTTCAGATGCACCTCGCTGTCGTCGAGCAGCATGTCGATCTCGCCCGACATGATGATCGCATAGTCGATGGTGCGCGTCCGATGCATGCCGGGATGCCGCGGCGGGCGAACGCCTTTCGGCGCGTGATGCTCGCCGCCGAGGAGCTTCGTCATGTGGTCGTTGGGCAGCTTGCGCGCGGCTTCCGATTCCGGCGGGATGTCGAGCACGCGAATGACCGAGCCATTCGCCGGCGGCGCGATGCGCAGCTCGATGCCGCCGCGATCCTTGTCGCCCTTCATGTCGGCCGGGCCCTTGTCGGTCACCCAGATGCGCTGCTGCATGGCGCCCTCGGCGCGCGTCGTCTTGTAGGGCGTGTCGCCGTCGATCAGGACGATCGCCTTGCCGGTGGCGTCATGCCCAGTGACGATCCGGCGGACCGGGCTGAATGGTGCGATAGCCATGAGTTGCACTCCTCTTTCGTTGTCTGTCGCGGGCGCAAGCGGCAAGCCGGCGCGGGCCGGCTAGCGGCAGCTCGGCAAAGGGTCGCTCTGGTTGATCAGCTTGAACGGGCCGAGCGTCTTCGCCACGTAGTCCGCATAGCTCGTGTCGATCAGCCGGGAAGCCGGAAACTTCTTGGTGATCATGCCCTCTTTGAAAAACCAGTCCTGGATGTCGAGCACGGTGCCGGCATCCATCCGGCCGTTGGGATCGCGGCCTTGCCAGGGAATCCGGTCGAGCAGGGCGCGATCGGACATGACCTTGTACTTGATCATGATGTCGAGCACCTCGTTGCGGTTCGGCCCGTGATGATAGGCCTGGCAGTAATCGCGCGTGCCGCGGGCGATGGCGACGAAGAACTTGCGCGCCACATCCTGGTTTTTTGCCGCCCAGTCGGTGTTGATCTGATAGGCGATGCTGCCCAGCGGATAGGGCTTCAGCGTGTCATCGATCGAGCCGATCACATGCATCAGCCCTTGCTCGATGCCGACATTGACGAAGGGCGGGATGTCCTCGGCCGCGTCGATCGCGCCGTTCTTCAGGGCGACGGACATCTGCGGGAAGGGAATGTATTTGACGTCGACATCCTTGATCGTGAGGCCCGAGGCTTCGAGCATCTTGCCGAGCTCATAAATCGTCAAGGAGCCGGGCGCATTGACCGCGACCGAATGCCCTTTGAGGTCGGCCACCGCCTTGATCTTGTCCTTGAGGCTGGGCGGCACGACGATCTTGTGGTTGGTCGGCCGCGAGCCACGCTCGAAAGCGGTGATGATCGGAAAGTTCTTGGTCAGCGCGTTCCAGTAGCCGGCGGAATAGCCGCCTTCGACCACCTGGAACTGGTTGGTCGAGAGGCTCGCCATTGCATCGGCCGCGGAAGCGAGATTGGCAATCTCGACATCGATGCCCGCCTCGCGGAAATAGCCTTTGGCGTCCGCGATATAGGTGCCGGCCGCGGCAATGCCGGGCACGCTGCCGATCACCACCTTGGCATCGGCGCGCGCGTGCTGCGGCAGCGCGAGGGCGCAAGCCGCCAGAGCAACGCCGAGAACCAACGGTCGCACGGTCATAGTCTTCATCCCATCCCCCAATACGGGCTCAGCGGCAGCCGCCAAGCTTGCTGTCCTTGTTGATGACCTCGAACGGTCCGAGCTTTTTCGCGGCTTCTTCGGCATAGCTCGTATCGATGAGTTGCGCCGCCGTGAACTTCTTCTTGATGAAACCGTCCTTGAAATACCAGTCCTGCACGTCGAGCACGCTTGCCTTGTTGAACCGGCCGTTCGGATCGCGCGCCTGCCACGGAAATTTGTCGAGCGATTGGTGATCGCCCGCGACGCCGTATTTCATCATGATGCCGATCACCTCGTCGCGGTTGGGCCCATGGTGATAGGCTTGGCAATAATCGCGCGTGCCGCGCGCCATCGCGACAAAGAGGCGGTGCGCCAGATCGCTGTTCTGCTTCGCCCAGTCGCTGTTGATGACGTAATGCACGACCGACACGGGCGCGGGCTTCAGATAATCGTCGGTGTCGATCCAGTTGACGCCGAGCCCCTTCTCGATCGCGAGATCGCCGAAGGGCGGCACGTTGACCGCGGCATCGACCGCGCCGTTTTGCAGCGCGACACCCATCTGCGGGAAGCCGATATATTTGATCTCGATGTCCTTGAAGGTCAGGCCGGCGCTGCCGAGGACCTTGTAAAGATCATAACCGATGATCGAGCCCGGCGCGTTGAGCGCAACCGTGCGGCCCTTCAGATCGGCGACTGTCTTGATCTTGTCCTTCATCGCGGCGCTCAAGAGCACATGGTGGTTGAGCGGCGTCGAGCCGCCCTCGAACGCCATGATGACCGGCAAGCCTTGAGCGAGGCCGTTCCAATAGGCGGCCGAAAACCCGCCCTGCGCCACCTGCACGCGGCCGCTCGCCAGCAGCGGCATCGCGGTGCTGACCGACTGGATCTTCTCGATCTCGGCATCGATACCCGCCTCGCGCAGATAGCCTTTGGCGTCGGCGATATAGGTCGAGGCCGAGGCGATGGTCGGAACCGTGGCGATGACGACATGCGGCAGGGATTCGGCGCGCGCTCCGGCGACCGAGGCAGCGAGCAGCAGACATGCAGACAGACCAATGATCGAGCGCAGTTTGAACCTCCCTGCCCGGCGTCGAGTTGCAGCGCGATTTCTATCAGCGGCGGCGGGCGATCCTTGTGGAGGCGGCTCGCCTTGTCAAGAAGATGCGGGCGCATGAAGGCTGTGCAGCAGCGCATCGCAACGCCGCGCCGCGCGCTCATGGTCCGCGCACCCCGCGCATGTTTATATGACGGCGCGCCGAAAGCGCCTATGATCGATGGCGAAAGAATACAAGACACAACCGTAGACCGGAGGGATGCATATGAAGGGGATGGAGATGAAACGCCGGAGGAATGCCCGGTGGCTGTGGCGGAGCCTCATGGGCCTCAGCGTCGCGGGGGCGCTCGCTATGCCCGCCTCGGCGGCCGATCCGATCAAGATCGGCTTCAGCATGGAGGAGACCGGGGGTCTCGCCGCCAACGGCAAGCCGGCGCTGCTGGCGATGGAAATCTGGGCCGAGGACATCAATGCCAAGGGCGGGCTCTTAGGCCGGCCGGTTCAGCTCATCCACTACGACGACCAGAGCAACCCGGCGAATATCCCCGCGATCTACACGAAGCTCTTGGACGTCGACAAGGTCGATATCGTGATGGGCTCTTATGCGACCGGCCTCATCGCGCCGGCGCTGCCGATCGTCATGCAGCACAACAAGCTGTTTCCCGCCCTTCTCGGCCTCGCCGTCAACAGCGAGTTCCACTATCCGAAATACTTCGCGATGATCCCGTCGGGGCCCAACCCCAAGACCGCCTTCACCGAAGGCTTCTTCAACATCGCGATGGCGCAGAACCCCAAGCCGAAGACCATCGCCATCAGCTCCGCCGATATCGAATTCGCGCATAACGCCGCCGACGGCGCGCGCCAAACCGCGAAAGCCGACGGGTTGAAGATCGTCTACGACAAGACCTATCCCGGCAACATCACCGATTGCACGCCCGTGGTGCGCGCCATTCAGGCCGCCAATCCCGACATCGTGCTGATCGCCTCCTATGTGACCGACTCCTCCTGCATGATCCGCGCGGTCAAGGAGATCGGCTACAAGCCGAAGATGATCGGCGGCGCGATGGTCGGGCCGCAGGCCACGGCCATCAAGCTGCAGCTCGGCACCGCGCTCAATGGCTTCCTCGTCTTCGATGTGTGGCAGCCGGCCAAGACCATGATGTTCCCCGGCGTTGCCGAAGTGCTGCAGAAGTACCAGGCGCGCGCCAAGGCCGCCGGCACCGATCCGCTCGGCTATTACATGGTGCCGATCAGCTATGCCTATATGCAGCTCGTGCAGCAGGCGATCGAGGGCACCAAGAGCCTCGATCAGGACAAGCTCGCCGAGTATTTCCGCACCCAGACCTTCCACACCGTCTTCGGCGACATCAAGTTCGGCAAGGACGGCGAATGGGCGCAATCGCGCATGCTGATGGTGCAGTTCCAGGGCCTGACCGGGAATGACCTCGACCAGTTCAAGGACCCGAAAAAGACCGTGATCCTCGATCCGCCAGCCTTCAAATCGGGCAGCGTCGAGTACCCGTTTGGCGGCTGACGGCGCGTTTGGAGGCGGCGGCCGCGCCGCCGCCTCCCCGTCTGGGGGACCCGACTCGGCACCTTCATACCGAAGCTGAAGAGCTGGGCTTAAACCGCTAGACGCAAGCGCGAATCTGAGCGACACTGAACCCATGTTTGCGCGGACGTCCGGAGGAAGGATGTCGCTGTTCGCGGGCAGCAGCCGATCGAAATTCGAAGGCGCGGCCTATACGATTCTGTTGCTGGCGTTTTTCTTTGCCGTAGGCCTTGCCGGCGGCGTGCTGTATCGCGTGCTCCCGTCTCAGAAAGCAGCAGATACCAGCGCCGCCTCGCCCCCGGCCGCAGAGGTGCCAACGGCCGCCGCCGCCGGCTCGCCGGCAACGTCGCCCGCCGCCCTCGCGGCAAAGAGCACTGCGCCGGAGCCCAGCGTCGAAGCGACCGCAGCCCCGCCGGCCCTCGCGCCCGTCGCGGTTCCGCCGCCTGCCCCGACCGCCGCGCTGCCCCCGGCTCTGTCCGCCTCATCTCCCGCCGGATCCTCCGCCGAGACGGCTCCCCCGCCGGTGAAACCCGCGGTACCGATCGAGCATGCGGCAAAGCCCGCGCCTCCGCCCAAGCCGATCGCGAGCGAGGCAAGCGCCGCAGCCAAACCGCTGGCTCCGGTAAAGCCGGCGCCCCCGGCCAAGGCTGCGGAGCCCGCGGCCAAGTCCAAGCCCAGCGCCGTCGCCGCGGCGCAGCCGGCCAAGCCTGCTCCCGCCAAGCACGCCCCGCCGGCGGCGCAGAGGGCCACCGCCGAAGCTGCCGAGGCGGGGCCGTTCCGGATCCAGTTCGGCGCCTTCGCCGTCGAGGACAACGCCCACCGCATTCAATGGTCGGTCGAAGCGACCGGCCTGCCGGTCGAGGTGGTCCACGCGCCCAATCGCAAGGGGCACATGCTCTACTACGTGCGCTCGCAGGCTTTCCCCGACCACGAGGCCGCGCAGAGCGCGGCCGCGGCGGCGCGCGCCAAGGCGAAGAGCTTCGCCCAGCCGGTTGCGCTCGACTATGTGCTCGTCAGCGAGGCGGCGATCGCGGCGATGCAGGGCCAGGCGCCCAAGCCCTGAGCATCGTTTCCTAGGCCGTCCGACAGGCGCGCAAATGCTTGGCGCGCTCGCTCGCACCCGCCATCAGGAACGGCAGATCATTGCCGCCGAGGATCATCCGCATGCCCATGGCGATGTATCTGCGCAGCAGATCGTCGACATAGCATCCGCCCATGCCCGGCCATTTGCCGTGCTTGCGGCACGCGGCGATCACCCGCTCATAAGCGTCGACGATCTTCTCATGCGCGAATTGTCCCGGGATGCCCATCTCCATGGCGAGATCGTTGGTGCCGATCAGCAGCACATCGACGCCCGGCACCGCCGCGATTTTCTCCGCATTCTCGAGCGCGCGCGGCGTCTCGATCATCACGGTGACGAGCATCTCGGCATTGACGATCTTCGCTGCTTCGCCGACGCCAAGGCCGCGATAGCCGAAATGCGGCAGCGCGCCCATCACCGAGCGATGGCCCTCCAGCGGATATTTGACCCGCTCGACGATGGCCGCCGCCTCTTCGGCGGTGTCGACATGCGGCATGACGATGCCCCAACCGCCGCCATCGAGCGCCCGCGTCGCCATGTCGAGCTGACCTTGCGGCACGCGGATGATCGGCGCGATGCCGGCATCGAGCGCGGCGACCGAAATCTGCGAGCAGGTGTCGAGCGACATCGCGCCGTGCTCCAGATCGATGAACAGCCAGTCCCAGCCGCAGCTCCGCATAATGCGCGCGATCTCGACGCCGCGCGCCAAGCGCAAGCCGACGCCGATCGAGACCGCGCCCTCGCTGAGCCGCGCCCGCGCGGGGTTCTTCACGTCTGCCATCCTGCCCTCCATCGGCCCCTCGGTTGAAAGCAACGCCGCCTTCCTGCTAGGTTTAGCATAGCTTTCCCGACATCGCTTCGCCGCGGCGCTGCAAGCCAGCGCAATCCGCGGCGGACCCCACCCGCGAAGGAGCAGGATTTCCATGAGGTTCGTGACGTTCGATGCCAAGGGTCAAGAGCGGCTCGGCGCCGTCGACGCCAAGCGCGGCATTCTCGACCTGAACAAGGCGAGCAGCGCGCTGCCCGGCGATATGATCGCCCTCATCGAAGGCGGACAGGCTGCGCTCACCGAGGTGAAGAAGGCGTTCGATGCGGCGAAGGACAAAGGCGACAATTGGGCGCCCTTTGCCGGGACCAAGCTCTATGCGCCGATCCCGCATCCACGCAAAAACATTTTCTGCATCGGGCGGAACTACAAGCTGCACATCGAGGAGGGCGCGCGCGCCCGCAACTTGCCGGTCAAGTTCCCGCCTGTGCCCGAGATTTTCTCGAAGCCCTTCACCACCGTCATCGGCCCGGAGGCGGGCGTGCTGCGCCACGCCAAGAACACTACCCAGCTCGATTACGAGGTCGAGCTCGCCGTCGTCATCGGCAAGGTCGCGCGCGACGTTCCGGCCGCGCAGGCGATGGACTATGTCTTCGGTTACACGGTCTTCAACGACGTGACCGCGCGCGACAAGCAGGCGGCGCATGGCCAGTGGTTCAAGGGCAAGAGCTTCGACACGTTCGGCCCGATGGGCCCCTGCATCGTGACGAAGGACGAGTTCGGCGAGCCGGGCGGCCATCGCATCACGCTGCGCGTCAATGGCGAGACGCGGCAGGATTCGAACACCTCGGACCTGCTCTTCGGCGTGCCGGCCATCGTCGAGAGCCTGTGCTCCAGCCTGACGCTCCATCCCGGCGACGTGATCGCGACCGGCACGCCCTCGGGCGTGGCGCTCGGCATGACCCCGCAGAAATTCCTGAATGTCGGCGACGTGATGGAGGCCGAGGTCGAGGGCATCGGCATCCTGCGCAACAAAATCGTCGAATAGGCGGGCACGGCCGGTCAAGCCGCGGGAATGAGCATCGACGCGCCGGACGAAGCCTCGTCCGAGGGCGATAGAGGCGGCGAGCCTCCAGGTCGGGTCATCACCGGCCCGGTGCGCCGCTTCATGGTCGCGCGGTTCTCGGTCTCCGCCGCATTTCAGATCCAAGGCGTCGCCGTCGGTTGGTACATCTATGCGCTGACCGGCAGCGCGCTCGATCTCGGCCTTGTCGGCTTGGCGATGTTCCTGCCGGCAGCCAGCCTCGCCCTCGTCGCCGGCCAAATCATCGACCGCTATCCGCGCCGGCAGGTCCTGCTCGCCGCCTGGACGCTTCAGGCGCTCGCGGCCACGGGCATCGCCGTCCTCGCCTTTCTCGGCCGCGGCACCGTCGAATTCGTCTTCCTGCTCATCGCCTGCTTCGGCGCGGGGCGCGCCTTCGATCAGCCGGCCCAGGCCTCGCTGTTGCCGAGCCTCGTTCCGGTCGCGCTATTCCCGCGCGTGACGCCACTCAACTCGCTGGTCAATCAATTCGCCGTCATCATCGGCCCCGGCCTGGGCGGATTGCTCTTCGCGGCCGGCGAATGGCTGTTCAAGCTCGGCGCGCCGATCGCGTTCTGCGGCACGGTCGTCATGTATCTCTTGGGGCTCGCCGCCGTCGCGACGCTGCCCAATACGCCGGCGCGGCCGGCCGAGCCCTTCTCCGTGCGCAGCTTCCTGGGTGGGATCGATTTCATCCGCCGCGCCGCGGCGGTGCGCGGCGCCATCACCCTCGACATGTTCGGCGTGTTCTTCGGCGGCGCCACCGCGCTCCTGCCGATCTTCGCCCGCGACATTCTGATGATCGGCCCGATCGGGCTTGGCCTGTTGCGCAGCACGCCGGCCATGGGCGCGCTCGCCGCCGGGCTCTATCTCGCGCGCTGCCCGCTCGAGCGCCATGTCGGCCGCCGCATGTTCCTCGCCGTCGCGGTTTATGGGGTTGCGACCATCGCCCTCGGCCTATCGCGCTCGTTGCCCTTGTCGATCGTGGCGCTCGCGATCATCGGCGCCGCCGACGTGGTCAGCGTCGTGGTGCGCTCGACCCTCGTCCAAACGGCGACACCCGACGCGATCCGCGGCCGGGTGAGCGCGGTCAATTCGCTCTTTGTCGGCACTTCCAACCAGCTTGGCGAGTTCGAATCCGGCGTCACCGCCGAGTGGTTCGGTGCGGTTGGCTCGGTCGTGCTGGGCGGCGTCGCGACGCTCGTCGTGGTCGCCGTGGCGAGTAGCCGGTTCCCCGCGCTGCGCCGCATGGACCGCTTCATCATGGCACCCGCCGAAAGCGACTAGCACGGCGAAATGCCGTTTGCGGCGCGGCCTGGGCGATGCAAAAATGCCGCTCTCGCAAAATCATGGGAGGATCGACCATGCTGACGCTCTGCTATGCTCCCGGCGCCTGCTCGATGGCGTCGCATATCCTGTTCGAGGAAAGCGGCGAGAAATACAATGCCCGCCGCGTCGATCTCGCCAATGGCGAGCAGCGCGGCTCCGAATATCTGAAGATCAACCCGCATGGCCGCGTGCCGGCGCTGGGGCTCGAGAACGGCGAGTTCATTTCCGAGAACACCGCGATCCTGCCCTATCTCGGCAAGCGCTTCGGTCTCTGGACCGACGATCCCGCCAAGGAAGCCAAGATGCTGTCCTTCATCGGCTGGGTCGCCTCCTCGGTTCATCCGGCGCAAGCGCATATCGGCCGGCCCGAGCGCTATGCGAGCGACCCGGCGGCCCATCCCAATCTCAAAGAGACGGGCCTCAAAAGTTTCCACGGCTATCTTGCGGAGATCGACGGGCTCTATGCCGGCAAAGACTGGCTGTTCGACACCTATTCGGTCGCCGATCCTTATGCTTTCGTGCTCTACACCTGGGGCGTGCGCCGCGGCGTCCCGATGGCCGAGATGAAGAACTACACCGCCTTCAAGGACCGCATGCTGCAGCGCCCGGCGGTGCAGCGCGTCGTCGAGGACGAGAAGATCAAGGTGTGAGGTCTGATCGGAACCACCAAGGCACGAAGGCGCTAAATCTAAATCGTCTTTCTTGGTACCTTGGCGTCTTGGTGGTTCAAATCTCGTGTCTCACTCGCCTTTCCATTGCGGCGCGCGCTTGTTGAGGAAAGCGTCCATGCCTTCGCGGAAATCCTGGCTCATGTAGCACATCAGAATGAGGTCCTGCCCCTCGCCCAGCGCGATGCGCGGCATGAGGCGATGGAGCGCCTCCTTGGTCGCGCGCAAGGTCAAGGGCGCGAGCCCCGCCACGGTCTTCGCCAATTCCTCGGCGCGCGCCATCAGCGCGGCGTGATCGGGCAGAACCTCGCTGACGAGGCCGAGCGCCTGCGCCTCGGCCGCCTCGATGAGCCGCGCGGTGAAGATGATCTCCTTGGTCTTGGCGACGCCGATCAGCGCGGCGAGCCGCGCATAGTTGCCCATGGATAAGCAATTGCCCAGGGTGCGCGCGACCGGGAAGCCGAAACGCGCATTGGCGGCGGCGATGCGCAGGTCGCAGGCGGCGGCGATGGCGCCCCCGCCGCCGGTGCAGGCACCGGC
>DATNGG010000083.1:0-21197 GCA_035605975.1 Allostellaceae bacterium | reverse complement strand
GATCACCTACGTGAACCCGGCCGACGATCCGCGCAGTCACAAGTAAAGATCGTCTGCCTCCGGCGTTACGACACCGCCGCTCCCGATCGGGAGGCGACGCCGAGCGTCGCGCCGTCCTCGGTTGCGGTGATTTCCTCGAGTGTCCGGCCCTTGGTCTCGATGCCGATGGCGATGAGCGCCAGCGCGGCGATGAAAAAGGTCAGCGCGAAAGTGTCGAGCACATAGGCGCCGAGCCCGTAGGCCAGCATGAAGCCGACGATAGTCGGCGCCAGGAACGAGCCGATCCGGCCGATGCCGAACACCCAGCCGACGGCGGTCGCGCGCATCTCGGTCGGGTAGAGCTCGCCGGCATAGATCGTCGTCGGGCCGTAGACGCCGGGATTGACCCAACCGACGCAAGCGATCGCGACGAACATCCATGCGCCGCTCGCCAGCGCGAACCAGAGATGGAAACCGGCGCCGATGAAGTAATAGAGGAACAGCACGGGCCGGCGGCCGTAACGATCGATCAGGAATGAGCACGCCGAATAGCCGAAGATCGCGGCGCCAGCCTGGACAAGCTGCAGCAGAATCGCGTCACTCAAGGGCAGGCCACGCTGCGTCAAGATCGTCGGCAGCATGAAGAGAATGCCGTTCGACGACCAGAGGAAGCAGAAGGAGACGATCCAGAGAAGAATGGTGCGCCGCGCCCGGCCGGGCGCCAGCAATTGAAGGACGGTGACGCCTTGCGCCGGTGCCGCGGCGATCGGCGCGGCAGCCGCCCGCACCGGCGCGGCGGCCTTGCCGGTGACGCGCTCCTCGATCGCCGCAACGGTGCGCTCGGCTTCGACCTGGCGGCCCTTGCTGATCAGGTAGCGCACCGATTCCGGCACGTTGCGGCGCACGAAGAACAGCAGCAGCGCCGGCACCACGCCGACGACGAAGAGCCAGCGCCAGCCGAAATGCGGAATGATCGCGAGGCTCAGCCCGGCGGCGACGACGAGGCCCACCGGAAACGCCACGAGCATATTGCCGGTGGTGGCGCCGCGAATCCGGCTCGGCATGTATTCGGCGATGAGCGTGCAGGCCACCGGAACCTCGCCGCCAAGGCCGAAATTGGCGAGAAAGCGCGCGCCGATGAGACTCGCCATGTTCCAGGCGCCGGCCGCGAGCCCCGTAAAGGCGGCGAAGATCCCGACCGTTGCCTGAAACGCGGTGCGCCGGCCGATATAGTCGGAGATCGTGCCCCAGAAGAGCGCGCCCAGGAACGCGCCGAAGAGGCCGGTTGTCGCGAGAAAGCCGGCCTCCGCCGGTCCCAGCCCGAATTCGCGCGCGATCGGCGGCAGCGCCGCGCCGAACATCGCGAAATCGGCCGCATCGAACATCACGCCGAAAAACGCGACGGCGATGAGCCGCTTGTGCCAAGGTGAAAACGGAAGTCGCTCGAGCCGCGCCAGAAGGCCAGCGGCCGGATCGATGCTCTGTGCCATCGCTTTCTCTCCCCCGAAGCCGGACGTCGCGCGAGCGTGGCGGCGGACGGCATTGTTCTCGTTCCCGCGGGCGCACTTGGGCGCCGCGACCCCTCTACCTAATCCGCGGCCGGCGCGCGTTCAAGCAAGCCGCTGTCCAAGCGGCAAGCCCGATCAACGGTGGTGGTGATGTCCGCCGCCGTGGAAGCCGAAGCCGAAGGAGAAGAACGGCGCGTTCCAGCCCGGATAGTAATAGCGCGGATAGTACGGATAGTAGGAATAGGCCGGGTAGCTGGGATAGGTCGGGTAGCCGTAGCCATAGGCCGGCAGGCTTTGCGGCACGCTCTCGCCCTTGGCCGACATGCATTGGAGATAGCCGATATCGTAGCGCCGCTGCAGCGAGCTGCCGGCATAGTCGGCGGCATCGGCGCCGGCGATCGAACCGAGCCCGAGGCCGCTCGCCGCGCCGATCGCCGCACCCGCGGCGGGATTGCCCGTCGCGGCGCCGATCGCCGCGCCCGCCGCGGCACCCGCGACGGTGCCGAGCGCGGCGCTGCCGAGGAAGCTCTGGCTGGCCGCGTCCGAGGGCGAGCCGCCGCCGATCTGGGCGCTGGCGAATTGGCGGCAGGACGCATCATCGGCGCGGAATTGATCGAAGCTCTTGCCTTGCGCTGGCATGGCGGCGGCCGAAGGCGATGGCCCGGTCGGCAGCGCCGTGGCGCAGCCGCCGAGGGCGAGGATCGCCGCGGCGAGCAGCGCCAGGCTGGGAACGCGGTACGAGCTGGTTTGCATTTCAACGATCCTCCGCTCAGCCCCCGTTCCTCCGCCCTCCTTCATTATAAGGTCGGCGGCGCATCTCCGGCCCGATCAATTTTGCGTTGACGCGCCGCATGGCCGGCGCGCCCCGACTCGCGGGAAGCATTGCGCGGACATTCGCAGATGCATGCGAGAGGCTGCCGGGTGCGAGGCCGCGCTCGCGCGCTTTGCGACATTTCCGCATCACTGCGGCGCTGTCGGTGCGTAAAACCAGAGTAACCGCTTGGTTCAGATGGACCGGCGTTTAAGCCGCCATTAACCTCGCGCTGCCAAATTTGGCGGAACGCACCTTTCTGAATCTGATGTAACGGCTGCTGTCGCACCTTTATTCCGTAAAAATCGGGGGTAGCGATGAGGATGGGTCGTTCCTTGCCGGCTTCGGCCGCGGCGCTGCGTCGGCGCGCCTGGTTGGCTCCGTTGACGCTGGTTGCATGCCTTGCGGCGGGAAGCGCCGCCTTGGCCGAAGAGCCGGCGGAAGGCGTCGCGCTCGCCAGCGGCGACGTGCCGACCTATCTGCCGCCCGGCAGCGTCGGCTGCACCATCGTCGATCCGTCGCGCGCGCCGGGCTGGCGGCCCGCGCCCAATGTCGATCGCCCGGCCTGCGCCAACAACGCCGTCGCGCCGAGCCGCGATCTGTTGCGCATCCAGCATCACGAGATCGCCATGAGCCTGCGCTTTGCCGGCGGCAATCAGAGCGGCCTCGGCCTCTTGCGCGGCCTCATGACCTATGACGACGCGCTCAATTTGGGGCCGCTGCAACACTGGCAGCTGCATGGCGAGGCGCAGCTCAACGCCGCTTCGCTGTTCGATACGATGACGCCGCTCGAGGAGCGCGCGCGCCTCGCGCTCATTCCGCCGAGCCTTGGCGGCTGGAACCTGCGCTTCGAGGCGGGCGGCGTCGCGCGCGGCGTCTTCGATCCGGCCTCGGCGCCGCAGCAGAATCTCGAGATCGCCGCCGAAGCGGGACGCAGCTTCACCCTCTCGAAGCACGGCACGCCGCACCGCGTGAAGCTGCGCGTCGCGCGCGAAAGCGCCCAGGATTTGCTCGAGAACACGCTGCAGCAGAAGACCAGCGCGAGTCTCGGCTATTCGCACGCGCTCGATTTCGGCACCATCGGCGCCGAGCTCGATATCGCGCGCAGCACGCCGGGCTTTGCCGAAACAATCACCGACACGCGCGTCGCGGTGAGCTTCTCGCGCCCGTTCTGAGCGGCAAGAGAATCGGTTTAAGTTGAATCGTCATGCGCGGGCTTGTCCCGCGCATCCATGTCTTAAGACATTGGCGCGCTTAGAAGGCGTGGAATATCTATCGTAGGTCACGCCGGCTCGAAGGCGTAGGTGAGGCCCTTGCGCACCACATGGCCGAAGCCCGGCGCGTTGACATGCGCGCCCGCCACCATGACGCGCTCGCTCGCCGCCATGTCGAGGATGCGCTTTCTTGCGAAGACGGCGCGATCGGGATCGAGATCGTAGGTGAGCGGCGTTTCCGGATGCGAGATCTGGATCGCCGAAAGGTGGACGATGTCGCCCCAGGAGATGAAGGCTTCGCCGCCGCCATCGATGTGCCACACCGTGTGCCCCGGCGAATGCCCGGCGGCGAGCACGGCCGAGCAGCCGAAATGCACCTCGCCGTCGCGCACGCGGCGGATGCGCTCGCGATAGGGCGCCAAATCGATGCGCGCGCGGGCATGCATGCGCTTCGTGTTCTCGTTCTCGCCCGGCATCGATTCGCCGAGCCAGAAATCCATCTCGGTCTCGTGCACCAGGATTTCCGCATTGGGATAATGCGCGCGGCCTTCATCGTCGACGAGGCCGTTGGCGTGATCGGGATGGATGTGCGTCAAGAGGATATGCGTGATCTTCGCCGGATCGATGCCGCCGGCGCGCAGATTCTCCGGCAGCTTGCCGAGGCTCTTCTGCATCGTATTGCCGGCGCCGGCATCGATCATGATGGTCTTGCCGTCGCGCTCGAAGACGAAATTGTTGACCGGAATGAAGAGCGAGCCGTTGTCGGTCGGTCCGGCGAGCGCTTCCGCCTCGGCGCGGTCCATGCCGATGATGAGATCGAGCGAGGTCTTGAGAATCCCATCGTTGAAAGCCTGGACCTCGAGCTTGCCGACCTTGAATTTCGGTTGCATCGCCGCCTCCTCACCCGCCCGCGCCGGGCAGGAATTTCTCGGTGTAAAGCTTGCCCATATCGGGCTCTTTCGGGAGCATCTTCATGTCGACGAAGGAGCGCGCGAGCACCGCGAGCGCCTTGGGCTCGAACTTGCCGGTCAGGGAGAAATTGGGCATCACCCGATCGTAATTGACGGCGACGATCGCCGGTTCCTGATGCATGCGGGGCGCGGCGATTTTCACGGTCTCGTCCTTGTTGGCGCGCATCCAGCGAATGGTCTCGAACCAGCCGGCGAGGAAGCGGCGGAGATCCTCCGGCCGCTCCTTCATCGCCTTGTCGGTCGCGAAGATCGCATGGATGATGAAATTGGGCGCCACGCTGCCGAAATGGACGATGGTGCGGCCGACGCCCTGCTGCTCCAGTTGGATCGAGGTGGCGACATCCGTCACCATCCCGTCGGTGGCACCGGTCCGGAGCGAAGAAATGCGCGCGGCGGTGCCGCCCAAGGCGACGGGATCGATCCCGTCGGGGCCCCATCCCTGTTGGCGCGAAAGCTCGCGCACCAGCCAATCGGTCAGCGATCCGACGGTCGAGACGCCGATCTTCTTGCCCTTGAGATCGGCCGCGACCCTGACCGGCCCATCCGCCTTCACCACCAGCACCTGGCTGTCGGGCGGACCCGCGAAGGCGGCGATGGCGAGATCGCTGTTGCCCTTGGCGACGAAGGCGAGCTCGGGCCCGGAGCCGAGGCCGACATCGATCGCGCCCGCGCCCAAGGCCTGCTGCAGCTTGGCGCTGCCGGAGAAATCGACCTCTTCGACGGCGACGCCATGCGCCGCGAAGAAGCCCTTCGCCATGCCGATATCGAGCGGAATGAAATCGAACGGGCCCGAGACCGCCTTGCCGACGCGCAGCGTCTCTGCCGCCGCGGCGCCGCTGCAGGCACCGGCGACGAGCGCCGCCGCCAGCAAGCACCGCACGATGCCGCGCATCCATCGTCCTCGCCTCATTGCGAGCCTCCCCGGCCCTTGTCGAGTTTTGCTTGGGGCCTGAGGCGCGATCATACGCCCCGGCGCGGGTTGAGGCGAGCCCGACGAACTGTTAACGCGCTATCGAGTACATTTCGAGCCAAGATTTGGAATTTCATCAAACGTCTCCGGCGCGACTGAGGGTGATCATGTCACCGTCATGGCCGGGCTTGGCCCGGCCATCCACGCCTTCTTCTCAGATGAATGCGTTAAGGCGTGGATACCCGCGACAAGCGCGGGCATGACGAAAAAAATAGACCGTTCCGGCTTAGCATCCTCCCAGTGGCTTTGACTGCAGCGCCGCCGCGATCGCGGCAAAGCCTTCGCGCGCGCTCTTATAGCGCGGCGCCCAATCCGACGAGCCGCGCAGCTTGCGGTTGGAGATGCGCGCCGAGCGCGCCATGGTCCCGCCGACCGAGCCCAGGAGCATTGTCATCCATCGTGGCGGCAGACGCGGCGGCTTGAAACCGAAAGCCGCCGCCAGCGCGTCGAAGAATTCCCGCCGCGTCAGCGGCTCGTCATCGACGACATTGTAGGTCCCGCCCGGCAGAGCGAGCGCCGCCGCCGCGGCGCTCGCCGCGTCGTCATGCGCGAGCGAGGAGAGATACGCATCGCTTGCGCCGGGCAAGGCCGCGAAGCCGAGGCGCGCGAGCTTGACCATGATTCGCGTCTGCACCGCATCGGGCCCGTAGAAGGCGCCGAAGCGCAGCACCACCGCGACGCCGCCGCGCCCGCCGAAGCGCGCGGCCTGGCGCTCGGCGTCCAGGAGGCTGCGATTATAGGCGCTCGGCGCCAGCGCGACGCTTTCATCGATCCATTGCGCGCCGCGATCGGGATAAGTCGGCGCGAAGGATTCCTGAACGAAGCGCTTGACACCGGCCTGAAGCGCGGCGTCGACGAGATGGGCCGAAGCCTCGCGGCGGATGCGGTCGTTTAGGCGCCAGGCGCCTGGCCTTATCATCGCCGAGGCGCTCGACGGGATATGGGTTGCAAGGTTGATCACCGCCTCCTGGCCGCGCATCGGCGCGGCGAGCCGGGCGCGATCGAAGAGATCGGCCGTGACCGCCGCGACGCCCGGCTGCGCGATCGCCGCGGCGCGGGCGGGCGCGCGCACCAACGCGGTCACGCTATGACCCGAAGCAACGAGCAGCGGCAAAAGACGGCGGCCGACAACCCCGGTCGCGCCGGTGACGAGAACACGCACGGAAAGCTCCTTCGAAGCGTCGCGCCGAATCTGATCTGGGGCGCACCCGCTCCCGTGCCAAGCGCGGCGTCGCGCCGCCTTGCGAAGCCCGCGTGCGGGTGCGAATATCGCGCCCGTCCGGCGGGGACGCGGCACGCCGGCGGGGGGATGCGTTTCATGCGCATCGGTTGGTTCAAGGCCGCGCGGGAGGGATTTGTTAGCGATGAGCAGTGAAGCCATGGGATCCGTGACCGAGCAATCGATCGCGGCACGGATCGAACGCCTGCCGTTTTCGCGCTGGCATGTGACCGTCACCGTCGTCTTGGGCGTGGCGATTTTCTTCGACAGCTTTGATTCCCTGGCGATCGCCTATGTCATGCCGGTGCTGATCCGCGACTGGCACATCGCGCCGCAAAGCATCGGCAGCCTCATCTCGATCGCCAATCTCGGCCAGGCGGTTGGCGCCTTGTTCTTCGGCTGGCTCGCGGAGCGCATCGGCCGCGTGCCCACGGCGCGGCTCACCATCGCGCTCTACGGCCTGATGAGTCTCGGCTGCGCCTTCGCGCAGAATTACGACCAGCTGTTCTGGCTGCGCTTCGTCGAGGGCATCGGCCTCGGCGGCGAGATCCCGGTCGCCTCGGCCTATATCAGCGAGATCCTGCGCGCCGAGCGCCGCGGCGGCTCGTTCATCATCTATCAGATCATCTTTCCCCTGGGCTTCACCGCCTGCGCCTTCGCCGGCGCCATCATCGTGCCGCGCTTCGGCTGGCAGTGGATGTTCATCATCGGCGTGATCCCGGCGGCGCTTGCCGTCTTCCTCCAGGGCTTCTGCCCGGAATCGCCGCGCTGGCTCGCCTCGCGCGGCCGGATCGAGGAAGCCGATCGGGTGATGAAGAAGATCGAGCGCATCGTCTCGAAGAACGGCACGATCGCGCTGCCGCCGCCGCCGCCCGTGGTGCCGAAGCCCAAGGAGGCGGCGAGCCGCTGGCAGGAGCTGTTCGAGGGCCGCTATCTCTCGCGCACCCTCATCGTCTGGGTGCTGTGGGCGTCGGCCTATATCGTCTCCTATGGCATGCAGACCTGGCTGCCCTCGCTCTACCGCGAGGTCTACAAGCTGCCGCTGCAGACGGCGCTCAACTACAGCACCATCACCAACGTCTTCGGCCTCGTCGGTCCGCTCATCGCGGCGACGCTGATCGACCGCGCGGGACGGCGCAAATGGTTCATCGCCGCGTTCTTCTTCGCCGCGGCCGGGCTCGCCTATCTCTGGTTCGACGGCGCCAGCACGGCGAAAGTGGTGCTCTGGGCCTATTCCTTCTGCTTCATCTGGATCTCGTCGATGAACCTTCTGCTGTTCCTCTACACCGCCGAGATCTATCCGACGCGCATGCGCGCCCTGGGCGTCTCCTGGGCGAGCTTCTGGCTCCGCATCGCCGCGGCGGCCGGGCCGTTCCTCGTCGGCGTGTCGCTGCCGCGCTGGGGCATCACCGGCGTGTTCCTGGTCTTCGCCATCATCGCGGTGATCGGCTGCGTCGTGAGCTTCTTCATGGTGGAGACGCGCAAGCGCGTGCTCGAAGAGGTGAGCCCCTGAGCTTGGACCGGCGGCGCGCGCGTCGCCGGCCCTCGCAGCGGCCCTTCATCGCGGCGGCGTGCCTTTATCCCCATGGTCCGCCAGCACCTGCCGCCGCGCTTCCGCGGCGGCGCGGGCGAGTTCGGCGCGCAGCTCGGCATCGGTGACGCCGAGTCCCTTCGCGTCGAGGTCGGCCCGAACCTTGGCGATGACGTCGTCATCGCCGGGTACTTCGAAATCGGCGGCGACGACCGCTTTGGCATAGGTTTCGACGGGCTCGCCCGCGGCAAGTCCCAGTTTTTCCGCCGCCCATACGCCGAACAGCCGATTTCGGCGCGCGGTGATCCGGAACGCCAATTCCTGATTGCGGCTGAATTCGGTCTCGAAGCTTTTTCCGCGTTCCCGAAAATTGTTCATCTTGCGCTCCTCGTTTCGCTGACGTGATCCGATGCGCCTCGCGGCATTGCCGCGCGCTCGATCGTTCGGCTCATCGCGCCTCGCCTTCGACCGCGGACGCAATGAGCCACAGAACCTGCTGTTCGCGCGGATCGAGACGGCAATCGGCCGCGGCGACTTCCTCGCCGATTTTGACGACGAGCGACGCCGCCCTGCTGGCGCGGTGGCGGCCGAGCCGCGCGATCACGGCCAAGGACCCGCCGGGCTCCCGCACCTCGCGCACGCAGCGCTCGAAATGCGCCACCGCATCCTCGCGCGCGAAGATCGACAAAAGCCCTTCGCGATCGACGAAATCGAGCATTTGGTTGCGCTCGACCTCTTGCACCCAGCCATCGGCGCGCGCCACCACGGCCGCGGCCGAGACCACGGCATCCAAAATCTCGTCTTCCCGGAGTTCCAGAAAAGCGGCGACGATCTCCGCGCGCTGCGCGCGCCATTGTCCCTTGGCTCGTTGCTTCGACATCACGCTTCCTTTGGTTGACACCCGTGAGCGCCGCGGAAGCCGGCCGGTCTTGTCGAAGAGGTCTTTGAAAAATGTGAGCCCCACGACAACGGCCGTATCCGGCACAGCGGCGGGACACGGGGTGATCCGACATCGCGAGGTTGCCCGACCCGATGTCGGAGTCCTCGCCAGAGGGGCCCGGATTCTGTTGCCCGAAAAAATGGGAGGGCGGTGTCGCAAAGTCAAGGGGCCCGGCCCGCACAGAACCCCGCTCATGCGATCGGCGTGCCGGCGACGTTGCGGAAGCGCAGGAGAGCAAGGCCAAAGAACACCAACGCCATGATCCCGACCGCCAGGAATTCGGGCCACACGACGGCAATCCCCGCGCCGCGATAAAGGATCGCTTGCGCGAAGCTGACGAAATGCGTCGAAGGCGAAGCTTGCATCACCCATTGCAGCCAGAGCGGCATGCTGTCGAGCGGCGTATTCCCGCCGCTCAGCATCTCCATCGGGAGCGCGATCAGGATGAAAAGGAGGCCCAGTTGCGGCATCGAGCGCACCACCGTGCCGAGATAGACGCCGATCGCGGTCGCGAAGAAAAGATAAAGCGCGACGCCCGTCATGAAGAGTGACACCGAGCCGGGAATCTCGACCGCGAGCAGACCGCGCACGATCAGAAGGAGCGAGAGCGCGACCGCGATCGCGATCACGAGCCCGTTCGCCCAGACCTTCGCGAGCGCGATCTCGAAGGGCGACAAGGGCATGGTGAGAAGGTGATCCATCGTCCCGTGCTCGCGCTCGCGCACGATCGCGGCGCCCGCCAGCACGATCGCCAGCATCGTGACGCTATTGATGATCGCCATCATGCTGTTGAAGAGCGTCGTCGAGAGGTTGGGGTTGAAGGCGACACGGATCGCGAGATCGACTGGCGGCTGCGCCCGGGTGTTGGCGCCCGCATGGCGCGCGATCTCGGCGGCGAGGATGCTCTCGATATAACCCGCGCCGATCCCCGCCTGCATCATCGCCGTCGCGTCGACATTGACCTGGATCGCGGGCCGGCGGTCGGCCAGGAGATCGCGTTCGAAATGCGGCGGGATGTCGATGATGAAGGTGTATTGCGCGGTATCCATCAGCCGGTCGACATCGGCGGGCTGCACCGGCTGCGGCGGCTTGAAATAAGGCGGCAGGAGCGATGCGGCGATGTCGCGCGACAAGGGCGAGCGGTCTTCGTCGACGATGCCGACGCTCGCATCGCGAAGCTCCTGCATCGCGCTCGTCGCCTCGCTGTAGACGCCGAAGGAAAACACGTAGATGACGAGGCCCAGCAGCACGAGATCATGGCCGAAGCTCCTCAACTCCTTGGTGCCGAGCCAGTAGATATTGGCGAGGTGCTGGCCCATCCGTGCTCAGCGCTCCTGCTTGCGCAGAAGAAGGAGGCTCAGGGCAAGGAGCGCGGGCACGAAAGCCGCGATGGCGAGGAGGCTCGCCCCGAGCTCGGCAAACCCCAGCGCTTTCGTGAAGGTGCCGACGCTCACGCGCAGGAAATACATCATCGGAAAGAGATGCCCCATCACCGCGCCCGGGCCCGAGAGCGAGGAGACCGGCGTCAGCAGGCCGGAGAATTGCACCGCCGGCAGCGATGTCAGGATCGCCGTGCCGAAGAGGGCCGCGATCTGGGTGCGGGTGAAGGCGGAGATCACGAGCCCGTAGGACGTGGTCGCGGCGACATAGAGAAGCGCGCCCGCCGCGAGGCACCAGAAGCTGCCCTTCAGCGGCACGTGGAAGATCACGGTCGCCATCAGCAATTGCGTGAGGAAATTGACGAAGGCGACGCCGATAAAGGGAAGCTGCTTACCGAGAAGGAATTCGAGCCGCGTCACCGGCGTGACATAGAGGTTGGCGATCGAGCCCAGCTCTTTCTCACGCACCACGGCAAGCGCCATGAGGATCGCCGGAAACATCGCGAGCAGCAGCGCGATCGTGCCGGGCACCATCGCGTAGACGCTCTTGAAGTCCTGGTTGTAGCGGAACCGCGTCTCGATCTCGGCGGGCGCGAGTGCCGCTTCCGCGCCGTCGAGCGATGCGAGATAGGATCGATGCACGCCCTCGACATAGCCGCGCGTCGTCTCGCCGCGAAACGGCATCGCACCGTCGACCCAAGCGCCCACTTCCGCGGGCCGGTCGCGGCGCACATCGCGGCCGAAGCCGGGCGGGATCTCGAGCGCGAGGCCGATCGCGCCGCGCTCCAGGCGCCGCTCGAGCTCGGCATAGGTCTGAAGCGGCGGCGCCTCGTCGAAATAGGGCGAGCCGCGAAATTCCTCGAGATACGCACGGCTTTCCGGCGTGTTGTCGCGATCGAGCGCGGCAAAGCGCAAGTGCTCGACATCGGTCGTGATCCCGACGCCGAAGACGAGCATGAGAAAGGCCGTGCCCAGCACGGCGAAGGCCATGCGCACGGGATCGCGCCAGAATTCCAGCGCCTCGCGCCGCGCATAGGCGAGAAGCCGCTCGAGGCTGAACGGGGTACGCGGCGCGCGGGCGTGCCGTGGCGGCGCGACAAGGGGCGGCGCTTCGGCCGGCGCGCCGCCCCGCGCCTCGAGAAGAAAATCGACGAATGCATCCTCGAGCGTCGCCGCGCCGCGCCGGGCGGTGAGTTCGGCCGGGGCACCTGTCGCCAGCACCTTTCCGGCATCCATCAGCGCGACACGGTCGCAGCGCGCCGCCTCGTTCATGAAATGGGTCGAGACGAAGATCGTCACGCCTTGATTGCGCGAGAGCTCGATGAGGAGCCGCCAGAACTCGTCGCGCGCCAACGGGTCGACGCCCGAAGTCGGCTCATCGAGAATGAGCAGCTCCGGCTCATGCACCACCGCGACTGCGAGCGACAAGCGCTGGCGAATGCCGAGGGGAAGGCTCGCCGCACGATCGTCGATATGGCCCTCGAGCCCGAAATCGCGCTGCAGCTTTTCGATCCGCGAGCGAGCCCGCGCGGAAGGCAAATGGAAAAGCCGCGCATGCAGAACGAGGTTCTGCCTGACGGTCAGCTCGGCATAAAGCGAGAAGCTTTGCGACATGTAGCCGACGCGGTTGCGTATGCTCCGATCCGCCGCGTCGATCGGCCGGTTGAAGATCAACGCCTCCCCCGCCGAGGCCGGCAGGAGGCCGGTGAGCACCTTCATCGTCGTCGTCTTGCCGCAACCGTTGGAGCCGACGAAGCCGAAGATCTCGCCGCGCGCGATGGTGAAGCTGACCTCATCGACCGCGGTGAACGCGCCGAAGCGCCGGGTGAGGCCGCGCGCGATGATGGCGTGATCGCCGGTGCCGGCGCGGCGCGGCGGGATGACCAGAGGCCGGTGATGCACGCGCCGCGCTTCCGGCAGGAGGGCGATGAAACTGTCCTCGAGCTCTTCTTGCCCCGTTCGCGCCTTGAATTCCGCGGGCGTGCCGGCGGCGATGACCGCGCCCCGATCCATCGCAACGAGCCAGTCGAAGCCCTCGGCCTCTTCCATATAGGCGGTGGCGACGACGACGCTCATCGCCGGCCGGCCGGCCCGCAGCCGCGCGATTAGCTCCCAGAACTGGCGCCGCGACAGAGGATCGACGCCGGTCGTCGGTTCGTCGAGCACAAGGAGATCGGGATCGTGCACCAGGGCGCAACAGAGCCCGAGCTTTTGCCGCATGCCGCCCGAGAGATTGGCGGCCGCGCGCCCACCATAGGGCGCAAGCCCGGTCGCATCGAGCAGCGCCGCAATACGATGCGCACGCTCTGCCCGGCCCTGACCGAAGAGGCGGGCGAAGAATTCGATATTCTCGATGACGCTCAAATCGGGATAGAGATTTCGCCCGAGCCCTTGGGGCATATAGGCGATGCGGCTGCAGATCGCAGCCCGATGGCGGCGCTCGGCCATGTCGCCGCCGAGAACCTCGACGCGTCCGATTTGGATACGCTTCGCCCCGGCGGTGAGGCCGAGCAAGGTCGACTTGCCGGCGCCGTCGGGGCCGATCAGGCCGACGAGCTTGCCCTCGGGCAAGCCGACCGCGACATGGTCGAGCGCCAGGCGCCGGCCATAATGATGCGTGAGCCCCTCGATCCGGCAAACGAAGCCCGTGCTCGCGCTCATCCGCCCGCCGGGATTTCGAACGCTTTCGGCCAGGGCGCTGCGGGATCGAGCCGGATATAGGCGATCCCCGGCGCGCCTGCCTGCAACGCGCGGGCAGGTTGGCCCTGGCTTGCCGGATCGGCACGCACGCGGACGCGGAACATGAGCTTGTCGCGCTCCGATTTCGTTTCGACCGCCTTCGGCGTGAATTGCGCCTGGGCACTCACGAAGCTCACCTTGGCCGGGATCGGCGCGTCTTGCTGCGCATCGAGCACGATGCGCGCCTCCGCGCCAGCCGCGGCGCGACCAGCCTCGGCGGTGGGCAGGAACACGTCCATATAGAAATAGCCGAGATCGAGCATGGTGAAGACTTTGCCGCCCGCCGGCAGGACTTCGCCGAGATTGGCGAGGCGGTATTCAATCCTGCCCGCGCGCGGCGCGACCAGCGTCGCATCCTTGATGTCGACCGCGATGCGATCGACCACTTGCCGCGCGGCATCGAGTGCGTGCTCGGCCTGTGCGGCATGCGCCTCGGCCGCAGCGAGCCCCGCCCGCGCGGCATCGAGCTGTTGCTGGCGCTGGTCGAACTGCTCTTTCGTCGCATAGCCCTTGGGCAAGAGGAAGTGGGTGCGGTCGAGCTGCTGCTTCGCGAGAATCGTCAGACTTGTCTGCTGCACCACATTGGCGCGCGCCTCATCGAGCGCACGCTGCCCCTGCAGCACCTGGGCTTGTGCCTGACGTTGCTGCGCCTCGAGATCCTGTGTGTCCATGCGAGCGAGCACCTGCCCCGCCGCGACGCGATCGCCCTCATCGGCGCGAATCTCCGCGACTCGCCCCGCGAACTTCGTCGCGATATCGATTTCGTCGGCTTCGAGCCGGCCATTGCCCGAGGCAAAGCCCGGCGGCAGGCCGAGCGGGCGATGGAGCCACCAATCGGCACCGATTCCGGCCGCGGCCAGCAACGCGAGCGCCACGGCAAAGACGAGTTGCCACGACCGGCGGCTCCGTGCGGGCTTGGCGGTGGTGAGGGGAACCGGCAGCTGGCTGCGCGGCCCCGTACGCGCTGGCTCTTCCGTCAGCTCCGGCCGCTTGCCCTCGCTCGTCTCGACATCCATGAATCGCCCATTCGGCCGGCCGCGGGATCTCGTCGCACGGGCTCGAGGCCAAGCCGGACGCGACCGCCTTATTAAAGGGAAACCGCCCCGGTCCTGCCTTGACCTGCATCAACCGGCATGGGACCGCAGCATGCTCGGGCAGCACTCCGCCCTTGCTCTCGCAGCCTCGCGCCTGCTTTATTTTAACGGCGGATTGGCCCTTTGCGCAGGGACCGGAGCCGCGAACCGGGCCCTTAAGGTCGCATTAGCCATAAGGCTCTAGACGTAACGCGATGCACATCGACCTGCGGACCCTTTTCGTCGTTCACGCGCTGATTTCGCTGGCGTTGGCGCTGTCGCTGTTCGTCTATTGGCGCGGGCATCGTGCGATCCCGGGCCTCGCGGAATGGACCCTCGCCACGGCGCTTGTCGGCTTCTCGGTCCTCGGCATCGGGCTGCGCGGCGAGATTCCCGACCTTCTGTCGATCGTGGCGGCGCAGACCGTCGCGATCATCGGCCTGGGCGCCGCCTGGAACGGCATCCGCCGCTTCGATGGCCGGCAGGCCGATTGGCCGGCCGTGGTCGTCGCAGCCCTCGCGATGGGCGCCTTCGCCGCCTATTTCACCTATGCGCTCGATCGCGCCGCGGTCCGCGCCGTCGCCAATTCCTTCTTCACCGCGGCGATCTGCGCGCTCTGCGCTTTCGAGTTCATCCGCGGCCCGGTGCGCAGCCTGCGCGGCGCGGCAACGCTCGCGGCAATCCTGTTCGCACTGATGGCGGTGACCCTGGCCCTGCGCGGCCTGTGGCTCGCGCTCTGGCCGCCCGGCGCCAATATTTTCGCCATGACCGCCGCCCAGGCTGTCAGCTTTCTCGTCTCGCTGATCGGCAATATCCTCCTCGTCGCCGCCTTCCTGATGATGGGGGCGCAAAAGCTGCAATCGCAGATCGAGCGCCGCAATATCGAGCTCGAAGCGGCGCGCGCCACGGCCGAGCAGGCAAGCCGCGCCAAATCGGAATTCCTCGCGACCATGAGCCACGAGCTGCGGACGCCGCTCAACGCCATCATCGGCTTCTCGGATGCGCAGCGCCGCGAGCTGTTCGGGCCCTTGGGCCATCCGCGCTACCGAGAATACGCCGAAGACATCCAGACCTCGGGCACGCATCTCCTCGAGGTCATCACGACCATCCTCGACATCTCGAAGGCCGAGGCCGGCAAGCTCGAAGTCGCGCCGGCCGATCTCGATCCGCGCCTGGTTCTCGAAGCGACTTTGCCGCTGATCCGCGAAGCGGCGGCGGCCAAGCGCATTCGCCTCGAGACCGCGGCGCCGGAAGCGCCGCTCCAATGGCGCGCCGATCCGCAGGCGCTGAAGCAGATCATGCTCAACCTTCTCTCCAACGCGGTGAAGTTCACGCCGGAGGACGGCCGCGTCACGGTGCGCCTCGGCGCGCCCGCCGAAGGCCAGGTCGAGCTCGCGGTCGAGGATACTGGCATCGGCATCGACGTCGCCGATCTGCCGCGATTGATGAAGCCTTTCGAGCAGAAGCATCACGGCTATTCGAAGCGCAACGGCGGCACGGGCCTCGGCCTGCCGCTGGTCGATGCGCTGGTGCGGCTGCATGGCGGCACACTGACGATCGACAGCGCGCCCGGCCGCGGCACAAGGGTCACGGTGCGCCTCCCCGCGCCGGCCGTCGCGGCCGAGGCCGCGGCTTAGGCCTTTGGTAACCACAATTGGCGACAGTATCGGCCGACGCGATCCCAGTTCCTGGAGCACATGATGAGCGAGTTCCACACGCTTTCGCCCTCGCCTTCTCCCGCCGGCGACAAGCCGCGCTGGTACCTGGCGCGCGATGGCGAGCGGCAGGGGCCGCTCACCACCGCGAAGCTTTATGCGATGGCCGGCGAAGACCGGCTCGAGACGAGCGACCTCGTCTGGCGCCCGGGCTTCCCGGCCTGGCGCCAAGCCGGCGAAGTCGCAGGACTCCTGTCGCCGCCGCCGCTGCCGCAAGGCATCCGCGCGATGCCGAGCGCCGAGCCAGCGCCGCCGCCGCTGCCCTTCGCCTCGGGCGAGTAACCCTCCGGCGCATCGCCGGTTGAGATCGCCGGCGCCTCCGGCGATGATCGGCCATGAGCGATGCGTCCCCGCAGAGCACCGCGAGCGCGGTGATCGTCGGGCTGGCCCGCGATTGCGCGCGCGACCTGCCCGCCGCTTTGCGCAACCTTGCGACCATGGCCGCGTGCTTTCCGCGCGCGGCCTTTATCTTTGCCGAGAATGATTCCGTCGACGGCACGGCGGCGCTGCTTCGGGACTTCGCCGCAGGGCGCAGCGATACGCGAATTCTGACCTTTGCCGGGCTCGACAAGCGCCTGCCGCAGCGCACGCGCCGCCTTGCCTTCCTGCGCAATCAATGCCTCGCCGCGATCCGCAGCGACGCGCGGCTGCGCGCCGGCGACTATCTCATCGTCGCCGATCTCGACGAGGCGATCGCCGAGCCGCTCGATCGCGCGGCCTTTCGCGACGCGCTCGCGTTCCTTGCCGCCGCGCCCGAGCGCGCCGGCGTCTTCGCCAATTGCCGCGGCCCCTATTACGATCTCTGGGCGCTGCGGCATGAGACGCTGTGCCCCGGCGATGTCTGGGAAGAGGCCTTCGACTATGCGCTGGCGCATGGCGGCGACGACGACGCGGCCTATGCCGCGACCGTCGCGCGCCGCGTCACGACCATTGCGCCGGAGGATCCGCCGCTTGCCGTCGCCTCGGCCTTTGGCGGGCTCGGCATCTACAAGCTGCGCGCCGTCCAGGATGCAGCCTATAAGGGCTTCAAGACGAAGGAGATCGTTCAGGACGGCAAGCGCCGCGCGATCAAATGGCAGGTCTGCGAGCATGTCGCCTTCAACGCGGCGATCGGCGCGCACGGCGGCCGGCTCTTCGTCCTGCCGTTTCTCATCAGCCGCCGCACCGACGGCATCGACTTCGTCAAATCCTTCTATCGCCAGCTGCTCTTCTGAGCCGCGGCCCGGCGCGCGCCAAAGACCGCGATTGCCCTGCAGCGCTCGGTCCCTCGCCCGCCTGCTCGAGCTCGCGCCGTCCGGCCGGCCCTCTGACGCGGTCTGTGGCGCTTGGTCGCATCCTCGCCGGTCGGACGGCGCCGCTTAAAAGATGTATATTATATTCATCTTTACTGGAGCACGGGGTGGGGGAAGGCGATGACCGAACCGATCGCCATGACGACGCGCATCGTTCCGCCCGGCACCCGCGTCGGGATCACCGAGGACATGGTCCGCGAGGTCGTGCACAGCTTTTACGCGGAGATTCGCACCGACCCGGCGCTCGGGCCGATCTTCAAGCGCGTCATCGGCGCGGATTGGGGACCGCATCTCAAAAAGATGTGCGATTTCTGGTCGTCGGTGCTGCTGATGACCGGCCGCTACGAAGGCAATCCGATGGCGGCGCATATCACGGTCGGCGGTCTCCGGCCGACGCATTTCGCGCGCTGGCTGCATCTCTTCCGCCAGACCGCGGAGAAGCTGTGCCCGCCGCCGGCGGCCGAGCTCTTCGTCATGCGCTCCGAGATGATCGCGCGCAGCCTGCAGCGCGGCATCGCCCATTTCGGCGGGCAAGCCCCGCAAGGCGGCGCGGCATGACCATGCCGGCGCTGCCCCGCGATGCGGAAGCCTATCACCGCACCGTGGTCTTCACGGAAAAGACCGTTCCCGCTCAATTGCGCAACCAGCACCAAACCAAGGACGGCGCCTGGGCGCTGATCCATGTGCTCGAGGGCAAGCTCGCCTATCGCGTGATCGATCCGCGCCGGCCGCGGCTCGATTATCTGCTGACGCAGAAGACCCTGCCGGCGATCATCGAGCCGACGATCCTTCACGAGGTCGAGCCTTGCGGCGCGGTGCGCTTCTTCATCGAATTCTATCGCTTGCGCAAAATCTCATGACCGAGGCGCCATGACGCCGGACGCGACCGGGACTCGGCCATGAACGATATCGCGGCTGCGCTGGCGCTCCACGTTTTCTCGATCGTGATCTGGATCGGCGGGGTCTCGTTCGTCACGACAATCATCCTGCCGGCGCTGCGGCGTGGCGCGCTCGGCGCCGATCGCCTCCAGGCCTTCACCGCCATCGAGAGCCGCTTCGTCTGGCAAGCGCGCACCGCCATCCTCATTGCCGGCGCCAGCGGGGTTTATCTGCTGTGGCGGCTCGATCTCTTTGCGAGCTTCGCCGCGCCGGGTTTCTGGTGGCTCGGCGCCATGGTCGGGCTGTGGCTGGTCTTCGCCGTGATGCTGTTCGTCGCCGAGCCGCTCGTCATCGGCCGCGTCTTCCGCCGCTGGGCCGAGGCCGAGCCGGAGCGCGCCTTCGCGGCGCTGCACCGCGCGCATTGGGTGTTGCTGATCCTCAGCATCGTCACGGTTTTGGGCGCCGCCGCCGGCAGCCATGGCGGGTGAGGTTCGGATCGAAGGGTGGATGTGACGCGGCAAGAATCGCCAACGCTTCTCTCTTGACCGCGCGCGCTTCGCCGCGGAAGCTGCCCCGATCTGCCATCGAGGAGTCTGACGCGATGAACGACGCGCCCAAAATCGCGCTGCACCATGCCGGGATCTGGGTCACGGATTTCGAGGCCATGGTCGCGTTCTATCGCGGCATCTTCGATCTGCATGTCTCGGATCAGGGCCGCTATCCCGACGGCAAGCGCGTCGTCTTCATGACCCTCGATCCCAACGCTCACCACACCTTCGTCATCGGCGAGGGCCGGCCGAAAGGCTCGCCCTCGACCGTCAATCAGCTCTCCTTCCGCGTCGAGAGCCTCGCCGCGGTGCGCTATTACTGGGAGCGCGTGATGCGCGCGGAGGTCGCGCGCTGGGTGACGGTGACGCATGGCAATGCCTGGAGCATCTATTTCTGGGACGCCGAGGACAACCGCATCGAGATTTTCTGCGACACGCCCTGGCATGTGCCGCAGCCCTGCCGCGCGACCATCGACTTCAAGACGCAAAGCGATGAGGAAATCACCCAATTCACCCGCGCGCTCGTCAAAGAGCGCGAGGGGTTCAAGCGCTTCGGCGATTGGCGGCGCGAGACCGCGCGCGCCATGGACCGCGAGGACTGGCCGCTGATCGAGGATTAGCTGTGAGCTGTAAGCTATTGGCTCCAAGCTTAGAGCTTAGAGCTTGGCCCTAAACCATCACCTCGATGAGATAGGGCCCCGGTTCGCGGACGCCCTCGGCGAAGCGGCGGTTGAACTCCTCCATCGTCTCGACCCGCGCGCCCGGCACGCCCATCGAGCGCGCAATGCCGACGAAATCGAGATCGGGGCGGCCGAGATCGAGCATGTCGAGCGCTTTGCGCCCGACATTCTTCGCGCCGACATTGGCGAGTTCGCCCTTGAGGATCGCATAGGAGCGATTGTTCAACAGCACGGTCGTCACGTCCAAGCCCTCGCGCGCCTGGGTCCAGAGCGCCTGGATCGTGTACATCGCACTGCCATCGCCCTCGAGGCAGACGATCTTGCGATCGGGGCAGGCGATCGCCGCGCCGGTCGCGACGGGCAGGCCGAAACCGATCGAGCCGCCCATATTCTGCAGCCAATCATGCGGCGCCGCCGAGCGCGTCGGGGGGAAGAAATCGCGCCCGATCGTGACCGATTCATCGGCGACGATCGCGTTCTCCGGCAAGAGGGCGGCGATCGAGGCGCCGAGCGTCAGATGATTGGGTGCGCCGGTCGCCGGCCGCAATTCGATGCGCGGCGCAAGCGCCGGCGCAGTGGCGCGGGCGCCCAGCGCATCGGCCAAGGCTTCGAGCGCGGCGAGCGCATCCTCCTCGGGCCGCGCCAGCACATGCATCTCGGCGCCTTCGCGCGCGAGGAGGCTCGGCTTGTCGGGATAAGCGAAGAACGCGACCGGCGGCGGCGTGCCGACGAGAATATAGTGCTGGAACGGCGCCAGCAGCGCGAGCGCGGGATCGACCGGATAGGGAATGCGATCGATCGCGACGCAGCCATGGCCGCGCTCGACCCGCGCGTTGAAGGCTTGCGCCAGCAGCTTGGCGCCGGTCTTGGCTGCAATCCGGCCGGCAAGCGCGCTGCCTTTCGCGCGCAAGGCCTCGCCGCTCATCAGCAGCACCGCGGGCTCGCCGCTTTTGAGCGCACGCGCCGCCTCCTCGACGGCTTGCGGCAAGACCTTCGCCCGCGCCGCGACCGGCAGCGCCGGCGCCGGCCCCTCGCCTTCGTTCCAGGCCGTATCGGCGGGGAGGATCAGGCTTGCGATCTGGCCGGGCGGGGTGCGGGCCGCGGCGATCGCGGCGGCGCCATCGGCGGCGATGCTTTTTGCGTCGGGCGAGGTCTTCACCCAATGCGAGAAGGCGCGCGCCGCACCCTCGACATCGGCGGTGAGCGGCGCGTCATAGCGGCGGTGATAGGTCGCGTGATCGCCGATGATGTTGACGATCGGCGTCGATGCCTTGCGCGCGTTGTGGATATTGGCAAGCCCATTGGCGAGGCCGGGGCCCAAATGCAGCAAAGTCGCCGCCGGCTTTTCCGCCATCCGCGCATAGCCGTCGGCGG
Organism: Allostellaceae bacterium; assembly: GCA_035605975.1. GTDB lineage: Bacteria > Pseudomonadota > Alphaproteobacteria > ATCC43930 > CGMCC-115725 > CAIKMD01. Next base: position 375 of record DATNGG010000083.1, on the reverse strand, counting down.
CGCCGGTGACGACGCCTTCAAAGAGGCCCAGAACGCAGCGCATGCCCTCGACGCGGTCGAGCGCCGCGACGAAATGCATTTCGGACGTGCCGGGATTGGCGAAACAGGTATCGACACCGCTCGCGAGCAGTGTGCGGACAAGACTTTCAGCGCCGTTCATGGGAAGTGTGCTCTTCGTTGGAGAGGTTGAACCGTAGCATAGACGCGGGATTGTCGCGGTAAACCGCGCTGCCGGCCTGTCGAGTCATAGAACCTTACGAATACTTGACGGCCGGCGTTGCGCGCGTTATCAAGCGAGTCAGATGCAACTAAGCATAGTAACGTTATCAAACTGTGAAATAAAAATATGATTCGCTCACGCATGCACGAAAAAAT
>DATNGG010000082.1:0-33787 GCA_035605975.1 Allostellaceae bacterium | reverse complement strand
GAGCCGTCCGGATCGAGCAGCGCCGTGCAGTAGTCGCGCACCTCGTAGATCATCATGTTGTACGACGTGCGCTGCAGATCCACGCTCATCTCGTCCGAGATGGCCGGCAACGCATTGCGGATGACTTCAGGGTGACGGGGTCCAGCGCTTTCACCATTTGATCAGCTCCGTCTGACCGTGACGATCAGCTCGCCCTTGGTGTTGACCAGCGAAGTGCAGAAATCGCGCACCTCGTAGATCATCATGTTGTAGGAGGTGCGATGCAAATCGGCCGCCATTTCGGTGGCGATCGCCGGCAAGGCGCTGCGAATGACTTCGAGGGTGACGGGATCGAGCTTCGTCGTCATTTTGCGTGTCCCACGGTGATGATGAGTTCTCCGGTCTCGGCAACGCTGAGCTCGTCGCCGGGGAAGAACACGGTGGTCGAAGCGTATTCGCTGACGAGCGCCGGCCCCTTGATCGTGTCGCCGGGCTTCAGCTTCTCGCGATCATAGACCGGGCAATCGACCGGGCCGCCCTGATCGAACACGACGGGACGGGTCTCGCGCGGCGCGAGCTTGCCCGTGCCGGCGAGCGGCGGCAGCGCCAGCTTCGAGCGATGCCCGAGCGCGACGAGGCGGATGTTGATGATCTCCACCGGCTCGTCGCTGGCGTGATGCGCATAACGCTGCTCGTGCAGCGCATCGAAGGCGGCGCGGATCGCCTTGCGGTCGGCCTTGGCGAGATTGTCGCCGCTGACCGGCACGGGCAGGGTGAATTCCTGGCCGACATAGCGCAGATCGAACAGCACCTGGCAGGCGACGTTCTCGGTGCGGCCGAGCAATTTATAAGCCTCGGCGGTAAGCTCTTCGGTGATCTGCCGGATGAGGCCGAAATCAGCCGCGCCCAATTCGGCGAGATAGGTGCGCACGAGATCGTGGCGCTCATCCGCCATCAGCATGCCGAGCGCCGAGAAATGCGCCGGGAAGCGCGGAATGATCACGGTCGGGATGTGCAGCTCGCGCGCGATCGCGACGGCGTGGGGCGGGCCGGCGCCGCCCGAGGCGACAAGCACGAAATCGCGCGGGTCGTAACCCTTCTCGACCGAAACCTCGCGCACCGCGAGCGACATTTTCGCGATCGCGATCTGGATGACCGCGCGTGCCGCCTCGTCGACACTCATCTTCAAGGGCTTGGCAACGCGCTCCGCCATGCCCTTCTTCGCCGCTTCGAGGTCGAGCGACATCTCGCCCCCGAGGAAGTCGTGCCAGCCGATGCGGCCGAGGATCACGTCCGCGTCGGTGATGGTGGGCTCGGTGCCGCCGCGGCCGTAGCAGATCGGGCCGGGCTCGGCGCCGGCGCTTTGCGGCCCAACCTTCAGCGCGCCGACATCGTCGATGAAGGCGATGCTGCCGCCGCCCGCGCCGACCTCGACGACATCGACCACCGGCGTCATCACCGGATGGCCGCTCGCATAGCCGCCGACGTAATAGCCTTCGGACATGGTGGGCTCGCCCTCGCGCACGAGGCTCGCCTTCGCGGTGGTTCCGCCCATGTCGAAGGAGACGACATTGCTGTAACCGAGCGCGCGGCCGATCTCCGCCGAGGCGATGATGCCGCCGACCGGTCCCGATTCCATCATCGTCACCGGCCGGCCGATCGCGGTCGCCGGCGCCATCACGCCGCCATTCGACTGCATGATGGCGAGCTCGCCCTTGAAGCCGATGCCTTCGAGGCGCGATTGAAGATTGCGCACATAGCCGCCGACCGTCGGGCCGATATAGGCGTTCACGACGGTCGTCGAGATGCGCTCGTATTCACGATATTCCCGCAGGATCTCGTGGCTCAGCGAGACATAGGCCTTGGGCAGCGCCGCTTCGACGATCCGGCCCGCTTCCTGCTCATGCGTCGGATTGGCATAGGAATGGAGAAAGCAGATCGCGACCGCATCGACGCCCGCCTTGGCCAACGTCTCGCACGCCGCCTTGACGCTGGCGGCATCGAGCCGCTCGCGCACCTCGCCCGAGGCGTAAATCCGCTCATCGACCTCGATGGTGCGATGGCGCGGCACCAGAGGCTTCGGCCGATGAAAGAAAAGGTTGTAGGCTTCGGGCCGATTGCCCCGACCGATGGCATAGACGTCGCGCGTGCCCTTGGTGACGATGAGCCCGACATTCGCGCCCTTGCGTTCGATCAGGGTGTTGATGGCCGTGGTCGAGCCGTGGATCAAATGGTCGATCGTGCGCGGATCGAGATCGGTTTTCTGGATGCAATCGATGATGCCGTCGACGTGATTGCGCGGCGTTGTCAGGCTCTTGGCCTGATAGAACCGCCCTGAACGATCATCGAACGCAATGAGGTCGGTGAACGTCCCTCCAATATCGACAGCCAAGAAAACCACGAGCTTCCATGCCTCCTCTCGGGCGCCGCGCCGCCCCAAGGGCGGTCTAGTGGGCATCCCGGCGGACTATCGCGGAGGAGACGGCGGGAAAGCAATCCCTTTTCGCCGGGGCATTTTGCCCGACCCGGCACGGCTTCGCGGTGCTAACCTCGACGATCCTGGCAAGGAGGAGGGAGATGACTGCGACCGAGCAAAATTCCGCCCGGCGGCTGCGGGCGTTGCTCGCGGAGCCCGAGCTGCGCATCTGCCCGCTGGCATCGGACCCGCTGACGGCACGGCTCATCCAGAGAGCGGGCTTCCCGGTGGCGCTGCTCGGCGGTTTCGGCATTGCCGCGACCGGCTTCGCCATGCCGGATGCCGGCCTCATCGATTTCAGCGAGGTCGTCAACGCCGTGCACAATACCTGCGAGGCCGTGCCTGGCTTTCCGATCATCGCCGATGGCGACACCGGCTATGGCAACGCCATGAATGTCCGCCGCACGGTGAAGGAGTTCGCCCGCGCCGGCGCCGCGGCGATCCTCATCGAGGATCAGGTCTGGCCGAAGAAATGCGGCCATTATGGCGGCCGGCGCGAGGTCATTCCCCGCGCCGAGGCCCGCCTCAAGATCCGCGCCGCGGTCGAGGCCCGCAACGAGACCGGCTCCGAAATGATGATCCTCGCCCGCACCGATGCCCGCTCGGCGGTCGGCTTCGATGAGGCAATGGCGCGCTGCGAGGATTTCGCCGCCGAGGGCGCCGATATCCTCTTCGCCGAAGCGCTCGAGACCGAGGCGGAGCTCACATCCTTCGCGCGCGGCTTCGACCAGCCGACCTGGGCCAACATGATGCCGAAAACCCCGGTCAAATCACGCGCCGAGCTCAAAGCCATGGGCTTTCGCATCGTCACCTACAATGTCCTGCTGCATGCGGCGATCCGGGCGATGGAGCAGACCCTTGCGGCCTTGAAGGCCGACGACATGGCGAAGGCGCCGCCCCTCGCGAGCTTCGATGAGGTCACGAGCCTTGTCGGCCTGCCGCAATATTTGGCGATGGAGCAGCGCTACCGCGGCGCCGATTAGCCGGGCAGCCGATCGCGCGCGGCAAGCACCCGGTCGAAGGCCTCAAGCCGCGCCGCCACCCTGCCGAAGATCGAATGCGGCGGAAAGACGCCCGTTTCATCGGGGCCTCCGGCCGGAAGCCCGAGCATCAACTCGGCCGCATCCTCGACCGTTTTCACCGACCAGAGGTGAAAGCGCCCCGCCGCGACATCGCCGGCGACATCGTCGCTTACCACGAGATTGACGCAATTCGCCAGCGGCACGATCACGCCCTGGGTTCCGCTCAATCCACCCGGCTTGGCGGCGCAGAGACGATGAAATCCCTCGACCTTCCAATGCGCGCCGCCAATGGCTTGCGCCTGGCCCTCCTGGTTGACCGAGCCGGTGATGGCGATGTCCTGCCGCACCGGAAGCTGCGCCAGCTCGGACAGCACGGCGATGAGCTCCGCCATCGAGGCGCTGTCGCCCTCGACGCCGCCATAGACCTGCTCGAAGGTGATCGAGCAGGTGAAGGACAGCGGCCGTGTCTGCGCGAAGCGGCCGGCGAGATAGCCGCCCAAAACCATGGCGCCTTTTTGCTGAATGGGGCCGCTCATCCCGGTGGCGCGCTCGATGTTCACGATGCCGGAGCGGCCGGCAAAGCTGCGCGCGGTAATGCGAACCGGCGTGCCGAAGCGATGATCGGCGGCGGTGTTGACGGTCAGCGCGTTGACCCGCCCGATCGCCCGTCCGATGGTGTCGATCATCATCGTGCCTTCGACCATCGTCTGCAGCATGCGGTCCTCGAAGCGCGCATTGCGGCGGCGCCGCGTGTCATAGGCCTCGGCCACCATCTCTTCGCTGAGGAGCTTCTGCCGCGCCTGCCGACCGAGCGCCGCCGCTTCTGCGATCAGGTCCTCGATCAATTCGACCTGGGCAGTCAGCCGGTCGCGCCGCTCGGACCAGCGCGCAGCGATGCCGAGAAGCCGCGCCGTAGCCTCCGGCGCGACGCCGCCGAGGCCCTGTCGCTGAACCATCGCCGCAATCAGCCCGGCATAGAGCTCGAGGTTGCGACGATCCGCCGCGGTGTCGGTGTCGATCTCCGCGGTGACTTTGAAGTAGGTGCGGAAATCGCCGTCGCCCTCGAAGAAGCTTCGATACCAGTGGGGGCTGCCGACCACGACGACCTTCAGCGCCAGCGGGATCGGCTTGGGCCGCGGCGTGCCGGCCACCGCCGGCGTGTCCTTGCGCTGCAGCTCCTCGATGACGATCTGCCGATCGCGCAGCGCGGCCTTGAGATAGGTCCAGCTCGCGGGATTGGCGGCAAGCGCCTCCGCGCGCAGAACGAGGACGCCGCCATTCGCCATGTGGATCGCGCCCGCGCGCAGCTGCGTGAAATCGGTCTGCACGCTGCCTTGCGCTTGGCGATACTCGATCCAGCCGAACAGATTCTCGTAATTGGGATTGTTCTCGAGAACGACGAGCGGGTGCTGCTCCTCGCCGCGATCGACGAAGAGATTGACGGCATAGCGCGTCTCGGGCAATTCGCCTTCATTGCCGGCGCCGGGCGCAAGCTGAAACCGCTCCGGCGCTTCGATCATATCGACCCGCAGCTCCGTGAGCCATCGCGCCAGCCCGCCGAAGCCGGAGAACTCGCGCGACAGCGCCTCCACCGCGGGTCCGACGATCTCGCCGGCAACGCCGCGATTGAGCTCTTGGATTTGGCTTGCGAGCTGGGCGCGCGCCGCAACGGCACGCAGCTGCACGCGTGACAAGGCGACGGCGAGCGTGCGCTCGGTCTGCGGATCGACCGCCGCGGCCGCATCCTCCGGCGCATGCTCGGAGCGCAGCAGGCGGAGCGCTCCGTCCTCGCCCTGGACAAGCTGAAGCCCATGCGCGCGCGCAGTCTGGGAGAGTTCGTCTGCATCGCGCGCGACCTCCTTCTGGGCCTCGTCGCGCAGCGCGAGAACGCGCGCGCGGTAGGCATCGGCCGCGAAGGACGCGCCCAGTGCCTCCCGCAGCCGCGGAATGAGCGCCACGACCGCGTCACGAAATTTTCGCCCCGTACCGGCCGGCAGCGCATGCGGCGTCGGGCGATCGGGATGGCGAAAATTGTTGAGATAGATCCAATCGCTCGGCGCCGGCAGTTTCGCGACGGCGCCATTGAGATAGGCGAGCGTCGCCGTCATGCGGGCCGAGCGGTCCTCGCCAACGAGAAAGATGTTGAAGCCGAGGCCTTCGATCGACAGGCCAAAATCGAGCGCGGCACGGGCGCGAGCATGGCTGTTGAGATCGAAGACCTGCGCATCCGGCGCCGGGGCGACCGCAAAACGCGGCATGCCGACATCGCTCGCAGATTGTTCTATTGCCGGCATGCCCTCATCCCCCCGTGCGAAGGGCGAAGGTTACGCCGCCGCGCCGGCAAAGGCGAGGCTGGCGCGCAACGCCGACAATTCCATCGCCGAAGATCATGATCTAGGATGCGCCGCGGCAAATCGGGAGCGGCATATGTTGGCGCAGGATCGGCGCAAGCGATTGACGGAGGCCATGGCGCAGAGCGGGATCGAGGCGCTGGTCGTCTATGGCAATGCCTGGCAAGGCGACTATCTGCGCTATGTCACAGATTTCTCGATCCTCGAAGGCCACGGTATCGGCCTCATCCTGCCCGACGGCTCGGTCGAGTTGTTCCTCGACAGCGCGACCGAGGCCGAGCGCGCCGAGCTCGAAACGGCCGGCGTTACGGTCCGCTTGGCGCCCGAGATCGCGCGCGGCGTCTCGGGGCGGCTCGACCGCATCGCCAATCACCGCATCGCCGCTGCGCCCTTGGGCTTCATGCCGAAATTCCTCGCCGACGCGGCGCGCAGCTACAAGCTCGAGGACGGCACCAGCCTCGTCGATAAATTTCTCATGGTGAAGCTGCCGGGCGAGCTCGATGTGCTGCGCCAAGCGGCAAAGCTCGCCGATGAAGGCTATAAGGTCTTTCGCGAGGCCGCAGTGCCGGGACGAGCGCAGTTCGAGCTCATCGCGGAGATCGAGGCGTTCTTCCGCAGCCGCGGCTGCCCCGACAATTTCATGATCATGGGCTCGGGTGGACAGGATGTTATGGCCATGGCGCCGCCTTCGGAGCGCCGCATCGCCAAAGGCGATCTGGTGACGACCGAGCTGACGCCCGCGGTCCAAGGCTATTTCGCGCAAATCTGCCGCACCCTGGTGGTCGGCAAGGCGACGCCGGTGCAGCAGCGCGCCTTCGCCGTCTATCGCGAGGCGATGGAGGCGGGCATCGCCGCCGTGCGCCCCGGCGCGACCGCCGCCATGGTGGCGAAGGCGGAGAACGACGTGTTCCGCAAATACGGGCTCGGCGAATACGCGACCAGCAAATACACCCGCGTGCGCGGCCATGGGCTCGGCCTCTTCACCGACACCAAGCCGCACATCCTCGAGGATGTCGAGACCGTGCTCGAGAAGAACATGGTGCTGGTCGTTCATCCCAACACCTATCATCCCGAAGTCGGCTATATGGTCCTCGGCGACAGCGTCATCGTCACCGAGACCGGCGCCGAGGTGCTCTGCGGCACGCCGCGCGAATTGTTCGAGGTTTGAGATGCGCCGTGGTCTGATCGCCTGGTCGAAAGCCGAGCTGCCCGAAAGCATCTTCGCCGCAAGGCTCAAGCGCTTGCGCGCGGCGATGGAGAAGGAAGGCCTCGACGCGCTGGTCGCCTATACCAACAACACGCGGACGGCCGCGGTCTCCTGGCTGACGGCGTTCGTGCCCTATTGGGCCGAAGGGCTTCTCGTTGTGCCGTCGAGCGGGGATCCGCTGTTGACCATGGCTTTCTCCAACCGCATCGTCGGCTGGGGCAAGGCGGTGAGCTGCGTTGCGCGCTTTCAAGGCACGCCGCGCATCGGCCTCGCCACGGGTAAATATCTCGCCGAGCTCGGCGCCAAGCGCGTCGGCGTGGTCGAGCTCGAGGATTTGCGCAACGCGGTCGCCGCGGACATGATTGAAGCCGCGCCGCAAGCGGCATTCAGCGATGCGAGCCCGCTTTTCGAGCGCGTCCGCATCCGGCCGGAACCAGCCGAGATCGCTCTCGCGGCCAAAGCGGGCAGCATCGCGCAACACGCCCTCGCCGCCATGCGCGGCGACGAGGCGCGCATCGGCGAAGCGCTCGAGACCATTGAGGGCACGGCTCGGCTCGCGGGCGCCGAAGAGGTCTATCTCGCCGCGGCCTTGGACCTCGCGCGCGATCAGCGCTTCCGCCGCGTCGATGATGGCAGTGCGGCGCCGGGCAAGAGCTTCGCGGTCCGCGCGACCCTCGCCTATAAGGGAAGCTGGGTGCGCATGACGCGCAGCGTCTTCCGCAACGGGCACGCGCCGTTGGACGAGCGCGCCGCGGAGATCTTCGCCGCCGCGACATCCGGCCTGCCGAGCACCGAAGGCTTCGCGCGCTTTCGCTCCTGGGCGATCGAGGGCTGCCGCACCGCGCAGCCTTTGGACCTGCTGAGCAGCTCCGCGCTCGAGACGCAACGGCCGCTGGCGCCCGATTCGCTCGTCACCGTGCAGGCCGTGATCGATCTCGATGGCCATGCCGTGGCGCTCGCCGCGCCGGTGCTGATCGGCGGCGCGGGACTTCCCTCGGCTGCGCTGGTTCCGCCGGTTTTCGCGCGCGGCTGAGCGCGCCCACCGCCGATCGCTTCCTTGACAGTGGGCGCCATGCCCCCGTAAATGGCCGGCCAAACGGAGGTTTCATGGCATCATCGCGCAAAGCCGGTCTCGTGACAGGCGCCGCAAACGGCATCGGCCGGGCGGCGGCGGTCGCGCTCGCCAAGGCGGGATACGACGTTGCGATCAATTACAGCCGCAGCGACGATCAGGCGCGCGAGACCGAGGCCGAATGCAAGGCGGCCGGCGCCAAGACGCTGCTCATCAAATGCGATGTCGCCGACGATGCCGGCGTCAAGGCGATGCTGAAGCAGGTCGGCGACGCGCTCGGCCGGCTCGATGCGCTCATCAACAATGCGGGCATCACCCATCCCGCGCACCCCAAGGATTTCGACAACACCTCGCTCGAGGATTGGGACCGCGTCTTCGCCGTCAATGTGCGCGGCATTTTCCAAGTGACGCGCGCGGCACTGCCACTGCTGAAGGAGGCGTCCGATCCGGCGATCGTCAACACGGCGAGCATCGTCGGACTCAGGCCCGGGCCGCAGCCCCATGCCTATGCCGCGTCGAAAGCGGCGGTGGTGAGCCTCACCAAAACTCTCGCGCTCAGCCTCGGCCCCAAAATCCGCGTCAACGCCGTCGCCCCAGGCTGGATGGAGGGTGACTGGATGAAGCGGATGCTGAAGGATCACTATGACGAGCTGATGGCGCGGCGCGCCAAGGCGACGCCGCTGAAGCGCTGCGTCACCGCTGATGACGTCGCCGAGACCATGCTGTCGCTGATCGAGCACAATCACTTCGTGACCGGCGAGATCGTCATCGTCGATGGCGGCTTCGCCAATTCCACCTGAAGGACACCGAAATGCTTGAGGGCGTCGTCCCCTTCCCGCCCGACTTCGCGGCGCGCTATCGCGCCAAGGGATATTGGCAGGACAAATCGCTGCGCGACGAATTCGCGGCCGTGTTCAAGAATTTCGGGCCGCGCCTCTGCGTGATCGATCGCGAGCGGCAGATCACCTATGCCGAGCTCGATGCGCTCAGCACGAATTTGGCACTGAACCTCTTGGAGCTCGGCTTCAAGCCGCTCGATCGTGTCGTCCTGACGCTGCCGAACGTCGCCGAGTTCGTCATCCTTTATTTCGCTTTGCAGAAGATCGGCTGCATCCCGATCGCGGCGCTCGCGACCCATCGCTACAACGAGGTGAGCCAATTCGTGCGCCTCGCCCAGGCGGTTGCCTGCGCCTATCCCGAGCGGCAAAGCGATTTCGAGTTCGGTCCGATGGTGCGGCGCGTGCGCGAGGAAAGCCCGTGCTGCAAATTCGCGCTGACCTTGGGGAAGCCCGCACCCGACGAGATTTCGCTTCCCGACCTCATCGCGCGTAAGGCGAAGCTGCCTGCGAGCGCGATCGACGCCATCAAGATCGAGCCGACGGACCCTTGCGTGTTTCAGCTCTCGGGCGGCACCACGGGCGTGCCGAAGCTCATCCCGCGCACGCACAACGATTATGCCTACAACTCGAAAACCGCATCGAAGGTTTGCGGCGTCACCGGCGATTCGGTTCTGCTGCTGATGCTGCCGATCGCGCACAATCTGCCGCTCGCCTGCCCCGGCATCCAGGGCTTCATGCTCAATGGCGGCAAGATCGTCCTCAGCCAATCGACCCGGCCCGAAGACGTGTTCCCGCTGGTGGCAAAGCACCGCGTCACGCATATCAAAGTCGTGCCCGCACTGCTCATTCGCCTCATCAACAGCCCCGACGCGACCAAGCACGACACCTCCTCCGTCCGCTACATCCAGAGCGGCGGGCAGCGCCTCCAACCCGAAGTGCGCATCAAGACCAAGGAGTTGATCCCTTCGACCTTTGTCCAGGAGAATTTCGGCATGTCGGAAGGCATGCTGATGTTCGCGAAGATCGACGATCCCGAACCGGTGCGCCTGGAGACGGTGGGATTCCCGATCTCGCCCGATGACGAAGTGCGGCTCGTCGATGACGACGACAACATCGTGCCTGCCGGCGAGGTCGGCGAATTCCTCGCCCGCGGACCCTATACGCTGCGCGGCTATTACGGCGCACCCGAGCACAATCAAAGGGCTTTCACGTCCGACGGATTCTATCGCTCGGGCGATCTGATGCGGCAGCACCCGTCCGGCGCCTATATGGTCGAGGGACGCAAGAAGGATTTGATCAATCGCGGCGGCGAGAAGATCAGCGCCGAGGAGATCGAGAATTTCATCCTCTCGCACCCGGCGGTGCAGAACGTCGCCTGCGTCGCCATGCCCGACCCCGATCTGGGCGAGCGCATGTGCGCCTGCATCGTCCTCGCGCCGGGCAAGAGCCTGACGCTGCAAGAGCTGGTCGCTTATCTTCAGACCAAGGAGATCGCGAAATACAAGCTGCCCGAGCGGCTCGAAGTCATGAGCGACTTCCCGCTCTCGAAATTCGGCAAGGTGGCGAAGAACGTCATGGTCGAGATGGTCGCCAAGACGGTGCAGGGCCAGAAGAAATAACCCAATGCGCAAAATTGATCTGCATTGCTATCCGAACACCGAGCCCTGGATCAAATGCCAAGGCCCCTATGTCGAGGCGCTGGCGAAATACTGGAACCGCGCCTGGACCTGGAAAGAGGAAGCCGAGGTCGTCAAGGAATTCGAGACCGCCGGCGTCGAAGCGGTGCTGGTCGCGCTCGATCTCGAGACGACGACCGGAACGCCGCCCTGCACCAACGAATATGTCAAAGGGATGCAGCTTCGCCATCCCCAGCGCATCATCCAGTCTTGGGCCGCGGTCGATCCCTTCAAGGGCGAGATCGCCATTCAGCAGGCCAAGAAAGCGATCACCGAGCTGAAGATGCTCGGCTTTCACTTCCATCCGATCATGGGCCATTTCGCGGTCAATGATCGCCAGTTCTACCCGCTCTTCGAGACCATCACCGCCTTGAAGGCGCCGGTGATGATCGATGTCGGCACGACCGGCATGGGCGCCGGCATGCCGGGCGGGCTCGGCGCTCGCATCCGCCATGCGCATCCTTCGGCGATCGACGATCTCGCGGCGGATTTCCCGGACCTCAAGATCATCGCCGCGCATCCCGGCTGGCCCTGGGTCGACGAGATGACCGCGGTGGCGATGCACAAGGGCAATGTCTTCTGGGAGATGTCGGGCTGGGCGCCCAAATATTTCCCGGCCCAGCTCAAAGTCGATATCCGCGCGCGGCTGCAGGACAAGGTGATGTTCGGCAGCGACTATCCGAGCATTCCCTATGACCGGCTGATGAAGGAATGGGACGAGCTCGGCTATAGCGAGGCGGTGATGGAAAAGATTTTCCACCAGAACGCCGAGCGCATCCTCGGTCTTTGAAGCGGGATTGTTGAGGCTGCACGATACGCCTCGTCATGGCCGGGCTCGTCCTGGCCATCCGCGTCTTTGATCCCGCAAAAATCTTAAGACGCGGATGCCCGCGACAAGCGCGGGCATGACGTTTGGAATTAAACGGCTTATCGAACTCCGCGCCGCGTCAGGCCGCGCGCACCTTCTCCCGCAAGCGTCCGAGGCTGCCGCCCTTCATCACCGAGCCGGGCAGCGGATGGCCGACCACATCTTCGGCGAGATTGGCGCAGGCGATGAGCGCTTCGAGATCGATGCCGGTCTCGATGCCCATCTCGTGGCACATGAAGACGAGGTCCTCGGTGCAGACATTGCCCGCCGCGCCCTTGTGCCCGGCGAAGGGGCAGCCGCCGAGGCCGGCGACCGCGGCGTCGTAGCGGCGAACGCCCATTTCGAGCCCGGCATAGGCATTGGCGATCCCCATGCCGCGCGTATCGTGCAGGTGAAGCACGAGATCGAGATCGGGGAAGCGCGACCACACCGCATCGACCACTCGCTTGATCGAGGCGGGCGTCGCCCAGCCCATCGTATCGGCCAAGGTGAGGCGCTTGAACGGCATGCCGTTGTCGCGCGCCAGCGCGATGAGCCTGCCGGTCAGATCGACGACGCGCTCGACCGGAATCTCGCCCTCGAAATTGCAGCCGAAGGCGGCGCTGACCAAGCCGCCTTCGAGCTCGATCCCGTGCTCTTTGTATTTCGCGATCGTCGTCGGCAGCCGCGCGATAAGCTCCTCGATGGTGACGTTCTGGTTGCGCTTCAGGAACGCGTTCGAGGCCGAGAGGCTGATGCCGCCTTCGATGGTGAGCTTCTTGGTCGCGATCGCGCGCTCGAAGCCCCTGTCGTTGAGCCAAAGCCCGGTGAATTTGATGCCGTCGACCGGCACGATGCCTTCGACCACCTGCTCCGCATCGGCCATGTTCGGCACACGCCGCGGATCGACGAAGGAGACGGTTTGGATATGCTTGAGGCCTGTGCCTGCCAGCGCATTGATGAATTCGACCTTGCGCGCGGTCGGGATCACCTCTTTCTCGATTTGGAAGCCCTCGCGCGGGCCCTCTTCGCGAATCTCGACCGATTTCGGCATGTCGCTCATGGGACGCCTCCTCTCCAAGGCGCCCAGCATAGCGTGGTTCAGGCGGGTGCCAAGCCGTCCGCGCCGCGCCGGTAAAGTCCACGCTCGGTCACGACATAATCCATCGGAATGTCGTGCGGCAGAGGATGGATGGTCTCGAGCCGGCCGAGCTCGAAGCCGTTGCCGACACAGAGCGGCTTTTCCGCGTAAGCCGCGATGGTGCGATCGTAGAAGCCGCCGCCATAGCCGAGGCGGTAGCCGGCTTCATCGAACCCGACCATCGGGATGAGGAGAATCGTCGGCTTCACCGGCTCGCCGCTCGCCGGATAGGGAATGTCGTAGACGCCCGAGACCAGTTCCATGTCGCGCGTCCAGCGCCGGAACTCGAGCGGCATGCCTTTGCCGACCACCACCGGGAGCGCGACCTCGTGGTGCCGGCCGGTGAGCCATTCGAGAAAGGCGAGGACGTTGTATTCGCGCCGGAACGGCCAATAGGCGCCGACCAGGGAGCGCGAGAAGGGCGCGAAGAGCCGCGTCAGCCCCTTGTAAATCTCGGCGCTCGCGGCGCCGTGCTCGCGCGAGGAGAGCGCGGTGCGCGCCTCGATCAGCGCAGTGCGCCGGCCGCGGCGCCAGGCGATGATCTCGCTTCGCTCCATCGCTCGTCTCGACGCCGCTCAGGAGAGACCGATGATCTGCCCCTGCTCGTTGACATACATGTTCTCCGCCGACGGGACGCGCGGCAGGCCGGGCATGGTCATGATGTCGCCGCAGATGACGACGACGAACTCGGCGCCGGCTGAGAGCCGCACCTCGCGGACCGGCAGGGTGAAGCCCTCGGGCGCGCCGAAGATGTCGGCGCTGGCCGTGAAGCTGTACTGCGTCTTCGCCATGCACACCGGCAAATGGCCGAAGCCTTGCTTCTCGAATTCCGCGAGCCGGTCGGCGACCGGCTTCGGCACCGAGATATCCTTGGCGCGATAGATTTCGGTGGCGATGGTCTTGATCTTGTCGGCCAGCGGCATGGCGTCGGGATAGAGCGGCTGGTATTCCGCCTTGCCTTCGGCGATGCCGTCCACCACCGCGCGCGCCAGCGCCTCGGCGCCTTTGCCGCCATCCGCGAAATGCGTGCAGACGAAAGCCTTGACGCCCTCCTCCTTACAGCCTTCGACCACGGCGGCGAGCTCCGCCTCGGTGTCGGTTGGGAAGCGATTGACGCACACCACCGCCGGCATGCCGAACTTTTTGAGATTGGCGATGTGGCGCTTCAAATTGACGAGGCCCTTGGTCACGGCGCCGGGATTTTCCGCACCGAGATTGGCGCGCGCGATCCCGCCATGGAACTTCAAGGCCCGCGCGGTCGCCACCACCACCGCCATCTCGGGCTTGAGACCCGCCTTGCGGCATTTGATGTCGAGGAATTTCTCGGCGCCGAGATCGGCGCCGAAGCCCGCCTCGGTGACGACGTAGTCGACGAGCTTCAGCGCCAGCTTCGTCGCCGTCACCGAATTGCAGCCATGGGCGATGTTGGCGAAGGGGCCGCCGTGGATGAAGGCGGGGTTGTTCTCGAGCGTCTGGACGAGGTTGGGCTTGATCGCGTCCTTCAGCACCGCGGTGATCGCGCCGTCGACTTTCAATTGGCTGGCGCGGATCGGCTGGCGATCGCGCGTCTGCGCCACGACGATGTTGCCGATGCGCCGGCGCAAATCCTCGAGCGAGGTGGAAAGGCAGAGGATCGCCATGATCTCCGAGGCGACGGTGATGTCGAACCCGTCCTCGCGCGGAAAGCCGTTGGCGACGCCGCCCAGCGAGTTGACGACCTGGCGCAGCGCGCGGTCGTTCATATCCATGCAGCGGCGCCAGGTGATGCGCCGCGGATCGATGCCGAGCTCGTTGCCCCAATAGACGTGGTTGTCGATCACCGCGGCCAAGAGATTGTTGGCGATGCCGATCGCGTGGAAATCGCCGGTGAAATGCAAGTTGATGTCGTCCATCGGCACGACCTGGGAATAGCCGCCGCCCGCGGCGCCGCCTTTCATGCCGAAGCAGGGCCCGAGGCTCGGCTCGCGCAGGCAGATCATCGCCTTCTTGCCGATGCGGTTGAGCGCATCGCCCAAGCCCACGGTCGTCGTCGTCTTGCCTTCGCCCGCCGGGGTCGGATTGATCGCGGTGACGAGGATGAGCTTGCCGTCCTTGCGCTCGGTTAGGGCCTTTTGCACGAAGCCCATGCCGATCTTCGCCTTGTCATGGCCATAGGGCTCGACCGACTCGGGCGGAATGCCGAGCCGGTCGCGCGCCAGCTCGATGATCGGGCGAAGCTTGGCGGCCTGCGCGATTTCCCAGTCGGTCTTCGGCTTTGCTGTCGTCTCGGCCATCTTCCCTACTCCGTTGTTCAAAGCGCCCGGTTTTCCCCGTTCCTCAAACTATCGAAACCGCGCCCATTGTGCAGGTCAACCACAAATCTGCCCAAAATTATAATGGGCAGAGAAATGGGCGAAGAAAGCCCACCGCTCAGGTGGACTCGCAGAGCGCCGAGTTGGCAAACCGGGCAAGGCCGCGGCGGCTCCCCGAAGGCTCCTTCCGTGGCGCTTCAGCCGCTTTGGGCACGCCTCACTTGATGCGTGCGGCCGCTTCCTTGATGAGGTCGAGCCGATCGTATTTTTTGGCGTCGAGATCGGCCTTGATGAGGCCCAGCTCTTTCTGCGCGTGGATGTTGCTGGTCACCGCGGCGATATCGGTCAGCCCGTTCGGATCGCGATAATTGTCGTCCTTGGTGAAGAGCCATTCCTGCATGATCGGCGCGGGGATTTTGGTGTAGTCGGAGACGAATTTGACGGCCTCGTCATGGTTCTTCGGATCGAGATACCAATGGATCGAGCGCACATAGTCTTCGAGCAGATCGACCATCGCCGCGCGGTTCTTCTCGAGGAATCCCTGGCGCGCGGTCCAGAAGGACAGCGCGACGTGGCCCATCGCATCGGCGGTGGTGAAGAGGATTCGCCTGTGGGCGACGAATTCAGGATCGCGCGACCAGGGGAGCGAGGCCGGCACGAGCTGCGCCTTCTTCTCGAGCAGCACCGATTTCATGTTCGGGAAAGCGACCTCGACGACGCTGAAATCGCGTTTGTCGACCATGCCGTGCTTCAGCATCATCGCCTTCATGATCATGTCGAGGCCGCCGCCGATGCCGTTGGTGACCAGCACCTTGCCTTTCAGATCCTCGACCTTCTTGATCGGCCCATCTTTCAGCACCGCGAAATCGGCGGTGCCGTGGCCCGGCACGCCCCATTGAATTTCATCGGCGATGATCCGCAGATCGCTCATGCCGGCGTTCTCGACCGCCAGGCTGAAGGAGGAGAAGCCGAGCGCCGCGATATCGATGTCGCCATTCTGCAGCGCCGTGATCTGCAACGGCGAGCCTTTGAAATGCGTCGCCTCGATCGTGTAGGAGACGCCGTCATGCTTGGCGATGCCCGGCTTCGGAAACATAATCGGGATGAGCGAGGCCGGGGTGGCGATCCAGCCCATGCGGATCTTGACCGGATCGGCCTGCGCCGCGCCACACGTGGCGATGAGCGCCAGACCCACGCAAAAGCTCGTTACCTTCTCGACAAAACGCATCCGCGTACTCCCCCTTGCTTTCGCGCGCGCGCCGCGCGGCGCTTAAGATAGCCGCCTGCCAAATCCGCGGCCAGAGCCAGTTTCGAAGCGAGAGGCGGCGCTCGCCCACAGCCCGGCGTCGGCCCACCGAAGCCGCGCCGCCCGGCGTTACTTCACGCGCTTGATCGCGGTCTCGAGCAGGCTCAAATCCGCGTAGGATTTGGCGTCGAGATCGGCTTTGACGAGGCCCAGCTCCTTCTGGGCATGAATATCGCTGGAGATCGCTGCAAGATCGGGCGTCGCACTGGGATCCCGATAGAAATCCTTCTGCGGCGTGAAGAGCCAGCCCTCGAAGGCCTTGGCCGGCACTTTCGTAAAGGTGGACGCGACCTGGATCGCCGCCGCGCGGTTGACGGGATCGAGGAACCAGTGATAGGCGCGGACGTAGTCCTCGAGCAGATCCGTCAGTGCCGCCCGGTTCTTCGCGATGAAGCCGGTTCGCGCCGTCCAGAACGACAGCTCGACCTTGCCCATGGCGTCGCGGGTATTGAAGAGACGCCGTGCTTTCGCCTGAAAGCCCGGATCGTCCTCGAAAGGGTGAGCCGCGGTGACGAGATCGGCTTTGTGCTCGAGCAGCACCGCGTTCATGTTGGGAAAGGCCGCCTCGATCTCGGTGAAGTCGCGCTTCTCCAAGAGATGATGCTTGAACAGCATCGCCTTCATGATGGTGTCGACGCCGCCGCCGATGACGTTGGTCGCCAGGACCTTGCCCTTCAAATCATCGACCGTCTTGATCGGCCCGTCCTTCAGCACCATGAAATCGGCGCCGCCCCAGCCCGACACGCCGTCCTGAATTTCGTCGGCGATGATTCGCAAATCCTTGATGCCGGCATTCTCGACCGCGACGCTGAAGGACGAGAATCCCAGCGTGGCGATATCGAGATCGCCGCTTTGCAGGGCGGTGATCTGGAGGTTCGAGCCCTGGAAATGAATCGGCTCGAGCGTGTAGGAGGTGCCGTCGTGCTTTGCGATCCCGGGCTTTGCAAACATGATCGGGATGAGCGAGGCGGGGCTGACGATCCAGCCGATGCGAATCTTGACCGGTTCGGCACGGCTCGGTCCGGCGCAAGCGAGGAGGAAGGCCAGCGCCGCGGCGCCGGTCACTCCCTTGGCGAAGATGCGAGCAAATTGCATGGCGTTCTCCCTTGATGTGCGCGTCTGCGCGCGATGAGCGAAATCTTCACGCCTGGGCCGCGAGCTCGCTCGGCACGACGATCTCGGCGGAGGCGGGCGACGCATGGAGACGGGCAACGAGCTCCGCCCGATTGCGCAGCACCGCGCGCTGGTTGATATAGCCCTTGTCGGTGATTTCGCCGCGATCGATCGAAGGCGGCTCCGCGGCGAGGAGGGCCCGCGCGACACGCCGCGAGCCTCCGCCGGCTTGCGCGTTGTGGCGCGCCAGGCCCCTGCCTAGCGCCTCCCGTACCGCGCCCTCGCCGATCAGCCGCTCGAGCGGCGCATCCGGCGGCACATGCGGACAAAGCGAGCGGCAGCCGGCGAGGCTCGGGAAGACGATCAGGCCGATCGCGTCGCGATCATGGCCGGTCACCACCGCATCCGCGATCACCGGATCGCAGGCGGCGATGAGGGCGATGCGCAACGCGCCGACATTGACCCAGGTGCCGGAGCTGAGCTTGAAATTCTCGGCGATGCGCCCGTCGAACAAAAGCCCGCGATTGGGATCGTCGGGCACGGCGAGCCTTGCGGCATCGCCCGGGCAGTAGAAGCCATCCGCGTCGAAGAGCGCCTGCGTCAGCTCCGGGCGCCGCCAATAGCCAGGCGTGACATTGGGCCCGCGCACGCGGATTTCGAGCCGGTCGCCATTGGGCACGAGCTTGATCTCGGTTCCGGGCCCGGGAATACCGACATTGCCGGCGCGCGGAATGCGCTCTTGCACCAGCGTCGCCATCGGCGCGGTCTCGGTCGTGCCCCAGCCCGAGAGCATCGGCAGCCTGTAGCCGAGGATACGCTCGGAGAGCGCTTCGAGCCGGTCCCAGGAGCTTTGCGGCAGCGCTGCGCCCGCATAAAAGAGCAGATCGAGCTCGCGCAGAAAGTGCTCCGCGAGATCGGCGTCGCGCTCCAGATGATCGAGCAGCATCGCGTAGCCGGCCGGCACGCCGAAATACATGGTCGGCGAGACCTCCCGCAGATTGGCGAGAGTCTGCTCGATCAAGCCGGGCAAAGGCCTGCCGCTGTCGAGGTAGTAGGTGCCGCCATTGCGCAGCACCATGTTGAAATTGGAATTGCCGGCGAAAGTGTGGCTCCAGGGGAGCCAGTCCAGAAATACCGGCGGACGATCGCCGAGAAACGGCCAGCCGGCGGCGTAGGATTCCTGATTGGAGCACATCATAAGCTGCGTGTTGATGACGCCCTTGGGATCGCCGGTCGATCCGGAGGTGAAAAGGATTTTCGCGATCGTGTCGGGCCCGACGCGGCGATAAGCGCGATCGACCGCGGCGTCGGGCGCGGCGGCGCGCAAGCTGGCGAAGTCGGTCGCGGCACGGCCGCGCGGCGGGTTGCGGACAAGTACCAGCTCGGCCTCGTCGAGGCCGAGCGCCGCGATGGCTTTGCCGTAAAGCGCGCCGTCTTCGGCGAAGACCAAACCCGGCTGTGCGAGCGCGGCGATGCCGCGCAAGGTCGCGAAATCGGCCGAGCGCAGCGAATAGGCGGTCGAGATCGGAATGACCGGAATCCCGGCGTGCATCGCGCCGAGCATGAGGAGGCCATGGGCGATGCTGTTCTCGGAGAGGATCATGATCGGCCGCTCGGGGCCGAGCGTACGCTGGAGCAGCGCCGCGGCGATGCTCCGTGCACCGGCGAGCGCCGCGCCATAGGTGAAGGAGCGCCAGGCCCCGGCTTGATCCCGCTCCACGAGGAAGGCCCGCTCGGGAGCCTCTGCGGCCCAGCGCTCGAGCCATTCGCCGATTGAACGCGGGATCGGCCCCAGCGGCACACGCGAGCGCAGAATCACTCCACCACCCGAAAGCGGCTCGACCGTCACCTCGGGTTTGGCGAAGCGCAATCCTTCGCCGCGTTTGCGCACCGGTTGGGCAGACATACGCCCTCCTCCCAATCGTCACGATATCGGAAGTCGCGAACAACTCCCATCGCGGCAAACGTCATCCAAGGCGCTTGATATTCTAGATCATAAACTATATCTTACGATATATCGAACCACTGACATTGGAGGATTACCCTGTCCTACCACATTGAGGAACATCACAAATACTGGCGCCGCCAGATGCGGGCGCATCGTCATGGACGGCATGGCTATGGTCCGTTCACCGGCGGCTTTGCCGACGGCACCGGCATGGGAGGCGGCGCGTTCCGAAGCGGGCGCAAGCTCGGCGCCGCCGATCTGCAACTCATCATCCTGGCCTTGCTCAAGGAAAAGGCTCGCCACGGCTACGAGCTGATCAAGGCACTTGAAGAGCGCTCGGGCGGTTTCTACAGCCCGAGTCCGGGCATGGTCTATCCGGCGCTGACCTATCTCGAAGAGGCCGGCCTCGCCGTGGTGTTCGAGAGCGATGGCGCGAAGAAGCTTTATCGCATCACGCCGGACGGCGAGGCGCGGCTCAAGCAGGACGAGGCGATTGCCGAGGCGATCCTGGCCCAGCTCGAGCGCATGGGCCGCAAGATGGACCGCGTGCGCGAAGCTTTCGCCGCCGAAGCCGAGGACGAAGACCTGGCGCAGGATTTGAAAGCGGCGCGGCGCGAGCTGCACGGCCTGCTGCGCGATCGCCGCCGTTCCTCGCCCGAGGAGCAGCAGCGCATCGCCGATATCCTCAAACGCGCGATCGCAGAGATCCGCGGCCAGTAACTCCGGCAGCGAGGAGAGCGGCGATGTCGAGAGTCCTGGCCGCGGCACGGCGCATCTTCAAAGCGTTCGAGACCGGCGATCTCGCGGGCGCGGCCGACTTTGTCCATCCGGAGTATGTCAATCGCGAATCGGATGATCGCACCGATGCGCGCAGCCCCGCGGAATTGGCACACAGCGTCGCCTGGCTGCGCGCGTCGTTTTCGGAGCCGAAATTCGAGGAGCGCGATGTCGTCGCCGCAGGTGCAAAGGTCGCCATGCGCGTCGTCATGAGTGGGCGCCATATCGGCCTGTTCCTCGGCCATCCGCCGACCGGACGAAGCTTTGCCGCCGAGCAGGTCCATTTCTTCACCCTCCATGGCGGCAAGCTTCTCACCCATCACGCGGTTCGCGACGATCTCATGCTCCACCTGCAACTCGGCCTGTTCGGGCTGCGATCCTGAGCCCATCGGCCTTGGCGCGCTCGCGCATTCGTGTGCGAAATTCGGCTTGGGCACACCGGGTTCTTGTGCCACCCTGAAAAGCAAGAGACGCAGTTTAGGGGAGGTCGTCCGTGAGAAAGCTGCCTGTCGCGGCGTTTGTCTTCGCCACCGCTCTGTCGTCCGCCGCATGGGCAACCCATGCCGCCGCCGCCGTGAAGGTTCAGACTGTCGACTACCAGCAAGGCGGCACGACGCTCGAAGGCTGGCTCGTCTATGACGATGCTCAGCACGCAAAGCGCCCGGGCGTGGTGATCTTTCCCTCGTGGAATGGTCCGACGGATGAAGAAAAGGGCCGGGCCGAAATGCTCGCGAAGCTGGGCTACGTTGCCTTCGTCGCCGACGTCTATGGCAAGGGCGTCAGGCCCAAGGGTTTCAAGGAGGCGATGGCGGAATACCAAAAGTACATGAAGGATCGCTCCTTGCTGCGCTTGCGTGCCGAGGCTGCGCTCGATCAGCTGCGCAAGAGCCCGCTCGTCAACACCTCGAAACTCGCGGCGGTCGGCTATTGCTTCGGCGGCGCGGGCGCACTCGATCTCGCGCGCAGCGGCGCGCCCTTGGCGATCACCGTGACCTTCCATGGCGATCTCACCTCGCCGACGCCCGAAGACGACAAGAACATCAAAGGCCGCGTTGTCGCGCTGCACGGCGCCGCCGATCCGATCGTGGGGCCGAAGGACCAGGAGGAATTCGCGAAGGAGATGACGGCGGCGCATGTCGATTGGGAATTGGTCCTCTATGGCGGCGCGGTTCATTCCTTCACGCAGAAATCGGCGGGCACCGATCCCTCGCACGGCGCCGCCTATAACGCGAGAGCGGATAAGCGTTCCTGGGAAGAGTTGACTCGCCTTTTCAAGGCGACGCTCTGAGCGGCGGCGCTTAAGCGGTCACTCTGCCGCTTCGGGCGGTGCGGCGGGGCGCCAGCGCAGCACCGGCTTGCGCGCCGCCGCGACCTCGTCGAGGCGCCGCCGCGGCGCCGAAAGCGGCGCGGCTTGGAAGAAGGCTTTATCGCCCGCCGCCGCACGCTGCGCGAGTTCGCGCATCGCGGCGATGAAGCGGTCGAGCGACTCCTTGCTTTCGTTCTCGGTCGGCTCGACCAGCAAAGCGCCGTGGACGATGAGCGGGAAATACATCGTCATCGGGTGATAGCCTTCGTCGATCAACGCCTTGGCGAAATCGAGCGTCGTCACGCCGCTGTCGCCAAGGAAGCGATCGTCAAACAAAACCTCGTGCATCGATAACCCGCCGAAGGACGGCGTCATCACGTCCTTGAGACTCGCGAGGAGATAGTTCGCATTGAGGACGGCATCGCCCGAGACCTGGCGCAACCCTTCGCCGCCATGGCTCATCAAGAAGGCGAGCGCGCGCACGAACATCCCCATCTGCCCGTGAAACGCCTTGATGCGGCCGAGCGCATCTGCCGCATCGCCTTCCTTGCGCTCGATGAGATCGAGCGTACCGTCGCGCGCGACCAGCCAGGGCAAGGGCGCAAAGCGCGCAAGGCTCGGCGCCAGCGCCACCGGCCCACTGCCCGGCCCGCCGCCGCCATGCGGCGTCGAGAAGGTCTTGTGGAGATTGAGATGCATGCAGTCTACACCGAGATCGCCCGGCCGCACGCGCCCCAAGAGCGCGTTCATATTGGCGCCGTCGAGATAGAAATAAGCGCCCGCCGCATGAACCGCGGCGGCGATCTCGGCCGACTGATCCTCGAAGAGACCGCAAGTGTTGGGGTTGGTCAGCATGATCGCCGCCACATCGGGGCCGAGCTTTGCCTTGAGCGCGGCGAGATCGACGCGGCCGCGCGCATCGCCGGGAATCGGATCGACCGCATAGCCGCAGGTGGCGGCCGTCGCGGGATTGGTGCCATGCGCCGATTCCGGCACGAGCACGCGCGCGCGGCGCTCGCCGCGCGCCTCGAGCGCGGCCTTGATGCACATCATGCCGCAAATCTCGCCATGCGCGCCGGCGGCGGGCGGCAGCGCGACCGCCGCCATGCCGGTGATCGCTTTGAGCCAATGCACGAGTCGATCCATCAATTGGAGCGCGCCTTGGACGGTGCTCGCTGGCTGCAAGGGATGAAGCTCGGCAAAGCCCGGCAACCGCGCCAGCTTCTCGTTGAGCCGCGGATTGTGCTTCATCGTGCAGGAGCCGAGCGGATAGATGCCGGTATCGATCGAGTAATTCTGTTGCGACAGCCGCGTGTAGTGGCGCACCACTTGCGGCTCGCTCAGCCCCGGCAAGCCGATCCTGCCTTGGCGCTTGAGGCCGCCGAGGCGATCCTTGAAGGGCGCAACCGCCGGAAGATCGACGCCGCTGCGTCCCGGCCCGTCCTCCTCGAAAAGCAGCGGCTCCTCGATCTCGAGGCCGCGGCCGGCAGCGCGGCTTCCCGGCTGGGCTGCGAAAGCCGACACCGCCTTGCTCCAATCGCTCACCGCAGGACCTCGCGCAAAGCTGCGTCGAGCGCGTCGATATCCGCATCCGTCGTCAGCTCCGTCGCGGCAACGAGCAGAAGATCGGCGAAGTCCGCGCCGGGGAGGAGCCGGCTCGCAGGCACGCCCGCAAGGACACGTTTACCCGCGAGCGATTCGACCACCGGTGCGGCCGGCTGGGGCAGGCGCAACGTGAACTCGTTGAAGAAATGCTCCGTCAGCAACGCAACGCCCGGGATCGCCGAAAAGCGTTCGGCGGCAGCGACGGCACGCGCATGATTGAGCTCGGCCAGCCGCGTGAAGCCCGCCTCGCCCAGAAGCGCCAAATGGATCGAGAAGGCGAGCGCGCAAAGGCCCGAATTGGTGCAGATATTGCTGGTCGCCTTCTCGCGCCTGATATGCTGCTCGCGCGCGGAGAGCGTCAGCACGAAACCGCGCCGGCCCTCGGCATCGATGGTTTGTCCCGCGAGCCGCCCCGGCATCTGGCGCAGGAATTTCTCGCGCGTCGCAAAGAGCCCGAGATAAGGCCCGCCGAATTCGAGCGCGTTGCCGAGCGATTGACCTTCGGCGGCAACGATATCGGCGCCCATGGCGCCGGGCGGCTTGACAAGACCGAGCGAGACGATTTCGCCGACGACGATAACGAGCAGCGCGCCGGCGCGGTGGCAGGCTTCGGCAACCCCCGACCAGTCGCGCAAGCTGCCGAAGAAACCGGGATTCTGCACGACGACGCAGGACGTCGCGGCATCGACCAGCGAAGCGAGATCGTCTTCGCGATCGGCGCGCGGCGGCCGCGCGACGGTCTCGAAGCCGTTGAACCGGCCATAGGTCTCGACCGTCTCGCGGTATTGCGGGTGGAGATCGCCCGCGAGGATCGCCTTGCGGCGACGCGTCACGCGATTGGCCATCATCACCGCTTCGGCGGCGGCCGTAGCGCCGTCATAGACCGATGCGTTGGCGACATCCATGTCGGTGATGAGCGCAACTTGGGTCTGGAACTCGAAGAGCGATTGCAGCGTGCCTTGTGCGATCTCGGGCTGATAGGGCGTATAGGAGGTGAGGAACTCGCCGCGCTGCACAAGATAATCGGCCGCCGCAGGAACATAGTGGCGATAGGCCCCGGCGCCGAGAAAGGAGGGAACCGCGGCAGCCGAGAGATTCTTCTCGGCGAGTTGCCGCAAGGCGCGATCGATGTCGATCTCGCCCATCGCGCCAGGCAGATCGAGCGGGACCTTGAGCCGCGCCCCTTCCGGCACGTCGCGGAACAGCTCCTCGACCGATTGGGCGCCGATGACATCGAGCATGGCGCGGCGATCGGCATCGGTGAGCGGCAGATAGCGCATCAATGCTGTTCCGCGGTGAAGGCGCGATAGGCCGCCTCGTCCATCAGCCCGTCGAGCTCTTTGGGATCGGCGAGATTCATCTTGAAGAACCAGCCATCGCCGGTCGCCGATTTGTTGACCAACGCCGGATCGCCGGTGAGCGCCGCGTTCGCCGCAGTGACCTCGCCCGAGGCGGGCGTATAGACCTCACTTGCCGCTTTCACCGATTCGACCACGCCGGCCTCCTCGCCCTTTTCGAGCTTGCGGCCGATTTCGGGCAACTCGACATAGACGATATCGCCGAGCTGATCCTGCGCGAAATCGGTGATGCCGATGGTCGCGACATTGCCCTCGACGCGAATCCATTCATGGTCCTTGGTGTAACGCGTAGTGCTCATGGCCGCCCCGATACTTGCGTTTGACGATAGCGATGCGGAAGGAAAGGCAGCTTGACGATGCGCGCCGGCCGGCTCGCGCCGCGCACGATCACGCCAAGCGTCCGGCCCTCTTCGGCCGCGGCGCGCGCGACATAGCCCATGGCGACGGCGCCATCGACCGAGGGACCGAAGCTGCCGCTGGTGACATGACCGATCGTTGCGCCGCTGGCATCGACGATCGCACTCTCAGCGCGCGCGATCTGCCGCCCTTCGAGTCTCAGCCCGACGCGGAGGCGCGGCGCGCCGTCCTTGAGTTGCTGCGCGATCACGGCGCTGCCCGGGAAACCGCCTTCGCTTCGGCGGCGCGGCGCGATCGTCCAGGCAAGATCGGCCTCGACGACGCTCGTCGTCTCGTCGATATCGGCGCCATAAAGGCAGAGCCCCGCTTCGAGCCGCAGCGTGTCGCGCGCGCCGAGCCCCGCCGGCATCACCTCCGGCGCTTCGAGCAGGCGACGCGCGAGCATCACCGCATTCGCCGCAGCGACCGAGATCTCGAACCCGTCCTCGCCGGTATAGCCCGAGCGCGTGACGATCGCTGGCATGCCAGCGATCGCGATATGCCGCAGCGCCATGAAGGCGAGCGCGTCGATGCCGGGCGCGAGTCTCTCCAGCACCTGCGCCGCCAAGGGTCCCTGCAGCGCGAGCAAGGCACGATCCGCGAGCGGTTGTACGGCGCCCTCGCCCAAATGCCGCCGCAAATACGCGACATCTTTGAGCTTGGGACCGGCATTGACGACGAGGCGCAGCACGGCACCATCCCGCGCCACCATCAGATCGTCCAAAATTCCGCCTTGCTCATTGGTGAAGAGCGTGTAGCGCTGCCGGCCGTCGCGGAGCTGCGCGAGATCGCCCGGGACGAGGCGCTCGAGCGCCGCCGCGGCATCGGCGCCGGAGAGCAGAACCTGCCCCATATGCGAGACATCGAAGAGCGAGGCCTTCGCGCGCGTATGCAAATGCTCGGCGACGATGCCTGGCGGGTACTGGACCGGCATGGCATAGCCGGCGAAAGGCACGAGCTTTGCGCCGAGACTCTCGTGCAGCTCATAGAGCGGCGTGCGGGCAAGAGAGTCGTCGGTCATCGGATTGGCGATGCTGCCTCTCGATCAGAAACGCAGAAAGCCTAACACCCGCCTCGCCGGAAGGCCAGACGCCGCCGCTTCCCTGCGCGGCTGGGCCGCAGCGGCATCAGCGCTTCTGGCCTTTGAGCGCCTTTGCTTGCGCCGCCAGAAAATCCGACAGACGCTTCCTCGTTTGCGCCGCCTCTTCGGGCGTCCAATCGCGAAAGCCGCGTCCTTTCGACATGCCGAGCCGCCCCGTCTCGACCAGCTCGACGAGATAGGGATGAGGGCCAGGGGTGCGGTCGAGATCGGGGATCAGCGTCTTATGGATGTCGAGCGTCAAATTGACGCCGACGAGATCGGATTGCTCGAGCGGGCCCAGCACCGCGAGCCGCGCGCCGAAGCCCTCCTTCACCACCGTATCGAGCGTCTCCGCATCGCACACGCCGTCCGCCACCAGCGCGATCGCCTCGCGCTTCAGCGCATGCTGCAGCCGGTTGCCGATGAAGCCCGGAATGTCGCGCCGTACATGAACGGGCGACTTTCCAGCCGCGCGCAACAGCGCGATGGTCTTCTCGACGGTTGAAAGCGCGGTCTCTTTGGCCTGCACCACCTCGACCAGCGCGACGAGATGTGGCGGATTCCAGTAATGCGTGCCGACGACGCGCGATTTGTCTGCGACCGCCTCGGCGATCTGGCCGATCGGGATGGCCGAGGTGTTGGTGCAGAGAATCGCGCCTGGTTTGGCCGCCTCATCGAGATGCTTGAAGATCGCGCGCTTGATCTCGAGCTTCTCGGGTCCCGCCTCGAAGACGAAGTCGGCGTCCGCGACGGCAGCCGCGAAATCCGCCTCATAGCGAAGATTGGCAAGGCCCGATTTGTCCTGCCCCAACAGCATGAAAATCGCCTCGACGCGCTGCGGCGCCGAAGCGAGAATCTTCGCATCAGGATCGTGGAGCGCGACCTTGTGCCCGGCAGCGGCAAAGATCTGCGCGATGCCATGCCCCATCAGCCCGGCACCGATAACGGCGATGCTCGCCTTCATGGGTTGCGTCATCCGGCGGTGAAACCGCCATCGACATAGACGACCTGGCCGGTGAAGAAATCCGAGGCGGGCGACAGAAGATAAAGCGCCATGCCCATCAAATCCTCGACCTCCGCCAAGCGCGCCAGCGGGATGCGCGAGAGCGAGCGGGCGCGCGTCGCCTGGCCCAGTTCGTCATCGCCATACATCCAGGCGGTGAGCTTCGAGCGGAACACGGTCGGCGCGATCGAATTGACCGTGATGCCGTGCTTTGCCCATTCGGTCGCGAGCACGCGCGTCAGCGCATCGGTCGCACCCTTCGAGGTGCAATAGGCGGTATAGCCCGAGATGTTGCCGTGGCGCCCGCGCACCGACGACATCATCAGCATCTTGCCCTTGACCTTCTTTTCGATCCAATAGGTGCCGACCGCCTTGGCCATGAACCATTCGCCGCGGACATTGGCATCCATCACGGCCTGCCAATCCTCGTATTTCATTTCGTTGATGAAGCCGGCCTTGTTGTAGCCCGAAGCGACGACGAGCTGATCGACCTTGCCATAGGCATCGAGCCCGGCCTTCAGCATCGCCTCGGCATCGGCGAGCGTGTCGGGCCGGCGATAGACCAAAGTGGCCTTGGCACCAAGGCTTTTCACCTCCTCGGCAACCGCGTCGAGCTCGCCCTTGGAGCCCGAGGCGAGCGTCAGATTGGCGCCGAGCGAGGCGAGCATCAGCGCGCAGCCGCGGCCGAAAGCGCCCGAGGCGCCGGTGATCAGCGCGGATTTGCCGCGCACGTCGAAGAGGCTTAGGGGATTCTTGAGCGTGTCGGAAATCATGGCGTCACCTTGGCGTTGGAGACGATCACCAGCATGGTGCAGACAGTGTTGGCGCGGTTCTCGACGACGCGTACTTCCTTCGGGGCGATATGCACCGAATCCATCGGCCCGAGCACGACGCTGCCCTGATCGGTCGTCACCGTGATCTCGCCGTCGAGGACCATATAGACGCGCTCGTAATCCGACGCGCTCTTCTCGGCCTTGCCGCCCGGCAGATAATGCGAGACGCCGGTCCAGAAGGTGCTGGTTTTCGTCGCCTCCGCGCCCTGAAGGCGCAGAGCGCTCACATCGACATGGTTCGCCGCCTCGTAGCGCTTCGCGTCTTTGAATTTCGTCACTTGCATGGTTTTGCACTCATGAGAGAAATGTCATTGCGACACCGAGCGCAGCGAGGTGGGAGCAATCCAGGAATCAGCGACACTGGATTGCTTCGTCGCCGCGCTCCTCGCAATGACGGAAAGAAACATCAGCCGCGCTCGATGCGGAATTTCTGCGCCGGATCAATCACGGCGATGATGCGGATGCCGCAGCCTTCGCCCTCGGGCCAGCGCCAGGGAAAGCACATGAAGGTGCAGCGCTTGCCCGTCACCTTGTCGATATCGCCATTGACGTTCTCGATCCCCGGGATGCCGTTGGTCATCAGCACCTTGTGCGACGGCTCCCAATAGGGGAAATCGTCGATGATGTGGCGGCCCTTCTCGGCGAAATACTCGTCATCCAGATGCGGCTGCGCCGGGCCTGGCCCATGCGGCCCCAGAAACGTGCCGAGCGGATGGTCGAGCGCCTGCACGTCGATGCCAAGCAGCTTCACCTTCTTGGCGACGAGCCATTCGGCGGCCGCTTTGTAAAGGCCCGGCGAATAGGCGAAGTAATCGGGATTGTCGCCCCAGTTGCGATGGCTGCCCGTGTTGATCATGACGATGTCGCCCGGCTGGATCTTGGGCCGCGCCTTTTCCAGATCCTCGGGCGTGACCACGCCCCATTTGCCCTTGGGGATCGAGACCACGACACCGGTGCCGAAAAAGCGCCAGGTCTCGTATTCGGTGATGAAGGGCGTGTTCTCCAGCACATGGATCGGCGCGTCCATATGCGTGCCGCGATGCATGATGCCCTCATATTCGAGCACCTGCAGCCCGTCCTTGGCGTGGAACTCCTTGACGCGGATGTTCATATTGGCCTTGGACGGCCATTGCGGCATGCCGTGCCGCCATTCGGTGCTGAGATTATAAAATTCGAGGCCGGTCGTATCGGTTTTGGGCATTTGGCTCGTCCTTCGCTAGGCGGACCGAAGAAGAATGATCGTCATGGCCGGGCTTGACCCGGCCATCCAAGGATTTCTTGCGCTGTTCCAAAGCGTGGATGCCCGGAACAAGTCCGGGCATGACGGTTGTGCTTTTTCTGGAGTGATCATGGCAACCGTCACTCGACCACGCGTTCGCCGGATTCGAGCCGGTAAGCGCCTCCCGGATCGAAGAAGGCGACGAGGCGGATGACGCAGGCATCGCCCTCGCGCCACAGCCAGGGATAGGCGTGGAAGGTCGCGCGCCGGCCGGTGATCTCGTCGAGATCGCCGCCGACATTCTCGATGGTCGGGATCTCCGCTTTCAGCAGCGCCTTATGCGCGGCGTTCCATTCCGGGAAATCCTTCAGCGCCTCGCGGCCGATCGCGTCCTTGTATTGCTTGGGCAGATCTCTGATCTGCGGCCCGTTGCGATGCGGGCCCAAAGAGGTCGCGAGCGGGTGATCGACCGTCGCGGTGTCGATGCCGACGAGCTTCACCTTCTTGGCAACGAGCCATTCCGCCGCGGCCTTCGACAGGCCGGGCGCATGGCCGAAATATTCCTGGCTGTCGGAATAGCGGTGATGCCATTGCGTGTTGATCAGCACGATGTCCTGCGCCTCGACCGCCGGCGTCGCTTTCTCGAGATCCGCGGGCGTGATCAGCTCCCACTTTTTCTTCGGAATGCCGAGGATGACGCCGCTGCCGAAGAACCGGTCCATGGCGATGTCGCCCACGCCCTTGGCGCCCGGCACGAGATGGATCGGCGCGTTGACATGGGTCGAGACATGCATGATGGCGGTGATCTTCTGCGTCATCACCCCATGCTTGGCGTGATAGGTGATGCGCTCGAGCTTGACGTCCTCGTAACCCGGAAAGGTCGGCGAGTTGTAACCCCAGCGGTGGCTGAGCTCATAGAATTTCAGCCCCGATTGGGGGTCGACGATGGCGGGCATAGGCGTTTCTCCGAGGATTCGAGCGTCGGGCGCAGTCTATCAAATCGCCCACCAATGGGAAGCCCACGGCGCCCCGTTTGGCGCAAACGCCGCTCGCCCAAGCCGGCGGCGCCGCTATAATCGGCGCACGAAAAACAGCGGGAGGATCGGATGAGGATCGCGACTTATACCCATCGCGGGGCCAAGAGCTATGGCGTCGTCACCCGAGGCGGCATCGTCGATCTCGGCAAGCGCATCGGCCAAAAATACCCGAGCCTCCTCGCCCTCCTGGAAAAGGCCGGGCTCGACGAGGCGCGGCGCGCCATCGAGGGCCAGAAGCCCGATTTTGCCGAAAGCGAGATCGAATATCTCCCGGTCATTCCCGACCGCATCAACATCTATTGCACCGGCCTCAACTACCAGGGGCATATCGACGAGACCAAGCTGGAGAAGCCCAAATTCCCGCGGCTTTTCATGAAGCTCGATGAATCGCTGGTCGGGCACAAGCAGCCAATGATCCGCCCCAAAGTATCGACCGAATATGATTTCGAGGGCGAGCTCATGGCGGTGATCGGCAAGGAGGCGCGCCATGTCAGCGAGGCCGATGCGATGAACTACGTCGCCGGCTACACGCTCTTCAATGACGGCTCGCTGCGGGATTTCCAGCGCCGCACCACCGACCAAGGCAAGAATTTCTACCGCTCGAGCTCGGTCGGGCCGGAGCTCGTCACCCTCGACGAAATCCCGCCGGCGAAGGAGATGAAGCTGATCTCGCGCCTCAACGGCAAGGTCGAGCAGGAAACCAACATCGCCGACATGATCTTCCCGGTGCCGGTGCTGCTGTCCTATTTCTCGGGCATCAGCCGCCTCCGGCCCGGCGACATGATCGCAACCGGAACTTGCGGCCGCGTCTCCTACAGCGACAAGCAATTCATGAAGGCGGGCGATACGATCGAGATCGAGATCACCGGCCTCGGCAAGCTCGTCAATCCGATCGTCGACGAGCGCTGAACCCATCTGAATTCGTCGCCCCCGCGCCCTTCGACGAGCTCAGGAGCTGGGGCCGTGCTTCAGCAATCGAGCGGCCGAGACATGGATCCCGGATCGCGCCGCTTCGCGGCTTGTCCGGGATGACGATCAAGACGCAAGCGTCTTGATCGTCACTTCCCCAGCTTCAGCACGCGCTCGGCATTGCCATGCGCGAATTTCTCGAGATCGGCCGGCGAGAGCGGCAGGTGGTTGAGGAAATCGACCCCCACCTTGTTCGATTCGAACGGCCAGTCCACGGAGAACATCATATTGTCGAGCCCGAAAGCGCCGACCGCGCATTGGAAAGCCGGCAGCGAGAAATTGCCGCTGCAGGTGATGAGAAGATTCTCGAGCAGATAATCCTTCGGCGCTTTCTTGAGGCCGCGCTTCTTGGCCGAGAATTGCGCGTGATCGTTGAGGCGATGGATCCAGAAAGGCAGGCCCTCGCCCATATGCCCGAGAATGAATTTGAGCCGCGGATAGGCATCGAACGCGCCAGAGAACACGATGCGCAGGAAATGCGTCGCCGTGTCGACCGCGTAGCCCCAAGCGGCGAAGGCGAGGTCTTCGTAGCCTTCGAAATAAGCCTTCATCGCCGCGGGCGAGGGATTGCGCGGATGAAGATAGATCGGCACGTCGAGCGCCTGTGCCGCCTCGAAGATCGGCCAGAATTTCTTGTTGTCGAGGAATTCGCCCTCGTGATGGCCGTTGATCATCGTTCCTTTGAAGCCGAGCTTGGTCACGCAGCGCTCGAGCTCCTTGGCCGAGGCCGCCGGATCGGCGGTCGGCAGCGCGGCGAAGCCGGCAAACCGCGTCGGATGCCGCTTGCACGCCTCATAGACCCGGTCGTTGTAGTCGGTCGCGACCGCCGCGCCGGTCTTGGCGTCGTAGCCTTGCGGGCCCGGTGCGACGAGCGAGAGAATCTGAAGATCGATCCCGGCCTCATCCATGAATTTGAGGCGCGTGCCCTCGATGTCGAGGAGCTCGGTCGGCATGTCATGACCGAGATAGCGCGAGCGATCGACCAGCACCGCGGCGCGGCGCAGATGCGGCGGCACCGCCTCGTTCGCCATCGGCGTCGCGATATGTTCCTCGATCGCAATGATCTTCATGGGGCCGGCCTCCGGGATTGATTTGCGGCGCAGATTGCCGTCTGGCGCAGCCCCGCGCAATTCAATATTTTAACGGAGGGGCAGGCCCCGGGAGGAAAAGCGATGAAAATCGGCGACAAGGCGCTGCGCGATTTCGCCGCCGCGATCATCGGCAAGGCTGGCAGCGATGCAGCCGAAGCCCAGACGGTGGCCGACCATCTGGTCGAGGCCAATCTCAAAGGCCATGACAGCCACGGCGTCGGCATGATCCCGACCTATGTCGCGAATGTCGGCGCCGGCCGGCTTCATCCCAACCGCCACGCGACCCTCGTCAGCGAGCAGGGGCCGATCGCCGTCTTCGACGGTCAGATGGGCTATGGCCAGGTGACCGCGCACGAAGCGACCGACTGGGGCATCGCCAAGGCGAAGAGCGGCGGCCTCGCGGTCTTTGCCTTGCGCAACACGCATCACGTCGCGCGGGTCGGCACCTATGGCGAGCAAGCGGCCGAGGCGGGACTCGTCTCGATCCATTTCGTCAATGTGGTGCTGGCGCCTGGGCGCGTCGCGCCATTCGGCGGCGGGGCCGGACGCTTCGGCACCGACCCGGTGTGCATCACCTTTCCGAGCCTCGGCACGGCGCCGCCGGTGGTGCTCGATTTCGCGACCAGCCGCGTCGCCGCGGGGAAGCTGCGCGTCGCCATGAACCAAGGCAAGCCGTTGCCGCCGGGCGTACTGATCGATGCCGACGGCAAGGATGCGACCGACCCGGCGGTGTTCTATCGCGGCAATGGATCGATGCTGCCTTTCGGCGAGCACAAGGGCTCGGGCCTCGCGCTCGCTTGCGAACTCTTGGCCGGCGTCTTGACCGGCGGTGGCGCGATGCAGGAAAAGATTCCCAATCACGGGGTCAAGAACGGCATGTTCTCGATTCTCATCGATCCCGCGCGTTTCGGCGATACGGGCTGGATGCGGCAGGAAATGGAGACGCTGATCGGATGGGTCAAATCCGCGCCGCCGCGGCCGGGCGTCGAGGAGGTGATGATCGCGGGCGAGCCCGAGCGCAAGAGCCGCGCGCGGCGCCTCGTTGAGGGCATCCCGATCGACGACAACAGCTGGAAAGGCTTGGTCGAAGCGGCGCAGAGCGTCAGGGTTCCGGCAGCGCAAATTCCCGTCTGAGCCGCATCGCGGTCAGGGCGTGTGCAACGGTTTTCCGGCAAGGTCCTCGATGCGCTCGATCGCGATCAGCACGCCGAAACCCTTTTTCTCGGGGTCCTGCTGCTTTTCGGCATCGATGAGGCGCCGCCAGATCTCCTCATAGACCGGCCCCGACCGGTGCAACGAGGCGATGCCGTAGAATCGCACCACGCCCGAAGACGAGACGCCCGCCTGGCGCAACGCCGAGCGGCGCATGAAAACGGTGAGCCGCGTGCCGTCCTTCAGCTCGGCATTGGTCGAGCCGCGGCCGCGCTCCCATAAAGCGAGATGGCTTTCGTCATAAGCCATGGTGCTGCCGCGCGGCGTGATCTGGGCATAACCGTCGGGCAAGACGCTGCCAATCAGGCAGACATCGGCGAAACTCATCTTGCCATCGACGATCGGAATCGCGACATGCTCGCGAATGAGCGGCGGAATGGTCCCCATCGGTTCTTCTCTCCGCGTCGACCGTTTTAAAGAAAGACGGTGAGATTCTTGGCGAGCAGCGTGCTCTGCTCGATGAGGATCTTGCGCCGCGTGATTTTGAGCCCGCCGCCGACGCGGCGCAGCGTGTCCTCGCGCCGACCGACCAGGAGATCGGTCTCGGTCTCGAGCCGGTTGCGATAGACGAGAAAGCGGCATTTGACCAGCGCGCTCTCGCCCTCGGCGATGCGCGCGACCGGCTCGGCCAG